>CAVWZL010000010.1:0-56254 GCA_963759495.1 uncultured Chloroflexia bacterium | reverse complement strand
GCTCGCTTCGTCACCTTCTCGCCCGACTCCCCCGGACTCGCGACACCGGACAGGTCACCCTTGATGTCGGCCGCGAACACCGGCACGCCGAGAGCCGAGCTGCTCGGCCATCAGCTGGAGCGTCTTGGTCTTGCCGGTGCCGGTCGCGCCCGCGACCAGGCCGTGCCGGTTGACCATCGCGAGCGGGATGCGCACGCCCGCGTCGGGGTGCGCGGTGCCGTCGACGACCAGCGCGCCGAGCTCGAGAGCCGGGCCGTCGAACGTGTAGCCCTTCTGCACGGAGGCGATCAGATCGTCCGACATCCCGGTCTCCCAGCGCTGTGAGTGTCCGATTTGAGTGGTCGGAGCCTATCCTCGGCAGGGTGATCTTCCAGGCCGTCGGCGACCATCGCCCCTATCCCGATCACCAGTACACCCAGCGCCAGTGGGGTGACGTGGCCCCGAGCCAGGTCCGGCTGGACCAGCTGGTGACCACCAAGCGGATGCTCGACCTGGACGCCCTCCTCGCCGAGGACTCCACCTTCTACGGCGACCTGTTCGCCCACGTCGTCGAGTGGCGCGGCACCCTCTACCTCGAGGACGGCCTGCACCGCGCGTTGCGGCAGCCCTGCAGCAGCGCCACGTCCTGCACGCCCGCGTCCTGAGTCTGCCCGACTGATGAGCATGCTCAACCCGCTCGGGAACCGGGACCTGTCGCCGTCCAGGCGCGGGAGCGGCGGGAAGGGCAGCCGACTGCTGCTGGTGCTGCTGGTGCTCCTGCTGGCCGGAACCGCGTTTGCCACGTGGCGCTACCTGAACCTCAGCACTGACGACGACGTCGCCACCCCCCAGGTCAGCTGCCCGCCGACCGCACCGCCCGCGACGGTCGTGCCCGCCGCCAAGGTGAAGGTCAACGTCTACAACGCGACGCAGCGACGGGGCCTCGCCTCCGCCGTCGCCACCCAGCTGAAGAAGCGCGGCTTCAAGGTCGGCAAGGTCAGCAACGACCCGCTCAAGCGCGACGGTGACCGGCCTCGCCGAGGTGCGGTCCAGTACGGCGGGCGCTGACGCCGCACACACGGTCGCCGCCCACGTGGGGCAGGTCGTCCTCGTGCCCGACCAGCGCAAGGACGCCTCCGTCGACCTCGTCCTGGGCGCGACCTTCAAGAAGCTCGTCCCGCCCAAGGCTGCCGCGGCCGCCGCTACGCCGACACCCACTCCTCGCCCTGAAGGCTGCTGACCCGAAACTCTGCGAGACTCCCGAACCATGACGGTGATCGAGGTCACGGGGGCGCACAAGACCTATCGCAGACGGCGCAAGCCGCCGGAACGCGCACTGAACGGGCTCGACCTCCATGTCGACACCGGAGGGGTGCACGGCTTCCTCGGGCCGAACGGGTCCGGCAAGACCACGACGATCCGGATGCTGCTCGGTCTGATCTCCGCCGACACCGGTGACATGCGACTGCTCGACCAGCCAGTCCCTCGCGCGCTGCCCGAGGTCATCGGCTCCGTCGGCGCACTCGTCGAGACGCCACTGTTCTTCCCGAACTTCTCCGGCCGGCTCAACCTGCGGCTGCTCGCCGAGACCGCCGGTGTCCCGCGCCAACGGGTCGAGGAGTGCCTCGAGCTGGTGGACCTCCGCGAGCGCGCCGACGACCGGTTCAAGTCCTACTCCCTGGGGATGAAGCAGCGGCTCGGCATCGCCGCTGCGCTGCTCAAGAACCCCCGACTGCTGATCCTGGACGAGCCGAGCAACGGTCTCGACCCGGCCGGCATCCGACAGGTCCGCGAGCTGATCCAGCGCCTCGGCCGCGAACGGCGTACCACTGTCTTTCTCTCGTCCCACCTGCTCGCCGAGGTGCAGCAGGTCTGCGACCACGTCACGATCCTGGCCCGCGGCCGGTGCGTCGCGACCGGGCCGGTGCGGGAGGTGCTCGCCGGCAAGGCCACCGGGGACATCCGGCTGCGAGTGCCCGACCCGGTGGGCGCGAAGTCCGTGCTCGACGAGGCGGGCTTCTCGGTGACCGGAATGGGTGACGCCTGGCGGGTCCACGGTGTGGTCGACCCGTCGACCGTGACGCGCGCTCTGGCCGACCGCGGCCACTACCTCAGCGAGCTCTCCCCTATCGAGGCGGACCTCGAGAGCGTGTTCCTCGAGCTCACCCGGGAGCAGTCATGACCACGACGCCCACGGTGCTCGAGCCCGCAGACGTCGCCGGCCCGGCCGAGCCGGCACCGCTGGGACGTGGCTCGCTGTTCCGGGCGGAGGCGCACCGGTTCCGCTCAAGACGGTTCATCCGCTGGATGCTGCTGCTGTCGCTCGTGGGCTACCTCATCGCGATGCCGCTCATCGCCGTCACGCAGTTCTCCAAGCCCACCGCCAGCGTCTCGCGGAGGCCGAGCGCACGCGCGACGAGGTGGTCGCCGAACAGAACAAGTTCCGCGAGCAGTGCGTCAACGACCCGAACAGACCGGCCGAGCTGCCGGTGGACGAGTTCTGCGGCCCCGAGGCGAACGCGTCGGACTTCCGCGCCGCCGACTTCATCGACCGGCCGCCGTTCGAGCTCGCGGAGGCCCTGCCGGCCGGCGCGGTCGCCGTCGGGGTCGCGACGGCCATGCTCGCCTTCCTGATCGGGGCCACGTACGTCGGCGCGGAGTGGTCCAGCCGGTCGATGGTGGCGTTGCTTTTCTGGGAACCGCGCCGGCTCAAGGTCATGGGCGTCAAGCTGGCGGTCACCGCCGCAGCGGCGGGCCTGCTCGGCGTACTGACCCAAGCGATCTGGTGGGGCACCGCCGAGATCATCGCCCGGACCCGGGGCGACCGCGACAACCTGCCGGCGGACTTCTGGTCGGACCTTTACGGCCAGCAGGGTCGGGCCGTGCTTTTCGTCGTGCTCACGGCGCTACTGGGATTCGGGATCGCGAACCTGATCCGGAACACGGCCGCAGCCCTCGGCGCGGGCTTCGTCTACGTCGTGATCATCGAGAACGTCGTTCGCGGCTTCCTGCCCAGCTGGCAGCCATGGCTGCTGGTCGAGAACGTGTCTGGGCTGCTGTCCCGCAACGGCCACACCGTCTACATCTACGAGAACGACCCCTTCGGCGACGGGGTGCGCGAGGTGCTGATCAGCAACGTGCGCGGCGGCCTGGTGCTGGGAATCCTGACGGCGGTGGTCGTTGTTACCGGGGTGCTGCTGTTCAAGCGCCGCGACCTGCACTAGGAGCCCACCGTGCCCGCTGTCACCGTCGACGACATCACCGTCCTGCCGCGCATCCCGGCGCCCGACCCGGCGGTGGCCACGCAGCGTCCGGTCCGCTCGGTCTCGACAGCACCTCGCGGCTTCGAGGGCGAGGGCTTTCCGGTCTACCGCGCCTTCGCCGGCGCCGACCTGGCCGACCTCGACCCCTTCATCCACCTCGACCAGATGGGCGAGGTCGACTACGGACCCGGCGAGCCGAAGGGCACGCCCTGGCACCCGCACCGTGGCTTCGAGACCGTGACCTACATGATGGACGGCCTGCTGCAGCACAACGACTCGATGGGCGGTGGCGGGCTCATCAGCGACGGCGGGACGCAGTGGATGACCGCCGGCCAGGGGATCCTGCACATCGAGACCCCTCCGGAGCACATCGTGATGAGCGGCGGCCTGTTCCACGGGCTGCAGCTGTGGGTCAACCTGCCCGCTGCGCAGAAGTGGGTGGAGCCGCGCTACCAGGACCTGTCCAGCGACCAGGTGGCGCTGCTCTCCTCCTCCGACGGCGGCGCCCTGGTGCGGGTGATCGCCGGCGACGTGGCTGGTCACCGCGGCCCGGGCTCCACCTACACCCCGATGACGATGCTGCACGCGACCGTCAGCCCGGGAGCCCGTCTCGACCTGCCGTGGCCGGCCGAGTTCAACGCGCTGGTCTACGTGCTCGCCGGCCGCGGAACCGTTGGCGCCGAGCAGCGTCCCCTGCATGCCGCCCAGCTCGCCGTCCTCGGCGGCGGTGACGCGGTCACCGTGAGCGCGGACCAGACCCAGGACAGCCACACCCCGCAGATGGAGGTGCTGCTCCTCGGCGGCAGGCCGCTGCACGAGCCCGTCGCGTGGGCAGGTCCGTTCGTGATGAACACCGAGGCCGAGGTGCGCCAGGCGTTCGCGGACTTCCAGGCCGGTCGGCTCGGGCAGGTCCCGGCGGTGCACAACGCCCCGACCGACCTCGTCGTACGCGAGACCGACTCGCCGCTGGACTGAGCAACCGTGACGATGGTTAGGTCGTCGACATGACACAGTTCTCCGCCGAGGTCGATCCCTTCATCGCCGAGCGCATCGCGGCGATCCGCGACCGCTTCGGCACCGGTGGCCTGCGCGCCGCGATCGACATGGCCACCGCCGAGATCGCGATCTTCGAGGACGAGGCCCGCCAGATCTCTGACGACGGAGCACTCCCCGCACCCTGACCGGAACCCGAAAGAGGCCGACTTTCGGGGCCCGGTGGTCTGGCGGTGGCGGTGGGATTTGAACCCACGGACGGCTTGCACCGTCACACGCTTTCGAGGCGTGCTCCTTCGGCCGCTCGGACACGCCACCGCCGCAGAGATTACCGGACGTCGCGGTGGGTCCGGAAAAACGAGCGGAGCTCCTCAGCCGCCTCGCCGGCGAGGACCCCGGCCACGACCTCGGGCCGGTGGTTGAGGCGACGGTCCCGTACGACGTCCCAGAGCGACCCGACCGCGCCGGCCTTCTCGTCGACCGCTCCGTAGACGAGCCGGGGCACCCGGGCCAGCACCAGCGCCCCCGCACACATCGTGCACGGCTCCAGCGTGACCACCAGGGTGCAGCCGTCCAGCCGCCACGAGCCCACAGTGGCCGCGGCTTCGCGGAGCGCCAGGATCTCGGCGTGCGCGGTGGGATCCCCCATCGCCTCCCGCTCGTTGTGTCCGCGGCCCACCACCTCGCCGGAGCCGTCGACCACGACCGCGCCGACCGGCACGTCGTCCGTGGCCAGGGCGAGCCGCGCCTCGTCCAGCGCGAGCCGCATCCACTCGTCGTACGGCTGCTGCACGCCCGTCAGCGTAGGGAGTCGAGCAGCTCGGCGAACCCGCCTGCCTCGGCCACGGCCGCCAGGGCGTCCATCGGCACCGTCTCGTCCTCGCACATCTCGCGCAGGTCGTCCGGTGACGTGCCGAGGTCGGCGAGCACGTCGAAGTCACCGCCGCAGGCGCCCTCGGTGGCGGCCTCGTCGCCCGTGGTGCTGGGGGTGTCCAGGAACCGGCCGTAGGGGCTGGCCGGAGCTCCGGTGGCATCGGAGACGAACACCCGGGGGTCCTCGTCGCCGTCGACCCGGACCACGGCCCACCAGGCGTCCTCGCGCTCGATCATCACCAGGACGGGCTCGTCGCCGGCCTCGATCAGGCGGAGCCGGTCGGCCAGCTCGCCGAGGTCGCTGAGGTCGTCCAGGTCGACATCGCGGGACGACCACTTGTCGCCGTCGCGCAGCAGCACCGCGGTGAAGTAGGCCACCCTGACTCCCAGTCCGTCCTACACCTTGTCCGGGTCAACTGCCTGTTCGAACTGGGGCCCAAACCCGATGTGCGTCGCGATCTGTCCGAGCATCTCGTCCGGGTAGAGCTCGAGCTCCCCGCAGATCGCCGCCACCTCCATCGGGCTGACCCCGAGGTCGGCGAAGATGCCGAGGTCGCCGCAGGGCGCCACGTCCCCGTCGTCCTCCGGCTCCGGCTCGTCGATCAGCTCGAGCGCCTGCTGCGCAATCGGCCACTCGCCCACGGCCGAGATGTCGGACAGCAGCACCCGGACGTCCTCGCCGTGCAGCCGCACCGCGAGGAAGAAGTCGTCGCCGTAGGAGCACAGCCCCAGCGCGACCCCGTCGGACTGCTGCTGGCGCAGCGCGTGCACGAAGGCGTGCATGTCCTCGGCCGCCCGGGGTGGCAGGGAGCCGACCTGCCACTGACCGTCCTCGAGGTAGGCCACGAGGGCGAAGTCGACCATGGTCTCCTCCGCCATCTCCCACCTCCCGGCGCGCACGGGCCGCGGACATGCGGGCCCGCGGGCATCGTGGCAGAGGATCGGGACTCACGGCTAGGTTGTGGGGCCATGCGGACCCATGTCGCCGACCATCCCCTCGTCGCCCACAAGCTGACGGCGCTGCGGGACGAGCAAACCGACTCCCCGACGTTCCGCCGACTGGCCGACGAGCTGGTCACTTTGCTCGCCTATGAGGCGACCCGCGACGTTCGCACCTCGCCGGTGGAGATCGTCACCCCGGTGGCGCCGACGACCGGGGTGCGCCTCGCGGCCCCCAAGCCGCTAGTGGTGCCGATCCTGCGGGCCGGGCTGGGGATGCTCGACGGGATGATGCGGCTGCTGCCCACGGCCGAGGTCGGCTTCCTCGGCATGATCCGCGACGAGCAGACGCTGCAGGCCTCGACCTACGCGACCCGGCTGCCCGAGGACCTCTCCGGGCGCCAGTGCTACGTGCTCGACCCGATGCTGGCGACCGGGGGCACGCTGGTGGCCGCCCTGACCTTCCTGCTCGACCGGGGTGCCGACGACATCACCGCGATCTGCCTGCTCGCCGCGCCCGAGGGGCTGGCGGTGATGGAGAAGGCGTTCGGCTCGTCGCCGGTGCCGGTCTCGGTCGTCACGGCGGGGCTGGACGAGCGCCTCAACGAGCTCGGCTACATCGTCCCCGGGCTCGGCGACGCGGGCGACCGCCTGTACGGCGTGGTCTGACGCGGGTCAGGGGGTGAGGGCGTCGGTGCCGCCGGTCACGACGGCGACCAGCAGCGCCAGGACGAGCAGGAACAGCAGGCCGATGGCCACCCCCGCATTGCGCTGCTGCTTGTCGTGGTCCTCTTCGGCCCTGGCGGCTTCGTCCACGGCCCGGTGCAGCTTCTCGCGCCGGTCCTCGTGCATGAGCAGAGTCCTCCCGGTCGGTTCTCCCCTTCCAACGACTACCCGGGCAGGGGGTTACGGGAACGCGACCTAGGTCACAGCCCCTTGAGGGCCTGCAGCACCTTCGTCAGGGAGTCCTTGGCGTCGCCGAACAGCAGCGTGGTCTTCGGGTCGTAGAGCAGCTCGTTCTCGATGCCGGCGAAGCCGGGCCGCATCGAGCGCTTCAGGAACACGACGGCCCGGGCCTCGTCGACGGTCAGGATGGGCATGCCGTAGATCGGGCTTCCGGGGCTGGTCTTGGCCGCCGGGTTGACCACGTCGTTGGCGCCGACCACGAGGGCGACGTCGGTCTGGGGGAACGCCGAGTTGGCCTCGTCCATCTCCTTGAGCTTCTCGTAGGGCACGCTCGCCTCGGCCAGCAGCACGTTCATGTGTCCGGGCATCCGGCCGGCCACCGGGTGGATGCCGTAGGAGACGTCGACGCCGCGCGCCTCCAGCATCTCGACCAGCTCGTGGATCGTGTGCTGTGCCTGGGCGACCGCCAGCCCGTAACCCGGCACGATGACGACCTTGCGCGCGTAGCCCAGCAGCACGGCGACGTCCTCGGCGTGCGCCGAGCGCACCGGCCGGTCGCTCGCCTCCTGCGACCCGGCCGTCGACCCACCCTGGAACGCCCCGAACAGGATGCTCGACACCGACCGGCCCATCGCCGCGGCCATCATCCGGGTGAGGATCGTGCCGGAGGCGCCAACGAGTGTGCCCGCGACGATCAGCAGCGTGTTGCCGAGGACGTAGCCACTGGCGGCCACCGTCAACCCCGTGAAGGCGTTGAGCAACGAGATCACGATCGGCACGTCCGCGCCGCCGACCGGCAGCACGAACAGGACACCGACGAGGAGCGAGATGAGTACGACGAGTGCAGCCGGCAGCGCGGCTCCACCGGAGAGCTGCTGGTCGTAGGCCCACCAGCAGGCGAGCAGGTCGGCGAGCACGAGGCCACCGAAGAGGAAGGGCCCACCGGGGAACGTGATCGGCCGCCCGGTGATCAGCTCCTGCAGCTTGGCGAAGGTCACCGCCGAGCCGGCAAAGCTGATCGACCCGAGCACGACAGTGAACAGTGCCGCCACCAACGTCGAGCGCGAGTCGGCGTCAGACATCTCCAGCAGCGCCACCATCGCGGCAGCGCCGCCGCCCACCCCGTTGAACGCCGCGACCAGCTGCGGCATGGCGGTCATCGCGACCCGGCGGGACACGATCGTCCCGACCAGGGCTCCGATGACGATCGTCACGACGATCGGCACCACGTGGTCGAGGTCCTCGGCCGCGAACACGACGCCCACCGCGAGGATCGCTCCGGCCGCGCCGATCAGGTTGCCGGCGCGGGCGGTCTTCGGCCCGGACAGTCCCTTGAGGGCGAGGATGAAGCACACCGCCGCCACGAGGTAGGCGAGGTCGGACCAGTCCTGGCTCACCGTCCCGGCTCCCCTGCGCCGTCGGCCGGGGTCGGGTCGGTCGGGTCGGCGGGCTTGCGGCGGCCACGCCCGAACATCTCCAGCATCCGGTCGGTGACGACGAACCCGCCCACCAGGTTGAGCGTCGCGAGCAGGATCGCCACGAGGCCGAGCACCAGCGCGGCCGTGTCCTCGGCCTGCCCGGTCGCGATGATCGCGCCCACCAGGATCACGCCGTGGATCGCGTTGGCGCCCGACATCAGCGGCGTGTGCAGGACGGTGGAGACCTTCGAGATGACCTCGAAGCCGACGAAGCACGCCAGCACGAAGATGGTCAGCAGTGCCATGTCCTCGCTCATGCCGGCCGTCCCGTCACGCAGGCCGTCGCCACGATCTCGTCGTCGAAGTCGGGCACGACCTCTCCCTCATGGGTCATCAGGAGCAGCAGGTTGGAGACGTTGCGCGCGTAGAGCTGGCTGGCGTGCACCGGCATCGACGAGGCGAGGTCCTTGGCGCCCCACACGAGCACGCCGTGGTGATCCACGTCCTCACCCGGCCGGGACAGCTCGCAGTTGCCGCCGCTCTCGGCCGCCAGGTCGACCACCACCGAGCCAGGCCGCATCGCCGCGACCATGTCGGCGGTCACGAGCAGCGGCGCCTTGCGTCCGGGGACCGCCGCGGTGGTGATGACGGCGTCGGAGTCGGCGAGGTAGGGCGTGAGGAGCTCGCGCTGGCGGGCGGCCCGGTCGTCGGTCATCTCGCGGGCGTAGCCGCCGGCTCCCTCGAGCGCCTCCAGGTCCAGCTCGATGAAGTGCGCGCCCATCGAGCGCACCTCGTCGGCGGAGGCAGCGCGCACGTCGTACGCCTGCACCACCGCGCCGAGCCGGCGGGCCGTGGCGATGGCCTGCAGCCCCGCGACACCGGCGCCGAGCACGAGCACCTTCGCCGGCGCGACCGTCCCGGCAGCGGTCATGAAGAGCGGGAAGAACCGTGGCAGCCGCTGGGCGGCGACGAGGGCGCAGCGGTAGCCCGCGACCAGGGCCTGCGAGGTGAGGGCATCCATCGACTGCGCGCGCGAGATCCGGGGGACCTGCTCCATCGAGAACGCCGTGACCCCGCGGGCGGTCAGCCGCTCGACCCGGGAGGCGTCGTCGGTGGGCAGGAAGCTGATGGTGATCGTGCCGGTCCGCAGCCGGTCGACCTGCTCAGGACTCAGCGGCGCGACACTGAGCACCACGTCGCTGTCGGCAAGCACGTCGGCAACGACCGTCGCCCCGGCTTCGCGGTAGGCCTCGTCGGAGGCGTAGGCCCGGAGGCCGGCTCCCGACGCGACGGCGACCTCGAGCCCGGCCGCGACCAGGCGGGGCACCGCATCGGGCACCAGCGCAACGCGCCGCTCTCCCGACTGCGTCTCCGCGGGCACACCGACTCTCATGGCCGCCCAACCTAGGGGACGGGACCGGGGAGCGCGTGGATGCCCGGCATGCGGGCGGTACGGCGGGCCGCGCGGGGCAGGTCAGTCGGCCGCGCCGAAGCGAGACCTCGCCGATGGCGCAGCCGGTCAGGCAGTGTGCAGCGTCGCCGAGGTCGCCGTCCTGGTCAGGCTCGTGCCATGGTCCATCGCCCTAGTTTCCCCTGACCCGACTCGGGCAGACCAGCGGCTATGACCCAGCCTGACTCCGAGCGCGACCTGGACCGTCGGCCGGCCGGCGCGACGGACGTCGCGGTCGAGGCCGCCGGCGTGATGAGCGAGACCCTCGAGGTGGTCGAGGAGCTGCGCGGCCACCTCTACGCGCTGCACCGGCTCACCGGCAAGGCCGACTTCAAGCTCGACGACGCGGTGCGGCTGCTGCGCGAGGCGGGCGCCGACGACCTCGCCGACGAGGTGGCCACCGACCTGCTCGGCCGCAACGTGCTCGCCGGTCGGTGGACCTTCCAGGTGGTCGAGGAGTACGACGACGGCTACTACGCGACGCTGCGCGAACTGGAGCAGCGGGTCCGGGACCGGCTCGTCGCCGGTCGCCGCCACGTCGCCGAGGCCGAGCTCAAGGCGGCGCGCCGGACGCCGGGCCGCCCGGGCCACGAGGCGGCCCCCCGGAACGAGGAGTCGACATGAGGGTTGTGATCACCGGCGCCAGCGGCAACGTCGGCACCGCCCTGCTCCGACATCTGGCGGCCGCGGCTCCCGACTGGGACGTCGTCGGCCTCTGCCGCCGGCCTCCGTCGCCGGGCGAGCCCGCGTACGACCGGGTCAGCTGGGTGCGCTGCGACATCGCCGACCCGGCCTCCTCGGCGGTCCTGAAAGAGGCGTGCACGGGCGCCGATGCGGTGGTGCACCTCGCCTGGGCCATCCAGCCCGGCCGGGACGAAGCGGTCATGGCGGCGACCAACGTCGACGGCAGCCACCGCGTCTTCCAGGCTGCCAGCGCCTCCGGCGTCGCCCACCTCGTGCACGCGTCGTCGGTGGGTGCCTACAGTCCCGGCCCGAAGGACCGGCCCGTCGACGAGTCGTGGCCGACCGACGGCGTCCCCGGCTCGACGTACTCACGTCAGAAGGCCGCCGTCGAGCAGGCTCTCGACGACCTGGAGCGCTCGCCCGGCGCTCCGGTCGTGACCCGCATGCGGCCGGGCCTGATCTTCCAGCAGGACGCAGGCAGCGAGGTTGCCCGCTACTTCCTCGGCCCGCTGGTCCCGACCCGGCTGCTGGGTCTTCGGCGCGCGCCGGTGCTGCCGCTGCCCGACGAGTTCGTCTTCCAGGGGGTGCACGCGGCTGATGTCGCAGATGCGTACTGGCGGGTCCTGGACCAGCGGACCCCAGGCGCCTTCAACCTCGCAGCCCCGCCGGTGATGACACCGGAGCGCGTCGCCGAGGTGCTGCACGCACGCCGGGTGCGGGCACCCGCCTCGCTGGTACGACGGGTGGTCGATCTCACCTGGCGGCTCCGTCTGCAACCAACCGACCCGGGCTGGGTCGACCTGGCCTCGTCGGCACCGGTCATGGACACGTCGCGGGCCCGTGACGTGCTGGGCTGGGTCGCCCATCAGGACGCCCGGGCCGCGCTGGCCGAGATCCTGACCGGCATCGGCAAGGGTTCCGGCACGGCCAGCCCCGTGATGGCTCCCCGATCCGCATGGTGGCGCGCCCGTACGAAAGGCTGACGAGCGTGGCGCGCAGCGAGTTCGGCCGGCTGGACGACGGGCGCAGCGTCGAGCGGTTCGTCCTCGGCGGCGAGGCGCTGCAGGTGGCAGTGCTGACCTACGGCGCGACCGTCCAGTCGGTGCTGGTCCCCGACCGGGAAGGCCGGGTTGACGACGTCGTCCTGGGATTCGACGACCTCGCCGGCTACCTGGCGCCGCATCCCTACTTCGGGGCGACGATCGGGCGCTACGCCAACCGGATCGCGGGCGGGCGGTTCACCCTGGCCGGTGTCGAGCACCGGCTGCCCGTCAACGACGGGCCCAACTGCCTGCACGGCGGGACGGTCGGATTCGACAGGGCGCTGTGGGCGGCGCAGGCCCCCAGTGGCGACTCGGTCGAGCTCACGCACGTGAGCCCCGACGGCGACATGGGCTTCCCGGGACGGCTGACAGTGAGCGTGACGTTCACAGTCACGGGGTCCGAGCTGCGCATCGACTACGTGGCGAGCACTGACCAGGCGACCGTCGTCAACCTGACCAACCACTCCTACTTCAATCTCGCCGGTGCCGGCTCGGGTTCGGTCGAGGACCACGAGGTGCTGCTGCCGGCGAGCCGCTTCACCCCGGTCGACGAGGTTCTCATCCCGACCGGTGAGCTGGCCGACGTGGCCGGGACACCGATGGACCTGCGCTCCTACCGGCCGGTCGGCGCGGCCCTGCGCGACTGGCAGGCCGATGAGCAGGTACGGCGAGCAGCCGGCGGCTTCGACCACAACTGGGCGATCGACGGAATGGTGCGCGGGGAGGAGCGGCTGGCGGCGCAGGTCCGCGACCCGGCGACCGGACGCACGCTCGAGGTCTGGACCGACCAGCCCGGCGTGCAGTTCTACACCGGCAGCCTGCTGGACGGGTCGGTGGTCGGAAAGGGGGGCCGAGCCTACGAGAAAGGCGACGCCTTCTGCCTGGAGACCCAGCACTTCCCGGACTCGCCCAACCAGTCGGCGTTCCCGTCGACCGTGCTCCGCGCCGGAGCGGGCTTCGTGACCAGCACTCGGTTCCGGTTCGGCTGACGCTCAGCCGACCAGCTCCTTCACCGCGGCGGCGAACACCTCGTGGTGCGCGTCCACGTCGGCCTCCGTCGTCGCCGGGCACATCAGCGCCATGTTGTGGAACGGCGTCAGCAGGATGCCTCGGTTGGCGAGGTAGACGTGGAGGTAGTCGTCCAGCTCGTCGTCCTGAGCGCGGTGTGACTCGGTGCCGTTGCGTGGTGCCGGCCTGACGAAGCGGTACTCCGCACGCGCACCGAGCTGGTTGACCGACCAGGTCAGCCCCTGCTCGTCGATCACCCGCTGGACGCCCTCGGTGAACCGGGTCGCCAGTGCCGTCATGCCGGTGAACGCGTCGTCGGTCAGCACGTGCTCGAGGGTCGCCCGCGTCGCCGCGATCGACAGGGCGTTGCCGGCGAGCGTCCCGCCGACACCGCCCATGTCGATGAGGTCGAGGTCCGTGCGCTGCTGCAGCCGGTCGGCCAGCTCCGCGGACATGCCGTAGGCACCGGCGGGGATGCCGCCGGCGATCGCCTTGCCGACGGTCACCAGGTCGGGCTCGAGTCCCCACGCGAGAGTGCAGCCACCCGGGCCGGCCGAGAACGTGTGCGTCTCGTCGTTGATGAGCAGCACCCCGAACCGCCGGGTCAGCTCGCGCACCCCGTCCAGATAGCCGGGGTCGGGCAACACGATGCCGATGTTGGTCAGCGCGGGCTCCATCAGCATCGCCGCGACGTCACCGGCGGCCAGCTCGCGCTCGAGGCCATCCAGGTCGTTGTACTCGGCGACCCGGCTGGTCTGCGTGACCGGCGCCGGCGCTCCGACGTTGCCCTCCCGGCTCTCCCCCTGCCCGTCAGCCCCGACGACGATCAGCGACTCGTCGACACTGCCGTGGTAGCAGTAGCTGTTGACGAGGATCTTGGGTCGGCCGGTGACGGCCCGCACCAGCCGCAGCACCCAGCGGTTCGCGTCGGTGGCCGTCAGCGAGAAGCTCCACGCAGCCATCCCGAACCGTCGGCTGAGCTCGGCGCCGACCCACTCCGCGTCCTCGGTCGGCAGCATCGCGCTCGCGCCGCCGAGTTCGCCGAACCGCCGCTGCACCGCCGCGACCGTCGGCGCCGGCGAGTGACCGGCCATCGCGCCCGTGTCGCCCAGGCACAGGTCGACGTACTCGTGCCCGTCGATGTCGGTCACCCGCGCGCCGCGCGCGTGCGCCAGGTAGACGGGGAAGCCGGCGGCCGCCTTGTTCATCCACGTCATCGGAACCCGGCCGAACAAGTGCTCGGAGGACTTGTACGCCGCATGCGAGCGCGGGTTGCGGGCGACGAACTCGGCGCGCTCCCGCTCGAGCAGCGAGCCCAGGCGGGACCGGTCGATCGCTGTCATCGCTCTCCTTTGCGTGGGACGCCGGGATCAGGCGTCGGTCGGTTGCCGGGCCGCGACGGCGAGCGCAGCAACGGCTGCACCCCGCGCCCCGGCCATGTCCAGGTGCGGGATCAGCTCGATGGTCGTGAGCGCGCGCTGCTCGGTCCGCAGGCTCGTGTTCGCCAGCACGGTGTCGACGAACCAGGACCGGAACGCCGGCTCGGTCTCGACCACGCCGCCGCCGACGAAGTAGGCGTGCGGATCGGTGAACTGCGCCGCGATCGTGAACAGCCGGCCGAGTGCGATCGCCTGCTGCTCGAACACCTTCAGCGCGAGGGCGTCGCCGCCGGCAGCCAGACCCCGCGCCGACTTCGCGGCCTGCGCGACGGGCATGGCGGCGAGCGGGTGGTCGGGGTAACGCGTGAGCCAGTAGGGCAGCAGGTTTTTCACGATGCCGGTGAGCGACGCGACGCTCTCCGCGTCGCCGACGTTGCCGCAGTTGCACTGCGGCAGCGGCTGGTCCGGCTCCAGCAGGCCCTCCATCGGGATCATCACGTGGCCCAGCTCGCCGGCCATGCCGGCGGCGCCGCGCACGACCTGCCCCCGCTCGACCACGCCACCACCCAGACCGGTCCCCACGATGGCGGCGACCGACGACCGGCGTACGGCGTCCGCGCCGAAGTGCTCGTGGTGCGCGTACAGCGCGGCGGCGTTGCCGTCGTTGTTGTAGACCACCGGCAGACCCAGCCGGGCCTCCAGCGCACCGCGGATGTCGAACCCCCACCACTGCTCGTCGGAGAAGTTGGTCGAGCCCCGGGACGAGATGACGCCGTCTGCGCTGGCCGGGCCGGGCGTGTCCAGGCCGACCGCGCGCACCGCCGACCGGTGGACGCCGGTGACGGCCAGCACGGTGTCCAACGCGGACTCCATCGCCTCGACCGCGAGCGCAGTGCCCTCGGTTACTCGGCTCGGCACCTCGACGAGGTGGTCGACGAGGAACTCGTTCGCAGCCGTCAGCACGGTCGCGTTGTTGCTGGTGCCGCCGTTGTCGATGCCGACGACGACCCAGCCAGCGTTCGTCTGGGCGGGGTCGGTGGCGCTCACCGAATCAGCCTGGCACAAACGAGGCGCAGCAGGCGTCTTCCTGGCAGGCTCGCATCATGGGCCGGCTCGACGAGGTGGATCTGTCCGTCCGGCTGTCGCGGCGGGACGAGGCGACGCGGCTGGCCGAGGAGCAGGCCCGGCTGCTGCACCTGCGGCTGTCGCTGGGCGGACAGCTGGGTGGTGCGCTGGGACCGCCGCTGTGCGTCGTCTTCGAAGGGTGGGATGCCTCCGGCAAGGGCGGTGCCATCAAGCGCCTGGTCGATCACCTCGACCCCCGCCATGTCCGCGTCTCGCAGTTCGCCGCGCCGACCCACGACGAGAAGCGCCACCACTTCCTCTGGCGTTTCTGGCCGAAGCTGCCTGGCCAGGGCGGGATGGCTGTCTTCGACCGGAGCTGGTACGGCCGGGTGCTGGTCGAGCGCGTCGAGAGCTTCGCCACCGAGGAGCAGTGGCGACGCGCCTACGACGAGATCGTCGCGTTCGAGACCTCGCTCGCGGCGGAGGGGATGATCCTCGTCAAGTTCTGGATGCACGTCACGCCCGAGGAGCAGGCTCGTCGCTTCGAGCGGCGCCGCCACGACCCGCTGAAGGCGTGGAAGCTCACCGACGAGGACTGGCGCAATCGTGACAAGCGCCAGCAGTACGAGCAGGCCGTGGAGGACATGCTCGAGCGCACGGACCATGCCGCCGCGCCGTGGCACGTGATCGCTGCAGAGGACAAGCGCTGGGCGCGGGTCGAGGTCCTCCGCACCGTGTGCGACTCCATCGAGGCGCGACTGCCACCGCGCTGATCCTGGTCAGCGCGGGGCCGACTCGCCGAAGACGGAGGTCCCACCGACCCAGGTGGCCCGGGTCAGCAGATCGGGCCCGAGCCAGGCGAGGTCGGCGAGCGCTCCGGGCTCGACCCGGCCCAGGTCTGCCCGGCCGAGCAGGTCGGCGGGTCGCCTGGTCGCTGCATCGACGGCGACGACGAGCGGCACCCCGAGGTCGACCGTGTTGCGCACCGACTCGTCCAGCCGCAGGCTTGACCCGGCGAAGGCACCGTCCTCCCGCACCGGAGGCCGGCCGGGCTCGACCAGCACCGGCTCGCCGCCGAGCTCGTAGCGCCCCGGCGGCATGCCGGCGGACGCGACCGCGTCGGTCACCAGCACGATGCGGTCACCAGCGGCGCGGAAGGCAAGGAGCACGACGTCCGGCGCCACATGGTGGAGGTCGACGATCAGCCCGAGCGAGAGCCGGTCGTCCACGAGCGCGCGACCGGTCACACCGGGCTCGCGGTGGTGCATCGGGCGCTGGGCGTTGAACAGGTGGGTGACGGCCCGCGCCCCGGCGTCTGCTGCTGCCGCCACCTGGGCACCGGTCGCGTCACTGTGCCCGACACTGACCACGACTCCGGCGTCGGTGAGAAGCTTGATCGCCTCGAGGGCATGCGCGCGCTCGGGCGCCAGCGTCACAACGGCGAGGGTCCCGGGCGGTCCCGCGTCGATCAGGGTCGCGACCGCGTCCGCGGTGGGATCACAGAGGTGGGCCGGGTTGTGCGCCCCGCGCCTGGCCGCCGAGAGGAACGGGCCCTCGACGTGCGCGCCCAGGACCCGTGACCCGGACGGCGGTTCGGCCCGCACCTCGGCGAGCCGGCGCAACGATGCGGCATGCTCGGCGACCGGGGCGGTGATGAAGGTGGGCGAAAATGCGGTGACTCCGGTCTCGGGCATCCGGGCGGCGATCACGCCCCAGTCGGCGGGAGCCGCGGTCGCGAAGTCGACGCCGAAGCACCCGTTGATCTGCATGTCGAGCAGTCCGGGCACGAGCACGCCGTCCGGCAGCACCACGTCGTACCGCTCGCCCGGCGCCTGGTCGCGGACACCAGTCACCCGCCCGTTCGCGATCTCGACCACGGCATCGGCACGCTGGCGGCCGCCACTGACCAGGCGGGCGGCCGCGATCGTCGAGGGACTGGCCAACCGCTGCTCCTCTCGCCATGGGCTGGACCAGTCTGTCCCATCTGCGTTCGGCTTGGCCCGACGGCGGACCGACGGTGTTCGCGACGTTCGAGTCCGACACGGACTACTTCGGTTCGCCTGGCCAGCAGACGATGCTCAACTTCCGGGTCCGCGGAGGGCAATCGGGTTGAGCTCTGGCAGCCCACCTGACCGCCGCAGGTCAGCACGTGCGCGCCCGGAGAGACTCGAACTCCCAACCTCTTGATCCGTAGTCAAGTGCTCTATCCGTTGAGCTACGGGCGCCTGGCCGATTGGGCCGGACACGATGTTACAGGCCCCGCGGGCGGCTGAAGAACGTCGGAGGGCCCGCCGGTCTCGACCGGCGGGCCCTTCTCGCGTGCGGGATCCGGAGACCGATCAGGTGGGTTCGGCGCTGGTGCTCACGTCGACGTTGGGCTCGTTGATGTCGACGTCGGCCTCGCCGCCGAAGTAGAAGAACGCGGCCACCCCGATGGCGGCGAGGAGCAGGATCGCGATCAGGAACCCGGACGCGGTGCTGCCGGCGTCACGGAGATGGCGGTGCTGCTGGGCGGATCGGCGGATCGACATCTGAACTCCCGGATGAGGGCGACAGGGGGCGTTTCGGGAGGTACCCCCTCCGTTGCCGTCACAACCCCCCTGCCACGGAGGGTGCTCCAGGGGTTACCGTGACCGGAAGATCGAAAGGGATGCGGACCACAGATGACTGCCGAAGCGATCGACTCTCCGACGACCCACCAGCGGCTCCTTGCCTGGGTCCGCGAGGTCGCCGAGCTGACCCAGCCGGAGCAGGTCGTGTGGTGCGACGGCTCGGACGACGAGTGGAACCGGCTGACTGCCGAGCTCGTCGACGCAGGCACCCTGGTTCGCCTCGCGCAGGACAAGAAGCCCAACTCGTTCTGGTGCGCGTCCGACCCCTCCGACGTGGCGCGGGTCGAGGACCGCACGTTCATCTGCTCGCGCAACGAGGCCGACGCCGGGGCCACGAACAACTGGATGGACCCCGACGAGATGAAGGAGGTGATGACTGACCTCTACCGCGGGTGCATGCGCGGCCGCACGATGTATGTCATCCCGTTCTGCATGGGTCCGCTCGAGGCAGAGGCCCCGATGTTCGGCGTCGAGATCACCGACTCGGCGTACGTCGTGTGCTCGATGCGCATCATGGCGCGCATGGGCACCTCGGTCCTCCAGCGGATGGGCGAGGGCGACACCGGCGCTGACTTCGTGCCCTGTCTGCACTCCGTCGGCGCACCACTGGCGCCGGGTCAGCAGGACGTGCCATGGCCGTGCAGCGACACGAAGTACATCACCCAGTTCCCCGAGGAGCGGATGATCTGGAGCTACGGCTCCGGCTACGGCGGCAACGCCCTCCTCGGCAAGAAGTGCTTCTCGCTGCGGATCGCCTCGGTCATGGCGCGTGACGAGGGTTGGCTGGCCGAGCACATGCTGATCCTGAAGATGACCTCCCCGCAGCAACAGGTCTACTACGTCGCCGCGGCGTTCCCGAGTGCCTGCGGCAAGACCAACCTCGCGATGGTCGAGCCCACGATCGAGGGCTGGAAGGTCGAGACGCTCGGCGATGACATCGCCTGGATGCGCTTCGGCGAGGACGGCCGGCTCTACGCACTCAACCCCGAGTTCGGTCTGTTCGGCGTCGCACCGGGCACCGGTTGGCACACCAACCCCAACGCGATGCGCACGATCGCCCGGGGCAACTCGATGTTCACCAACGTCGCGATGACAGACGACGGTGACATCTGGTGGGAGGGCATGACCGAGGAGCCGCCCGAGCACCTCACCGACTGGAAGGGCCGCGACTGGACTCCCGAGTCGGGGGAACCGAGCTCTCATCCCAACAGCCGGTTCTGCACACCCATCAAGCAGTGCCCGATCATCGCGCCGGAGTACGACGACCCGCGCGGCGTGCCCATCTCGGCGATCCTCTTCGGCGGGCGGCGCAAGACCACCATCCCCCTGATCACCGAGGCCCGCGACTGGCTGCACGGTGTCTTCATGGGCGCCACGCTGTCCTCGGAGACGACCGCGGCGGCCACGGGAGCCGTCGGCGTCGTACGACGTGACCCGATGGCGATGCTGCCGTTCATCGGCTACAACGCGGGCGACTACTTCGGGCACTGGATCTCGATCGGCAAGGAAGCCGACGCCTCCAAGCTTCCCAAGATCTTCTATGTCAACTGGTTCCGTCGCGACGACGACGGGTCGTTCCTCTGGCCCGGCTACGGCGAGAACAGCCGGGTGCTCAAATGGGTCGTCGAGCGGATCGAGGGCATCGCCGGTGCTGTCGAGACGCCGATCGGCCGGGTGCCAACCCCCGACTCCCTGGACGTGGCCGGGCTCGGCCTGACGGCGGACCAGCTGGAGAAGGCCCTCGCCGTCGACGTCGCGGAGTGGCGCGAGGAGCTGCCGCAGATCCAGGAGTGGTTCGACAAGATCGGCTCCGACAAGGTCCCGGCGATGCTCTGGACCGAGCTCGACGCCCTCCGGGCCCGCCTCGGCGCCGACTGACCCGAGCGGGTTTCGACGCGCCTCCCCCGGCAACACAGCCTCCCAGCACGCCCCTTCAGACCTGCAGGGGCGGGACACGGAGGACACCATGAGCAACCCATCGAGCGGTTACCAGCCCCCCACCACCACGGGTGCCGGCACGTCGGCCGGCCAGAGCTCGACGCAGACCGCGAAGGACGAGGCCGCGAACGTCGGCCAGACCGCGAAGGACGCCACCAGCCAGGTCGCCACCACGGCGACCGAGCAGGCCAAGAACGTCGCCGGGGAGACCAAGCGCCAGGCCAAGGACATCATCGACCAGGCCGGCAGCCAGGTCACCGAGCAGGCCGGCGCGCAGAAGGAGAAGGCAGTCGGCGGCCTGCGGTCGCTTGCGGACGAGCTGCGCTCCATGGCCGAGGGCAACGGTGCCCAGGGCGGAATGACCGGCGACCTCGCCCGGCAGGCCGCGGACAAGGCACACGAGTTCGCCGGCTGGCTGGAACAGCGCGATCCCGGCAGCCTGATCGAGGAGATCCGTCAGCTGGCCCGGCGCAAGCCCGGCACCTTCCTGATCGGTGCGGCGCTGGCCGGTGTGGCCGCGGGCCGGCTCACCCGCGGCGCGGTCGCGGCCAACGACTCCTCCCCGTCCACGGGCGGCACCGTCGTTGCGGCGGGAGGCGCGATGCCCACCGCGACCCCGATCGGCGACCAGGCGAGCACGGCCGTCTACAGCACCACTTCGCCGGGAGCCGAAGGGTCCTTCACCGGCCACGAGTGCAGCCGGCACACGCAACCCCGAGGCGGGCCCGTTGGTGGTCGAGCCGGAGCGGACTCCTGCGCGCCAGGGCGCGACCGGTGGGGGACTCGGCATGGAGGAGGAGCGGCGATGACGATGTCCCAAGGCGGGCACCCCTCGCGCAGCACGTTCGACGAGGAGATGCCCGGCGTCTCGATGCCTTCGACCGGCGCGTACCAGAGTGAGCGGCCCGACGTGTCGGACACGTCGGTCGGTGCGC
Source organism: uncultured Chloroflexia bacterium (assembly GCA_963759495.1). Taxonomy (GTDB): domain Bacteria; phylum Chloroflexota; class Limnocylindria; order Limnocylindrales; family CSP1-4; genus DASTYU01. Next base: position 35,769 of record CAVWZL010000010.1, on the reverse strand, counting down.
TGATCGGGGAGGTCACCAACGACCTGTCGACCCTGATGCGCCAGGAGCTCGAGCTGGCGAAGGCAGAGCTCAAGCAGGAGGCCAGCAAGACCGGCAAGGCCGCCGGCATGCTGGGCGGTGCCGGGTTTGCCGGTTACATGGTCGCCCTGTTCCTGTCCATCGCGTTGTGGTGGGCGCTGGCCAACGGCATGGACGAAGGCTGGGCGGCGCTGATCGTGGCAGCCATCTGGGCCGTCATCGCAGCAGTCCTGTTCAGCATCGGCCGCAAGCGGATGCGTGACGTCAACCCCAAGCCTGAGCGGACCGTAGCGACGCTCAAAGAGGTGCCCGACGCTCTGAAGGGCCGATGAGGAGATGAGCATGTCAAACAACCCGGACGAGATCCGTCGCGACATCGAGCGCACCAGACGAGAGCTCAGCACCGACGTCGACCTGCTGACCGAGAAGGTCAGCCCCACCAAGGTCATGGAGCGCCGCGTCGAGCGCGCCCGTGGCGCCGTGAGCAGCGTGAAGGAGAAGGTCATGGGCAGCGCGACCGACACGAAGAGCGCCGCAGGCGGCGGTCTCGGTACCGCACAGGACAAGGTCTCGTCCGCGGCGTCGAGCGTCGCTGACACCGCGTCGTCGGCGCCGCAGCTCGGCCCGGCAGAAGGCGCAGGGAAACCCGTTGGCGGCAGGCGTGATCGCCTTCGGCGCCGGTTGGCTCCTGTCGTCGCTGCTGCCTGCGTCGGAGAAGGAGAAGCAGGCCGCAACGGCGGTCAAGGACAAGGCCTCCGAGCACTCGGACAAGATCACCGCGCCCCTGAGCGAAGCCGCCCAGCAGGCCAAGGAGAACCTCCGGGAGCCGGCGCAGCAGGCCGCCCAGTCCATCAAGTCCACCGCGACCGATGCTGCATCGACCGTCAAGGACGAGGCGCAGTCGGCGACGGGGGATGTCGCGGGCCAGGCCAAGCAGTCCAAGGATGCGGTGGCCGAGCAGGCGGGCGGCAGCAACGGCCCTGGGGGCAACCCCAACGGGGGCTCGACGTACGGGAGCTAGCGCCTCGCGTCGGGTGGCCGGAGTGCGCTGTGGCGTTGGCCGCAGGGGCACTCCGGCCCCGACTGATACGTGGCGGAGGCGGAGGGATTTGAACCCTCGATGGGGTTGAAGCCCCAAACCGCATTAGCAGTGCGGCGCCATAGACCGGACTAGGCGACGCCTCCCCGCGGCCCGCGCCGAGCCCGGCGGCGACCGCAGGCACAGGTTACCCGGCCCACCGATCGGGCGGAAACGGTCACCGGGCCCGGCTCGCGAGTAACGAATTCCCCTTCTCAGGTCCTTTAGTGGCCCGGCCGATGCGAAGGTGTGAGAGTGACCGCCGCGCAGGCGACATCCGAGCAACCCGACGCGGCTCCCGCGGGTGGGCCTGCAGCAACGCCCTCGGCCGAGGACCTCAGGCGCGTGATCGACGCGCAGCGGCTGCTGGCCTGCTCCCCGACCGATCCCCAGACGATCTTCATCATGCTGGCGGAGACCGCTCAGGCTCTGCTCGGCGCCGACGGGGCACTGACCGCACAGCTCTCTGGTGACGTCCTGGTCGCCCGGGCCAGTGTCGGCGGCATCGGCCCTCCGGCGGGCGCCCAGATCCCCGTCGCCGGGACCTTGGGCGGGCTGGCGGTAACGACCCAGAAGCCACAGCTGTGCCGCGACGAGTGGGACGACCCCCGGACCGACCCCGACATCAACCGGCGTACGGACACGCGCTCATCCGTGGTGGTCCCGCTCGTCCACGAGGACGCCGCCATCGGCCTGGTCGCGGCGGTCTCGCCGAGACCGGACGCGTTCACCGAGAACGACCTCGAGATGCTGAGCATGCTGGCCGAGGTGGCCGCGCACCGGCTCGTGCTGGCACTGACCCGGCAGGAGAGCGAGCGGCTCCGGTCCCGGTCAGAGGCCGCGCTGGACGCGATGACGGAGGGGCTCATGGCGCACGACCTCTCCGGGGCAGTCGTGTTCGCCAACGAGAGCGCGGGGCGCATCCTCGGCGTGAGCCAGGAGTTCATGCAGGGCAAGGGCAGCAGCGGCGACGACGAGACGTGGCGCATCGTCCGGGAAGACGGGACCGAGTGGCCGACCGACCAGCTGCCGCATCACCGTGCGCTGGAGTCCGGCGAAGCGCAGCGCAACCGCGTGCTCGGCGTCCACACACCCGACCACGGTCTGCGCTGGTGCCTCGTCAACGCAGTGCCGATGCGCGACGCCGAGGCAGTCATGACCGGCGTCGTCTCCACGTTCGCCGACATCACCGAGCAGCGGGCCGCAACCGAGGCCCTGCGCGAGAGCGAGCGGCACCTGAGCGCGGCGCAGCAGCTGGTGGGCCTGGGCACCTGGCAGGTGAACCTGCAGACCGAGGAGATCACCTGGTCTCCAGAGATGTACAAGCTGCTCGGTCTGCGCCCCGAGACCTACCAACCCACGACAGAGACACACCGAACGCTCATCCACCCGGACGACTACGACCGGGTCCTGCAGATGGGCCAGGAAGTGCAGCAGACCCGGCTCCCGCAGCAGATGGTGGTGCGCGTCATGCACGCGGACGGTGGCTACCGGCTGCACTGGAACCAGTGCGACGTGGCGCTGGACGACGCCGGCGAGGTTGCGCACCTGTGGGGGACGGCGCAGGACATCACCGGCCGGGAGCAGTTCGCCGAGGCGCTCGCGGCGAGCGAGCAGCACTTCCGGGTCGCGTTCGACAACGCGCCGATCGGCATGTCCATGATCGGGCTGGTCGGCGAGACCCGCGGGCACTACCTGCGGGCGAACGACGCGTTCTGCCGGATGCTGGGCTACGACGCGCACGAGATCCCTTCGCTGTCCCTTGCTGCGCTGACGCACGTCGACGACGTCGAGCGCGACACCGAGCTGTTCCAACGGATCCTCGACGGCGAGACCCGGTCGGTCGCCTTCGAGAAGCGGTTCCGGCACCGCGACGGGCGGACCGTCTTCGCGTGGCTCACCAGCGCCGTGGCACAGGACGCCCAGGGCGAGCCGCTCTACCTGATCTCGCACGCGCTGGACGTCACGGAGCGCCGGAAGGAGCAGGCCGAGCTGGAGCGGCTGGCCCTGACCGACACCCTCACCGGGCTGGCCAACCGCACGCTGCTCAACGACCGGCTCGACCAGGCGCTGGCGCGGCTCCACCGCGAGTCCAGCTGCGCGGCCCTGCTGATGCTCGACGTGGACCGCTTCAAGCTGGTCAACGACTCGCTCGGCCACCAGGTGGGCGACGCCCTGCTCGTGGAGGTGGCGAGCCGGATCGAGGCCGTCACCCGCGCCGACGCGACGGTGGCGCGGCTCGGCGGCGACGAGTTCGTCGTACTGGCTGAGGGGTTGCGCAGCCCGAGCGAGGCGCACGCCGTCGCGGTGCGCCTGCTCAAGGTCCTCCGCCAGCCCTACGTGCTCGCCCCCGGCGCCGACTCCATCGTCGCGACCGTGAGCATCGGCATCTCCGTCGCCGAGTCCGCCGACCGCACCCCGAGCGACCTCTACCGGGAGGCCGACCTCGCGCTCTACCGCGCGAAGGACGCCGGCCGCGACCAGTACGCCCTCTTCGACGACGCGCTCCGGGCCAAGGCGGTCGCGCGGCTCGAGTCGGAGGGCCTGTTGCGCCGCGCGGTGACCGAGGACCTGCTGATCCCGCTCTACCAGCCGATCATCGACCTGACGGACGGCCGGATCATCGGCATGGAGGTCCTCGCCCGGATCAAGGACCCGGAACGCGGACTCGTCGTCCCCGCGCACTTCATCGACGTCGCCGAGGAGACGGGGCTCATCGTCGAGGTCGACGCCCGGATGTTCGAGCTCGCGGTGGGACAGTTCGCTCGATGGTCCACGACCGAGGGTGTGTCGCTGCGGCGGATGTCGGTGAACGTGTCGGCGCGCTCGCTCGAGGACCCCTCGTTCGTCGACCGGCTGCGCCGGGCACTTGCGTGGTACGACGTGGCCGGTTCCTCGATCCGGGTCGAGCTCACCGAGCGCAGCCTGCTGACGACCAATCCTGCCGTTCGCGACTCGTTGCGCCGCATCACCGAGCTCGACATGGCCGTGGGCCTGGACGACTTCGGCACCGGCTACTCCGCGCTGGCCTACCTGCAGCGGTTCCACCTGCATTTCCTGAAGATCGACCGGTCGTTCGTGAGCCGGTTGGGTCAGAGCTCACGCGACGACGCGGTCGTCGCGGCGGTCATCGACCTCGCCCATGCCCATGACCTGCTCGTCATAGCCGAGGGCGTCGAGACCACGGTTCAGCTCGACCGGCTCCGCTCGATGAGCTGCGACCGGGCGCAGGGCTACCTGATGGGCAAGCCGATGGCGCCCGACCTGGTCGAAGAGCTGGTGCGCAGCGAACCTCGCTGGTAGCCGTCAGGACCCGGTGAGCGCACCTGTGGGCAGGTCGTGCCAGAACGACACCGCGGCCTGCTGGTGCTCCGGCTGGTCGGCGTTGTACTCCCGCACCCCCGCGAGGCTCATCGCGACGAGAAGGATCACGAAGAGCGCGAGGTTGGCGATCAGGAGTCCGTTGTCGCGCAGGATTCAGCGCATGTTGATCAAGGTTCCCGGCAAGGCCCGCTTCAACCGCGGCGGGCTACGGTGAGACCCATGCCGACCTCGATCCGGCTCGCTAGGTCGGGTCGGCGGGGCTGACCACCCGGACCCCGATGTGGTGGTCCCGGTAGGTCGGCGGGTCCTCGAAGTGGCGGTAGGCTGACCGGCCGACGTACGGGACGGCGCCCCACCAGCCGCCCTTCTCGACCTTCGCCGAGCCGAGGGCCGGGCCCGTGGGGTCCTCGTGCGCCGCGTCCTCGTAGGCGGTCACGCGCCACCAGTCGGCGACCCATTCCATCGCGTTGCCGGACATGTCGAGGGCGCCCACCCAGCTCGCACCCTCCGGGAGGCTGCCGACCGCGGTCGACTCGGTGGCGTCGACGATCCAGGCCTTCGTCGGATCCCACTCGTCGCCCCACGGGAAGATGCGGCTGTCGGGGCCACGTGCCGCGTACTCCCATTGCGCCTCGGTCGGCAGGGACCCGCCGCGCCAGGCCGCATAGGCCTCCGCCTCGAACCACGTGATGCACACCCGCGGATGGTCGTCGAGCGGGTCCACGCAGTCGTCGGGGAGTGCGGCAGCGTCCTGGGTCTCGAGCCAGGACCAGCCCTCGTCCGACCACCACGCCTCGGTCGCATAGCCACCGTCCGCGACGAAGTCCGCGAAGGCGGCGTTCGTGACCTCCGTCGTGTCGATCCAGTAGCCCGACGTCAGCGTGACCTCGTGCGCCGGCCGCTCGGAGCGGAGTTCGAGGCGCGCCCAATCCGGCGGCGCGAGGATACCGATCGGGTCGGTGATCATCGGTTCCCATGCGGAACGTCCCGGTGGGGACGAACACCTGGTCGACGCCGTGGTCGTCCGTGCGCGTCGTGCCGGGCGCGGGATCGGACGGGAGGCCCGTGGCCGCGCTCGGGGCGGTCGTGCCGGGCTGCGGGGCGATCGACGGGGTGGGCGGAGCGCAGGCGACGGCGGCGATCATCGACCCGATGGCGATCGTCGCGAGGCGAGTCGCCCGCGGGATCTGCTGCATGTGGTTCCTCCCTGTGGTCCGCCTGACGGTGGGGTCCATCTTGGGGTTCCGGTCCGGGGCGGTCGGGGCGGGCGGGGCGATGGGGGCGATGGCGGGGCGATGGGGGCGGTGGAACATCACGTGTTCCGTCCGACCGCTGAGCCGACGCTCGCGTGAGGCTCAGGCGCGATCTGGCACGCCCGAGGTTCCAAACGGCGGCTGAGGTGCCCCGGCCAGGGCCGACTCGGGAGCTCAGCCTCCGGTCGGAACATGTCATGTTCCAGGCGCAGGCCCGGGTGCGGCGGCGGGCGCCGATGTCCTTCGGTTCCGGGCGGCCTACCCGCCACCACGTGCCGCGGGCGCAACCGCTACCGTTGCGTCATGACCGACGACCTCGCACGACTCGCTCCCCCGCTCGCCGTGCTGTTCGATCTCGACGGCACGCTCGTCGATACCGTCGAGACGCGGATCGATGCCTGGCTGGAGGTCCTCGACGAGGCCGACCTGGAGACGACCCACGACCGGCTCGGGCCGCTCATCGGCCTCGACGGCAAGCGCCTCGCGCGAGAGATCGCCACGCTCGCGGGCACGCCCATCGATGACGACCGCGCCGAGGCGATCGATCGGCGATCGGGCGAGATTTACGAGCGCATGAACCACTCGCCGCGCGCGTTGCCGGGCGTGCGCGGACTCGTCGAGGCGATCGAGGATCGCAGGCTCGCCTGGTCGATCGCGACGTCCAGCCGCAAGGACCAGGTCGCGACGTCGGTCGCGGCCCTCGGGCTCGATGCGGAACCGACGATCGTCGACGCCAGCCACGTCGAGCACGCCAAGCCGGAGCCCGACCTCCTGCTCCTGGCCGCCGAGCAGCTCGGCATCGAGCCGGCTCGCTGCTGGTACGTCGGCGACTCGACCTGGGACATGGCCGCCGCGGTCGCTGCGGGGATGGTCCCGATCGGGGTCACGGCCGGTGCCGCAGTCGGAGCGGATGCCCTGCGCGGCTCCGGCGCGGCGGTCGTCGTCAGCTCCCTCGACGAGATCGCCGCGGCGTTGCGGGACCGCTGAGGCACCGGCGCACCGACGGAGCGACTGAGCGACGATCAGTTCGCCGGCGTGCTCGCCAGGAGCGCCGCCGGCAGGGCGACCGCGGTGAGGATCACGAGCGCGATGACCCCGGCGCCGAGGACGCCAGCCATGGCGGATCGCATCGAGCCGCGCCGGATGAACCCGGCCCCGATCCACATCCCGACCGCCACGCCGAACCCGACACCGAGCGGGAAGGCGAGGCTCGTGAGCAACGAGTTCGGGTTCGCCACGAGGACGGCGATCGTCATCGCCGGCACGACCGCTGCCGCGATGGTCACCGCGGCCTCGGCCTCGGAGCGGGTGGCGAGCCAGGCGGCGATCCCCGGATAGGGCAGGGCCACGGCGAGCCCGACGGCCAGACCGAGGATCGGGTCGACCCCGAGGATGCGCGGGACCGCGAACGCCACGCCCACGATGACGATCCAGGTCATGAGCACGACCGCGACCGCCGCGGCGGGGTGCATCAGGGCCGTGCGTCGGGACGACAGGCGCATCTTGCCTCCATCCTACTGCTCGCCCGTTCGGCGGCGTCCCCGGGCCTCCCCGGGCGGACGCTAGCGGGCGAGCCGCCAGCGCCAGCGGGTCGCGTGTTGGAGCCGGGCCTGGAGCTGCTCGACGGTCGCCTCATCGATCCGGCGCATGCCGGCCAGTCGATTGAGCTCGAGGTTGACCTGGGCGTGGGTCAGGTCCGTCGCCCGGGCGATCTGCCGGGCGGCGTCGGCGTTGGCCAGGCGCAGTCGATCCTTGAACTGGCGACGGGTCAGGCCCGCTGCGGCGGCCTCGTCGAGCCCAGCGATCCCTCCGAGCAGCGGTGGCGGGGCGAGCTCGAAGTCGATGAGCCGGTCCATCGCCGCGCCGCCGTCATCGGGGAGCGGCTCGTGCCACGGTCGCCAGTCGGCTGAATCGGGATCCGGGGCCGCCACCTCCAGCGGCACAGCGGACAGCGGCGCGAACATCGAGAGCTGCTCCTCGTCGGCCCCCGGCAGCTCCCCGTCCCGTGGCCCGAACGGCGACTCGTCGTCCCGGCGTGGGTCCCGCCGCAGTGAATGCCGGCGGCGCTCGGCGATCTCGGCCGCTCGCACCCGCAGGCGCGGATCGTCGGGCAGGTACAGCCATGCGCGCTGATCACGGATCCCCGGCATCCAGCGCACGAACCGCCCGACCGCCTGTCGGAAGAACAGGTCCGTGGTCGTCGTCGTCGCGAAGACGCCGACCCGCAGGCGCGGGATGTCGACCCCCTCCGACACCATGCGGACCGCGACGAGCCACTCGGTCGTCCCGGTCGCGAACGCCGAGATCCGCGACGACGACATCGGGTCGTCCGAGGTGACGAGCACGGCCGTCGTCCCGAATCGCGTCCGGAGCAGGTCGGCGATGGCCCGCGCGTGATCCTGGTCGATGGCGATCACGAGGCCGCCCGCATCCGGATGGGTCCGGCGGACGTCGGCCAGCCGCTCGACCGCATCCCCAAGCACGGACGTCAGCCAGTCACCCTCGATCGAGAGCGCGGTCCGCAGGCGCTGGTTCGCGAGGTTCGTCGCCAGCGGGTCGTCGAAGGTGGCCGACTGCACCTCCCCGTCGCCGGCCGTCCACTCCATGGCGCCGCCGAGCCGCGGGAAATAGATCGGCCGCACGACCCGTCCGTCGCGCAGCGCATCGTCATAGCCGTACTCGAAGTCGGGCACGGCCTCGTCGGCGTCGTAGCGGACGAACGGGATGGCCCGCGTGTCGCTGCGGAACGGGGTGCCGCTCAGGGACAGCCGACTCGCGGCCCCACCGAACGCCAGGCGGAGGGCCTCGCCCCAGGCCTGCTCCTCACCGGCGTGGTGGACCTCGTCGAGCACGACATGAGCGCCCTGCGCGAGCTCGCGCAGGGCCGCCGCGCTCATCGCCACCTGCTGATAGGTCGTCACCACGCCGTGCATGTCGGCCGGCAGGGCGCCCTCACCGGGCGACCAGGCGGGATCGAGGTGGAGCTGGAGCCCGGCGGCCGCGCGCGCCCACTGGATCTTGAGGTGCGCGGTCGGGGCGACGACCACGACCCGCGCCGGCTGCTCCGCGAGGGCGAGCCGGAGGGCCGTCAGCGCGAACGTCGTCTTGCCCGCGCCGGGCGTCGCGACGGCGAGGAAGTCGGGCCCGCTGCCGGCCGCGAATTGGCCGAGGGCCGCGTGCTGCCAGGGTCGGAGCTTGACGGTACGGGACATGGACCTCTGCGGGACCGGGGGTCGAGGGCGAGGGCCGAGTGTCGCACGCGGCCGAGCTCGGCGCTGCGGATGGCATCGATCCCGATGGGCCGCCGCTGCGTACCCACGGCAGCGGTCGCCCCCGCGGGGCGACCCATGGACGCCGATCTTCGAGACTGGAGGACCCCTGTGGCTGCGTACGACATGGACTGGACGTACCCGGAGGGATCGGGCGACGCCGGCATCTTCGAGATCGGGCGTCGGCTGGCCGAGGCCCTCCGGCGCGCCCCCGACGCCACCCGGTTCACCTATGACCCGCGCGCCATGCTGCGCACGACCCGCGAGATCGAACGCGCCGCGAGCGGCGGCCGGCTCCTCGTCGGGTTCCAGACTGCGACCAAGTTCGAGGTCGAGACACAGCGCTACCGCGACCTGGTCGCGGCGGGCACGGACATCGTCGTGTGGGCCGCCGGCGACCACGCCGCCGGCCAGGGCCTGGAGGCCATCGACTATCGAGCCCTCAAGCCGTCCACGGTCCGGCTCGAGAACCAGTGGTTCCTCGTCACCGACCGACCCGAACCGCTCGCGTTCGTCTCGTACGAGCTGGGTGATCCCGCGACGTTCGGCATCGGCGGGGCAGCCCAGCCCGGCAAGCGGTTCGTCGGCTTCGTGTCCGACGACCCGGGCGTCGTGGACCTGCTGATCCGCAGCCTGCTGCCGGTCGGCGCGCCGACCGCCCCACGTCGACCCAGCGGACCTTCCGTCACCGCCCAGGAACTCGTCGACGCGAGCGGTCCGGCCGACGAGCCGGCGGCCTCGGACGCCGGCGACGGCGCCATCGTCGTGGCCGTCGGGCGGGGCGACGACCGCCAGGCGTTCCTCGCGGCGCTTGCTTTGGCCCGCCGCGAGGGTCGTGCCCTCGTCCTCGTCGATCGATCCGCCGAGGGCTTTGTCAGTCCCTATACCGACTGGCGCGGCGATGACGCCGGTCGGCCCTCCCCCGACCGGCTCTTCGACGCGCAGTTCGCTCGGGCGGCCGGCCGGGGGGTCCTCGGCGATTTCCTCGACGCAGCCGAGCTGGCCGGTGTCACGGCGGGCGCCTGGTACCCGACCCAGAGCGGCCCCGACGGCCTGGCCGACGCCGCGCGTCGCTTCGGCGGTGCCCTCGTCATGCTCCCGCCCGACGCCGCTCGCCCGAGCCTGGCCGAGCGCGTGCGCGGCATGACGACGGATCGGGTCAGGACCGCCACCGGCGTCCCCGTCATGGTCGCAGCGACTGCCTGACGCCCCACAGGTCCCGTCGCGGCACCGTACTTCCCGTCCCTTTCGCCCGACCCTCCAGGCCCGCACCCTCCCGGCACCGCATGAAGCCGCGATGTCGGCGGCTTCGCCCGAGGGAGGCCGAGCCCATGGCCCAGGACATCCAGCGCAGCGAGACGCGCCGCCTGTTCGGCGAGCTCGAGGCCGAGCACGACGAGGTCCACGCCTTCGTCACCGGCCGGCTCAAGCTCGCGAGCCTGCCGGGCGAGCCGGACTGGGTCCGCGAAGCCATGGCCCGCTCCTGGCCGCGCGTCCTCGCCGAGGCCGACGCCACCAGCTGGTAGCGCACCCGGGACGTGGTCCCGACCGGCGGCACGGGCTACGATGTCGCCATGACGATCGATACCGAGACTGGGCGCACGGACCGGATGGTCGCGAGCGTCGAGCACGTGTTCTCGTGGTTCACCGGGGGTGACTGGGAGCAGCACCACCTCGATCCGGGGATCGCCGACTTCGCATTCGGCAACCCGCAGGAGATGCCCCTCCCCGGGCTCGTGAGCGCGCTCCAGCACCACGCGGAGCCGCGGGACAAGGACTGGTACGCCTACAAGTTCAGTGAGGCCGAGCCGCGCAACGTCGTCGCCGAGTCGCTTCGACGGCGGACCGGCATCGAGTTCCGGCCCGCGGACGTCGCGCTGACGGCGGGGGCATTCGGGGCCCTGGGCGTCACGATCCGGGCGCTGTGCGACGTCGGTGACGAGGTCATCTTCCTGTCGCCGCCATGGTTCTTCTACGAGCTGATGATCGCGTCGTCGGGCGCGACCGCGGTCCGGGTCCGCCTCGACGCGCCGACCTTCGACCTCGATCCCGACGCGGTCGCCGCCGCGATCACGCCGCGCACTCGGGCGATCATCGTCAACAGCCCGAACAATCCGAGCGGCCGGATCTACCGGGAGCCTGAGCTCGCGGCACTCGGCCGGGTGCTGACCGAGGCGTCGGCGCGCAACGGGCGGCCGATCATCCTGCTCTCGGACGAGGCCTACAACCGGATCGTCTTCGACGGCATCGACTTCCGCAGCCCGGCGCTCGACTACGACGCGACGATCACCATCTACACCTACGGCAAGACCCTCCTGGCGCCCGGTCAGCGGATCGGCTACGCCGCGATGTCGCCGGACTTCCCCGACCGCGAAACGACCGGCTACCGGATCTTCGTCCAGCAGCTGGCGTCCGGATGGGGCTTCCCGAACGCGCTCCTCCAGCACGCGATCGGCGATCTGGAGTCCCTGTCGATCGACATCCCCGCGCTCCAGGCGCGGCGCGACCGGATGGTGCCCGCGCTCGAAGCGCTCGGCTACGAGGTGACCCGGCCCGAGGGCACGTTCTACCTCATGGTTCGCTCACCCGAGCCGGATGACCTGGCCTTCACGGCCCGGCTTGCCGGGCACGGGGCGCTCGTGCTCCCCGGCACGATCGTCGAATGCCCCGGCTGGTTCCGGATCTCGTTGACGGCGAGTGACGAGATGGTCGAGCGGGGCCTGGGGGCCTTCGCGGCGGCGATGCGCTGATGGTCGCGTCGCGCGAACTCGCGGGGCTCGATGCCCCGGTCCGGGCGTTGTTCGAACGGGTCGCCGGGCCGGCCGCGGCGGCCGTCCCGCGCATGGCGACCATCGGCGCCGCCCTGGCCGACTTCGCGAGCGATGTCGACTACCTCCAGCGCTGGATCGACCGGATCGGTCCGGAAGGTGGCGGCCTGCCGATCCACGCCCCGGAGCGCGGTCCACGGCTGCTGATGGTCCATCGACCGAGGGGTGGGCTGGGTCCTGTCCACGATCATCGGGTGTGGGTGGCGCTGGCGTCGATCATCGGCGTGGAGGCGCATCGGCGCTATCGACGCCCGGCCGACGACGACGGCACGGCGATGCCGGAGCTCATCGAGTCGCTCGACCTCGCCGCGTGCGATGTCGTGACGATGCTGCCGCCCGACGACATCCACGATCACGGCCACCTGCTCGGTCATGGCCGGCCGGCCCACATCCTCGTCATGACCGGCGACGACCAGCGACGGTACGAGCGCAACGAGTGGGACCTCGCCACGGGGCGGCGTCGCGTGCTGGTCCCGGGCGACGGCGGCCGGTTCCTCGCCAGTGACCCGTGGCCCGTCGACGAGCGGGGCGCCTAGCCCGCGGCGACCCGGAACAGGCGACGCGGGCCCGAGATGCCCTTGAGCTCGTGCGCCTCCGGCGTCCTCGACGGCGAGCCCGGAGCCCTCGACGAGGTCGGCCGTCGTCGACGACACCAGCACCTCGTTCCGCCCGGCGGCGCCGAGGACCCGCGCCGCGGTGTGGACCGCGATGCCGCGGACGTCATCGCCGACGATCTCGATCTCGCCCGTATGGACGCCGACCCGGATCTCGATCCCGATGGAATTGGTGGACGGACCATCGCCAGCGCACAGCGGACGGCCCGAGTCGGGCTGTCGAACACCGCCAGCACGCCGTCGCCGGTCGTCTTGACCTCGCGACCGCGAAACACGTTGAGCTGCTCGCGCAGGCGCGCGTTGTGGGCGACGAGGAGGTCGCGCCAGGCGGCGTCCCCGACCCGCTGGAGCGTGGCGGTCGAGTCGGCGATATCGGTGAACAGGACGGTCGCGAGGGAGCGCGTCCCGCCGTCCTGGAGCGCTTCCACGAGGGCGCGGCCGCTGGCGCCCCACTCGATCGACACCCACGGCTCGTCGCCGATGACCCACTGGTCGTGGCCGGGCGGGATGTCGAACACGGTGTCGGGCCCGATGTCGAGCGTGCCGCCGTCATCCATCTCGACATGCACGGTCCCCGATACCGAGTAGCCGAGGTGGCGGATGGGGCACGAGGGCGTGCCCATCATCGGCGCGACGTGGATCGACCAGCGCCAGCCCGGCTCGAAGGTGCAGTGACCGACCTGCGACTCATCGAGCCCGACCGTCTCGAACCGGGCCTTCTCCATCGATCGCACGTCGTCGGGGGCGGCGAAGCTCTTGGCTTGCAGGCGTGGCATCTCCATCCTGTATAGCACGCGGCCACGGGCCATACTCCACCGATGGCGAGCTACACCCTCAACGAGCGGGCCGTGGCGGCGATCCGGGAGCGGATCGAGGCCCGCCAGTACGTCCTCGACAGCGACTGGGGCGAGGTCCAGCCCAGGGCCGATGACGAGAACGCGTACCTCGAGCGGCACTCCTGGGACGACTACGCCGAGTGGCACCTGGGTCTGACCGACGGGGCGACCGACGAGACGAAGGGCCGCTATGCGTTCGTGTGCGGCGACTTCCGGCGCGTCCACCGGTCGGGGCTGATCGCCTGCGTCTACCGCGCGGCCGAGTGGCGCCACAAGGCGGTCGAGCTCGCTGCCCACGACCTCCTGCAGGTCCTCGACGCCAAGGCCGGGATCGGCTGATGCGGCCGGTCGTGTTCTACATCGGGCTCACGGTCGATGGGCTGTACGCCCACCCGGACGGCAGCCTCGACGCGTTCGCGCCGGCGGACGACGAGCATCGCTACGCGAACGCGCTCGCGGCCGAGGCCGGCGACGCCGTCATGGGACGCGTGATGTACGAGGTCATGGCGTACTGGGACGAGCTCGACGTGGACGACCCGGCCGTGCCCGATGTCGAACGCGAGTTCGCGCTGGCGTGGCGGGCGACGCCGAAGCACGTCGTGTCGCGCGGGACGCCCGAGCTGCGCGAGAACGCGGATCTGGTCGAGGGCGACGTGGTCGAGGCGGTGCGGGCCATGAAGGCCGGCGACGGGCCGCCGATCATGCTGGGAGCGGGCGCCGAGCTGTTCGCCACGCTCGCCGAGGCGGGCCTGATCGACGACTTCCGGTTCCTCGTCGCGCCGACGGCCCTGGGAGCCGGCAAGGCGATGTTCGCCGACCTGGCCGCCCCCCTGCGGCTCCGCCTCGTCGCGACCCGGGCCTTCACCTCGGGGAACGTGCTGCTCCAGTACGTCCCCGCCTGAACCGCTCCGGGTCGCCACGATCGGGCAGGTCAGGCCTCGGTCAGGCCGATGACGTGCCCTTCGACGTCCTTGATGAGCGCGAGCTGCGCGTTCCCGTCCGGGCTGAACTTGGGCATCACGACCCCGCCGCCGAGCTCCGTGGCCTTCGCCACGGTGGCGTCGATGTCGGCGACCGTGATGTAGCCCGTCACGTGGCCCGACGATCCGTCCGGGGTGCCGCCGATCCCCACGACCACGCCTGTCTCGGCACCGTCGCTCATGCCGTAGCCGCCCGGGTTGCTCGTGTCGAGCTTCCACCCGAACAGGTCCGCGTAGAAGCGCTGCAGCGCCGCCTGGTCCTTGCCGACGACTTCGAAATGGATGATCCGATTGCCTGCCATGGGTGAGCCTCCTGTCCCGGCGGCCGGTGCTTCTGTCCGGTGCCGCCCTTCACCCGAACGACGAACGGACCCGCCCGGAATTGACATGGGCGGCGTCGGTGTCCGTGATCGACGCCGGGCCGTGCCGTCCCGCCCGCGCCTCGCCCGCGTCTCGCCTGCGTCCCGCCCGCGCCGGGCCGCCCGCGTCCGGCCCGCCCGCCCGCGTTCCACCGCCCGCGTTTGGAACATGACGTGTTCCGAACGGAGGCTGAGCTCCCGAGATCGGGCACCTCAGCCGCGATTCGGAACATCGGGAGGTTCCGAACCGCAGCTGAGCCCCGCGCCAGCCGCCGGACGGAACATGTGAGGTTCCACCAGCCGGCGCCTGGGACCCGGCGGCCACGGCCATGTGCCCCGCGTCCGCGCCCGCCCGCCCCGTTCCACCCCTTCCGCCGCCCGCGTCCGGCCCGCCCGCGTTCACCCGCGTTCCGCCCGCCCGCCCGCGTTCCACCACCTTCTTCCCGCCCGCCCGCGTCCGGCCCGCCCGCCCGCGTTCCACCGCCCGCGTTTGGAACATGACGTGTTCCGAACGGAGGCTGAGCTCCCGAGATCGGGCACCTCAGCCGCGATCTGGAACATCGGGAGGTTCCGAACCGCAGCTGAGCCCCGCGCCAGCCGCCGGACGGAACATGTGAGGTTCCACCAGCCGGCGCCTGGGACGGGACCGGCCGGCGCCCACCAGCCGGCGCCCACCAGCCGGCGCCCGCTCGGGCACGGCCGGGCGAGCCCCCCGCCCCCCACGACCGCCGCCTCCACCGCTCCCCCGCTACCCTTGCACCCATGCCAGCCGAATTCATCTACACCTCGTACAAGCTCGCCCGGCACTATCCGCCCGACCGGACCGTGCTCGAGGACATCTCCCTCTCGTTCTACCCCGGCGCGAAGATCGGCGTCATCGGGTCGAACGGCGCGGGCAAGTCGAGCCTGCTCAAGATCATGGCCGGACTCGACGACGGGTTCACCGGCGAGGCCCGACTGACCCCGGGCTTCACGGTCGGCTACCTCGACCAGGAGCCGCAGCTCGATCCGGCGAAGGACGTCAAGGGCAACGTGCTCGACGGCGTCCGCGAGGTCCAGGACCTCATCGACCAGTACAACGCCGTCATGGCCAAGTGGTCCGAGCCCGACGCCGACTACGAGGCGATCGGCGCCGAGCAATCGACCCTCGAGGACAGGATCAACGCGGCCGACGCGTGGAACCTCGAGCGCAACGTCGACATCGCGATGGACGCCCTGCGCTGCCCCCCGGACGACGCCGACGTCACCACGCTCTCGGGCGGCGAGAAGCGCCGCGTCGCGCTGGCCCGGCTGCTCATGCGCCACCCCGACCTGCTGCTGCTCGACGAGCCGACGAACCACCTCGATGCCGAGTCGGTCGAATGGCTCGAGCGCTTCCTGTCCGAGTACGCCGGCACCGTCGTCGCGATCACCCACGACCGCTACTTCCTCGACAACGTCGCCAAGTGGATCCTCGAGCTCGATCGAGGCCGCGGCATGCCGTTCAGCGGCAACTACTCGAGCTGGCTCGAGCAGAAGCTCGAGCGGCATGTCGACGCGAGCAGAAGCAGGTCGATGCCCGCCAGCGGACGCTCGCGCGCGAGCTCGAATGGGTGCGCATGGGCGCCAAGGCCCGCCAGGCGAAGGGCAAGGCCCGGCTGGCGGCCTACGAGCGGCTGCTGGCCGAGGCGAACGACGACAAGGGCAGCGACGCGCGAGCTCGAGATCGCCATCCCGCCCGGGCCGCGCCTCGGCGACCAGGTCATCGAGGTCAACGGCCTGCGCAAGGCTTACGGCGACAAGCTGCTGATCGAGGACCTGACGTTCTCGCTGCCGCGCGCCGGGATCGTCGGGATCATCGGGCCCAACGGCGCCGGCAAGACGACGCTGTTCCGGATGCTCGTCGGCCAGGAGGCGCCCGACGCGGGGTCGATCACGATCGGCGACACGGTCGAGCTCAGCTACGTCGACCAGAGCCGCGACGATCTGGCGGCCGACAAGACGGTCTTCCAGGAGATCACCCAGGGCGCCGAGGTCATCAAGACCGGCGCGCGCGAGGTGCCCGCCCGGGCCTACGTCTCGTCGTTCAACTTCCGCGGCACCGACCAGCAGAAGATGGTCGGCCAGCTGTCCGGCGGCGAGCGGAACCGGGTCCACCTCGCCAAGCTGCTGCAGCGCGGCGGCAACGTGCTGCTGCTCGACGAGCCGACGAACGACCTCGACGTCGACACGCTGCGCGCGCTCGAGGCCGGGCTGGAGTCATTCCCCGGCTGCGTCGTCGTCATCAGCCACGACCGCTGGTTCCTCGACCGGATCGCGACCCACATCCTCGCCTTCGAGGGCGACAGCCAGGTCCGCTTCTTCGAGGGCAACGTCAGCGACTACGAGGCGTTCCGGCGCAAGGAGCTCGGCACGGCCGCCGACCAGCCGCACCGGATCCGCTACAAGCGCCTCGCGAGCGCGTAGGGACGCCGGGGGCCGAGGGCGGCGGCGCGACGACCAGCGAGCGGCGATCGACCGCGCGGCAGGGCTCGCCCCGATGCCTGCTTCCCGAGGACTGGCCGCGCCCGACTTCGGGGTCGGTCGGTGGAAGCCGAGGATCGGCTCGGCGACATCCGCGATGCCGTCGCCGAGCTCGATCCGCCTGCCGAGGCGTTCGTCTCGGGGCCGGCAGGGATCCTGATCGTCGGCTTCGCCCCGATGCGTCTGGGCCGTCACGGCCGAGGCACGGCGCTGCTCGATGACCCGGGCGCGATCAGCCCCGCAACCCCCACGCAGCTCGCCGGCTGGCCACGGCGCTGATCCGCCACGATCAATTCGCGGAGGGATACCTGGCCGCATCCTTCGAGACGAGCAGGATGCTCGCGATCGCCCGACGCGCCGAAGTGCTGAGCGGGGGATCGCCGCGACGCTGGCGTGACACCCGCGGCGCACGATGCCGCCGCGTCGCGCGCACGATGGCCGTGCCCCCAGGCCGACGCTGCATCCGATCCAGGGAGGGGACGATGTCGGGTCGCGAGCGCGTGCGGGTATGGCTGGTTGCGCTGTGGAGTACGACGCTCTGCGCGTTGGCGATCCTGACCGTCACGCCGGTCGCCACCGTTAACGCTGCCACTCCGCCGGCGTACTACGCCGTGGCACTTGGCATGGTCTCGGGATTCACGAGCGCCAATGCGATGAACGAGGCCGGTGTTGTGGCTGGCCAGGTCAACGGCAACCTGGCGCGGGTCATCGGCTCGACGATCGAAGAGCTCCCGGCGCCGGTGGCTATGCCTTTGCGATCACCGACGGTGGGACGATCGTGGGCAGCGCCTCTGGCGGCCCCGGCACTCAGGCCATCCGCGTCGACGGGTCGACAGTCACCCCCGTGCCCGGGCTCGCAGGCAGCGACTACGACTCGGCGTACGGCATCAACGAGGCAGGCACGACGGTCGTCGGCGGATCGTTCTTCAGCGGCGGCGACGGGCATGGGTGGGTGAACGACGGGACGACCACCGCGGAGCTGCCGACCCTCGGTGGCGACTACACCATCGCCATCGGAGTCGATGCGTCGGGCCTGATCGCGGGAATCTCCCGAACACCGGACGGCAAGATGCACCTGGTCACGTGGCAGGACGGGTCGATCACGGATATCGGGGCCGCCGATTACGGCTCCGCGAATGTCATCGAGATGACAGATGCGGGCCTGATCCTGGCAAGCTTCAGCATCTTCGGCACCGGAGATCGAGTCGGGATCTGGAACGGGTCGGCGCTGATCGACATCGGGACGCTCGGCGGCTCGAGCACCTATCCGGGCAGTATGAACGTAGCCGGCCACGCGTCGTGACATCGCGGAACGCCGCTAATCAGTCACGAGCGGCGTTGTGGGATGGCACCGGCCTCGTCGACCTCGGCACGCTGCCCGGCGGCACGAATCGTTCGGCGGCGGGATCAACGACGCAGGGCCAGATCGTCGGCACGTCCTTCGTCGACGCCACCCGCCTGCACGGCTTCCTCATCGACGACGGCGTCATGTACGACCTCAATGACCTGCTGCCGCCCGACTCCGTCGAGGTCGACGAACGCCAGTGCGATCGCCGACTCTGGGCACATCCTCGGCCTCGGGCACGAATGGGCAGCTGATCCTCCTCGTCCCGGGCACCCGACCGCCGGCCGACTACGACGTCGTCGATCTCGGCGCCGGACTCGGCGCGAGGCCTACGATGCGTCGCCCGCCGACATGAATGACGCCCGTCAGGCCACGGGATCGATCAATAGCCGCGCGTTCCGCTTCGACGGCACGACGTCGTCCTTTTCTTCCCGACGCCTTCGGGAGTCCTAGCGGCCGCGCGATCAACAGCGACGGCGTGGTCGTCGGCTATGCGGCAACGATGGATCCGGCCGAAGCGTTCCGGTACGACGGGATGCACCGGCTCTTCTGGGACGCTCGGCGGACCGAGCAGCTTCGCGTCCGACATCAACGACGCTGGGGACATCGTCGGCGTCTCCGAAGTTCGCCAGCGGGCACGGCATGCCTTCCTCTACCGGAACGGCACCATGACCGATATCCACACGTTCGCCAGCGGCACCTCGAGGCCGTCGACATCAACGCATCGGGCGATCGTGATCGGCATCCATTCGCTCGGCGGCCGGACGTTCCGCGGGTTTGTGTCCGACGGGACGACGATCACCGACCTCGGGACGCTTGGCGGCGATTTCACGTGCCCTCGACGCTCAACGAGTCGGGCGTGATCGTTGGCACGTCGTCGACGGCGACCAGGCCCAATCACGCCTTCCGCTACGCCGGCGGGACGATGACCAGCGTTGCACCGCCCGGCTCGATCTCCAGCGAGGGGATCGCGATCAACGAGAGCGGGGCGATCGCCGGTTCGTACCAGGAAGCGGACGGCGACCGACGTGCGTTCCGGCTCGAAGGACGGAACCTTCGACCTCATCCCGGCATTCGGCGGCACTTCGCCACGTCCACCGACATCAACGAGGCCGGGCCAGGTCGTCGGCTATTCGACGACCGAGCAGAACACCGGCATCCGCGGGTACCTCTTCGACGACAGCGGCCTGGTCGACCTGAGCCAGCACCTGCCACTCGGGTATGAGGCGATCGTCCACGTTGCCTTCCGGATCAACGACGACGGGACCATCCTCGCCCGCGGCCAGACGGCCGACTTCCGCGATCGCGCGCTCCTGCTCGTCCCGACCGGTGCGCCGCCGCCGGCATCCACCCTCAGCATCGACACGAGCCGTCCGGCAGCCTCGAGCGTCGCGAGGTACGCGCGCTTCGAGAAGGAGTTCACCCTCAGCCGCGCGTACGCTCTCGACAAGGTCCACGACCCGGCGGTCATCGACGTCACCGCCACGTTCATGGCGCCGAGTGGCGCGAGCTACACGGTTCCGGCCTTCTTCGGCACCGACCTGACGCTCCGGCCCGGCACCGGTATCGGCGGATCGGAGCTCTACGACCCTGTGCCCGGCACCGAGTCGGGCGTCTGGCACGCCCGGTTCTCGCCCGACGAGATCGGCACGTGGCGGTACACGCTCAGGGCCCAAGACAACCGGCCCGGCCAGACCGCCACCGAGGTCTCGGCCGAGATGACATTCTCGGTGACGGCATCGTCGGCCAAGGGCCAGATCGAGCGCGACCCGCGCGACGATCGATTCCTGCGCTACAGCGATGGGACGCCCTACTACCCGATGGGCCAGAACGTCGCGTTCGGGGACGGGAACCCATTCAATGACGGCAGCCACTACTACGAGCCGCACTTCCAGTCGATGCAGGCCGCCGGCCAGAACTGGACCCGCGTCTGGATGACCGACTTCTATATCACCGCGATCGAGTGGAACATCGACCCACTGGTCCGGACAGTACGCGCGGCGTGGGTCGATACGCCGATGTCCCCGCCTTCCGGATCGAACAGATCCTCGACCTCGCCGAACAGTACGGCCTCGAGGTCCAGCTCGTCCTCAACGATCACGGCCAGTTCAGTAGCCACGTCAACCCGCGCTGGTACGACAACCCCTACAACGCGGCGAACGGTGGCCCGGTCCCCGAGGACGACCCGGCGGCGTTCTTCAGCAACCCCGCAGCAAAGGACCTCTTCAAGCAGCGGCTTCGCTACCTCGTCGCCCGCTACGGCGCGTATCGCGACATCCTTGCGTGGGAGCTGTTCAACGAGACCCAATTCATCGGGCGGGCCGACAAGAACCCGTTCGGCAGCCAGCAGGTCCGTGACGACCTCGTGGCCTGGCACGCCGAGATGGCCGCCTACCTGCGATCCCTCGACCCCTATGACCACCTGATCACGACCAGCTCGGACATCGATACGAGCGCGGCGGACGATCTGGGCCGACCCGAACATCGACCTGGTCCAGGTCCACGACTACGGCGCGCTCAGCAGCCGTGACCAGCGCTTCAGCGGCTATGCCGAGGACCTGAACGCGACCTACGACAAGCCGGTGATCATCGGCGAGTTCGGGCTGTCGGGCGACCCCGAACTCGGCTTCGACCCGACCACCTCCTCCCTGGCACCGGATCGCATCGCCCATCTGGTCCAGGGCACGGCCATCCACAACTCGGCATGGGCGTCGGCCATGTCCGGGTCCGGTGCGATGCCCTGGTGGTGGGGCAACTACATCCGGAACGACGCGAGCAAGCATCGGGACGCGCCCGCGTTCCCGCTCAACGAGCGGATCAACCCACCGTTGCGCGACTTCTTCGCGGGCGAGGACCTCGCGGGCATGGCCCTCGAGACCTCGACCTTCAGCGCTCCGGCGAGCGTCGTCGCCCTCGGCCTCGACAACGGCTCCGTGGCTTCGCCTGGGTCCGTGACGCTCAGAACGAGTACGGCAGCGGCGTCGGGCCCGGCGACGAGGCCGGTCGGACGATCAGCGGCGCGACGATCGCGCTCGATGGCTTCGCCGACGGCGCCTACCGCATCGACGTCCACGACCCGTGGGGCGTGGCGCCCATCGACGACTCGCGGACCGCGATGGCGAGTGGTGGCACGCTCACGTCCCCCTGCCCGCGTTCACCCGTGATCTTGCCCTGAAGATCCGACCCGCCGGGCCGGCCACGAGAGACCAGCCGGTCACGGTCACCGTGACCAGCCCGGATCCGGGCCCGATCACGATCACCGAGGTGGACCCGCCGGCAGCACCGCCGGCTGGTTCGGGGTACACGTTCGTCGGCACCCAGCTCGACATCACGGCGCCGGCGGCCACGACGGCCGCCCCGTTGACGCTCGTGTTCACGATCGACGCAGTCGACCCTTTCGTCCGTCGACCCCGACCTGACTGCGACCACGGTCACGGTGTTCCGTAACGGCGTCCCGGTCGAGGCCTGCACGCCGAGTCGGACCGACGACGCGGCCACGCCCGATCCGTGCGTGGCCCTCCGCGAGACGCTGGCCGGCGGCGAGGACGACGGCGATGCGCGGATCACCGTGCTCAGCAGCGCGGCCAGCAGCTGGACCGTCGGCGCCGCACCGACGATCGGCACGCCCGGCGCCCCCACGGGCGTGACCGCCATCCGAGGCGACGCCCAGGCGGGCGTGACCTGGACCGCCCCGGCGGATGACGGCGGCAGCTCGATCACGGCCTATACCGTCACCGCCGGCCCGGGCGGGCAGACCGCCACGGTCGATGGCTCGACGACGACCGCCGTCGTCACGGGCCTGACGAATGGCACCTCGTACACGTTCACCGTCCGTGCCACGAACGCGGCCGGGACCGGACCCGCATCGGCGTCGTCAAACGCCATCACCCCGGGCCGCAGCTGGCCCAGACGATCACGTTCCCGAACCCCGGCCCGAAGAACCTCACGCAATCGCCGGTGACCGTCGCCTCCGACCGCGAGTTCGGGACTGCCGGTCACGCTCAGCTCGACGACGCCCGCCGTGTGCATCGTGGACGGGTTCGTCATCACGCTCCTGACCGCGGGGACCTGCTCGATCACGGCGACCCAACCCGGCGACCCGACCTACCGCGCGGCGACCCCGGTCACCCGGGCCTTCACCGTCAGCCAGGCCACCCAGACGATCACGTTCACGAACCCGGGCAACAAGACCATGGCCCAATCGCCGGTGACCGTCGCTCCGACGGCCAGCTCCGGGCTGCCGGTGACCTTGACATCGACCACGACGGCGATCTGCTCGGTAACCGCCTTCACGGTCACCCTGCTCGGGCCGGGGACCTGCACGCTCACGGCCACGCAGCCCGGTGACGCCGTCTATCGCCCGGCGAACCCGGTGACCCGGTCCTTCACCGTATCGAAGGTGACCCAGACGATCACCTTCGCGAAGCCACCGAACGCAACGCTCCTCGACTCCCCCGTGACGGTGACGCCGACCGCCAGCTCCGGCCTACCGGTCACCGCTGGCATCGACGACGCCGGCGGTCTGCTCGGTCAGCGGCTTCGAGATCAACCTGCTCGTCACCGGCACGTGCACGATCCGCGCGACGCAGCCGGGCGACGCGGTGTACGCGGCCGCCGCGGCCGTGACCCGGTCGTTCGCCGTCGCGAAGGCGACCCAGACCATCACGATCCCAGACCCGGGCCCGCAATCGATGCTGGTGCCCACCGTCGTGCTCAGCCCGTCCGCGTCATCCGGCCTTCCGGTCACCTTGGCGTCCACCTCGGCCGCCGTCTGCTCCGTCAGTGGCGACGTCGTGACCCTGCGGCGGGCCGGGACGTGCCGGATCCGGGGCACCCAGCCCGGTGACGCGGTCTACCGGGCGGCCCCGGCGGTGACGCTGGCGATCACGGTCACGGCAACGGCACCGATGGCGTTCGTCGTGGCGTCGGGCGACACCCTGACCCTCGGCGGCCAACCCTTCACGTTCCATGGCGGTTCGATCTACGGGACCTCCAACCCCGGCGCCGCGACCACCCCCGCGAGGACGGTCGCCCTCGCTGCCGAGGCCGGGCTCGACGCGATCCGCATCGTCAACCCGTTCGTGGAGGACGGCACGAGCGCCGGTGCACCCTTCGTCGCGGTCGACTGGCAGCGGGTCGACGAGCTGCTGGCCCGGGCACGCGGTGCCGGCATGCGGGTCGTGCTCGACCTGTCCGGATTCCGGAATCACCTCGTCAACCGAGACGTGCTCGCGAACGGGTGGTCCGCAGCGTGCGAACCGGGCGCGGACCGGTCGCCGGTCGACTACGCGGCGATCGATCCGTACCGGCCGGCGCTCCAGGCGGAATGGGAGGCGTTCTTGGACTTCGTGGTCGGCCGCGTGAACTCGGTGAACGGAGTCCGCTACCGCGACGACGCGACGATCGCCGTGATCTCGATCGCCGGCGAGCCCCTGCCGCCCGCGTCCGCTGAGTGCGGCAAGGCGACGACGACCGCCGGCCTGACCGACTTCTACGCTCGGACGCTGCTCCACCTCGGGTCGATCGCCCCCAGCCACCTTCGCTCGTCCGGCGGACTCATCCACCTCGACTGGGAGGCGCTCTACGGCGGCTCGTCGGGCATCGATGGCGAGGCGATCTTTGCCCTGGCCGACCACACGCTGCCATCGCTCCACACCTACCCGCCCCAGTACGCGACCGACGGCACGCCGATCGACCACCAGACGCCGATCTACGGACCGCTGGCGGAGAGTCTCGGCAAGCCGTGGTTCACCGAGGAGTTCGGCTGGCCGCAGTCGGCCGGCGATGCGACCCGCGCGGGCTACTACGGCTGGCTGTACGACCGGCAGGCGGCATTTGGCTCGGATGGTGTGCTGTTCTGGAACCTCGGCTTGGAGGAGGCCGGTGGCAGCCACGACGTCAACCCCTCGACGCCACAGACATGGGCAGTGGTCCAGGCGCACTGACGGATCACGGCCGCCTGGGCGTGCTTCGGACCGGGGGCGTGCTTGCCTGACGGCCACCGCTGCACGAGGACTCGGATCCGGGCCACGAGCGGGCTCCTCAGGCCGGATTCGTGCGCGCCAGGCACGGTGAGGGCGCGAGCGGCACGGGTCACGGTCGTTCGTCCCCGTCCTGCCGTCTGGCAGGCACGCCCCGGAACGGTCCCGCTAGCCCGCCTCGCCCGCCTCGCGGGCGGTCCAGTACTCGCGCCAGCCGCCGAACTCGGTGATCTCGCGGTGGCCGCTCGGCCATCTCGCGCGGGAAGAGGATGCCCGGCACGGTCCGGCCGTCCTCGAGCTCGACCGGGCCGCGATAGAGGCCGGGCGGCTCGCCCGCCTCGACGCGTGCCCAGACCTCGTCGGGCATGTCGTAGAGCTCGCCCGGGATCGAGATCCCGGTCTCGCCCTCCGCCACCTCGAACATGCCCGGATGGACGTCGCCGATCGAGAAGATCGCGGTAGCGCGGCGCCGTCCGGAACTCACCGAGGAACGTCGCACCGTCGAGATTCGGCGTGGAGCTTCAGGCCGCGCATGAGCGTGCCGTTGACGAAGAGTTCGCTGGACATCGGTGCCTCCGATCCAGCGTGGCTGCGAGGACCGCGGCCGGGGGGATGGCCGCGGTCCTCGCCTGGGGATGGCTGATGGCGATCCCGGGTCAGGAGGCCACCGCGACCTCGGCTTCCGGTTCCCGCGGCGGCGTCGTCAGCGCCGCTCGCGGATGTCCGTGGCGCCGGCGCGCCCTCCCGCCAGGCGACGACCCAGAAGACCACCGCCGCGAACAGGTAGCCGAGGAACACCGCGTTCGGCGTGCCGAACACGATCGCCCCGTCGACGACCGACACGATGAGCTGGGTCGTCGTGGATGAAGCCGGTCAGGGCGAGGATCGCCCCGACGACCGAGTACACGATCGCGCGGCTGTACTCCCGGTCGATGATGAACACCGCGATGGCGCCGAGCATCAGCCCGGCCACGACCGCGCCCCGCCCCGAAGATCGCCATCCCGTCGTAGATCACGCCGGCGTCGCCGAGCGGCGCCGGCACCCGACCGTGGCCGCATTGGTCCCGGCGGCCCCCAGCGCGCCGTCGACCTGGCCCTGGCCCACGAGGCGATGTTCGGCACGCATCGCCAGCACGATCGCCGGCGCGTGGCGGGCCGGCGTCGTCTGGAACGCCTGCGCGCCGATGACGAGGCCGATGAACAGCAGGATCGGCACGAGCGCCTGGAGCGGGATCACCGCCAGGAACAGCCCGACCAGCCCGAGCAGGCAGATCAGCGCGACGACGATGCCGGTCGCGAGCGAGTAGCCGATCCGCCCGCCGACCGCCTTCCAGCCCGGGTGGCCGATGTACACGGCCGGCGGGAACGGGCTGCCGAGGAACGAGCCGACGACCGCCCCGACCGCCGTCGGCGAGCAGGATGTGGCGGAGGTTGTAGTTGTCGCCGGCGGCCGAGGCGCTCTCGACGTTGTTCATGCCCTCGGTGAAGTTGTAGATGCCGAGCGGGATCGCCGTGACGAGCAGCGGGCAGGATGTCCGAGTCAGTCCGCTGAGCACCTCGGTGCCCGGGATCGGGAGGTGGATGCCGAACTGCGCGAACGACGTCGCTGACGGCCGCCGGGTCCATGCCGGTCCAGGCGCCGAACACGGTACGCGGCCCAGCCGATGGCCGTGCCGACGACGACCGCGAGCAGGCCGCCGGGCATGCCGCCCGGCAGCCGCACGCCGGCCGTCCACGACAGCAGGATGATGCCGAGCGTGGCGAGCGCGATCCACGGCACTTCGAACATCTGGAAGGCGGGGCGCATCGAGATGAACGCGATCGAGATGCCGGCCAGGGTGCCGAGCATCGCGGCGCGCGGCGTGTACTTCCGGATGGTCGGACCGATGAACGCGCCGATCAGGACGATCACGCCGATGATGAACGCCCAGGCGAGCCCGGCCTGCCAGGCCTCGCAGCGGCGTCACCGGCGCGCAGCACGATCGGCAGCATGATCACGAAGGTCACGAAGAAGTAGTGCGGCACGCTCGGGCCGTACGGCATCGCCGTGACGTCGTCGCGGCCCTCCTTCTTCGCCAGCTCGATACGCCAGGTAGGCGTAGAACAGGTTGCCGAGCGGCAGCGCGATCGCCAGCGCCGGAAGGATCCGGCCGAAGACGGTGTCGTCGGGCATGCCGACGACGAACAGCACCAGCCCCGACAGGACGAGCACGTTGAGCAGGACGTTCGTCCCGAGCCCGAAGAAGGCGTTCCAGTCGCCTGGCACCCAGAGCCTGGGTTTGAATGTGCCGGTCATTGGTCGTCACGTGGCGAACTACCTCCCTCCTGCGGGCCATGCCGTGGCCCGCGTACGATCGCTCCGTGCAGCCTATCGCGGCAGTCAGCGATAGGCATCACGCGCTTGCGGCCGGCGTCGCGAGCCGGCCACGGCGTCCGGGAACTCGGTCCCCAGCGCGTCGAGGAAGCGCGGCCGACATCGCCGACCCAGCCGAAGATGCCGCCCTGCGCCTTGATCATCTCGAGCGCGACCCGCTGGAACTCGGGGAAGTACGAGCCGACGGCGTCCGACGAGCACGAGGGCGTCGTAGCCGCGGTCGTTCGCCTCGCGCACGCTGGTCTGGACGCAGACCTCGGTCGTGACGCCGCAGACGATGAGCTGCGGATGCCGCGGATCTTGAGGATCGTGTCCAGGTCGGTGGCGTAGAACGCGCCCTTGCCCGGCTTGTCGACGACCGGCTCGCCCTCGATCGGGTAGACCTCGTCGACGATGTCGTGGCCGTGCTCGCCGCGCACGAGCAGCCGCCCCATCGGGCCCGGGTCGCCGATGTGGAGCTCCGGCTGGCCGCGCTCGTACTTCGCGGCGGGCAGGTCGGACAGGTCCGCCGCGATGGCCCTCGCGGGTGTGGATGACGAACATCCCGGCGGCGCGGCAGGCCTTGAGCACGCGCTCGGCCGGCGGGAAGGGCCGTCGAGCAGGAACGAGGTGTCGTTGCCGAGCGATTCGCCGAACCCACCCGGGTACACGAAGTCGCGCTGGAAGTCGATCATCACCAGCGCGGTCGTCGCCGGGTCGAACTCGAACTCGTAGGGTTCCGCCTTGGCGGCGATCACGCGGTCTCGTCCTCCTTCGTAGCTGCCTTCGACCGCTGTCGTCGCGATCCGGGACGATGCGCGTCCCGGTCTCCCCGCGGATCGCCTGCTCGAGCGACGCCGGGGTGGTGATGAGCACTTCCTCGCCGCCGCGCTCGAGGAAGCGTGATCGCCGCCTCGACCTTGGGGCCCATGATCCCTTCGGGAACTCGCCCGTCCTCCAGGTAGCCGTTCGCGCCTCGCTCGACGCGTCATCCGGTCGAGCCAGCGCTCGTCCGGCTGGCGGAAATGGACGGCCACGCTGCTCGACGCCGGTCGACAGCACGAGCAGCGGGACGTCCAGGCTGGCCGCCAGCAGCGCCGACGCCCGGTCCTTGTCGATGACCGCCTCGACGCCGCGGTACTGGCCGGGCGCGGTCTCGACCACGGCGATGCCGCCGCCACCGACGGCGATGACGACGAACCCGGCATCGACCAGCGCCCGGATCTGCGCCGCCCTCGACGATGCGCAGCGGCTCGGGCGAGGCGACCACCCGCCGGTAGCCGCGGCCCGGAGTCCTCGACCATCGTCCAGCCGTTCGCGCGCGGCCCGCTCGTCGGCTTCGCTCCTTCGTGTAGAACGGCCCGATCGGCTTGGTGGGCTGGTCGAATGCCGGGTCGTCGGGGTCGACGACGACGTGGGTCATGACGCAGACGACCCGGTCCGGCAGCCCGCGGTCGGCCAGCTCGTTGAGCAGCGCCTGGCCCAGGATGTGGCCGATCCCGCCCTGCGAGTCGGCGACCGACATCTCCAGGCTCAGGCGCGGGATCGGGCGCGTCGCTCGGGACCAGCTCCGAGCGCAGCAGGATGAACCCGACCTGCGGGCCGTTGCCGTGGGTCACGACGACGCCCCAGCCGGCGGCGACCAGGGCCGCGATGTGGCGGGCGGTCTCGCGGGCGTTGTCGTACTGCTCGTCGATCGTGCCACGCTGGCCGTCCAGGATCAGGGCGTTGCCGCCGATGGCGACGACGGCCCGACGATCCATCGTCATGCGGCCGCCATTCCCTTCGGGCCCGCTCGACCCCGAGCGCCGCACCAAGGGCGGTGATCGCGCTGCGCGAAGCAGGCCAGCGGCGCGCGCGCGATCCCGGCACCGATCTGGCCGACGCCCGCGCTGCGGTGGGCGATCCCGGTGTTGATGACCGGGGCGATGCCCGCAGTCGACGACGCGGCGCGCATCGATGCCCGGTCGGCGTGCCGACGAACCCGAGCGGCGGCAGGGCGTACGACGGGTTACGGGCGAGCGTGATCCGCCCCATCAGCGCGGGTGTAGCTCGAGCGCGTCGCTCGCGCTGCCGCCGACGAACCGGACGATGGCCGGGGCCGCCGCCATCGCGAAGCCGCCGATGCCGAACGTCTCGGTGATCGCGCTGTCGCCGAGGTCCGGGTTGGCGTCGTCGGGGCCGTAGCCCGGGAAGTACAGGCCGTCCGGGACGCCGACCGGGGTCGTGAACCACGCATCGCCCGTGCCCGACAGGCGGATCCCGAAGTCGACGCCGTTGCGGGCCATCGCGGTCACGACGGTCGATGCCCTCGATGCCGTGCGCCGCGTCCAGCGCCGCCTTGCAGGCGGCCATCGAGAGGTTGAGGAAGAAGTGGTCGTTGCCGCGCAGGAAGTCGAGCGACCGGCGCCGGCCGTCGCCGGGTCGGCCGATCGGACCAGGGCCGGAGCGATCGTCCGGGTGAACAGCGAGGTCGCCGCGATGTTGCGGTTGTGGCCCTCGTCGCCCATCTGGAGCGCCTGGCCGGTCAGGCTGCGCAGGTCGAGCGGGCCGTGCGTGCTTGAGCGCGCTCGCGCAGAGCCGGCCCGAGCGCGTCCGCCATCCAGCGCAGCCGCGTCGAGGACCGACGCGTCGTACGCCCCGAAGCGGAGGACCTTGCCGAGGCCCTCGTTGAGCGTGGCGTGCGCGCGGGTGCCGCCCGGCGGCGTTCTCGACGACGACGACCGGCATGCTCGGGCTGACGACGCCGGCCATCGGGCCGACCGCGCCGTGGTCGTGGCACGGCTCGAGCGCGATGCCGGCCGTCGGCGACCAGTGGCCTCGGCGCCTCGTCGGCGTCGGTCGCCCAGCCCTCGAACAGGATCGCGCCGATGATCGCGCCCTGGACCGGGCCGCACATGCGTTCCCAGGCGATCGGCGGGCCGGCATGGAGGACTGGTGCGTGCCCGAGCCCGAGCGCCTCGCCGCGCCGGCGCGACGTCCACGAGCATCGGCTGGGCGGCGAGCAGGCGCTCGACGGCCGTGCGCGTTCGCCGCGGCGATCCGCTGGCCGATCGGGTCGTCCGGCGTCGTCCTCGAGGCGGGCCAGCAGGAGCCCGAGCTCGCGGTCGCCCTCGGCCGGCGGGCGCCAATCGAGCGCGACGACCGGCGCTGCCGTGGCGCGCGAGCGGCGCGCGAACATCGTCGAGGCCGACGTTCACGGCCCGGATGCCGTCGGGGAAGAGCACCGACGTCGCCGCCTCGGTCATGCCGTGCACCGCCGGCCACGGTCCGCGGCCAGCGCGGCCGACGATCGGGCGGCGAGCCGGGCGGCCCGGGCGTTGCTCGGGGCGAGGATGACGCCGGCGCGCGGCCAGCTGGCCTCCTGGGCTGCCGAGGCCCTGCGGGTCGCCCTCGGTGCCGCACACCGACGCGACGACCGCGACCCGCCGGCCGGCGGCCCGGCCGCCGTCGCCGGGCGCGTTCTCGATCGCCGGCAGCGAGGGCGCCGGCCGGATCGGCGTGGCGCCCGTAGCCGAGCACGACGTCGAGCAGGATCACCGCGTCGGTCGGATCGGCGGCGGTCTCCGCGATCGTGCTCGTTGCGCAGGCGGAGGGTCGATCATCGGATGCGGCCGACCGACCGTGTACTCGTCGTCGCCGAGGTCGATGATCTCGTGGGCCTTGGCGGCCTCGGCCCGAGCTCGCGCCCTGAGGACGAGCTTGGCCTCGCCGGCCAGGGATCCGCCGCTGTACAGGCCGCGCACGCGATACGCTGGGTCAGGCCGCGAAGCGCGTCGAGCGTCGCGGTCGGCGAGCGCTCGTCGTCGATGCCGCGTCCGTCGGACGCGGCCGATCGGCCGGCCGAGGCGCCAACGCCATCGCGCCAGCGCGCTGCCGCCGCCTCGAACGTCGCGGCGGGGATGCGCGCCGGCCTCGGCGACCGCCGCGGGATCGCCGCCGAGGAAGTTGACGACGACCGGCTTGCCGGCCTTCGCCGGCGGCGGCCAGGACCGTCTGCGCGACCGACGCGGCCGGCGGCTTCGAGATCAGCACGATGACGTCGGTCCCGGGATCGGCGGCCAGCCGCTCGATCGCCGATCAGCATCATCGCGCCCGCCGACGCGCTCGTCGAGATCGCGCCCGCCGACGCCGATCGCCTGCGAGACGCCCGCCCCGAAGCGGTCGATCAGGCAGCGTCACCTGCTGGAGGCCCGTGCCGGACGCGCCGACCAGGCCGATCGTCCCGCGCCGCACGGCGTTCGCGAACCCGAGCGGAACGCCGTCCAGGATCGCGGTGCCGCAGTCCGGCCCCATCGAGCAGCAGGCCCCTTGCCGGCGCCGAGCGGCTTCAGCTCGATCTCGTCCTCGACGGGGACGTTGTCGCTGAACAGGAAGACGTGGAGGCCGCGCTTGAGCGCCTTGAGCGCCTCGGCCGTGGCGTAGGCGCCGGGCGTCGAGATCAGGACGAGATTGGCGCCGCTCGAGCTCGCCGACCGCCTCGGCGATCGTGCGCGGCCGTGGTCTCGGCGGCCTCGCCGGCACCTCGCCCCCGCCGCCGGTGCCGGACAGGCGGGCGCTGGCGTCGTCGAGCGCGGCGGTCGCCGTGTCGTCGTCGGCGGCGGCCACGGCGACGACGAGATCGTTCGGGCCCGCGCCATCGCCGCGCATCGGTCAGCAGGCCCGCCGCCGACAGGACCTCGCGATTGGCCGGGCGTGGCCATGACGAGTCCGGCGCGCTCGATGCCGTCGCGGCCCTCGATGCTCCGCGGCGATCTGCATCAGCTCGACCGAATCGCGATAGCTGTTCTTGAAGATGCGGGCGCTGACGACGGCCATCAGGCGGCGATCCGGGCGCGCGCCGGGACGGCCGCGGCGGTCGCGGCGTCGAGGCCGAGGAGCACGCCGGCCAGCAGTCGGAGCCCGAGGTCGCGCCCCAGCGCGACGGCGGCGCTCGATCGCGGGCAGCGACGCGCATCGGGGTCCGGGCCGACGAGGCCCGTCGAGCAGTCGGTGGACGCGTTCCGCGAACTCGCCCCTGGCGGCATGGCGGAGCATGGCCGCGGCGACGGTCGTCGTGCGCGCTTCCACGTCGTCGAGGGCCGCCGCGAGGAACCCGGCCATCGGGTGGCCGGCGGCGCGGAGCGCACTTCGATCCCGGCCAGCGCGTCGTCGCCGGACGGGGTCAGGCCCGGGCCGAGGCCGATGAGCCGGCGAGAGCGCCGCCGCGGCGGCCGCGCGATCGCCGGTCCGGATCGCGTCGTCGAGCGTGGCGAGGATCGGCGTCGCGATCGCGATGTCCGCGAGGCCGCCACGGGTTCGGACGTGCTCGGCGTGGGACCACGCCCGCATCGAGCGGCCGGGCCAGGCGGTGGCGCCATGCGTGGCGATCCGCGGCGACCAAGCGGCCGCGCCGCCGGTCCGGACGACGAGCGCGGCGTCCGGGATGCGCAGCGCCTCCGCGCCCCAGCGGGCGTCCATTCCCGGCCGGATCCCGACGTGGGTGAAGTCGGGCGCGTCCGCGACGAGGATCCCGTCGGGCAGCCCGCCGACCGCGTCGGCCGCGAGCGGGACGAGCCCGCCATCGGCATCGACGAGGTTGACGACGGCCCGATGCACGCCGAGGACGGTCGAGCGGTCGCCGGCGAACGACCGGCGCTGATGCGGGTGGCCTGGAGCAGGGTCGCAGCCGCATCGACGTGCATCGATCACATCGTATGGACCGCAGCGGCTGGCCTGTCACTGTGAGATGTCCACATTGACGCCGCCATCGGCTGTCGAGTATCCATAGCCGGTGATCGACTCCCGTCTCCGTCGCCGACGTGCTGGCGCTGCCCGCCCTGGCCTCGGCCCGGCTGGTCGCTGGCGGCGGTGGACTGGCCCGTGCCGTCCGAGCCGTCAACGTCATGGAGGTCCCGGACATCCTCGACTGGGTCCAGCCGGACGAGCTCCTGCTGACCACGGCCTACCCGCTGCGCGACGACCCAGCGGCCCTCGATGCCCTGGTCCCCCGACTCGCCGAGCGCGGTCTGGCCGGGATCGCCATCAAGCCGGCGCGCTACATCGACTCGATCCCGGCGGCGATGGTCGAGGCCGCCGAGCGCCTCGACTTCCCGCTCATCGAGCTGTCGGGCGATGCCGCCTTCAACGACATCATCCGTGCCGTG
Organism: uncultured Chloroflexia bacterium; assembly: GCA_963759495.1. Classification (GTDB taxonomy): domain Bacteria; phylum Chloroflexota; class Limnocylindria; order Limnocylindrales; family CSP1-4; genus DASTYU01. The sequence goes on along the minus strand of CAVWZL010000010.1, from coordinate 2,883 downwards.
CTCGAGGTCATCCTCGATTCGCAGGCCGCCCGGCTCGAGCGGTCGGCCGCGATCCACGATCGATTCACCGGGATCGTCCTGTCCGGCGGTGGCATCCGCCAGATCGCCGAGGCGCTGGCCGAGTTCGTGGACCGCCCGGTCACGATCGTCGATGCCCAGGGGGCCGTCGCCTGGCGGACCGCGGACGACGCGCCGGATCCGGCCGACGAAGGCTCCGCCGCGATCGTCCAGCCGATCCAGGTCGGTGGCGAGCGCTACGGGACGATCCTCGTGGCCGGCGACGGGGGGCCGCTGAGCAGCGACCGCCTGGAGTCGATCGAGTACGCGGCGACCGTCGCGGCGCTCCGCCAGGTCCAGGCCCGGGCCGTGTCCGAGGCCGATCGGCGATTCCAGGCCGTCTGCCTCGAGGAACTCGTGACCGGGCACGTCACCGACCGGAGCGTGCTCATGGAGCGCGCGACCGCGTTCGACTGGGACCTCGCGACCCCGCGCGCCGTCGTCCTCGCCGAGACCGAGGCCACCGCCGATCGGCCCGTCGCCTCCCTGGCCGGGACCGGCGAGGAGGGTGCCCTGCGTGCCCGCCTCGCCGACGTCGCGCGCAGCGCGCTCGGCCCGGCGGCGATCGTCTGGGAGCGGAGCCGCGAGATCGGGGCGCTCGTGCCGGGCAGCGATGCCGGCGAATTGCGGGCCGCCGGCGCCGCGCTCCAGGCCGAGGCCGCGCGGCGATTGCCGGGCGTCGTCGTGGGGATCGGGATCGGGCGGACCGCCGAGGATCCACTCGACCTCGCCGCGTCCTACGCGGAGGCACGCCGCGCGCTGTCGATCGGCCGCTGGGGCCACGGGCCCGGGCGGGTGAGCGTGTTCGAGGAGCTTGGCCTCGATCGGCTGCTCGTCACGGTGCCGGACGCGGAGGTCGGGCGTACTGCGACGCCGTGCTGGGTCGACTGGAGGCGTACGACGCGCGCACGTGGCGGAAACCTCGTCACGACCCTCGAGACGTTCCTCGCCTCACGCAACGCGGCCCTCGCCGCCCGCCAGCTGTTCCTCCACTACAACACGCTGAAGAACCGGCTCGAACGGATCGAGGAGATCATCGGGCCGTACCTCGACGATCCGGACCGCTGCCTCAGCCTGGCCCTGGCGCTCCGGCTGCGCCGGCTGCCGGCGCCATACGCGGCCGGCTGATCGATCCGGACGGGGAGCCGGCATCGTCCCGCGGTCTCGCGGGCGGGGCGCCGGGGGCGTGCTTCCCAGACGGCTACCAGGGCCTGAAAGCTCTGACCCACTCCCCGACGTGCGTCCTCGAACCCGATCCGTGCCTGCCAGTCACGGAGCGCGATCGGATCGGGCCGGTTCCGGCGCGTTCGATCTCCTCCTGCCGTCTGAGAGGCACGCCCGGGGAACTGGCCCACGCCCTCAGCCCCCCTGTGTCCCGTGGGCCCGGCCGGACCCAGCCTGGCCGGGGGCGTGCTTCCCAGACTGCTCCAACGGCCCGGAGATTCGGATCCATCGCCAGAGGAAGGTATTCGAGCCCCATCCGTGCCTGCGAGGCACGGAACGCGGTCAAATGGCGCTCGTTCTGAACGTTCGACCTGCTCGTGCCGTCTGGCAGGCACGCCGGGGAAACCGGCCCGGTTCGGGGGCGCGGCCAGGCACGCCCGGGGAAACCGGCCCGGTTTGGTCACGGGTCGAGGAACGCCGGACTACCGACCCCGATCGGGATCGGTCGTTCGCGAGGCGGTCTCTCGTACGACCTCCCAGGACTCGTCGGCCGGCGTCCGGCCGACCTTGTCGCGCAACGAACCCGCTACCGATGGACCTACCTCGTGCTCGAGCCACTCGCCCGGCGTCATCGCGCGGACCATGGGTGCCGACCGAGCCAGCAGTTCCTCGTCGAGGGTCACCAGGACGGCGTCGTGACGGGCCGCCGTCGCCGCGTAGATCGCGTCCGCGGCGCGCAGCATCGACCGGCCCGCCATCGCCGCGGCCGCCCCGGCCGACTCCGCGTCCAGCTCGTGGAGGATGAGCCCCGGCAGCGACAGCACGTGCAGGCCCGCGGCCCGGGCGAGATCTGCGTCGCGGGTTCGCCGAGCGATCGCGGCCGTGACCTCGACGACCGTCAGCGTCGGCTGATGAAGTGCCAGGCCCGAGGCCAGCACCGACGCCAGGAACCGCTGCGCTTCGGTCGATGCCGGGTCATCGGTTGCCCCAGCGGCGACGATCACCGAGGCATCGATCGTGAGCATCTATCGGCGGTCGGCCACGAGGATCTCCCGCGTGGTTCGTTGCGCGTCGCGCGTTTCGACGATCGACGCCCCGAGCGCCTGCCAGCCAGCCAGCCAGGCAGCCGCGGTCTCGGCTCGTTCGTCGGCCGTCACGCCCGACGGATCCGACGCGGCGCTCTCCGCCAGCCAACGCTCGTACAACTCGATGGTGACGTCACGGACCGATCGACCGTCGAGCGCCGCGCGCGCCTTGATCCGTCGGTACACGGCGTCGGGGATCTCGATGGTGGCCTTCATGGGACCTGTATACCCGTATTACTGGGTGTCGTCAAATCAGCTCGGCTTGCGCAGGGAGCGGCCCTGGACGTCGCGGCTGCGGGCCATGTTGGCGCTCGCGAAGTGGGCCTCCTTGAGGACCGCGGCGCCATCTCGCGGGCGAACCGATGCGACTCACCCTCGAGCTCCGCGACGAGCTCGCGCAGCATCGGGTCGCCGTCGGCGTACTTGCCGATCCGCTTCGCGGTGCCCTTGAGGACCTTCTGCGCGAGCACGAAGTCGTGCTGGCGGTTGTGCTGGACGGCCTCCTGGCGGGCACGCGCGGCGAACTGGCGGGCGACGGCCCGATCGACGTCCCGGTCACGGGCCTGGGCGTCGTTCG
>CAVWZL010000009.1:0-42328 GCA_963759495.1 uncultured Chloroflexia bacterium | reverse complement strand
CGGTCGTCATTCACGGGATTGACCGCGTAGGCCCCGATCGGCACCCCGGTCTTTTCGCGGTCTGTCGACAGGCGCTCGATCTCGGTTCGGCGGCGCGCCTGGTCGACGTACGCCTCCACCTCCGCCTTGCGGTCCGGAGTGCGTCAACGCGCCGACCAGCGGGTGCTCGGGGGCGAGCACCATGAATGTCGCCCCGTACAGGGTGTCCGGGCCGGGTCGTGAACACCCGGATCGCCGCGTCGCCCGGCGCGTCGCCGTCGCGAGCGGCCTGGAACACGACCTCGGCACCATCGGACCGGCCGATCCAGTTCGTCTGCTGGATCCGGATCGGATCCGGCCAGTCGATCTGGCTGAAGTCGAGCAGCTCGTCGGCGTACTTCGTGATCGCGCAGGAACCACTGCTCGAGGTCGCGCTTTCACGCGCGTGCCGCAGCGCCAGCAGCGCCGGTTGACGCCCTCGACCTGCTCGCGCGCGAGCGTCCCGTCCTTCGGGCACCAGTCGACGGGCGCCATGGCCCGGTAGGCGAGCCCCTCCTCGAGGAACCGCAGGAACAGCCACTGGTTCCACTTGTAGAACGCGGGTCGCAGGTGACGACCTCCGCGTCCCAGTCGAACGTCGCGCCCATCGAGCGCAGCTGCCGGCGCATGTTCTCGATGTTCCGCATCGTCCAGTGCGCGGGTGGATCCGGTTCTGATCGCGGCGTTCTCGGCCGGCAGCCCGAACGCGTCGAACCCGATCGGCAAGAAGACGTTGTCGCCGTGCATGCGCCGGTAGCGCGCGAGCGCATCGGTGGGCGTCTTGATGTACCAGTGGCCGATGTGCAGGTCGCCCGAGGGGTACGGGTACATCGTCAGCAGGTAGTACTTGCGGCGCGCGTGTCACAGGTCCGTGTGGTACAGGCCGCCTCGGCCCAGTGTGCCTGCCAGCGCGGCTCGATGCGGCGGGTCGTAGCGCTCGATGCGTCGACCGGTCGCCGCTGGCGGAGGCCTCGTCGGTGGTCGGTGTCGGTCACGGATTGCCTCGGATATGGTCACCCCCCGCCACCGGCGAGGGGTGCGGTGTCGGCGGCCCGGTCGATGGTGGAGCTACGGGGACTCGAACCCCGGACCCCCTGCATGCCATGCAGGTGCTCTCCCAACTGAGCTATAGCCCCACGGAGGGCGGATTGTAGCAGAGGCTCCGCTCAGGGCTGGACGTCGACGACGAAGTACATGTCGCCGCGGTACGCCTTGTCACGGTTCGAGGCCTCGACGTCGATACGCAGGACCCAGCGACTCGAGGACAGCTCGACCGGCACGACGAGGACGTTCTCCTCGATGCGGGCGGGGAGGTCCCAGGTGTTCACCGGGGGCTCGTCCCTGCCGGTCTGCAGGGACGGCGCCGCGCGGACCGTCGCCTCGTCCCACGTCCAGCCCTCGTCGAGACGAACACGCAGCTCGCCGCTGGGCCGGGCGATGACCCAGCTCTGATCCGTCATATCCGGCCACGCCGGCGGGCCGCATTGGTCGAGGCCGCTGCTCGCCCGTCAACGAGGAACTCTCGGTTGCACCCGGCGATTCCCGACGTGACCGAACCCGTGATGTCCGTGTCCTCCAGCCACGACGACATGTAGAACCCGGGCGGGTCGAACGGCGGGAGCGTGCCGTGGCTGCCCGCGATCACGTGCCAGGACGCTCGCGAGTCGGCCTCGACGACGACGTCATGCGGCCCACGAGCGCCGATGGCAAAGGTCAACGCCTGCGCGTCCCCGGTGCACTGCACACCGCCCCCTGTCGCAGGGCTCTCGGCTGGGGCCGTGGGATCCCGGAACTCGACCTTGAGCGTCCCCGGCCCCAGGCACACGACCACCGCGTCCTGGGCGAACCCCTCATCGAGGGTGCCGACCACAGTGCGGACGCGACCGCCCCCGGCCGACCAGTCGGGAAGTGCGTTCTCGCTGGCTCCCTCGACCTCCACCGTTCCGAAGGTCAGCTCGATGGTCGGGAGCGCCTCGGGAGCGGGCACGCTGTCAACGAGGACCATATACGCAACGCCGGCGGGGACCACGATGTCGACGGCAGTCGGCTGGTCGGTGAGCGACGGGATCACCGCGGAGGGCTGCTCGCCCATGCAGACGGCATCGATCGGGCCGTCATCGGTCGTCACCGTGATACTGGCGAGATCGGTCACTGCCCCTTCGGCGTCCACAGTGACCGACTCGTCGATGCACGCGACCTGGACGGTGGTGACGCTGGTCATCGGCTCGGGGAGCTCCACGACGTGGCGGGCCCCGGTTCCGGACCACGCGCCCTCGACCTCGAGGAGTATCGTCGAATCTCGGCGCGGCTCGAGCGCGACGAGGCCGGCAGGGAGTGGGCTCGCGGGTGCCGGGGCGACGGTCGGAACGGGCCTCGTCGTCGGAGCCGGCGGCGGCGTCGCGGCTCCTTCATTCGGCCCCTGGATCGCGTTGAGGCCGACCGCGGCCATGCCGAACGCGACGACCGCCACAGCAGCCGCGACGAGCCCAAAGCGGTTCGCCCGATCGTTGCGCTTGCGGAGCGCCACCTCTGCCTCGAGCCGCTCCACGTCGACGCGGAACGCCAGCTCGTCGCCCTCGGCCCGGAGCGCGGCCCGGAGTCGCTGTTCCAGCTCGCTGTCATGCATGACGGGACTCCTCGGGGGTGGTCGGCCGGGTCGGCGAGCGACGTTCGAAGGCGGTCGAGCGCGGTCTGCAGCTGGGCCTTGATCGTGTTTGGGCTCTTCCCCAGGGCCGTCGCGACCTCCTCGACCGGCAGATCGGCGTAGTAGCGCAGCACGACCGCCGCGCGCATCTGGAGGGGAAGGCTCGCGACGCCTTCGAGCAGCGCGATCCGCGACGTGGCGTGTGTGCCGAGGTCGCCGGGCGCGGCCCGCTCCGGCACGACCTCGAGCCGAACGACACGCGCTCCCCGCCGGCGCGCCGTCACCGCACGGTTCGCGGCGATGCGCAGGACCCAGGTTCGAAGCGCACGCTCGTCGCGCAGCTGACCGATGCGGTCGTACGCGGCGAGGATCGTCTCGACAACGATGTCCTCTGCCGCGTCCCGGTCGCGCAGGATGAGATAGGCGACGGCCTGAATGTCGCGCCCATAGAGCCCCAGGAGCTCATCGAGCGATGCGGGCTCGCGGCGGCGCAGCGCCTCGACGGTCATCGAGTCCCATCCCTCCCAGGCGACATTCGGCGCGGCCATCGGAGGATAGACGCGCGAACCGGCTCGAACGGGCTAGTCGCCCACCAGGCCAAACCGCAGAGCGTGTGCGTGGCACGGAGGGCCCGCGAAGTTCGGCGATCGGCGTCGTGGCATGATCGGCCGGTGAGCGGCGGCGAACCGTGGTGACCGGCACGACCGAAGAGCAGGCAACCGCCCGGCTCGCCGGCGGCACCCTCGACTACGTCCTGCGGCGCTCGCCCCGCGCTCGCTCGCTCCGAGTCGTCATCGACCCCGCGCGGGGCGTCATCGTCACGGTCCCGAGGGCGAACAGACGCGGCTGGTCGAAGCCCGAGCCGCATGTCGAGACGTTCCTCCGGGACCGTGAGCCATGGCTCCGGCGCCACCTCGATCGGCACGCGGCACAGCGGGCGGTCCTCCAGGCTCGCGGTGGTGCCCGAGACGGCGGGAGTCTTCGCTACCGGGGCGAGCTCCACCGGCTGTCGGTCGTTCCCGCCCCTGCCACGATGCGACGCTCCACGGTGACCCGGATCGGTGACGACGACGGCGACCGGTTGCTGGTACGGCTCGCCCCGCGGGACCGGCGGCCCGTCCCCGACGTGCTCGACGTATGGCTCCGCCTGCGTGCCCGCGAGGCAATCGATCGAGCCGTGGCACAGCACGCCCCGGCGCTTGGCGTCGTTCCCACACGCATCACGGTCCGCGACCAACGGACGAGGTGGGGGAGCGCGTCGCGACAGGGCCGGCTCGCATTCTCGTGGCGTCTCGTGCTTGCACCGCCGGAGGCGCTCGAAACCGTCGTCATCCACGAGCTGGCGCACCTTCGGGTGTTCGGGCACGGGCCGCGATTCTGGGCGCTGGTGGCCGGCCGGCGACCCGATCACGCCCTGTGGCGGCGATGGCTGCGCGACAACGCGCTCGAGCTGCACGGGGCGCTCGAGGACCCCGGCCCTCGCGAGGTCGAGCACTCCGCCTAGCTTCGCCGCCTCATTGCCCCGCGGCGAGCCTGCCAGCCTGGATCCCCAGGGCCGCGACGATCTCGTCCGCGACGGCTCCCGGACGAAGCCGGTCGACGTCCACGATCAGATCGGCCACCTCGGTGTAGGTGGGCGTTCGCTCCTCCACCACCCTCCGAACCCACTCGAGCGACGTTGCGGCCGGTCGCCTGCCGCGGCCGCTGCCAACCCGACGATGGAGCGTCTCCGGGCGGGCTCGCAGCCAGACGACGAAGCCGATGTCCTGCATCCGGCGCCGGGCCACGGGATCCATCACGACGAACCCCGCCACCCCGACGATCACCGGCTCGGGCAGGGAGGATCCGTGGTCGAACGCTGCGAGCTCCGCCTCGTGCAGCGCCTCCGTGCCGTCCGTCGCCACGATCTCGGGGGCGGGGCGGCCCGTCGCTGCCTCGATCAACGTGTCGTTGTCGACGTAGGGCCAGCCGGTTCGGGACGCAAGCCGGCGTCCGACGGTCGACTTGCCTGCACCCATGAAGCCGATGAGAAAGACCCGCTTCGTCCGATCGGTCACGCGCGAAGCCTACGACGCGGGTGATCGAACCAGTGCCCGAAAAGGCGGGTCAGCCGCCTCGACCGCGGAGCCACGCGTCGAACGTCGGCGTCGACGCGACCTGCGCAGAGCGGCAGAGGACGCAGCCCAGCGCCGGGACATCATGCGCGGCATGCTGGAGCTGTAGCCCACCGATCTCTCGCACGACGGAACCTCGCGTGATGGATGCCGAATAGTGCCCCCATGCGAACAGGCAGACGCGGCAGACGACCGGACCGTCGTCGGTGACGAGGTGGGAGGCAGCACCGCAGCGCCGGCAACGCGGCCCGCGCGAGGAGCGGGCGAGGGTGGCGGTCCACGCGCGCGGCTTCATGCCCGCACTGTCCGTCCCGAAGGCTTGCAGGAATGCCGTACCGGCATGCCGGTGCAAGTCGGATGCGATGTACCTCCGATTGCAAGGGCATCGCATGTATCGGCCCATGCCCAGACTCGGCGCATGGCCCATCAACGACCGACCGATCTTCAGGGCACGGAGCCCGCCCGGCAGGGCAGTGACCCCGGCCTCTCCGACGATGTTCGATCCGACTCGGCAACGCCTGCCGCAGGTCCGGACAGCCGGCCTGGCGTCCTGATCGCGGTCGGCTTCCTTGTCGTGTTCGTGATCGTCCTGGTTCTTGCCCTCGCCAGCGGTCTCGCCGGCTAGCAACTTCTTCTCTGCGGCCCCGCGCGGCTGCAATGCGGGCGCAACGGCCCACGGCACCCCTCATGAGTGCACAGCACCACACCGCTTCGACACTGCGGGAGCAGGGGGAGCATTTGGTATGGGGGCCGTGTTTGCCGATGCCCTCGACGCCCACTCGGAGGTAGGTCATGGAGCCTCGCACCCACGCCCGGACACGACCGGGAAGTCGAATTCGATCCTTTGGCTGGCTGGCCGCCGCCCTGTTGACGATGGCAGCGCTGCTTGCTCCCGCAGCGAGCCCCGTGCTTGCGGAACACACCATCGATCTGGGCCAGTCGGGCACGGACCAGTCCGGCCAGTGCGCGGGTGACTACTTCAAGATCGAGAGCACCTCTGTCCTCGAGGTGGGCACGCACACCTACACCGGCACGACGACCGGCGGCATCACGTTCACCGCGGTCCTGACCGTCGAGCTCGACGAGGAGGACGAGGTCGAGACCATCACGGTGGTCAGCACCGATCCGCCGTACCAGCTGATCGTCTTCAAGGCCGGCAATGAGTTTGAGACCACCACGGGCGAGGTCGTCGTCGCGACCAGCGGCAAGGCGATCTCGAACCTGGCCTTCTGCGGCCTGATCGAGGAAGGCCCGAGCCCAAGCCCGACGCCAACCCCCACGGACGAGCCCACCCCGACTCCGACGCCGACCCCGTCCGAGGAGCCCACCCCGACCCCGACGCCGACCCCGTCCGAGGAGCCCACGCCGACCCCGACGCCGAGCCGACCGACGACCCCGACGCCGACCCCGACGGAGGAGCCGACCCCGACCCCGACGCCGACGGAGGAGCCGACCCCGACCCCGACCCCAACTCCGAGCCCGTCGGAGGAGCCGACTCCGACCCCCACGCCGACCGAGGAGCCCACCCCGACTCCGACGCCGACCCCGACGCCGACCCCGACCCCGACGCCGACGCCGACCCCGACGCCGACGCCGACCCCGACGCCGACCGCCGACGCCGACCCCGACGCCGACCCCGACGCCGACGCCGACGCCGACCCCGACGCCGACCCCCACCGAGGAGCCGACGCCGACCCCGACGCCGACGCCGACCCGACGCCGACGCCGACCCCGACGCCGACGCCGACCCCGACGCCCACACCGACGCCAACCCCGAGCCCGACGCCCGAGGACAGCGTTGGCGGTGAGACGCCGACCCCATCACCGACCCCGACACCCACCCCGACCCCTGAGGACAGCGTTGGCGGTGAGACCGGGACCCCCGTCGTGACCCTCCCGCCCACTGACACCGCGACTCCGGGTTCCACGCCCGCGTCGGACACGTGGCGGATGATCCTGCTCGCCCTCGGCGCGCTGATCGCCACCGCCCTGCTCCTCACGCCGAGCCGCAACACGGTCCGTCGCGACTGACCTGACCGCGGTTCCATCGTCGCCACCTGATCGGGGAGCCTGACCGGCTCCCCGATCTGCTTGTCCGCCACCATCCCGAGGCAGCGCCGCCGCACGGCGAGCGACGGGTAGGATCGGCCGATGCCGCGCTTCCTGCCCGGGCTCGGCGATGACGTCGAGTTCCTCAAGCTGTGGATCGGCGGCTTCGTCTCGACGCTCGGCTTCCACGTCAGCATCCTGGCCATGCAGCTCACCGCTGCGGCCGTGCTCGGCGCGACGCCGTTCGAGATGGGCCTCCTCGGCGCGGCGCAGTTCGTGCCGCGGCTCGCGTTCGGCCTCGTCGCGGGCGTCTGGGTCGACCGCCTTCGACGACGCCCGGTGATGATCGTCGCGGATATCGGCCGGGCCGTGCTCCTCGCTTCGATCCCGATCGCCTTCGTCGGCGGCTGGCTCTCCATCCCGCAGCTGTACGTTGTCGCCCTCGGAGTCGGCGCGTTCAGCGTCTTCTTCGGCGTCGCGGCGCAGGCCTACGTTCCGGCACTCGTCGGTCGGTCGCAGCTGCTCGACGCCAACGCCCGAATGAGCGCCGGCGAGGCCGTGGCGCAGATCGCGGGACCCAACCTTGCGGGGCTCCTCGTCCAGGCGCTGAGCGCGCCGATCGCGATCGGTCTCGACGCGATCTCGTACGTCGTCTCGGCGCTCTCGATCGCTTGGATCCGCCGGCCCGAGCCGCCCGTGCCACCGCGGACGGAGCGTCGTCACATCGTCACGGAGATCCGGGAGGGCCTCGCTGTCGTGGCAGCCCACCCGATCCTGCGCGTCCTCGTCGCCGCGGCGCTCAACATCGGCTTCTTCACGGGCGGGTTCCGGGGCGCTCTGATCGTGCTGTACCTGGTCGAGCTCGGCGTGAGCCCGATCGAGTTCGGCTTCATCTACGGTGTCGGTGGCGCGTCAGCGTTGCTGGGCGCGATCGTGGCTCGGCCCATGGCGCGCGCCTTCGGCCTCGGACCGACGCTCGTGGGCGTGCACGTTGTCACGGCGGCCTTCGCCGCCATCGTGCCACTCGCCGGTCTGGTTCCTGATGACGCCCGAATCCCCGTTCTGCTCATCGGTCAGGTCGGGCTCGGGATCCTCTCACCGGTCTGGGGCATCAACGGCGGGACCCTCCAGCAGTCGATCACGCCCGATCGCCTGCTCGGGCGGGTCAACGCCACGCAGCAGGTCGCGCTGTTCGGGATCAATCCGGTGGGTGCCGTGCTCGGCGGGATCATCGCGTCGGCGATCGGTCTGCAGCTGACGCTCGCCATCGCGGCTGTCGGCGCGGCGTTGACCGCGCTGCTCCTCCTCGTATCGCCGGTGCGGCGGCTGCGGACGATGCCGGCCAGCGCGGAACACGTTCTGGAAGGATGAGGAACGTGGTGGAGATGAGGGGACTCGAACCCCTGACCCCCGCGATGCGAACGCGGTGCTCTCCCAGCTGAGCTACATCCCCACGGGTCGTGGCGCCGCAGAGGGGCCGACCGGTGCGCAGTGTAGCACGGGCTCCCTCGTGAACCGGTCGTGCGCAGTCCCGCTGGGCGGCACCCGCAGTCGGTCCCATCCCGGCACGATTAGGCTCGTCCGATGCCGTTCGGACTGCTCACCGGGCTCGGTGCCGCGCTCGCCTGGGGCTCGATGGACGTCGCGAGCGCGCTCGGCAGCCGCCGGCTCGGGAGCCTCCATGTCACCGCGGGCGTGCAGGTCGTGTCGGCGGCGCTGCTGGTCCTCGCGGCCCTCCTGACAGGCGCCGGTGCTGCCCGACGATCCCGCCGTGCTGATCGCGTCCGGCGTGCTCGGCATCGCGGGCGCGGGCGCGTATCTCGCGTACTTCACGGGACTTCGCATCGGCCCGATCTCGCTCGTCAGCGGCATGGTCGCCGCATATGGCGGGCTCACGGTCGTCCTGGCGGTCATGTTCCGCGGCGAGACGCTGACCACGACGCAGGGCGCCGGTGCCGTCCTTGCCACCGTCGGCGTGGTGATGACCGCCGTGGCGTTCGACGGCGGCCTCCGGGCCACACGGCTTGCCGGCCCCGGCGTCATCTTCGCGGTCGCGGCGCTGATCCTCTTTGCGGTCATGACGATCGGCCTGGCCGAGACGATCGAGCACGCCGGGTGGCTGCAGGTGCTCCTCGTCTCGCGGCTCGTCAACGCAGTCGTCTCGGTGGCGGCCGTCGTTGCCGTCCAGTCGCTGGCGCTTCCGCTGCTGGCGCCACTCCTGCGCCACGATCTGGTCGCAAGCCGGCGGGCGTGGGCGATCGTGCTCGTGGCCGGCGTCCTCGATGCCGCTGGTCTGGCCGTCTACGCAATCGGCCTCGAACGCGCCGAGACGTGGCTCGTCGGGCTGGCGTCGTCGTTCGGGCCTGCGGTGACGATCCTCGTTGCCGTGGCCTTCCTCGGCGAGCGCCTGCGACCGATCCAGTGGGCGGGTCTCGTCGCGATCGGCAGCGGCATGGTGGCGATCGCGCTGCCCTCATCGGGTTAGCCTGCCGCAGGCACCGTGAACCAGAAGCGCGTGGTGCCCGGCACGGATTCGACCCCCACCCGGCCACCGGCTGCCTCGACGAGCTGCTTCACGATCGCCAGGCCGATCCCTGCGCCGCCGCGGGCACGGTCGCGTGACTTCTCGACCCGGTAGAACCGCTCAAACAACCGCTCGAGGTCCTCCGGGGGAATGCCGTCCCCGGTGTTCGAGATGGAGACGAGGAGGTCGGCCGGACCTCGCTCGGCGCGAACGGTGATCGAGCCGCCTGCCGGCGTGTAGCGGATCGCGTTGGAGACGAGATTGCCGAGCACCTGCGCGAGCTGGTCGGGGTTGGCACGGGCCGGCAGCCGCTCCGGCACGTCGCTCACGAGCTGTAGACCGGCGCGCTCGACCGCCGGCTGGGCCAGCTCGAGCGTGGTCCGGATGGCCTCCGCGAGGTCCACCGGCACGAGCTCGGGGGGTGGGCCGGTCTCCCCGTCGGCCAGGGCATCGAGCGAGCGCGACAGGCGGACCAGGCGCTCGGCCTCCTCCCACAGCGAGTCGTACGTCGCCGGGTCCGCCGTGATCACGCCGTCGCGCAGCGCCTCGAGATAGCCCTGCAGGTTCGTGAGCGGTGTTCGCAGCTCATGCGCGGCATTGACGATGAAGTCACGGCGCATCGCCTCCTGGCGCTCGAGGCTCGTGGCCATCTGGTTGAAGGAGTCCGGCGAGGCTCGCGATCTCCTCGGGCCGGCACGCTCGGGCACCCGGGCCGCGTAGTCGCCTTCGGCGATCCGGCGCGCCGCGCCACCGACCTCGGCGAGCGGTCGCGCGAGCATCCGTCCGAGGACCACCGCGGCGCCGACGCTGGCCGCGATGGCGACGAGGATCGCGGCGATCGCCACGGTCGTGACCGAGTCGTCGTACATCTCCCGGGCGTGCTCGGCGGAGTCGCCCGCCTCGACCATGAGATCCGTGAAGACCTGCGCGCCGACGACGACCACCCCGACACCGAGGATCGCGAGCCCGATCGCCGCCGAGACGAATGCGGCCAGCGCGATGCGGGCAGCGATGCTCCGCCGGATCACGGGCTATCGGGCGAGCGGGCGCCCGGGACGGCAGCGGCTGTGGTCGGAGCGGGCGCGGCGCGATAGCCGATCCCGCGCACCGTGGCGACGTAGCGCGGCTGGTCCGCGATGTCACCGAGCTTGTCCCGCAGACGGCCGACGTGGACGTCGATCGTCCGGTCGAGGATGTCCGCCTGATCGGTCCCGTAGACGGCATCGAGGAGCTGGTCGCGCGTGAGGACTCGGCCATCGGCCTGGAGGAGCGTGATGAGGAGGCGGAACTCGACCCGGGTCAGCGGGACGGGCTGACCGGCGCGGGTGACCTCGTAGCGGGCGGGGTCGATGACGAGGTCGCCGTGCACGATCGGTGTCGCGTCGCCGGCGCCCTGCCGCTGCACCGAGTCACCGGGTCGCCCGCGGCGCAGGATGGCCTTCACCCGCAGGACCAGCTCAGCCGGCGAGAAGGGCTTGGGCAGGTAGTCGTCGGCACCGTCCGCAAGCCCGGCTATGCGATCGGTGGTGGAACCACGCGCGGACAGGATGAGGATCGGTGTGGCGGCGGCGAGCTCGTCCCGGCGAACGGCGCGGATCACGGCACGGCCGTCGAGCTCGGGAAGCATGAGGTCGAGCACGACGAGGGCGGGCTCGTGGCGTTCGATCGCGTCGAGCGCTCCTGGCCCGTCGCGCGGCGGTGACGACGGCATAGCCCTCGCGCTCGAGATACGTCCGCACGAGCCGCACGATCTTGGCATCGTCGTCGACGACGAGGATCGGTCGATCGGGGAGGGCGTCGGCGGCCATGGGATGCATCGTAGGCGGTGACGCTAGCGCCTGGTCGTGACGCCAGGGTGACGGGCGAACGGCAGCGGTTTCCCGTTGACGACATAGAACATCTGTTCGATACTGGGACCGTGTCCAACCGGCCTGCGGACGTGACGGCGGCCCTTGCGAGCCTCGAAGCTCGCTGGGGTGCCGCAGCTCCGCGACGGCTGGGTTCCGCGGGCACGGACCGGGGTACCGGCACGTCCACGGACGGTGCGCTGGCCCTCGTGCCGGCACCGAATCCAACACCGGTCCTCGCCCCGGCCGAGCGGGTCATCTCGACCGGCTTCCCCGAGCTCGATGCGATCCTCGGACCGGGCGGGCTGCCACGCGATGCCGGTGTCGCGCTGCGCGGTGACGGATCGAGCGGCAGGACCACGCTCGCGCTTCGGACCGTCGCCGAGGCACAGGCCGCCGGCTCGGTCGTGGCCTGGGTGGATCTTGCCCGGACCTTCGATCCCGTCGAGGCCGTCGCACGCGGCGTGCGGCTCGAATGGCTCGTGATCGTGACGCCGGACACCCTCGAGGAGGGCCTCACGATCTCCGGCGCGCTGCTGACCGGGCGTTCGGTGGACCTGCTGCTCCTCGACCTGCCCGGCCGGCTCGCCCCGAGCGACCGGTCGGCGAAGGTCGCAGATCGCCTCCATCGGCTGGCCGCGCTGGCACGGCGTTCGGACACGCTCCTCGTCGTGCTGGAGCCGCCGGGTCGCGAGAACAGCCTCTCGGTCACGGTGGCAGAGGCCACGGGTCTTCGGCTCGAGCTGACCCGGCGGTCGTGGATCCGGCTCGGACGCGACGTCGTCGGCCAGCAGACCGAGGCAGTCGTGGCCCGCAACCGGTTCGGTCCGCCCGGGCGGCGGGCCACCCTTCGGATCCTCTACGCGGACGGTGGCGAACGCGACGCCTGTCTCCGCCGCGACGGACTCCTCGTCGATGCCCCCGCATTCACCGAACGGATCGATCGCGATGCGACTCCTCCATCTCCACTGGCCACACCTCCCGCTCGCGCTCACGAAGGCCCGAGCCTCCGGATCCTTCCCGACCGGCCCGACGATCCTCGGTGGGCAGCCGTGGACGGCCGGCACCGTCATCGACGCCAGCCCGGAGGCGCGAGCCCTCGGCGTCCGGCGCGGGATGGCGCTCGGCGCGGCGCACCGGCTGGCGCCCGAAGCGGTCTTTCTCGACCCCGATCCTGACGCCGACGTCGGGGCGATCGAGGCCGCCTTCGAACGGCTCGCCGCGTTCAGCCCGGGTGTGGCCGGCAGCGCCGATCCGCACGACCCGGCGTTCGGCCTGTTCGAGGTCCAGGTCGACGGGCTCGGACCGTTGTGGGGTGCCGAGCCCGTGCTGGTGGGGCGGCTCGTCGACGCGCTGGCGGGACTTCTTCCGGACGAGCCACGGGCGGGGATCGCCGGTACCCGGTTCGCGGCAACGATCGCGGCCGTCCACGCCGAGCCGGCACGACCGAACCTCGTCGCGCCCGGTGACGACGCCGCCTTCCTTGCGCCGTATCCCGCGGGCCTCCTCACCACCGACCCCGATGTCCGTGCCCGGCTGACCCGCTTCGGGCTTCGTCGGATCGGCGCCGTGGCGGAGCTCGATCGGACCGCGCTTGTGGCCCGATTCGGCGAGGAGGGTGCCAGGCTCCATGCGCGCGCCCGGGGCGAGGAGACCGACCCGTTCCGTCCGCGTCGTGCCCCCGAGCGGCTCGTGCTGGCGCTCCCCATCGAGCCGGCCGTGGGCGAGCTCGAGCCACTCCGGTTCGTGCTCCACCGGCTCGCAGCCGCCCTGACCGAGCAGCTCCAGGCACGCGGACTCGCGGCCGCTCGGGCGCATCTGCGGCTCGAGCTCGACGTCGCCTTCGCCCGGGCCGGCACTCCGGCCGAGCTTGCGGTCGAACAGCGGTTCCCGGAGCCGACCGCCGAGGTCGATGCGGTCGAGCGGCTGCTCTTCGCCCGCCTCGAGCGGACGCCACCACCGGCACCGGTTGCGCGGCTGGAGCTCGAGCTTGCCGGGGCCGAGCCCGCCACCGGTCAGCAGCTGCCGCTGTTCGAGCCGCAGGCGGCGCGGAATGCCCGGCTCGGGTGGCAGCTCATGCGCCTTGCCCTGACCTTTGGCGAGGATCGGTTGCGGCGTGCCGTCATCACGGATCCAGAGGCACCGCTGCCGGAGCGTCGCTGGACGTGGCAGTCGGTCGCGCCGGGCGAGGGGAGCGAGCGATGACCAGGCTGCTGCGGGAGCACCCTGCCATCGACGTCGAGACCGACGACGCCGGGCGGCTCACGGCCATCCGCTGGAACGGGCGGCGCGAGCCCGTCGAGGTATGCAACCGGTGGCGAGTGGACGAGGCGTGGTGGGGATCGCCGATCGCCCGGGACTACGTCAAGGTCGTTGGCCGGCAGTGGCTGGCGCTCATCTACCTCGACCGGGTCGCCAACTCCTGGCACCTCGAGCGCCTCTACGACTGACGCCGCGGGCGTCGTCGAAGGACGGACCGCAAGCGGAGCGAGAGCGGCGACCGTCCTGCCCGGGACACCCCGTCCGGGCAACTCCTCAGCGGGCCGGCGACCCCACCATCAGGCTGACCACCAGAAGGATGGCGAAGAGACTGACCACGAAAAAGAGTGCGGCGAGATCCTGTGGCTGCGTGGACTGCACGACGACCTTCCCCAAGGTTGCCCGTGACCGGTTCCCGGCCGGTCTGATGTGAGTATGGACGCCCACCAGTCGCCGTGTGTTGCGTTCGAGCACCAATCCATGGACCGTCAGGTCAACGGACGCTTGACGCCCCGAACTCGAGGAAGACCATCAGCGCGACAAGCCCCGCGAGCACCGCGAAGAGCAGGCCCGCCCCGATGAAGTCACGTGCTCGGGGGTGCATCGATGTCCTCTCTCGCGCTCGCTACTCGAACGGGCAGGCGGCGCCGTAACGCACCCGCACCAGTGTCAGGTCACCCGCCGGCGTGACCGTGGTCTCGATCCGGCAATCGCCCTCGCCGACCGAGTCGAGGACGAAGCTGCCGTCCTCCAGCGGCCCGGACAGGGCCTCCGTACTGTACGTGGCCACCTCGAGCTCCGCCTGCAGCCATTGCGCGATCGTGGCTGCGTCCGTGCCAGGCACCGAGAACGTCGCACTCACCGGTCCGTCGCCTCCCGCCTCGTCCGACACGCGCGCATCCGGGAAGACGGGGAAGCCCGCGGGGAGGCCGTCCCAGATCCGGCCCCATCCCGTGTCGGTCTGGGTCATTGCAGCCGTCTCGGAGGCGGCCGGGGCCGGGACACTCGCGTCCGGAGGCTTCAGCGACGGCGGGCCAGCGCTCGCGTCGGTGGGCGGGGTCGCTTCGATGGGCGAGCCCAGCGGCTCGTCCACCGCGGTGCCGCGTGCACCGCCGCACCCCGCAATCGCGACGATGAGGGTGACGAGGATGAGGAGGCGGAGCGATCGGGATCTCACGGTCCGAATCCGACGGCCCCCCGGGGCGACACCGGGGCCGCGCTGGTTCAGTAGGACTTGTCCAGCGCGGCCCGGGCCACCTTGACGGCGATGCTGCCACCCGGCACGAGCAGCCCGATGGTGTCGGCACCGATGTCGAAGAGTGCGTCCCTCGTGATGACGCGACTCAGCTGCGGCAGGAGCGCGCCGCCCTGACGGACGGCGCCGGTGACGGCATCGATCTCGACCACGCCCCGCTTGTCCTTCGTCCGCCAGCGGAACTCGTACGCCCGAACGGGCCGGTAGCAGAGGTCGATCGTCTCGAGCGTGAGCGACTCCTCGAGGATCCGATCGGCCTGGACCGGCTTGAGCATCTCGGCGAGCAGCTGGCGCACGACGAAGGAGGCGCGCTGCTCGGGCGGGATGACCACCGTGTCCTCGGCCGTGAGCGTCGCGGGGTCGGCGATCTCGTCGCGGCCGCCGGCGAGGATGGTCGAGGCATCCGGGACGCGGGCCCCGGTTCGTGCGTCGGCGTCGAGGACGTGCGCGATCTCCTCGCGACAGTGTTCGAGCGCAGTAACCGTGAAGGTGCCGGGCCCGGAACCGGCGGAGGCCACCGGCGTCGCCGTTCCGAGGATCGTGACCTCGCGGACCTCCGGGCCGCTCGCGGGCACCCTGTAGTCGCGGGTCCGCTCGTACGAGTACGAGGCGCGGCCAGAGACATGCCAGAAGGGCTCGAGGCGGCGCTGGCTCGCGATCAGCTCGACGTCCTCGGCCTTGGGTCGCTGCAGGAGCGAGCCCAGCCCCGCGCCGAACGCCTGCGTCCGGCGATCCATCGCCTGCTGCCGGAAGTGCTCGGCACTGGCCCGCTCGCGGATGACGAAGATCCGCTCGGTCCCGAGATGGATGTCCATGACCCTGTCCGACCCCTCGATCAGCTGGACGGCTGCCGCCGACGGTACCCCGTGCCGGCGGTCGGGCATCGACCGGCGCCCATGATGACGGACGAATTGGTGGTCGAACACGGGAATCCGGCGCTGCCGGTGCGGCAACGCAAACGCGGGTGTCCCTGGAAGAAAGGGCAGGACCCCGTCGCCCCCATGCGACGGGGTCCTGCGGGCCGTGCAGACCGCTCACCAGCCTGCCCAGCGGGGCGACCTTCCGACCATCGCAGTCGGTCGTCGCCAATCGTCCCGAGCCCCCAGGCGCGAGACGTTGTGTGTTAGATGCTTGCCGCCTGGGCTGCCAGCGCGGCGGGCAGCAGGATCATGACGAGCACCATTGCAACCGCGACCATCAGGAGGCTTCTTGCTGCGCTGCGGGCCACTGGCCGGAGGGTTGCGTTCATGGCTCTGAGACGCCAGAGTCCCGCGAGTTGTTTCATCGATTTTCGTGGGAAATTTGGGTCATGGACGGCGACTGCCTGGTGGCCATTCTAGAACAGATGTTCTACCATCGGCGAGGCCCCCAACCAGCCTCGTTGGAGCCATCCAGTGGTCCGCTACGCCGAGCTGCACTGCCACACGAACTTCTCGTTTCTCGATGGTGCCTCCGCACCCGATGACCTCGTCGAGCGCGCCGCCGAGCTCGAGCTGAGCGGGCTCGCCGTCACTGATCACGACGGGCTGTACGGCGTCGTCCGGTTCGTGTCGGCGGCGGAGGCCGCGGGGGTCCACGCGGTCGTCGGGGCCGAGATCGAGCTGCTCGACCCGCTCGTCCCCGATCCGGCCGGCGTCGTCGTTCCGGCGCCCGTCGGTCCCGGCGGACCAGGCGAGCGGCCACGACCCGGGACCTGCAATCGGTCCATTCGGGGCTCCCGTCCCGCCCCCGCCCCGACCGTGCCCGCCTCCCGGGTTATCGCGACGCGGTCAAGGAGGACCTGCGCGGGATCGGCGACCGGCAGCGTGGCCCGCATCTCGTGCTGCTGGCGCGCTCGCAGATCGGCTACCGCAGCCTCTGCCGGCTCGTGTCGCATGCCAACCTCGCCGGGACCAAGCGCATGCCGCGGTTCAGCCAGGCCCTGCTGCGCGAGCACGTCGAGGACGTCGTCGCGCTCTCCGGCTGTCGTGACGGGGAGATCACGCGCCGGCTGCGGGTCGGCGATCGTGCGGGGGCACGGGCCGTCGCCGAGCGCTACGCAACGATCTTCGGGCGCGGCGATGGCGTCGGCTCGAGCGGGTTCTTCGTGGAGCTGTCGCACCACCTCCAGCCCGACGACGACTGGCTCGTCTCGGAGATGGCGGCCCTCGCCGAGGAGCTCGGGCTGCCGGTCGTCGTCACCAACGACGTCCACGGCGCCCGCCCGGAGGACCGCGAGCTCAGCGACGTCCTGACCGCGATCCGCCACGGCCGGACGCTCGACACGCTGGGCGACCTGCGCCGGACCGATGGCGAGTCGCACCTCAAGTCGGGCGCGGAGATGGCCGACGCTGCCGCCCGGCGACCCCGACGCGGATCCGCGCGTGGCGCGCGCGTGGGCCGAGGGCCTGGCGACGGCCGCCGATCTCGCCGAATTCATGCTCGGTCGACCTCGGCTTCGAGCAGTACCGGTTTCCGGGCTTTGCGGTGCCCCACGGCGAGACCCCGTTCTCGCACCTGGGCGAGCTGTGCTGGCTCGGGCGCAACGCCGGTACCACCCGCTCACGCCGGCCGTGGTCAAGCAGGCTGGCCCACGAGCTCGACGTGATCGAGCGGACCGGCCTGGCCGAGTTCTTCCTGATCTGCTGGGACCTGATGCGCTTCGCGAAGGAGCAGGGGATCCCGGCGCAGGGTCGGGGAAGCGCGGCCAGTTCGATCGTGGCCTACGTGCTCGGGATCACCCGGGTCGACCCGATCCGCCACAACCTGCTCTTCGAGCGGTTCATCAACGAGGGCCGGACGACGTACCCGGATGTCGACATCGACTTCAGCTCCGAACGGCGCGAGGAGGTCATCCAGTACGTCTACGGCAAGTACGGCCCTGAGCACACCGGGATGGTCTGCAACCTCGTGACGTACCGGGCGCGGTCCGCGGTGCGCGAGGTCGGCTACGCGCTGGGATTCCCGCGGCCGCTCGTCGATCGGGTCGCGAAGGCGCTCGAGACGTACGACTCGGTGATGGTCCGGCGCGACCTCGAGGCGGACGGCGGGTTCGGTGAGTTCTTTCGACGTTCCGGGGACGATGAGGCGACCGAGGCACGCGCGGCCGCGGCGGCCGAGCAGCGCGGCCTGACCGACGGGATGGGCCAGCTGAACCACGGCCGGGGTGGACGGATCGGCGACCGGTGGGGCCGGGGAGAGCGGCAACCGGACGCCTGCCACGACGCGAGGACGCGCGGCGCGTCGGGACCAGCGTGGCGGAAGACGACGCTCAGCGCGCTGCCCGATGCGCTCGCGCCACGGACCGCCGTCCGGGCCGGGACCTCGGACGACGAAGGGGGACCGGGCGACACGCCGGCGAGCGTCGCCTGGCTCCGTGAGGGACGCGGCGACCGGCTACGGCCCGGAGCTGATCGATGGCCGGGCGGTCAACCCGGAGAGCCGGCGAGCTCGAATCGCCGCCCACGTCGCACCGACAAGATCGGCCGACCGATCCATTGGGATCCGCCGCCCGCCCGCGCGGACCATTCGTCCGTGGCACGGATCGAGCCCGAGCCGCCACCGCAGCCCCGCGGCGGGAGCACGGTCGGGATGTGCGACTGGGAGCGCTGGCTCGAGTTCTGCGCCCGCATCGACGGCTTCCCGCGTCACCTGAGCATCCACTCGGGCGGGATGCTCGTCACCGCGGCACCGCTCATCGATATCGCGCCACTCGAGCGGGCCACCATGAAGGACCGCGTCGTGGTCCAGTTCGACAAGCGCGATGTCGAGACGATCAAGCTCATCAAGCTCGACCTGCTCGGGCTCGGGATGCTCGCCGCGATGGACGAGACGATGCAGCTGATCGAGCACGACTGCGCGGTCTGCCTCGACCTCGACTCCCTGCCCGAGGACATCCCCGAGGTCTTCGAGATGCTCCAGGCGGCCGACACGGTGGGCGTGTTCCAGGTCGAGAGCCGGGCCCAGATGCAGACGCTGCCGAAGTCGCGCCCGAGCACGCTCGACGATCTCGTGGTCGAGGTCGCGATCATCCGGCCGGGCCCGATCCAGGGCAACGCGGTCCACCCGTACCTGCGCCGCAAGCAGGGCCTCGAGCCCGTGACATACCTCCACCCGAGCCTCGAGCCCGTGCTCCGGGACACCCTCGGCGTGATCCTCTACCAGGAGCAGGTCATGCGGATCGCGATCGAGGTCGCAGGCTTCACGCCCGCCGACTCGGACGGGTTCCGGCGGGCGATGGGCACGTGGCGCTCGAACCGCGAGATGGAGAAGCTCCACCGGCAGTTCTTCGAGGGCTGCCTGCGCCAGCCGGGCATGACCGAGGAGGTCGCCGAGGAGCTGTTCCGCCAGGTCTCGGCCTTCGCGAGCTTCGGGTTCGCGAAGTCCCACGCGGCGGCGTTCGCGCGCACGGCCTACGAGTCGTCGTTCCTCAAGCTGTTCTACCCGGCGCAGTTCCTCGTGGGGCTGATCAACGCCCAGCCGATGGGCTTCTACCCGGTCGAGGTGCTCGTCAACGACGCGAAGCGGCACGGGGTGGCGGTGCTCCCCGTGGACATCAACGCGTCCACGTACAAGACCGACGACCGAATGGGTGGGCGGCCGGGGGCGCTCGCGACTCGCCCGAGGGCGCGGGGATCCCGCGACCCGCTCCCGGAGGCTCGGATCGCGCCCGGCCGGCCCGTGCTCACCTGCTCGGGTCCCGCGCCGCGCGGGAGCGATGGGCGGCCGAGAACGCGGTCGGGCTGGGGCGTTCGGCTCGGGCTCCATCTCGTGAAGGGGATCGGGGAGCAGCATGCCGAGCTGCTCGATGCGGAGCTCGTTCGCGGCCCGTACGCGATCCTCGCCGACGTCGTCGAGCGCACCGGCCTGCCCGAGGAGGTCATCGAGCGGCTGATCCGGACGGGTGCGCTCGATTCGCTGGGACGCCCCCGGCGCGAGCTCCTGTGGCAGCTGCGCGAGGTGGCCGGTGCGTCACGTGGCCGGGTGGATGGACGACGGTTCGCGCTTGGTCGTGCGGCAGGAAAGCGTTCCGCGGCGGCGGGCAGGCCGCTCGATCTGCGCCTGCCGGCGACGGAGGCCCCGAGCTTCCCGCGATCACCGAGACCGAACGGGTGGGCGATGCCTACGCGGTCGTGGGTCTCGACGCCCGGCGGCAGGTCGTGGCGCTGTTCCGCGAGTCGCTCGCCGGCTCGGGGCGGTGACGAACGGGGAGCTGGCCGATCGACGACCGGGCACGTGCGGCTGGGCGGGCTCGTCGTGACGCGCCAGCACCCGATGACCGCCCGTGGGACGGTGTTCCTCGCCCTCGAGGACGAGACCGGCATGGTGAACGTCACGCTCTGGCCCGATACGTGGGCGCGTCTTCGGGGCATCGTCCGGCGCCACGCCCTGCTGCTCGTCGACGGGGAGCTCCAGCGCGAGGGCTCGGTCGTCAACCTCGTCGCGCACGACGTGCGGTCACTCCCCGAGGTCGCCGCCACGGTGGGTGGCCCCGAACGCCCTGCCGGCGTCCGCCAGATGGGGCACGCCGGGATGCGCCGGCTTCCCTAGCGACGCGTCCGCTGGTTGCCGCGTGAGCGGCCGTCGTTGCCGCGTCGAACCGGTTGCTGGCGGCCGCGGTTGGGGTTCGACATCCGCAGGAAGCGGCGGTACCAGGCCGCCGTGGCGGCGAAGAACATCCCGAACGGCGGCGAGGTGAGGAACGCGTAGATGACCTGGTCCTGCGAGGAGGTGGCGGTCTGCGGCGAGGGGCTCGGGGTCGGGGAGCCGGCCGGGGCCGCACTCGCCGAGGCTGCAGGCGCCACGCTTGTTCCGGCGCTTGGGCTGGGGGCCGGGGAGGTCACGGCCGATGCCGACGCCGAGGGGCTGGCCGAGATCGACGGGCTCGGGCTCGCGTTCAGGCCCACCGACCCGTCCGGGTTGAGCGTGGATCCCGACGAAAGCACGATCGCCGACGCGACGATCGCGGACACGAGACCGACGAGGAAGCCGATCAGGTAGCTCGATCGCGGCGCGAGGAAACCTGCGAGGAACACGGATCCCAGCGCGGGCGGAGCAATGAAGTAGGTGGCGATAACCGCAACCAGCGGGTTCTGGCCACGCGTGACCACGAAGAACAGCCCGGCGAGAACGGTCAGGAGGATCGGCAGCCAGACGGCGCGATGCCGGAGCAGGGACGGGAAGGTGCGCAGGTCTTCGGCGAGCGTGACGGGTCGGAAGGATTCCCGGAAGGCGCGGCCGATGCTGGGGCGCTGCGGAGCGGGCGCAACGGGCCGGGTGACGCCACCGCGGACCGGCGTGCCGGACGGCTCTTCGGGGACGTCCGCCGGCTCGTCGCCCTCGATCGCGTCGAGCGATGCGCGGTGGCGCCTCCGGGCTTCGGCGCGATCGGTCCTCTTGGCGCGGGGCACGGTCTCTCCTGCTCGTGAACGGGAAGTGGCTCGCATCCTAGTCGATCCGGCGGTCGCGTTCCGCTCGCGGTGTCCGCCCGATACGCGGCCGGTGAGCGCCCGATGCGTGCCCGGTGTGCGCCCCCTGCTACAACGTGCTGGCCCCGCCGGCACTCCCCGCACCGCTCCATCCCGTCCCGTCCCGCCGGGAGGTCGTCGATGCATCGCGCCCGGCACGCGGGGCTCCCCGCGCTCATGGCCACCGTCCTCTTCGCGACCGTCGTGTCCGCGCAACCCCGTACGGAGGTCTCGGCCGACCCCCGTCCCGTCGCGGCAGTGGACTGGCCGGCGTCGACGCTGGTCCTGTCGGAGGTGCAGACCGGCGGCGCGTCCGCGTCCGACGAGTTCGTCGAGATCGCAAACCAGGGCCCGGCTCCGGTGGACCTGAACGGCACGGAGGTCGTGTACGTCACGGCCTCGGGGACGACGAGCACGCGAAAGGCGACGTGGTCGGTATCCACGATCGTAGATCCGGGACGGCGGGTGCTTCTCGCGAACAGCGCCGGGATCCACGCCCCAGCCGGCAACGCGGTGTACACGGGCGGGCTCGCTGCGACGGGCGGAGCGCTCGTGCTGCGTGTCGTTGGCGGTGCGCCGCTCGACGCGGTCGGGTGGGGCGAGGCCGTCAACGTATTTGTCGAGGGGACTGTCGCCCCAGCGCCGCCGGCGGGCTCGAGCCTGGAGCGGCGGCCGGGGGGCTCCCTCGGCAATGGGTCGGACACCAACGACAACGCCGCGGACTGGTTTGTGCAGGGGATGCCCTCGCCGCAGGGCCTTTCCGCCGATCCGGTACCCGGCGCCACCCCGACCCCGACACCGGTTGCCACGCCGACACCGGTTGCCACGCCGACACCGGTTGCCACGCCGACACCGTTGCCACGCCGACACCGAGCCCGACTGCGACGCCCGCTGCCACGCCAACGCCCATTGCGACCCCGACCCCTGCCCCGACGCCGACCGCGACTCCCACACCGTTCGCCACCCCTACTCCGAGCCCGACGCCGACTCCCACGCCGGCCGCAACACCATCGCCCATTGCGACCCCGACCCCCACGCCGGCCGCAACACCGTCACCCGTCGCGACAGCGACTCCCACGCCGGCCGCAACACCGTCACCTGTCGCCACCGCCGACGCCCACGCCCACGCCGACGCCTGTGCCGACCCCGACCCCCGTTCCCAGCCCAAGCACGACGCCAGTGGTCGTCGTGACTCCCATTGCTGATGCACGCCTGCTCGGGATCGACACGGCTGTCACGGTCGAAGGCATCCTCACCACCGACCTGGGCTCGATTGAAGGCGGTCGTGGCGCGTTCGTCCAGGACGCCACCGGCGGGATCGCGGTCTACCTCGACGCGCCGGTCGTCGGCGCATGGCCCGCCGGCACGAGCGTTCGGATCACCGGCGTGACGGGGAGCCGCTTCGAACAGCGCGTCCTCCGCGCTTCGCAGGCCGCCCTGGTTCGGGGCGACACGCTCGAGGTGCCGCTCCCCATTGGTGCCGGCACCGGCACGATCGGCGAGCCCCTCGAAGGACTTCGCATCACGGTCCAGGGCACGACGGTCGGCTCGGCATCGACCTTGGCCGACGGTCTCGCCATCACCGTCGACGACGGAAGCGGTGCGGTGCGCGCCGTGATCGGACCGACCGCCCTCGGAGGCCGCGCCATCCCGGCGGGCACCCTCGTCGTCGCCACAGGGCCGCTCGGACAGCGCGACAGCACCGGTACGGGTACCGCCGGCTACCGGATCCATCCCACCCTCGCGGGCGAGCTCGAGATCGTCGAGCCGACGCCAACCCCCATGCCTACCCCAACACCCGTCCCGACGGCGAGCCCGACACCCACGTCCAGCCCAACGCCGACCAGCAGTCCGACCCCCACCCAGCTTGCCTCGCCCACCCCAGCCCCGACCCCTCGGCCGTCGCCGACGCCGACACCCGGGCCGAGCTATGTCGATCCATCGACCGCCCGCATGGCGCGATGGGAAGCCGGGTCGCGGTCCGCGGGACCGTCACGGCTGAGGTCGGCCGCATTGGCAGCGCGCCCGCTCTTTGCAATCGGCGACGCGGGCGGTGGGATCCTCGTTCGCCTGCCCGATGGAGTTGCACGGCCGGCTCGTGGGTCCATCGTCGAGGTCCGGGGACCGCTCGCGGATCCCTACGGCCAGATCGAAGTTCGTCCCTCCGCCGCCGACATCCGCGTGACCGGCACCGGACCCGTCCCCGCCGCTGCGCCCGTCCCGACGAGCGGCATCGACGAACGGCTCGAGGGGCGGCTCGTCACGGCCACAGGGGTCGTTGCAGGCAAGCCGGTCAAGTCGGGCAACAGCACGGTTGTCGTGCTTGAACGCGTCGGCGGCGCCGAGATCCGCGTGATGGCCGACAACAGCAGCGGCCTCGACGGAACCGCCTTCGACGTTGGCGCGACCTACCGCGTGACAGGAATCGCCGGGCAGCGGGCGAGTCGCAAGAACGCGCCCGACGGGTTCCGGCTCTGGCTGCGGGACGCCGGCGACCTCCAGCGCCTCACAGGTCCCGCGCCAACCACAGGCAGCTCATCCGGACCTGGCCCAACCGCCTCGCCCTCCGGAGTTGGCAGCGTGAGCATCGCTCGTGCCCTCGGCCAGCAGGGCCTCGTCGCGATCAGCGGCATCGTGACCGCGCCGGCATCGCTCCTCGATGCGACCGGCCGACGGATCGTCGTGCAGGACGCCAGCGGCGCGGTTGAGGTCCTCGTGCCAGTCGGGGTGACTGCCCCGACGGTCGGAGCCCGCGTCCGGGTCGTCGGCACGATGGGTCGCGCGTATGGTGCGCCACGCCTTGGAGCGACCGCGGTGACCAGCACGGGCCGCGAAGCCTCCCCACAGCCGCTGGTGCTCCATGCGGGTCCTGCCGAACAGCACGAGTGGCGCCTCGTCCAGGTCAAGGGCACGGTGTCGAAGGTCAGCAAGCTCGGCGAGCGCTGGCGCGCCGAGGTTCGGGTCGGTGGGAGCGAGGTCGTGGTCATCGGTCAGGCCGGCGCGGGCATCGGCCACGAGGTGCTGACGGAGGGCGCCCGCGCGACGATCGTCGGGATCGTGCGCCGGCCATACCCGACGGCATCGGACCAGCGATTCACGATCCTGCCGCGCTTCCTGGCGGACGTGCGGACGAGCTCCAAGCCGGGCGGCGGCTCGAACACTGGCTCGATCCCCGGCCGCACGGCGGCGACGGCAAGCCGTCCTCCGAGCGGCACGGCCGACGCCGAGCCGCCATTCCTGAACGCCGATCTCGATGATCTCGCGGGCCTCGTTGGCCAGGACGTCCGCGTGGGCGGGCTCGTCACGGACCTCGTGCCCGACGGGTTCACCCTCGACGACGGGACCGGCTCGGGCACCGTCATCCTGCGCGACGAGGCGGCGGAGCTGCTCGCACTCGTCGAGCCGGGTGACGCAGTGAACGCGACGGGCACCGTCGAGCTGAACGCGGAGACACCCGTGGTCGTCGTTCGCGCGGCCGCGGGACTCTCCCTGGCGGGCCACACCGGCGGCACGCTCCCAACGGCCGCTCCAGAGCTCGAGGCACGCCCGATGGCATCGCTCGAGCCTGGCACGGGATCCACCGCGGCCGGTCTTGGTGGGCTGGGCGACACGGTGCCGGGGCTTGCCGGCATCGGGACGGTCCTCGCCGTGACCCTGCTGTCCCTGGCCGTGACGTTCATGCGCCGGTGGCAGGCGCGCCGGCGGCTTGCGGTCCGTGTCGCGAGCCGACTGGCCCAGTTTGCCGCCGGTTCGCAGCCCGGCGCGGGTGGAGCCATCGCGACCGAGGGCTGGGCCGTGATGGGCATCGCGGAGGAGGTCGAGCGGGTCACGCCTGACCCACGCTCAGCTGAGCACGAGTCACGCACGCGCGGATCGGCTTGACGCTCGTGAACGGCCGGGACTATCCTCGGCCGAGTTTCGCGCCAGCGAAGCAGCCCAACGGAGCGAGGAACGGTCTTGCCGAACGCGGATTCCCGCGTAGACAGCCCCCCGGACCGCCGGATAGCGATCCCGACCGGAGAACGGCAGTACCACATCGGACTCGGCCCAGGAGAGTTGGCCGAGTACATCCTCCTCCCCGGCGATCCCGACCGAACCACCCGCATCGCGGCGCGACTCGATTCGATCGAGCTCGAGCATCGACATCGGGAGTTCGCGACGGTGACGGGCACGTACCGGGGCCAGCGCGTCTCGGTTGTGGCAACCGGCATCGGAACGGACAACGTCGAGATCGTCGTCGCAGAGATCCTGGCGATCACGGAACGGCCCACCTTCATTCGGGTCGGGTCGTGCGGCGCGCTCCAACCGGAGATGGCGCTGGGCGACCTGGCGATCACCACCGGCGCGGTCCGCCTCGAGTCGACCACGAGCTACTTCGTCCACGACGGCTATCCGGCGGTCGCCCACTATGAGGCGGTCACTGCGCTGATCGAGGCCGCGGAACGGCTCGGACACCGGTACCACGTCGGGTTGACGGCGACGGCGCCCGGGTTCTTCGGTGCGCAGGGGCGCCCGATCCCGCAGTTGCCCATCCGCTACCCTGACCTGGCCGAGGACATGGCGCGCCAGCGCGTCATGAACTTCGAGATGGAGGCGTCGGCTCTGCTCGTCCTCGCAACCCTTGCCCGGTGTCGCGCCGGCGTCGTCTGTGCGGTATATGCGAACGGACCACCGGCGAGTTCGTCGCCGGGGACGCCAAGGACGCGGCCGAGGCGGCCTGCGTGGAGACGGGGCTGGAGAGCCTCCTGATCCTGGCCGAGATGGACCGACAGAAGCGTGACGCGGGGACGGATCGCTGGCGGCCGTCGCTGTGGAGCACATGACCAGGGCACCAACTCCGCAGGGCGGATACGGGACGAGGGTTCCCGTGACGCCACAGCCCAACGAGGAGGAACCGCATGGCTGAGGCCTATTGCGTCAAGGACAAGAAGAAGGTCGAAGTCCAGAACCCCGAGCGGATCACGATGAAGAACGGCAAGCCCGCGCTGCAGGGCACCTGCCCCGAGTGTGGCGGCAAGGTCTTCAAGATCGGCGGCTGAGCCGACCCTTCGACGTCTGACACGACCCCTGCCGGTTCGCCGGCGGGGGTCGTTTCGTGTTCACGGAGGAGCACGCTCGGGCTGGTCAGGGCCCTTTGCTAGAATGGGCACCGACCCCAGAACCCGTTTCGAGGTTGCTCCCTGTCGCCACGCCCGGTCCTCGCGCTCGACCTGGGTGGCACCCAGATCCGCGCTGCAGTGATCCAGCCGGACGGGTCTCGCCTGACCCGCGTCGCCACGGAGACCCCGAAGGAGCACGGACCGGCCGCCGTGGTGAAGGCCTGCGCGCGACGCGCTTCGAGCGGCGCGCGATGCGGCCCCGGTCGCCGTACGGGACGAGCTCGCGGGCGTCGGCATCTCAAGCGCCCGGACCGGTGGACCCGCATGCGGGCATCGTCGTCGCGCCGCCCAACCTGGGCCCGGACTTCCGGAACGTCCCGCTGGCCGACGAGGTCGAGTCGGCCCTGGGCCTGCCCACCTTTCTCGACCGGGACACGAACGTGGCCGCGCTCGGCGAGGCGGCGTTCGGCGCCGGGCGGGGTGAGCCCGATTTCATCTACCTGACCGTCTCGACCGGGGTCGGTGGCTCCATCGTCACCGATGGCCGGCTCTTCCACGGACCCGACGGGCTGGCCGGCGAGCTGGGCCACGTCCCCGTCGACCTTGACGGGCCGCGTTGTGGCTGTGGCGGCTACGGCCATCGTCGAGGCTGTCTCCTCGGGAACCGCACTCGCACGTGATGCCAGGGACGCCGCTGCGGCCGGCACGAGCCCCTACCTCACGAAGCGCGCCGCGGCTGTGGGGGTGGACGAGCTGTCTGCCCGTGACGTGGCCGAGGGTGAGGAGGCTGGCGATCCAGCCTGCGCCAGGCTCATGGAGCGCGCCCGTCGCGCGCTTGCCACGGCCTGCGTCGGATACGTGCATGCGTTCAACCCCCATCGCATCATCATCGGTGGGGCCATCGCGCAGGCGCAGGGGGATCGCATGCTCGGGGTCGTCCGCGAGGTCATTGCCGCCGAGTCATTTCAGCGTCTTGCCGCCGTCGTTGCCATCGTCGCGCCCGAGCTGGGCCCCGACGTGTCGCTCGCCGGCGGTCATCCACTCGTCTCCGCGCGACTGGGCGATCCCGCCTGGCGACGTGGAGGGCCCGTCGTGAACCCGTTCGCGGCACCGGCCAGCGACATGTCCGTCCAGACGCCCGGAACCGGCCGAGCGTAGATCGAACCAGGAGGTCTCCACGATGACAACCCGCGTCGGCATCAACGGCTTCGGCCGCATCGGCCGCCAGTCGCTCAAGGCGCTGATCGAGCGCGCCCCCGACGTCGAGGTCGTGGCGGTCAACGACCTCGTTGACACGCAGATGAACGCACTGCTGTTCAAGCACGACTCGACGTACGGCGCCTATGACGGCGAGGTCGGCCACACCGACGACGCGATCGTGATCGACGGCCGCGAGATCAAGGTGCTCAAGGAGAAGGACCCCGCGGCGCTTCCCTGGGGCGACCTCGGCGTGGACATCGTCCTCGAGTCGACGGGGATCTTCACCGATGCGGAAAAGGCCCGTGCGCACATCACCGCGGGCGCGAAGAAGGTGATCATCAGCGCCCCGGCGAAGGGCGAGGACATCACGATCTGCCTCGGGGTGAACGACGACAAGTACGAGCCCGAGACGCACAACATCATCAGCAACGCCAGCTGCACGACGAACTGTCTCGCCCCGGCGGCCAAGGTGGTCCACGACCTTCTCGGCATCGAGCGCGGCCTGATGAATACGATCCACAGCTACACGAACGACCAGCGCATCCTCGACGTCGCGCACAAGGATCCGCGCCGGGCCCGCTCGGCCGGCCAGAACATCATCCCCACGTCGACCGGCGCCGCGAAGGCCCTCGCGCTCGTGATCCCCGATCTCAAGGGCAGGTTCGACGGCTTCAGCCTGCGCGTTCCGACGCCGACCGTGAGCGTCGTCGACTTCACCGCCGAGGTTCGCCGCGAGACGAGCGTCGAGGAGCTCAACGATGCCTTCCGCACGGCCGCCGCGGGCCCGCTCAAGGGCATCCTCGGCGTGTCGGACGAGCCGCTCGTGTCCATGGACTTCAAGGGCGACGAGCGCTCCTCGATCATCGACGCCGACTCGACGATGGTGCTCGGCGGCACGATGGTGAAGGTCATCGCCTGGTACGACAACGAATGGGGCTACAGCTGCCGCGTGGCCGACCTGGTCGCGCACGTCGCGGCACGGCTCCCGGTGGCCGCCGCCTGACACGGGCCCCCGGCCCACACCTGACTGGACGACAGATGAACAAGCAGACCATCCGCGACGCGGACGTCGCCGGCAAGCGCGTCTTCGTGCGGGTCGATTTCAACGTGCCGCTCGAGGACGGCAAGGTCACCGACGACTCCCGCGTTCGGGCGGCGGTGCCCACGATCAAGGCTCTCCTGGATCAGGGCGCGAAGGTGATCCTCGCGAGCCACCTTGGCCGGCCAAAGGGCAAGGTCCAGGACGGCCTGCGCCTGCGCCCAGTCGGCGCGCGGCTGACGCAACTGCTGCGCCGGAACGTGCCGGTGACCGGCGATGCGCTGGGCATCGGCACCGAGGACGCGGTGAAGCGGATGCGCAACGGTGAGGTGCTCCTCCTCGAGAACCTGCGCTTCCATGCCGAGGAGGAAGCCAACGATCCGGGCTTCGCGAAGGCGCTCGCCTCGTACGCCGACGTGTACGTGAACGACGCGTTCGGGACCGCGCACCGGGCGCATGCCTCGACCGTCGGGATCGCCGAGCTGCTGCCGGCGTACGCGGGCCTGCTGATGGAACGCGAGCTCGGCATGCTGTCGAAGCTGCTCGAGGCGCCCGAGCGGCCGTTCGCGGCCATCCTCGGTGGGGCCAAGGTCTCGGACAAGATCAAGGTCATCGACAACCTGCTCACGCAGGTCGACCTGCTCGTCCTCGGCGGCGGGATGGCCAACACGTTCCTGCTGGCGCAGGGCAAGGCGGTCGGCAAGAGCCTCGCCGAGCACGACCGAGTTGAGGACGCCCGGCGAATCCTCGAATCCGCTGAGGCCAAGGGAGTGCGGGTCGTGCTGCCCGTCGACGTGATCGTGGCCAAGGAGGTCACGCGCGGCACCGAGTACAAGACGCTCCCCGCCGACAAGATCCCGGCCTCGTGGCACATCGTCGACGTCGGCGCCAAGTCCCTCGAGCTGATGCAGGAAGCACTCGCGGACGTGCAGACGGTGTTCTGGAACGGGCCCGTGGGCGTGTTCGAGATCCCCTCGTTCGCGCACGGCACGAAGGCGATCGCCCGGCTGCTCGCGGAGCGGGCGGACGCTGGCGCAACGGTCGTCGTCGGCGGCGGTGACTCCGTCGCGGCGGTGACCCAGCAGGGCCTGGCCGAGCGGATGACGCACATCTCGACCGGCGGCGGTGCCTCGCTCGAGTTCCTCGAGGGCCGCGAGCTCCCCGGCGTCAACGTCCTGCTCGACACCGACGGAACGGAGAAGGCATGAGCACCGGGATCGACTTCATCGACGCCCGCGAGATCCTCGATTCGCGCGGGAACCCGACCATCGAAGTTGACGTGATCCTCGACGACGGGTCGGTCGGGCGCGCGGCGGTGCCGTCGGGTGCGTCCACCGGCGCCCATGAGGCCGTCGAGCTGCGCGATGGCGACAAGGCTCGCTACGGCGGCAAGGGTGTCACGCGCGCGGTCAGCAACGTCCTCGAGACGATCGCACCCAACCTCTACGGCCTCGATGCCAGCGACCAGGCAGGGATCGACACGATCCTCATCGACCTCGACGGCACGCCGAACAAGGGCGAGCTCGGCGCCAATGCGATCCTCGGCGTGTCCCTCGCCTGCGCGCATGCCGCCGCGGCGTCCTACGACCTGCCGCTGTACCGATATCTCGGCGGGGTGGGCGCGCGAACCTTGCCCGTGCCGATGTTCAACATCCTGAACGGCGGCAAGCACGCGCAGGACTCCACGGACTTCCAGGAGTTCATGGTCATGCCCGTCGGGCTCGAGACCTACAGCGACGCGCTTCGAGCGGGTGCCGAGATCTTCGGCGCGTTGCGCTCGATCCTCCACGACGAGGGACACGCCACGGGCCAGGGCGACGAGGGCGGCTTCGCGCCGTCCCTGCCCTCGAACCAGGCCGCGGTCGAGGTGATCCTGCGGGCCATCGAGAGGGCCGGCTACCGCCCCGGGGAGGACATCGGCATCGCGCTCGATCCAGCGACGACCGAGCTGATCGAGGAGGGGAGTGGGCGCGACGGCGGCGAGACACGCTACGTGCTCGCGCGCGAGGGCCGCACCCTGGACAGCAGCGAGCTCGTGGACCTGTGGGCTGACTGGGCCGGCAGATATCCGATCGTCTCGCTCGAGGATGGTCTGGCGGAGGATGACTGGGCGGGTTGGCAGCAGCTGCGCGAACGGCTTGGCGCCACGGTGCAGCTCGTCGGTGATGACCTGCTCGTCACGAACACGGAACGGATCGCGCGCGCGATCGAGCTCGACGCCGCCAACTCGGTCCTCATCAAGGTCAACCAGATCGGGACGCTCACCGAGACGATCGAAGCGATCGAGCTCGCGCGCGGCGCCGGCTGGTCTGCTGTCGTGTCGCATCGCTCCGGCGAGACCGAGGACACAACCATCGCGGACCTCGTCGTCGCGATGGGCACCGGGCAGATCAAGAGCGGCGCACCATCACGCTCTGAGCGGGTCGCGAAGTACAACCGGCTGCTCCGCATCGAAGGCGAGCTCGGGGACGCTGCCCGGTATCCCGGGCGCTCGGCGCTCGCGGGCGCGTCGCGTCGGAGCGGCCCCCGGGTCGAGGTGCCCGTCGGCTCGTGAGGCGTCTCGTCGACCGCGGCGCCATCACCGCGGCCTATGTCGGGATCGGCATGGCCGTCACGATCGGCGTCAGCTTCCTGCTCGTCATCCCGATCGAGCCGATCTACTGGCTCCTGGCCGTACCAGCCGGCCTGACGATCGGCTACTACGCCAATCAGCGCTCGAACCGTGTTGCGGGCCCGGCGCGACGGATCGCCGCGAACGGCCTGTTCGCGGGTCTGGTGACGGGGCTGACCCTCGCCGTGCTGCTCCTCGCGGTGAAGGGCGCTGTTCTTCTTCGCGGACGGCGGCTTCCCCGACTTCAACCGAACCGACGCGGACGGCAATCCGATCCCGCCGTTCTGCCAGTCGGGCGCGGACTGCGTGTACCAGCGCTACCTGCTCGACGACCGCGGTTCGGCGCTCGCCGCAGAGGGCGTGACGGATGCCGGCTCGTTCACGGGCTTCTACTGGAACCAGCAGCTGGCGACCGCGGGCCTGCTGCTCGGGCTCACGACCGCGTCAGGCCTCGGTGGGGCGCTGCTGTACGCCGCCTCGAACCGGCCACGACGCACCGAGCCGGCCCGGATCGAGGCGCCGACCGGGTAGGGCGGCCGCCTGGACTCCGGCCGCTGGACCTCGGCCGCTGCACTCCGGCCGCTGGACCTGGCCGCTGTCCGCTCCGCCCGGGATATTCCCAGGAGGTCTAAGGAACGCCATGGATGCTTCCCGCGGCACCTCGAGCGGCCCGGATATGCATGGCAGGACTACCGGCGAAGGCTCCGGCCCGTTTCGACCTGCCTCAGCGCCCTGATAGACCGCACAGGCATATTCCGAGCCCGGAACGCAGACCCGCACCTGCGGGAGCCGTCAGCTAAGCCTCCTGCGCATACGACACGCCGGCTCCCGGACATGAAGAGACCCGACGACGGGAGTCGTCGGGTCATGCTTCGCGCGTCGCGGCGAGAGAGGACTACTTGGAGGCGGTCTTCTTCGCTGCGGGGCTCTTGGTGGTCTTCGAAGCCGTGGTCTTGGCCTTCGTGGCAGCGGCCTTGGTCGCAGGCTTCTTCGCTGCGGCCGTTCGCGCGCCCGACGACTTGGTCGGGGTGGTTGCCTTCGGGGCTGCCGTGTCCGGGGTCGCAACGGCGAGCTCGGCCTTCGCAGCGGCGGCCGCGTCACGGGCTGTCTTGCTGAGCGCGGCGCGCGCCTTGCCGGCAGCGGTCTGTGCGCCCTTGGCCTTGTCGGCCTTGGAGGCGGCGATCCGGGCCTTGGCTGCCTTCTGGGCAGCGGCCTTGCCGGTCGTCTTGACGATGCGGCCGCCGGAGGCGACGGTCGTGCCGCCAAGCGCGGCGTTGACCTTGAGGGTCAGGCGCGACTTGCGTCGAGCGGCGGCATTCGGGTGGATGGCACCAACCTTGGCAGCGCGATCGAGCGCGCTGAGGGCCTCGATGAGGGCCTGCGCCGGATCGATCCCGTCGGTCG
Source organism: uncultured Chloroflexia bacterium (assembly GCA_963759495.1). GTDB lineage: Bacteria > Chloroflexota > Limnocylindria > Limnocylindrales > CSP1-4 > DASTYU01. Next base: position 9,819 of record CAVWZL010000009.1, on the reverse strand, counting down.
GCTGGGTCGCGGCGGTCAGCGCCTTCGCGACGTAGGTCTTGGCGGCGGTCCGTCGGGGCTGCAGCACTTCGTTGCGCCGTTCTGCCTGCCGGACGCGCTTGAGGCCGGATGGCGAGCGAGCGCCGGTCCAGGTGCGGGGCGTCTTGGCCAAGGTGAGCGAACCTCTCGTTCGATATCGGATGATCGACATGCGGCGGCGCGGAATGGCGCCGGGCGCGAAGGCGGATGGTAGCACAGGCCGCCGCCACGCCCCCGCAAGCGGAGGCAGTCGCGACGGCGCCGGGCTCCGCGCCAACAATGCGATGATCCCCGCGATGTCCCATCCCGATGCGGTTCCGCGATGAGTGCCGCCATCCCCCAGGCCCGCTTGCGGAATTTCTCGATCATTGCCCATATCGATCACGGCAAGTCGACCCTTGCCGACCGGCTGCTGGAGCTGACCCATACCGTCGAGGGCCGGCAGATGCAGAGCCAGGTCCTCGACTCGATGGACCTCGAGCGCGAGAAGGGCATCACGATCAAGGCCCGTGCAGTCCGCCTCCAGTACACGGCCGGCGACGGGCACGAGTACGCGCTCAACCTGATCGACACGCCCGGCCACGTCGACTTCGCGTACGAGGTGAGCCGCAGCCTGCAGGCCTGCGAGGGCGCGCTGCTCGTCGTCGATGCGACCCAGGGGATCGAGGCTCAGACCCTCGCCAATGTCCACCTGGCCCTGCGTGAGGGCCTGACGATCATCCCGGTCCTCAACAAGATCGACCTGCCGTCCGCCCAGCCGGATGTCGTGATGGAAGAGCTCGAGAACGTCCTCGCGATCCCCCGCGAGGAGGTCATCCTCGCGAGCGCAAAGGAGGGCACCGGGGTCGCCGAGATCCTCGAGGCCATCGTCGAGCGGATCCCGCCACCGAAGGGCGATCCCGCGGCGCCGCTCCAGGCCCTGATCTTCGACTCGCACTACGACGCGTACAAGGGTGTCGTCGTGTACATCCGCCTCGACCAGGGGACGTTGCGCGACCGCGACGTCGTTCGGCTCATGGCGTCGAAGGCCCAGGCCGAGCTGCTCGAGATGGGCGTCTTCCGGCCACAGCTCGTGCCAGTGCAGCGGCTCGTGGCGGGCGAGGTCGGCTACGTGGCGACGGGCCTCAAGAACGTGCGCGAGGCACAGGTCGGCGACACGATCACGACCGCCGACCGTCCCGCCACCGCGCCACTGCCCGGCTACCAGGAGGCCAAGAGCCTCGTCTTCGCGGGGCTGTACCCGCTGTCGGGCGAGGACTACCCACTGCTCCGCGACGCCCTGGAGAAGCTTCACCTCAACGACGCGAGCTTCACCTACGAGCCCGAGAGCTCGGTTGCCCTCGGGTTCGGATTTCGCTGCGGATTCCTCGGCCTGCTCCACATGGAGATCGTCCAGGAGCGTCTCGAGCGGGAGTTCGACCTCGAGCTGATCGCCTCGGCTCCGTCCGTCGAGTACCGTGTCCAGCTCGGGTTCGGGAAGGGCGAGCTCGCCGTGGACAACCCGGCCCGGATGCCCGCCCCGTCCGAGATCGAGGAGATCCGGGAGCCGTGGGTGAACCTGTCCGTCGTGACCCCCAGCCAGTACATCGGGCCGCTGATGGAGCTGTCGACGAACCGCCGCGGCACCTTCGTCAACATGGAATACCTCGACCCGACGCGGGTCCTGCTGCGGTTCGAGCTTCCGCTCGCCGAGCTGATCGTCGACTACTTCGACCAGATGAAGAGCCGCAGCCAGGGCTACGCGTCGATGGACTACGAGGAGGCCGGCTACCGGCCTGCGAACCTCGTCAAGCTCGACATCATGGTCAACGGTGAGCCCGTGGATGCCCTCTCGCTCATCGTCCACCGCGACCGGGCGCAGGGCGTGGGTCGGCAACTCGCGGATCGGCTCAAGACGCTGATCCCGCGCCAGATGTTCGAGGTGCCGATCCAGGCCGCGATTGGCTCGAACGTGATCGCCCGCGAGACCGTCCGGGCGATGCGGAAGAACGTGCTGGCCAAGTGCTACGGTGGCGACATCACGCGCAAGCGGAAGCTGCTCGAGAAGCAGAAAGAAGGCAAGCAGCGGATGAAGCGCGTGGGGTCGGTGGAGATCCCGCAGGAGGCGTTCCTCGCAATCCTGCGCATGGAGGACGCATGACGGAGGCCGCGCGCCACATTCCGCGCGCGCCCGGCGTCTAGGGACAGCCCAATGGACGGTTTCGTCGAGACTGCGCGCGTGCTCATCGCCGTCGGCTTCGCGCTGATGCTCGTGATGCTGCGCCTCGATTCGGAGCGGTTCGGCACGGCCGAGTACTACGAGGCCACCGCGGCGGGCGAGCGACCCACCATCGGCCGGCGGCTGGCATGGTACGGGCTCGGGATGGCGCTCGCGATCGCGATCCTGTACATCCACCCCGCCCCGACTCGCGAGCTGTTCCTGGGCTCGGGCGATCGCGCCCTGGCCCTCGTCTGGGGTCTTGCCTACGGCCTCATCGGCACGGGACAGGCGGTCGCCTACGCGATCCTGCGCTACCACCGGATCCGCTTCCCGAACGTCGGCTCGTACCCGGGCGCGCTCCTCAACACGACCGTGACCGCGTTCCTCGATGAGGTGGCGTTCCGCGGGGCGCTGTTCGGGATCCTGCTGCTGACCGGGCTCGAGCCCACCGTCGCGAACGTGATCCAGGCAATCATCTACACGCTGACGACACGGCTGGGCGCGCCGGGTCGCGATCGCTACCTGTTCAGCCTGACGATCGGGATCGGGCTCGCGGGCGGCTGGCTCACGGCGCTCACGGGTGGCATCGCGGCGGCATTCTTCGGGCACGCAGTGCTGCGCTTCGCGGTCTTCCTCTGCACCGGGCACACGGGCCAGCCCCTGCCGCGCGGTCGCGAGATCGAGGAGATCGAGGCGCGCCGCCGGCCGCCAAAGGGCTGGCGCATCGTGACCGCGCGGGAGTCTCCCACGCGCGACCAGTGACCGTCGCCGGTCCCCCGGTCGCGCTGTACGTCCACGTACCGTTCTGCGTCTCGGTCTGTCCGTATTGCGATTTCGTCGTCTACGCGGGCGCCGCCGCGCGAGGTCCGAGGAGCCGAATCGCCACGTTCATGGACGCGCTCACGCGGAGCTCGAGCTGCGCGCGCGCGTCCCCGCCAGGCGCGCCGCTGGAGACGGTCTACCTCGGCGGCGGCACGCCGTCGCTCGTGCCGGCCGATGCGATCGGACGCCTCCTCGACGCGATTCGGGCGCGGTTCGGCCTCGCAGCGGGGGCCGAGGTCACCCTCGAGGTGAACCCGGGCGCCGACGAACGTGGTGACGCCGGGGCCTGGCGGGCAGCCGGCGTGACGCGGGTCTCGATCGGCGCGCAGGCGCTCGACCCGGTCTCGCTCCGCCGACTGGGCCGGCGGCACGCACCAGAGGACGTCGGCGCAACGGTTCGGGAGGCACGATCGGCCGGGATCGCATCGGTCAGCCTCGATCTGCTCTATGACGTGCCGGGCTGGCACGCTCGAGGCGTGGCAGGCGACCCTGGATGCCGCCCTGGCGCTCGAGCCGATCACCTGTCGCTCTACGCGCTCACCCTCGACGACCCGGATGCCGAGGGCCTGACGGGTGTTGGCGGCGATCATCTGCCCACGTCGGCCGGTGCACGGCGATGGCGCGATCGCGCCCGAACCGACCAGGACGACTACCGGGCCGCCGCGCAGTACGAGCACGCTGTTCGGCGCCTCGCCAAGGCCGGCTGGCGCGGCTACGAGATCAGCAACTGGGCGCGTCCCGGGCACGAGAGCCGGCACAACCTCGTCTACTGGCAGCGACGTGCGTACGAGGCCATCGGGCCGGGCGCGCACGCCTTCGACGGCGCGGTCAGACGCTGGAATGGTGCCCGGCTCGAGCCGTACCTGGCGGCGTTGCTGCCCGGGGACAGGTCAGCGGCGCGACTGCCACCGGGCGGCACGGAACGGGTGGACGCCTCGACCGCCGACGCGGAGACGGTGATCCTCGGTCTTCGGACTGACGCCGGGATCCCCGCCGACCTCGGCCGTCGACCGCCGCTCGCCGGGGTCCTGGACTGGGCGCTCGAGGCCGGCCTCCTCGACGCCACCGCCGACGCGCGGCTGGCCCTGACGACCAGGGGTCGGCTGCTCTCGAACGAGCTCTTCAGCCGGCTCGTCTAGGCGACTACGGGCCGCCCACCCCCGTCGCTCGCAGGTCGTCGACGCTGACGAGGACCGGGGCGTTGGTGGTCGACGAGGACAGGTAGGCCTGGAGCCCGACACCGCCCGGCGCTTGCAGGCCGGCCGCGCTGTTGGTCGCGGTGTACGTCCAGGTCGAGGGCTCGGTGCTCCCGTCGGCCCAGGCCCGGACGCGGATGGTGGTCGGGTTCGTGCCGGTCAGCTGGGCCCGCACGCGGATGAAGCCACCCGCGACATGGGTCACGTTCGGGGCACGCACCTCGGCCGCGATCGGGCTCTCGACGTTGTTGGTGACCGAGCTCGCACCGACCCACACCGCGCCACCGGACGTGAGCCGGACCTTGATCCGGTACGACGCGGTGGCCGAGACCCGGCGGGCCACGCCGTAGATGTACTGGCCACTGCCCGTCGCGAGCTTGTTCGTCGCGAACCGGAACGACAGGTCGAGGTCCTGGGCCGAGACCGATGTCAGCGACGCCGCCCGGTTGGCGTTCGGACCGGCCAGGCTGATCGTGCCCGTGCCGGCCGCCACGTCGAAGTCCGCACCAGTGCCCATCAGGCTGTACGTGCCGCCCGGGCTCGTGCTGCCAAATCCGTCGACCACCGTGCGTGAGAACGTGTCGAGGGCATACGTCACGGGCTGCGTCGGCCCGCCCGTCACGGTCACGCTGGCGGTGGCGGGCGTACCCATCGTCGAGCCATCGGACGGGGTGACCGCCACCTGGACCGTGTCGCCGCCGTTGCCGTTGCCGGCAACCCCGAGATCGAAGGTGTCGCTGAGCGCGGTCGCGTGCGTGAACGTCCGGCGCGCGACGCCGTTGACGCTCCAGGTCCACGTCAATGAGACCGCGTCGCCGTCGGGATCAGACTTTGTCGCGGTTGCGGTCATGGTCGTGTCCGTCTGGACCGTTGCCGGGCTGACCGTGACAGTCGCCGCAGGCGGCGAGTTTGCAACCACGACGGCATTCGCCTGTACCGGGCCCGTCGTCGCCTGGCCGTCGCTTGCGGTCACCCGGACCGTGATCCGGTCGCCGCGGTTGCCGTGGCCGGCAACGGCAAGGTCGAGGGTCGCGGCCGTCGCGCCCGCGATCGCCACATCGTTCCGGAGCCACTGGTACGACCGCGACACCGTGTCACCCTCGGGATCGGTGACGACGGCGGTCGCGGTCAGCGTCTCGTTCGTCGTCGGGTTCGAGGGGGCGATCGTGACCGACTGGATCACGGGCGGGCCGTTCGTGGTCCCTTCCGCCCACCCCCGTCGCCCGCAGGTCGTCGACGCTGACGAGGACCGGGGCGTTGGTGGTCGACGAGGACAGGTAGGCCTGGAGCCCGACACCGCCCGGCGCTTGCAGGCCGGCCGCGCTGTTGGTCGCGGTGTACGTCCAGGTCGAGGGCTCGGTGCTCCCGTCGGCCCAGGCCCGGACGCGGATGGTGGTCGGGTTCGTGCCGGTCAGCTGGGCCCGCACGCGGATGAAGCCACCCGCGACATGGGTCACGTTCGGGGCACGCACCTCGGCCGCGATCGGGCTCTCGACGTTGTTGGTGACCGAGCTCGCACCGACCCACACCGCGCCACCGGACGTGAGCCGGACCTTGATCCGGTACGACGCGGTGGCCGAGACCCGGCGGGCCACGCCGTAGATGTACTGGCCACTGCCCGTCGCGAGCTTGTTCGTCGCGAACCGGAACGACAGGTCGAGGTCCTGGGCCGAGACCGATGTCAACGACGCCGCCCGGTTGGCGTTCGGACCGGCCAGGCTGATCGTGCCCGTGCCGGCCGCCACGTCGAAGTCCGCACCAGTGCCCATCAGGCTGTACGTGCCGCCCGGGCTCGCGCTGCCAAATCCGTCGACCACCGTGCGTGAGAACGTGTCGAGGGCATACGTCACGGGCTGCGTCGGCCCGCCCGTCACGGTCACGCTGGCGGTGGCGGAGACTGGCGATTTCGTTCCCGCGCCGTCAACGGCCGTCACGACGTAGTGGTACTCGGTCCCGCGCCGGACGTTCGTATCGGTGAATGTGGTCGTCGTGAGCGTCCCGTTCAGCGGCCCGGACCGCGTCACGGCTCCGTCCGCATCGTGGCAGGTGCCGGAGCCCGCGTCGGTGAAGGACCGTCCCGCCTCGGGGACGAACCGGAAGTCGTATGAGCCGGCCTTCAGGTCGAGCCGAAGCACCCCGTAGGTCGACACCTCGCGCGATTGGCTGTTCGGCTTGATCGTGCCAATGCTGTAGTGGCTCCGCCCACCGGTGCCGACGTTGAACTGGCGGATCCCTCGCGCCGGGTCGGCCGCACCGTCGCGGCGTCTGCGGTGCGAAGCGCTCGTACATGTGGTCATGGCCACTGAGGACCAGGTCGGCGTTGGCGTCGTAGAGGGCGTTCCAGAACGGCCTCGTGCTGGCGTCGTTGCCGTGCTGCGCGCCTGAGCTGAAGCGGGGGTGATGCCAGTAGGCGAGGGTGCACTGGGCCTGACTCGCCGCCAGGTCCGCCCGCAGCCACTGCTCCTGGGCTGACCCTGCGGCGCAGGCGATGATCCAGCAGTTGCTGTTCAGCACGATGACGTGCCAGGCGCCCACGTCGTAGCTGTAGTAGCCCTTGGCAGGGTCCCCTGCAGCGGCCCCGAAGTAGCTGAAGTACGGGGTCGCGCCCGGCGTGTGGTACTCGTGGTTGCCGACCGCAGGCCGGGTGCGGCCCTTGTGCGCGGCCCCAGCTCGGCCCGTAGCAGTCCGCAAACTCGGCCGCGGTTCGTCCACGTAGACGTTGTCGCCGATCGCGAAGACGGTGCCGGGGATGCTGTCGAGGAGGAGGGCCGTGGCCTCGTCCCCGCTCGAGGTACACGACGCGATATCTCCGGCACCAACGAACGTGGCGGCAGGCCCCGGGACGACGTGGTCGCGATAGACGTTGTACCGAACAGCGCCGGCGACCGCTGACCAGGACACGCGCGCCGTGCCGTCCCCGGACGTGGCCGTGACGTTGGTCGGTGCGGGCGGGCCTGCGTCCACGGCGCCCACCGGCGGGGGCCCGACGACGGCCACGATCACGGCCATTGCCACCGCGAGAGCCGACGTTCGCGCCGTCACATCTGTACCCCTGTCTCGAACGAGCGGCGCCGGATCACTGGGCCGGTGGAGAGGCGCAGCGTAGGCCCTTGGATCGAGGAGGGCAAGACCGATCTGGCGCTCCAACCGTGCCGTCAGGACGGTGCAATGGGGAAGGCGTCCAGTTGTGCGATGCCAGCGCGCACCTGCGCCTTCCTCGCGTTGACACTCGAATGCGTCGACTGCTACGATGCCCGCACAACGGTTAGCACTCGATAGGCGAGAGTGCTAACACTCACGGAGAACAGCCCTTGGCGCGCACGCGACGCACCATCGGCCCGTTGGATCTCCGCGCCCAGGCGATCCTGCGAGCCGTCATCGAGGAATACGTCACGACCGCGACACCGGTCGGATCGCAGGCGCTGGTCGAGCGCTACCGGCTCGGCGTATCGAGCGCGACTGTCCGCAACGTGCTTGCGGAGCTCGAGCATGCCGGTCCCCTCAGCCATCCGCACACCTCGGCTGGCCGCGTCCCGACGGACCGCGGCTATCGCTTCTACGTGGAGTCGATCGTCGACCTGGTCCCGCTTCCCGCGGTCGAGCAGCTCATGATCCGGCACCAGTTCGGCCAGGTCGAGTTCGCGAGCGAGCACTGGTTCCGGCTTGCCGCCACGACGCTCGCAAGCGTGACCAGCGCAGCCGGTCTCGCGACGCCTGCCAAGCCCTCGGCCGCGCACATTCGCCGGATCGACCTCGTGGCCATCAACGAGCGCATGGCGAGCCTGATCCTCGTGCTCCAGGAGGGCTCGATCAAGCAGGCCCTGATCTCGGTCGACGAAACGAGCGACCAGGCGGCGCTGAACCAGGTCGCCGGGATCCTCAACGAGCGGCTGGCCGGCCTCACGGCCGCCCGCACGGAGCAGCGTCTCGCGGCCCTGGACGACGACGATCCTCGCCTCGGCGCTTGCCCGCGGATCGGCGAGCGGATCCTGCGCACCCTCCGCGAGTACGACGCGGCCTTGATCGAGGAGGTGTTCAGCGACGGCCTCCTCAACGTGATGTCCGCGCCCGAGTTCGCCCAGAGCGACAAGCTGCGCCGCGTCTTCTCGGCCCTCGAGAACCGGACGTACCTCGGCGAGCTCGTCGGAACCGTCGCCGGGATGGACCAGGTCCAGGTCTTCATCGGCGCCGAGAACGCGTCGGCGGAGATGCGCGACGTCTCGCTCGTGCTCGCCCCGTACGGGCGGCCCGGGCGCGCGGTCGGCGTCGTCGGCGTCCTTGGACCCACCCGCATGTCGTACCCGCAGGCGATCGGGACCGTGCGCTTCGTCTCAGGGCTCATGAACGAGCTCGTCGACCACCTGTACGCCTAACCGAGCAGAGCGATGTCCACGAAAAGACCAACCCGATGACCCGCAAGCCCGCGCCCAGGAGCGCATCGACGACCTCGACGTGTCGCCGACGGCGCTGCTCGCCCAGATGGAGGAGCTCCGTGGCGAGGCCGAGGCTGCCCGCCGCCAGGCCGATGACTACCTGTCGGCGCTGCAGCGCGAGCGCGCCGAGTTCCTCAACTTCAAGCGTCGGACGGCCGAGGAGCGCGAACGCGATCTCGGGCTGGCCGGCGAGGACCTCATCCGCAAGGTGATCGGAGTGGCGGATGACTTCGACCGGGCCATCGAGGCCCAGCCGGAGGACATCACCGGCCACGCCTGGGTCGAGGGCATCACCGCCATCGACCGCAAGCTCCGGGCACTCCTCGACAGCGAGGGCGTGCGCGCGATCGACGCGAGCCCCGGCAACCAGTTCGACCCGCGCGAGCACGACGCGATTGCGAACGTGCCGGGCACCGGCCGGCCCGAGGCCGAGATCGTCAACGAGATCCGACGCGGCTACCGGCTGCGCGACCGGGTGATCCGCCCGGCGCTCGTGGCCGTTGCTGCCGGCGACACCACGACCACCACGTCCGAAACCGAAACTCGAGCGAACTAGGAGCAACCAGAGACATGGGCAAGATCATCGGCATCGACCTCGGCACGACGAACTCCGTCGTGGCCGTGATGGAAGGCGGCGAGCCGACCGTCATCGCGTCGGCAGAAGGCGGGCGGACGATCCCGTCGGTCGTCGCGTTCACCAAGACCGGGGAGCGTCTCGTCGGCCAGCTGGCCAAGCGCCAGGCCGTCACGAACCCCACCAACACCGTCTATTCGATCAAGCGCTTCATGGGCCGTCGCTGGGACGACCCCGAGGTCAAGCGCTCGCGCGGTTTCGTCCCGTACGCGGTCGAGAAGGACCCGAAGAGCGATGGCGTCGCAGTCAAGCTCGCGGACGACAAGGCGTACACGCCGCCCGAGATCAGCGCGATGATCCTGCAGAAGCTCAAGACCGATGCGGAGGCGTACCTCGGCGAGAAGGTCACCGAGGCCGTCATCACGGTTCCGGCCTACTTCGACGACACGCAGCGTCAGGCGACGAAGGACGCCGGGCGGATCGCCGGCCTCGACGTCAAGCGGATCATCAACGAGCCGACCGCCTCGGCTCTTGCCTACGGCCTCGACAAGAAGACCGACGAGAAGATCGCGGTGT
>CAVWZL010000008.1:0-16665 GCA_963759495.1 uncultured Chloroflexia bacterium | reverse complement strand
AGTTGGCGCTGGCCGAGCGAGAGGTTGCCGCCGCGCTGCTCGAGCTCGGTGTCGTAACCGTCGGGCAACTGCTCTCGATGAAGTCGTGCGCGCCGACCGCCTGCGCCGCGCGCGCACCACCTCGTCGCGGTGTTGCACCGGTTTTGTGGGAGCGGATGTTTTCCAGCACCGTGCCGGAAAACAGGAACGGCTCCTGCAGCACCATGGCCACCTGATCGCCGAGCGAATCCTGCGTCACGTCGCGGACATTGTGACCGCCGACCAGCACTTCGCCCGACCAGACATCATAGAAGCGGTGCACCAGCGCCATGCAAGCTCGACTTGCCCGAACCGGTCGGGCCGACGAGCGCGACCGTCTCGCCGGGATTGACGCGGAAGAGAGATGTTTTTCAGCACCGGCTGGTTCTGCCCGGTAACCGAAGGTGACGTTCCGGAATTCGACCGAACCGTCCATGTCGCGCGTCAGCGTAAAGGCGCCTTGCCTGTCGCTGACATCGACCGGCACATCGAGTACTTCGGAGATGCGCTGGCCCGAGGCCATGGCGCGCTGCATGACCCGAGTACTGCATGGTGAGCGAACGGATCGGGTCGAAGAAGCGCTGGATGTAGAACAGGAACGCCACCATGACGCCGATGTCGAGGCTGTGCGACAGCACCATCAGAACCGCCGACGACAATAACCGTCGCCATGGCGATACCGGTCAGCGTGTCGACGATCGGTACCATCACCTGCGCATATTTCGCCGAAGGTCAGGTGCGTTTTCAGATTGGCCCAGCACCTTCTCGTCATAGAGGTCGAAATTGACGTGCTGGCGCTCCAGGCTCTGCACCGTGCGCACGCCATGGATGCCTTCCGCGAGCGCCCCGTTGGCAATCGAATTGGTCTCATGCGCGGCCATGAAGGCGACCCTTGGCCGCGCGGCAGCCAGAACAGGCGTACGATGAACAGCGCCGGCATGGTCGACAGCGTCAGCAGGCCGAGCCGGAAATCTAAGTCGGCGCGGATGCGCTCCGTCAGCGTCTCGAGGCGCTGCGCGGTCGCGCCCCGGCCGGCCCGGATGCAGACCTCGCGGAACCGACGGAGCGTCTGGAAGGCCAGCTCGGTGGTCCAGGCGCTGACGAGGTTCCGGGCGAGATCCGGGTCCGCTGGCTGGAGCGTGTCCTCCCAGTCCCCTCCCCCGTAGATCGGCAGCGCGGTGCCCGGGATCACGTCCTGCTCGATTCGCTCGATCTGGCGTTCGACATGCGCGAACACGGTGTCGGTGTCGGTGGTCCGTTGCATCGTGTCGATGTCGGTGTACGCGAGCTCCTTGTCGAGGAACGCCAGGTCGTTCGTCGCCTCGAGGTAGTCGCACAGCGCCTTGAGCGGCCAGTGAATCACGTCACCGTGGCTGTCGGCCTGCTGGATCTCGCCATACCGATCGAACATGAACCACTGCGGCCAGTCGCCGGTCTGCGCGTACTGGTGCTCGTAGACGGTGCGAAGGATGTCGCGAACGGGTGCCGAGCTCCCCGTCGCGAGGAGGTACTCAACCGGTCCCTGGCAGACGTCGCGGACACCCCACGCCGCGCCACCCGTCTGCTCGAGCCCGTGCGGCGAGACGTAGTGGATCGTCGCGTTGTGGGCGTACCAGCGAAGCGTGTCGTCGAGTCGAGCGATGTCGTCGGCCATTCGGCCCGTGCCGCCGTGCACAGCGATGGAAGGCAGGCTGGGCGGCGCACGCGTCCCACCAAGGAGCGCGGACGAGGCCCGCGATTGGGCCAGCTCCTCGTCGAGGATGCTGCCGGTGATCGCGAGGTCGAAGCGCCGAATCGGCTCCGTTGCAATGACCAGGTGCTCGCCCTCGACGTCGATCGAGCGGACCGGCGACGGGTCCGGCGCCACGAGGTGGATGGTGGCCGCGGGATAGCGCTGAGCGAACAGCGTCTCCGCCCCAGGCTGCATCCGCACACGTCCGCGGTCCACGTCGATGTCGACCGATCCGCGCGGGCCGCCTTCGTGCTCCCCGAGGACGAGGTGGTGGGTGACGACGAGCTCCACCGGCTCTCCCCGCTCGACCTCGATGGTCAGGCGAGAGGTCGGCTCGACGGGGTCGGTTGCGACGGTGATGACCAGCGTCCGACTCGAGTCCTTGTAGATCCAGCGAGCGGTGGCCGGCGTCATCTCGAAGGCGGACGGCACGCCGAGGAGCAGCTCCCCGCCAGCTTGATCGAGCACGAAGATCCGCTGGCCGCCGGATTTCAGGACGTTGAGCGGGTTCCGCACGACGCTCAGCACCTTGTGGAACGAGGTGTTGCCGATCGTGAGCTGCGACCCGAACACGCCCGACATCCACGCGGTCACCGCCAGCCGGTCGTCGGTGGGAAACGGCTCGGTACCCGACAGCATGATGTGGCCCGTTGGGCGTTCCACCAGGAGCTCCTTGGCACGCAGGACGACGTGCTGCCCGTCGCCGTGGAAGAACGAGAGCAGGGCGCCGTCCTGCCCCTCCACGTGGCGCCGCTCGGTGCCGAAATACCGGTCCAGGTCCTCGACGGTCAGATCCTCGGCATCGAACGGCGCAGGCCGGGCGAATCTGCCGCTCACGACGGGTGCGGGCCGAAGCGCAGGGTCCGAGCCTGGCAGCGCGCCCACCATCGCGGCGACCTCGGCGGCCCGGGGGGCGTCGCCGGGGCCCGATGCAGCCGGATGATCTGGCTCGTATGCGACAAAGAACGTGACCTCGGTCCGCGCCCCGGGCTCGAGCACGACCGGCCCCGATTGCAGCGTGGGCAGGGCGACCTCGTACTGGTACACCTCGTTGGGGAACGTTGCCCGCTCGAGCGCGGCGGGCCTGCTGGTGGCGCGGTAGTCGAGCCCGTACAGCTGGAACCCGTCGGTCAGATAGCCGGCAGCCCCTTCGATGCATCCATGCATGACCCAGGGCGCCGCGCCTTGCTGCGGCAGGTTCTGACGCGAGCAGAGCAGGAAGCCGAACCGCGGGTCCTCGATCGGCGTGTGGTCGATGTACTGGCTCGTGTACAGCTCGCTCGTCCGGACGGCAGCCTCGGCGGCCAGACCGACGTCCTGGGCAAGGACGACGTCGAGCTTGATCGGTTCGTGGGTCGTGTTGGCAAGTCGGAGCGTCCAGAACCACACGAGCGCATCGGGAGCGAGACGAAGCGAGCAGCGGTACTCGATCCCCTCGAGCGTCCCCTCCCACCTGGCCTCGCGCCCGATCGTGCCGAACCGACTGCCGGAACCCGGTCCTCGCAGCGACGCGACCGCGACGCTCTCGCCCGCGCGTCGCCGGAGGTAGATGTTCCCGAGACCGCCCTCGGCGTCGTTTCCGAGGACCTGATTGATCAGCACGCCGCCTGAACGAATCGCCTCGACCGCCCCGTTGTCACGCAGCGAGATCGTGAGACCGGCATCGTTGCCCAGCTCGAACGGCATGCCGGGATTGTCGCGGGGAATCCCTGCCGGGCGCGGGTCCCGGTCAGCCCGGGGCGTGACGAAGACCTAGCGCTTCCTGAGCTCCTCGGGTCGATGGGCCGCCTCGGCGCCGGTCTTGTCACTCTTCACGAGGTACTGCGGGTCGTCCTTGCTCGCCTTGGCGGTGTGACCCTTGATCGTGGTCTCGTCCGTCAGCTTGCGTTCGACCTCGCCCTCGACCTCACCCTGGCTCGAGTCCCAGGCAACCTTGTCACCCCGTCTGAATTGCTCGTTGGCCATCGGTACCTCCTCGTGGGCAGCATCCCGAGGGACCCCTCTTCGCGCGCCGCGCCCGCAGGAACGCGGTGTCACAGACTCGTTCCAAAGACCAGTCCTGCCCCGGCCCGTATGCCATAGTCGGATGCCATTCGCTTCAAGGAGGGTTCGGTCGTGCTGTTCCACATCAAGCAATCCCATGCCCCGGCAGACTGCCCGTACGGCAAGGGTGGATCGACGTCGCTGTTCGAGAAGAGCTCGACGAGCGTCCGGATCGCCGGCTACTGGCTGGCGTTCCCGCAGCACACGACCTACCTGGTCGTGGAGACCGACGACATTGCGAACCTGCAGGACTTCCTGAAGCCGGGCGCAGGCATCACGACCTCCGAGATCACACCGGTCAGCGACAAGCCAGCATCCTGAGCCGCGCGCGCCCTGCATTGATCGACGGGAACGCGAGGCGCAGCACGGAGGTACATCGGCCGTGATGTCCCGGCGGCTGACCCTCGCCGAGACGCTTGTCCTCGCCGCCGAGCGCGGGAACGTGCTTCCCAGCCCCAGCCCCAGCCCCAGCCCGCGACAGGCGCTACCTGCTGATCTCCGGCGCACCCTCTTTCGTTGTGCGGCCGGATGGCACAGGCGGCTGGAGCTGCGCGCCGACGGCACCGATCTTCCGCCGGGCGGCATGCGCGACTGGCGGTGTTAGCCGGCTTCGCGCCGAAAACCTGATGGGCCCGGCGAACGCCCCGATCAATGCGTCAGGAAGTACCCGGTGACGTCGAACTGGACATTGGTGGTCGCGCCGGCAGACGCGGAGTAGTACAACGTCATGCCGACGCCGCCACCAGCGGTGCCGAGGATCAGGCCGAGCGCGCGGCGATCGCGAGCTGGAGCACGGATCGCCCAGGTTGCAGGCGGGATCGTCGCGACCGGCGGCACGGCGCCGAGGGCGCCAGCTGCCATCGGCCGCACCATCCAGAGGTTCCCGACAAGGCCGGCCTTGAACAACAGGTCGCCCGTGCTCTTGTCCGGGGGGATGTTCCGGGAAGGATCGTTCGGCACCCGGTTCACGACGCCTGCGACCCTCTTGACGCGAGCGGACAGTGGCCCCGTCAACCCCTTCGCGGCGGCCGAATCGACCACCCGGTTCGGCACGAGTGGTACGAAGCCAGCCTGACCCGACCCGAACGTTCCGTGGACATCGAAGAGGACGTCGACCGAGGAACCGGCTGCGCCGACGTACGTGATGCTCAACGTGTTCGGCGCCTGGGACGACGAGCCGAGCTTGGCGATGAGGCTGTTCGTGCGCGATTCGTTCGCGCGGAAATGCAGGACGGCAGTCTTCGGTGCTGTGACGGGTGTGGATCCGATGGAGAGATAGCCTCCTTGCTTCGGCGTGAGCACCGTGACGACGCCTGCAACCGCGGTCGACTCCTGATCGACGCCCACCAGCGGAACGACGAAGGTTCGAGGTTGCCCCGCGATCAGGCGGCTGGAGATGCCCTGAGCCGTGGTGGTGTTGACGACGCGCCACGGAGGCGAGTTGCCGCGGAAGTTGCCACTCCTGAGCGGGCTCGGCGAGACGGTCGGCACGAAATAGCCGGTGGCCTCGAAGATGGCGTGCGAGCTCGAACCGGCCCCGCCAAGCCAGGTCAGACCGAGCGTTCCCTGCTCGGACAACCGGGTGATGACCCCATTGCCGCGCGTGTCACCGGTCGGCACGTACACAGTCCGGATCGCCGGATTGTTCGACAGCGTGGTCGTGAGCGCTCCGTATCCCGCCGTGGTCGACTTCGTCAGCACGACGTTCCCTGTTACCGCGACCGCCTCCGCCGGGATGTTCCTTGCCTCATCTGCCGGGAAGCGATCCACGACGGTGAAGGTCCGGGCGACCCCCGTTTTCAGCGAGGACGAAATCCCGAGGCCGACGCGCGTGTCGACGAGCCGCACTGGGTCGATGGGCACGAATCTCGCCGCCCCAAAGGCTGACGGCGCGTAGATCCGAACCTTGCCGCGCTCGGTCGAGACCGGGAGCGTCAGGTAGTCCCCATATCCGCCGGGGATCCAGGCAACCGCCGTGCCCGTGATCGCGCACGTCGCGCCGGGCGCGAGGGAACCGGTACACGAATTGGCGGAGACCGTCCACGACGCCTTGGGTGCCGGATCGAATCCCAGGCTGCCGAGCGTCAGCGGGACCGTACCCAGGTTCTTCAATGTGACGGTGGACGGGTCGGTCCGCCTGCCGACAAAGGATTTGCCTGCCCCGCTGAGCGATAGCTGCCAGGGCTGACCCGGACTATGCGTAGCGCCGAGCGCTGCATACGGGCCGTCGTGGTGGAAGCGGACCTCGCCGAAGACCGTCTCCGTCCCGCAGGCACGCTCGAACGAGGCCGAGAGTGTCGTCAGCTCCGTTGGGACGCCGACCTGGAGCGCTGGCTCGATCGCGTGGATGGTGACGCTGCCCGTGCAACCATTGACGTTCGCCGAGTTGAAGGTTCCGGCCGAGAAGGGTGCGTCGGTGCCGCTACCAAGCGCGTACGACAGGAAGGATCCCTCCACCGGGTCAGCGGTGATTGCCAGCTCGGACCCGGTCCACGAGACATGGATGTTCGCGTCGCCCGGGTCATGAAAGGCCTGAATCACGTGATCTGCGCCGCTTGGAAGGCTCGAGTCGGCGTACAGCTTGTCGACCACGAAGGCGGAGGCGGTTGCGGCAAGCGCCGGTGTGGCGCGGACGCCGAAGGCCGGCGCGGCAAGCACGCAGACGATCAGTAGCGCGCTGCGCCGGACCATCCTTCGTCGCATCGAACCCCTCTCGTACGCACAGACGAGTCACCGTCCTTACGGTGCGCCGGATCATAGCGACCGCCAGTAGCGCCGAGATCATCAGAAAGGACTACCAGCCGCCCCATCCACCAAGGCTGCAGACGTCGAGGCCAGCGCTTCCTCGGGGCTCGATATCGGTCATGGCCGGTGGTGCCGCCACGCACCGGCTTCTGGGGAGATTGCTACTCCACAAGTGGCTCGCAGATGCGCATGATGGCACCACGGACAGGTGGCAGGAGCCACGGGGGATTCCACGGCAGGCGTCTCCACAGAACGGTCGCCCGATGCATGCCGACGCCAATGGCGAGACCGACCTCGACCGGTGGAGGTGGTCACATGACCAGCAGACTTCGAAGGGTCGGACTGGCAGCCGGAGCAGCGATGCTCCTGGCAAGCCTTGGGGCGGGGAGCGTGTTCGCGGGCGAGGTCACGGGGAACGGCAAGGAGACCGGCACCCAGGGCGCGTCGTGGTGTCGCTTCTCGGGCCAGAACGACCAGGTGGCGGGCGAGGGCCCGGTCGGGCCGCGGGCGCAGTCCTACGGCCAGGAGCTCAAGCTCGGCCTCGTGCCGTCGCCCAGCATCAGCAAGGGTGGCGCTCCGTCCCCCGGCACGATGTGCAACCCGAACAAGACCTTCCTGCCGCCGCTCAAGTAGGCAGTGACGAACGTCGTCGGGGCGATGCGAATCGCTCCGACGGCCAGCCAGTCAGCGAACGCCGGTCAGCACCCGCCGGATCCGGCTGATCGCGTCATCGAACACCTTCGCAGACCTCCGCGGCATCCGTGTCGGCCGCGGTATGCAGCGTCACCGCGATGTCCGAGGTGCTCGGTGGTGCGCTGGCTGATCGTGATGGAGCCTGCATAGTCGCGTTCCGGTCGGGCCCAGGTGATGGTTCGCGTCTTGCGGTCTGCCACGAAACTGGCCGCGGGCGCCCCGTCACGCTCCGCGAGGTCCGCATCGGGGTCAGCCTCCCCCTCGATCGCGATCGAGTCCTCGAGCCGCAGGGTCGGCACGTATTCCGGCAGTCGAACAGGGTCCGACAGCACGTCGAACGCGGCGTCGGCGCCGGTCATCACGAGGAAGGTTCGCTCGAGGTCGGCCAGGGGATGCTCCTTTCCGATCGGGTGTAGACGCCATCATCCCTGATGGCCGCCCGACCGGCCACACCGCACGGAATTGCTACGCTTTCGCGATGCCGATGCATCCAACGCCACAATTCCGCCGTCGCCACCTGCTCGACCTCACCGGACCATGGGCGTTCGCCTATGACGACGCCGACGTCGGACTTGATCAGGGCTGGCCGGACCGCCCCGAGTGCTTCGATCGCGAGATCTCGGTCCCCTACCCGCCCGAGTCCGCGCTCTCGGGGATCCACGATCCGTCCGAGCATCCGGTTGTCTGGTACCGACGCACCTTTCGCCTGAGCGACGTCGCTGGGCAGCAGCCCGGCGGCCGCCTCCTGCTCCACTTCGGCGCCGTCGACTACCAGGCCCGCGTCTGGGTCAACGGCAGGCCCGCCGGCAGCCACGAAGGCGGCCATTCGTCGTTCACGCTCGATATCACGGAGGCGCTCGTCGGCGACGGAGAGCAGTCGGTCGTGGTCCGGGCCGAGGACCGGCCGGGGGACCTGACGCAGCCCCGCGGGAAGCAGTTCTGGGAGCCGAAGCCGCGCCGCATCTGGTACCACCGAACCACGGGCATCTGGCAGCCGGTCTGGCTCGAGGCGGTCAGCCGCGTGCACATCCGGGACGTGCGCTGGACGCCCGAGCCCGTCCGCGGGGACGTCGGGGTCCACCTCATCCTCAACCGCGAGCCGGATCAGCCGATCCGCCTCCGATTGCGCCTCTCCCTGCATGGCGACCTCCTCGCGGACGATTCGTATCTCCTCCAGGATCGGGAGAGTCACCGCCACGTCGGTCTCGAGCCGGCGGTGCTCAACGTCGGACGGCGGAAGCTGCTGTGGGCGCCACGCCACCCAAACCTCGTCGACGCGGAGCTCCTGCTCGAGGCGGCCGATGGCACGGTCATCGACGAGGTCCATTCCTACGTGGGACTCCGGTCCGTGGCCGCGACCGACGGTCTGTTCCTTCTCAACGGGCTTCCGCAGTACCTCCGACTCGTGCTGTCGCAGGGGTACTGGCCCGAGTCGCACCTGGCGGCGCCCAGCGACGAGGCAATCGTCCGCGAGGTCGCGCTCATCAAGTCGCTCGGCTTCAACGGCGTGCGCAACCACCAGAAGGTGGAGGACCCGCGGTTCCTCTACGAGTGCGACCGCCAGGGGCTGTTCGTCTGGTCCGAGATGGCCTCTGCCTACGCCTTCAGCGAGCAGGCCATCGAGCGCTTCACCCGCGAGTGGCTCGAGGTTCTGCGGCGCGACTACAGCCACCCGTCCATCGTGACGTGGGTGCCGTTCAACGAGAGCTGGGGCGTGCCCGACCTGCCCGGCAACGAGGCGCAGCGCGCGTTCGTCCGCTCGATCTACAACCTGACCAAGGCGCTTGATCCCACCCGTCCCGTGATCGGCAACGACGGCTGGGAGCACGTCATCGCGGATATCTGGGGGGTCCACGATTACGCCATGGAGGGCAGCCTGCTCCGCGAGCGGTATGGCACCGTGGAGCTGGTCGAGCGGACGGTGTCCGGGCGGCCGCAGCACCACCGGATCCAGCTCGACGGCGGTCCGCGAACGGGTCAGCCCGTCGTCCTGTCCGAGTTCGGGGGCATCTCGTACCACGCGGAGCCCGGCCGCCCGTGGTTTGGCTACGGGACGGTCGCCAACCCGGACGAGCTCGTCGCCAAGTACGAGGAGCTCGTGGAGGCCGTGCTCGATTCGCCGGGCATCGCGGGCTTCTGCTACACCCAGCTGACCGATACAGAGCAGGAGGCGAACGGCCTCGTGGACGCCGCACGCGAGCCAAAGGTCGACCCCGAGCGGATCGCGGCAATCACGCGTCGCGCGTCCAAGGCGATCCCGGGCGACCTTGTCTCCGCGGCCCAGGAGGCCGGGATCGTGACAGCGTTCGGCAGCACGACCGCGGGCTGACCGTGGCCCGGGGACGGGGCCGCGGCGAGAGGATCAGATCGTGACGAGGACCTTGCCGCGGGCGTGGCCGTCGTCGACGTGACGCAGCGCCTGCACGACCTCGGCCAGGGGGTATCGCCGGTCGATGACGGGCGTGATCGTGCCCGCGGTGACCAGCTCGTTGAGGGTCGCGACGTCGGGCGGGTTGAACGGCTTCCACCACAGCAGCAGGCCGAGGCGCTTGCCCGTGGCGAGTCGTAGCACGAACCCCAGCGCGATCGATTGCAGGATCCGCCCGCCCGAGCCGCCGAGGTGCACGAACACACCCCCTGGCCGGAGCGCTCGCCGCACTTGCAGCAGCGAGTGCCGCCCGTCGACGTCGAGGATCCAGTCATAGCGCTCGGCGGCCTTCGTGTAGTCGACCCTGGTGTAGTCGATCACGTGGTCGGCGCCGAGCGAGCGCACGAACTCGAGCTTGTCACCGTGCGCGATCGCCGTCACCTCGGCACCGCGCGATCTCGCGATCTGCACCGCGAACGGGCCGACGTTCCCGGACGCGCCGACGATGAGCACCTTGTCGCCGGGCCTGGCGGTTCGACCGTCCCGCAGCCGCAGGCCCTGCAGGGCGAGGACCGCCGAGTGTGGGAGGGTCGCCGCGTCCTCGAACGACATGGCAGCGGGGATCTCGGCCAGCGCTTTCTCGGGCACCGCAACGTACTCGCCGAACGCGCCCTGCCCGAACGAGAACAGGTCACCGAAGACCCGGTCGCCAACTCGGAAGGTGTTCGCGTCGGGGCCCAGGGCTTCGACCACGCCCGCGATATCGAGCCCGACCCGGCGCTCCTTCGGCCTGCGGATGCCGCTGAAGGCCCGCGTGAACTGCCAGCGCGGGTAGAGCCCGTCCAGGTCGGCCCGGTTCACCCCTGCGACGACAACCCGCACCAGGACCTGGTCCGCGGTGGGCACCGGCTTTGGCACATCGCGGATCTCGACGACCTCCGGCGGGCCGTACCGGTCTCGCTCGGCCGCCTTCATCGTCGCAGCAGGCTCTGCAGGCTCCGCCGGCCCCGGGTTCAACCGCGCGGCTCCGGATGCGACACCGATTCCACCACGACGGCCGGGCGCGGCGCGGTGTCGACGTGCAGCCGGAAGACGTCCGGACGGTTGTAATGGCCGACCGGATCGAGCAGGCGGCGCGCGGACATGACCGAGCCGAGGTCGAGATCGGCGAAGACGGTCTCCTCACGCTGCCGGACAGGGCCGGCCAGGATCTCGCCGTTCGGGCCGACGATGACGGTGTTCCCCTCCTCGATCCAGGGCCCCTTTTCCGCAACGTGCTCCGGCGACAGGAGGCGATCGCGGTTCGGAAAGCCGGCCGGAATGGCGTCCACGTGCAGGACGGGGTTGATCCCGACGACGAACATCCGGTTCTCGCGGGCCAGGTGCTGCATGCTGGCGACCCACGCCTCCCCCGTGGCGAGCGTCGGGGCGAGCCACAGGTCGATCCCCTGGGCGTACATGTGGAACCGCGCGAGCGGCATGTAGTTCTCCCAGCAGATCAGCCCGCCGATCCGGCCGAACGGGGTGGCCACCGCGCGCAGAGTCGATCCGTCGCCCATGCCCCACACGGTCCGCTCCGAGCCCGTTGGCACGAGCTTGCGGTGCTTCTCGACCAGCGCGCCGTCGGGCGCGAAGTACAGCGTCGTGTTGTAGATCGTGCTGCCGCGCGGCTCCTTCTCCTGGACGCCGATCGTCAGCCACACAGCCGATCTCGCGGGCGATCGCGCCGAGGCGGTCCGTGGCGGGGCCCGGGACCGCGACGGCGTTCTCGGACAGGAGCCGGAACCAGTCGGCATCGCCATTCCAGATGGGCTGGGTGTCGATCCAGAACGGGGTGCCCGGGATGAAGGCCTCGGGAAAGGCCACGAGCTGCGCTCCCCCCGCGGCTGCTTCCGCTGTGAGCCGGCCGACCTTGTCGATGGTCGCCTCGCGGTCCATCAGCACGTACGAGGCCTGAACTGCCGCGACCCGGACGCTGGTCATCTGCTGGCTCCCCTCACGCTTGTCCTCGAGAGCATGACACGTGGCCCATCGGCGCTACAGGGGCAGCGCACCGAGCACTGCCCCGAGCGTCTCGCACAGCACGTCGGCGTCGCGATGCCGGAAGGCCAGTGGGGGTCGGATCTTCAGGCTGCTGTCGTGCCGGCCGGTCGTGCCGATGAGCACGCCACGCGCGCGCATGTCCTCGACGATGCGCTTCGTGGTGGCGGGATCGGGCTCGGTCGTGCCGGGGCGAACGATCTCCACGCCCACAGCGAGCCCGACGTTGCGGACCTCGCCGACGCGTCCTCCGGCTCGTTCCTGGAGCCCTCGTAACGCATCGGCCAGGTACTGGCCGGTCGCCGCGACTCTTTCGATCACCCGCTCGTCGTCGATGATCTCCAGGACTGCGAGCGCGGCCGCCATCGCGACCGGGTTGCCGCCGAAGGTGCTGAAGAAGTCGGTCGTGGTGCCGAACCGCTCGGCGATGTCGCTTGTGGTGATGACCGCTGCGACGGGGTGCCCGTTCCCCATCGGCTTGCCGAGCGTGACGATGTCCGGCTCGATCCCGAGGCGCTGATAGGACCACATTGCGGCGCCCGTCCGACCGTGGCCGCCCTGCACCTCGTCGGCGATCCACAGTGCGCCGGCCTCCCGTGTGGCGGTCAGGAGGTCGTGCGCGACGTCCGCCGGGAGATCGATGATGCCGTCGCTCGTCAGAACCCCATCGAGGATTGCGACGGCCGGCGCGTGTCCGGCCCTGGTCAGCTCGAGGACTGCCTGGTCGAACGATTCGACGCTCGTCGCGGCTCGACGAAGCGTGTCCGGTGGCGCCCACGTCCGGACGTATGACGGCCGTTCACGCCCGCTCCAGTCCTCCGGCGACAGCGCGGCGATCGCGTCACTGATCCCGTGATACGCGAAATCGGTGGTGATCGCGCCATCGCGGCCGGTCACCGCC
This sequence comes from uncultured Chloroflexia bacterium, assembly GCA_963759495.1. Classification (GTDB taxonomy): domain Bacteria; phylum Chloroflexota; class Limnocylindria; order Limnocylindrales; family CSP1-4; genus DASTYU01. The sequence goes on along the minus strand of CAVWZL010000008.1, from coordinate 4,125 downwards.
CGGGCCATCCGCCACGCCAGGTCGTTCGCCTCGGAGCCCGAGTTCACGAACATGACCACGTCGAGGTCAGGACCCGTCGTGGCCACGAGGCGTTCCGCGACCTCCAACGCCGTCTCGTGGAGGTAGCGCATGTTGGTGTTCAGCCGGCGTGCCTGACGGACCGTTGCCTCCACCACGCGCGGGTGCCCGTGCCCGACGACCGGCACGTTGTTGTAGGCATCGAGATAGCGCCGCCCGTCGGCATCGAACAGGTGCACGCCCTCGCCACGGACCAGGTGCAGCGGCTCCCGATACGTGAGGGTCGTGAGCGCGGGGCCAAGCGCCCGACGACGACGCTCGGCAAGCGCGGGAACCGTCCATCCCCGACCGGGCTCCCGGCCACCGAGCCGCCGCGTGACCTCGTCCCAGCCCACCTCGTCCCAGAGCCGGAGCAGGGCGACAGCCTCTGCCCGGAGCTCGGCCTGCAGGGTCTCGGGCTGGTCGTACAACTCCGCTCGGGACGCCGGCACGACGATCGCGGCGCACATCCGGGCGGCGAGGAGCTCGCCGAAGATCGCCCGTTCGCCCGGCTCGAGCGGCGTGACGCGCTCGTACCCGTCCAGTGCCAGCCGGGCGGCACGGAACACCTCGTCGCCTTCGCGGCCGGCGACCATCGTCTCGATCACGGCGACCGGATCGACGATGAGCGCCGAGTAGCTCGCGTCACCGAAGTCGATGATCCCGGTGACGCGGCCCTCGTCGTCGACGAGCACATTGGACGCGCACAGGTCGGTGTGGATCACCTGGGCGCGGAGGCTCGGCCAGCGCGGGGTCACGGTCGCCTCGAACCGGTCGAGCACCCGTGCCACGAGGTCCCGCGCCTCGGCGTCGGTCACGGTGTGGAGCAACGGCCGAAGGCGGAGCGCGTGCTGGGCATCCCAGAGCATCACCCGCGAGGCGGCCGGGTGCCAGAAGCCACGCAACGCCTTCCCGACACGGGCCGCCATCGCGCCCCAGTCGCCGATCGCCTCGTCGGTCAGGGTGGCGCCGTGGATGGACGCGTGCCCCGGCAGCCGGTCGTACAGCCGGACGTGGTGCGTCGCGCCATCCCGTGTCACCGCGGCTCGGAAGGCGGCGGGCGCATCGGGCGCATCGGGCGCTCGGGCGCATCGGACGCAGCGGCGCTCGCCGGCACCCGCCACGGCAGCGCAACCGGGATCGCCGAGTCCACGAGCGCTACCCGTTGCGCCGCGAGGGCCTCCATGTCCAGACGATCGGTGCTTTCCGCCGCATTCGAGATCTTGAGAACCGTCGGCCGGTCGCCATCGATCAGGAAGGTCTGGTCGCGCTCGCTCTCGGTGGCGGTTGCGGTGCCTTCGATGCCGAACAGGTCGCGGGCCAGGCCGGCTGCCTCAGCCTCAGTGAAGGTTGGGGGCGCGGCGATCAGCACCTGGTCGATGGTGGCCTCGGGCATGCGGGGAGCATAGGCGCCGGTTGCGGGCCGAGGAGGTGGCGTCGCGCTCGGTGCCAAGCCCGCGCGGCGGAGTGCTCAACGCGGCGCCGTTCGCTTCGAGCGAACGATCGCGCCGCCCACTGCGGCTCTGGAGGGGCGAACGAGGCTTCGGACGGCGTTTCGGTCGCTCGTGGCGAGCAAGACGTGGGGGAAGGCTGCGTCCCCTCGTCCTCGACGCCGGTTTCGGTCGCTCCCGGCGAACGCGAGGCTGTCGAGGACCGCGCCGGCCGGCGACCGCGCCCCTACGCCTCGCTTGCGTGGACGATCTGGTCGAACTGGCGCCACAGGACCGCGACGAGGATCGCCGATCCCACGAACCCGAACCAGAACGGCGCCGTGATGCCGTACGACCGTGCCAGCAACCCGCCGATCGGCGTCCCGAGCACCATCCCGCCCATCACGCCGACCGTGTAGACGCCGCTGACTCGGCCGAGCAGGTGATCGGGGACCGCGCGCTGCCGAACCACGGTCGATGTCGTTCCCCAGACGAAGGCGTGGGCTCCGAAGACCACCATGGTCCCGAGCGCGATCAGCGGCGACACGGTGAGCGCCAGCACCAGGTGCGTGAGCGTCTCGATGAGCAACCCGACCCGCATGATGTTCGCCGAGGGAGAACCGGCGCTCCAGCCGCCCGTAGCTGAGGGTTCCGATGACGCCGCCGATCGCGATTGCGGTCGTGATCAGCCCGAAGCCGACCTCGTCCATTCCAAGTCGTTCCGCGGCGTACAGCACCAATACTGACCACGCCGCGCCGTACGTCACGTTGAACGCGACGATCGTCAGCGCCAGCGTCCGTATCGGCGGATGGGCGAGGAGCCAGCGCACGCCCTCCGCGAGGTCGGCCCGGAAGCCGGCTCGCCGCACGGGCCCCTCCGGATCGGGCTGTGACCGCAGCACCACGCGCGAGATCAGCACCGCCCCGAACGCGAAGCACACGGCATTGGTGGCAAAGGGCAGCGCCATGCCAGCGGCGAACAGCACGGCGCCGATCGGTGGCGCGAGCAGCTGGTTCGTCAGCAGGAACGCCCCCTCGAGTCGTGCGTTGGCGATCCCCAGGTCCTCGCGCCGCACGAGCCGGGGCACGAGACTGCTGCTGCCCACGTCCGCGAAGGTCTCCGCCGTCCCGAGCACGAACAGCGCGAGCAGCACCACACCGATGCTCACGGTGCCGCTGGCTATCGTCCAGGCGAGCACCGCGAGGACCACCGCCCGCGCGAGGTCGACCGCCGCGACGATCCGCCGGCGATCGAAGCGGTCGGCAATCCCGCCGGCCACGATCCCGAACACGAGCTTTGGCAGCGTCTGCGCAAGGAGCGCCATCGAGACGAGCAGCGGGTCGCGCGTCTGAGAGGCAACCAGCAGCGGCCCCGCGGCCAGCGCGACCCCATCGCCGACGTTGCTGATCAGGGATGACGCCAGTAGCCACCGAAAGCCCGTGCCCAGACGGGCGGGCGCGACCTGCTCGATCAGGGGCGAAACGGTCGGGGGCACGGCGCGGAGGATAGGCCGTCCTGCGAGACCGCTGCACGACCTCGGGCTCGCGTCGCAGGACGCCACCCACCCCCGAACGCATACGCTCCGGCCCCATGCACGGAAGGACCCCCATGACACATGACGTCAAGATCGGCGCACTCATCTGGCCGCAATACACCGAGTGGGAGCCGCTCCGGGATGCCGGAGCGCGCGCGGACGAGCTCGGCTTCGACTCGATCTGGACCTGGGACCACCTGTACCCGATCGTCGGTGACTGGCGCGGGCCGATCTTCGAGGGCTATCTCACCCTGACGGGCTGGGCTGCCGTGACCGAGCGGGCGACCCTCGGTCTCATGGTCGGCGCCAACACGTTCCGCAACCCCGCGCTGGTCGCAAAGACCGTCACGACGCTCGACCACATCAGCGGCGGCCGTGCGGTGCTCGGCATCGGTGGGGCATGGTTCGGGCGAGAGCACGAGGCCTACGGGATCGACTTCGGGGCTGGCTTCGGGGAGCGGCTGGACTGGCTGGACGAGGCGGTCGAGGTGATGCGAGCCATGCTCGACGGCCAGCCGGCGACGGCCCGTGGCGAGCGGTACCACGCGAAGGCGGTACGCAACGACCCCAGCCCGGTCCAGGAACGCCTGCCGATCCTGATCGGTGGCGCCGGCGAGAAGAAGACGCTGCAGACCGTGGCACGCTACGCGGACGCCTGGAACGTCGGCGGTGACGTGGGTCGGGTGCGGGCGAAGGACGCCGTGCTCCGCCGCTGGTGCGACGAGGTCGGCCGCGACGAGTCCGAGATCGAGCGGACGCTCCAGGGCGGCTCGATCATCATCCGCGACGATCCGGCCGAGGCTCGTCGGGTTGCCCGTGAGGTCGGGAGCCGCAACGGCGGATGGTCAGGCCCCGAGACCACGGGCTCTGCCGAGCAGATCGTCGAGCGCTTCGCGCCGTACCTCGAGCTCGGGTTCCGGCATCTCTACTTCGACATCCCGGCTCCGTTCGACGCCGAGACCCTGGAGCGGATCGCGACCGAGGTTCGGCCCGGGCTCGAGCAGTCTTCCGGGGCTCGTCCCGCCGCCTGACTTCGGCGTCCGAGGGGGGCTTGACACGCATGTCGCACGATGTCGGCATGACCGATCTGCTGCCCGCCGGAC
>CAVWZL010000007.1:0-367143 GCA_963759495.1 uncultured Chloroflexia bacterium | reverse complement strand
GCTGCTCATGACAGCAGCTCAAGATTAATCATTTTTATTAATAATTCTGTGTAGGGTGCGGCTAGGAGTGACATAGAACTTCCATCGGAGTGCGATACAGAGAGACCCATTTTATTTTTCAACAATATCTTGCTAGGAGACTTAGACAGATATTGGACTGGCACTCAAGGTCTTGCTAATCTGGATACTAGGAACTATCCGAGCATTTAAGTTGTTTGGACCTTATGAAATGCAACTTGGTCATGTAATTTATACTTTTAGCTTCATTTTCACTCATACATCGGTCAGTGAGACTGTCCATCCTAGTGGGCCATGTCTTGGCTCGTACCAGCTATTGAAATGAAACTGTAACCACGCGATGCCAGAACTTACGGCCCGTTGCCTAAATTAAATACAAGAGTGAAAGCACAAAGAGCACAACTAGTCAAACTTGATTGGAAATCAATCTCAAGACGAACCTTGGAACCTTCGTGAATGGAATGGAACAGTAAGTATTGTGGCCTGGTATATAATACCCAATGGAGACACTTCTTGCGCTCCATCGGCAACACGAATTGATGATCCGGGTGCTGCGCCAACCGGATGCAGCCTGGGAGTGGGAGCCTCCAGGCCAGGAGAAGAGCTGCTGAAAACTCTCCACTCGGGGAAATCCTCCTCTTCACCGGCCGCCGGGGCGGCTGACAAGTGCAAGCGCGTAGGAACGTAAGGCTCGGACATTACTATCGACAAGCATCAAAGACGCCAGTTCCATATCGCGTTCTACGATAAATTATATCCAAATAAGTCAAATATTAGATGAGCTAACAAAATAGGTACAGTCACACATGATGCGCGAGTTATTTGCCGCATAACGAAATAGCAGGCTTTTGTGGAAAACACCGATCTACTTTGACCATAACCTAGCGAAACGTACCACTTTCAGAAAATTCGGCCATGGTTCTAGTTATCGCCTCCCTTTTCTGCTTCCAGAAGGTAATTGATAGAATCCGTCAGTGTTGTTTGCAGAAACCGGTATTGCAGTTGCAAAATCTTCTTCGCCTTGCTTCCATCCACAGAATAAGTTGCTCCTGGTTCCCTGGTACACCCTCTGGTATCTTCCCTCGCAAACCGGGAAAATTTGCCCGAATAATATCGCAAGCAATCTGGTAGTCAAAATGGCCCCCAGCCACAAGGAAGCGTTGATTTGCCGCTTCATTGGATTCAAAGCTAAGAACATGCGCCTCCGCAACATCCCGCACATCTGCAAAGGCTGCAAAGTCGACTGAGGGTACCTCCGTCAGGCTTCCGTCAATAAGATGGTGAATCATCTCCATCGACTGGCTCAGGCGCGAAAGAGACGAGGTCTTCTCAAGACTGGGTCCAAAGATCCACGGCGGGCAAATGGTGGTGAGGGAGAAATTTGGCTTGTGCTGCGCCATCCAGTCCCAGGCGCTTCGTTCCGCGAGCGCTTTGGAAGCACAGTAAGCAATGCTTCCATTCACTTCTGTCTTTGCAGATTCATACGTTGATGGGTTCCAGTCCTCTTCGGTGTATCGGTAACCCGGCCGCAAACCTTGCTCCAGGTCACGATAGATGCAAAGGAGGAGGTAACAACAACGCGGCGAATGGAAGCGTTATGTTTTGCAACGGCTTCGAGAACGTTCAACGTGCCAAAGATAGCGGGCTGGATGAGATCACGTTCGTTGTTTTCCACGGCAAAAACGAATGGGCTTGCGGTGTGGATAACACCTGAAGCACCTTTAACGGCTTCGTCAAATGCGGTCGGCGTACTCATATCAGGAACAAGTATCGTGGATACGCGATCGGCATAATTAGAGTGGAGACTCTTCACTCTCTTTGATGCTGCTTCTGACCGCACGGTACCTCGGACATTGTAGCCATGGGCAAGAAGTGCGTTTATGACATGGGACGCTAAGTATCCAGATGCACCTGTTACTAGCACTGGATCCCGCATCATGGTGGATTCGGGCTTGAGGGCCATAGCGGAAAAATGTCGGTTCGACGGATGGGGCTTTGGTAATGCAATATACGACTAATGGAAGTCAAAACTGTATGAGATTCAGTTAGCTTAGTGATACTAAAGTGTTGTCCGTCCCTCCCTCCTCTTGCTTTTTTCTCCTATTTATGCTGGCTGTGAGGTTCATGAAGTGGGGTAAAGTGGCAAGGATGATCCTGGATGACATAGCCATATTTATAGCCTCTCATATAGTCGACAAAATCGTCAAACGATAAATAGATAGAAAGATGAACCTTCTAAATTGCTGCGCAGCATTTCACCTAGACATGAGTGAGGGTATTTATGCATAAAGTTTTGGCAATGACCACTCTGGTCTAGATGCGCCTCTCCGCGTACTTGGCTTTAGATCTTGGTTGACTTTCTAAAATTTCACAGAAAAAAGATTGATTAATGTGCGGGGGTGTCCGAGGAATTTGAAGTTGAGATTGAAGAGTTCAGGATGTATAGGAGTGGTAAGAGCCACGTCGCTTGATGTTGAATTTGATAGACATATTTCCGATATAGCAGAAGTAGGGCACTGACCAATGGTTCTTACCATCTGGTAACGCTACTGAGATGTCAGGATAAATTACATCATACATGCTAACCCAATATGGAGGTATGTTGGGCTTGGCGTTCGATTCTCGTATCCTAAGCCACACATGAGGTCACCACCCTAGATGTGCTGTGCTCACTCATCTGATTATTACAAACATGTGGCGTTTCTGCTGCAGTAAGTCTCCGGCACGGGCAAATTACAAATTACAATTACAGTCCCTGATCTGTGTCGGATATTCAAATTGAATTCCTCCGAAGGCATGTCATTAAGTTACCGACCGTTCATTACCAATCTATGTACCGAATTTGGAAGAATGATCGTGTCCGCTATTCCCGACTCGTTCACTTGGAGGGGGAATTATGACCTTCCAGGAGTCATGGGTCCATGGGTCATGGCTCCTCTGGCTACCCTCAATGGATGATGGTGGCTGATGGTGCATGGTACGAAGAGTGCTCGGCATAAAAGCCGTCCAGAGACCCCTCATTTTCACATTCTCTACAACTACACTTTACAGTCACCATTTCAAATTCAATAATCCCAAATATGTCTAAGCTCGTAGTCGTCGTTGGCGCAACCGGTTCTCAGGGAGGTGCAGTCGTCAGCGCTCTTCTGCAAGACCCCATCTTCAAAATTCGCGGCTTGACCCGCAATACAAACAGCAAGGGTGCTCAAGCCCTCGCTGCTCAAGGAGTTGATGTTGTTGCAGCAGATTTGGACGACGAGAAGAGTCTGATCGAAGCCTTCAGGGGTGCGCACGCCATTTACGCCATAACAAACTTCTTCGAACCATTTGTAAAGGAAGGTCCCGAAAAAGCCGTCGAGATCGAGTACCAGCAAGGCCTTAACCTGGCTCGTGCTGCTTCAAAAACATCCACTTTGGAGCACTACATCTGGAGCACCCTTCCCGATGCCATGGCGCTGTCGAAAGGCCAAGTTGATGTGCCTCATTTTGCCGCTAAAGCTCGGGTTGATGAGTTCATCAAAGCGGACAAATCACTGCTCAGCAAGACGGTCTTCCTTTGGATCACTTTCTATGCGAGCAATCTGTTCTTTCCAATGTTCACGCCAATTGATGCTGTGAGTGCTAAACTGGACCTTTTATCTCTCGCCACGTTACTGACCGATTTATCCTTAAAAGAAACCTGCGGGAAGGCACATCATTATGCTTCCTGTCGCACCAACAACTCAAGTCGCGTCTCTCGGTCCTTTGTCAAACGTCGGTCTTGCCGTCCGTACCGTCCTCACGAACCCTTTTGCAATTCCTAATGCGGACGCTCTGAGCTCAACTCCGGCCAGATACCTTCTTTTTACTACCGGATTCTACGATTTCAGGGATTATTATAATATTTGGGCGAAGGCTGCCAATGGCAAAACAGCAAGTGGTACCACGAACCTTAATGTTGAGGTTCTTGAGATATCGATGGATGCTTACGACACGCTTTGGCCTCTCTGGGGTAAGGAGATGCGTCTTATGCTGAAGTTCTGGGAGCTTATTGGGCCTGAGGAAAGTTGGTCCACGGTTCGTGGTGATGATGTGATTGTGAGGCTGCAGGATCTATTGAAGGAAACTGGGCCAGCCATGGTTAGTACTGAGGAGGCCTTTGGTGAGCTGGATTGGAGCTCTGTCTGAAACCCATGCTTGTGATTACAGAGATATTTTGGTACTTCCCGTTATTTTGACCTTTTTCGATGTTTAGCAAGCCGGTTAATAAATTTGTGAACCACTTTTTTACACTGACACTACAAACTCCATATTCTTCCTGGCCTTGAGAGAATCGATAAATGGAGGGCAGGAATAGAAATTTTGCACCCTCGATCATCAATCGCGTTGCATGTCTATCCATCGAGCATTTCCGCCTACATTATAAGTCACCCCGAGCCAAGCAACCGATTTTATGAAGTTTTTTATCTGATTCTGATCTTGGATGCTATTCCGTGCCGAAAGATTTCTCGTCTGTTCCGTGTACCAAGTTTGCTGTGGGCTGCCACGCGCAACTATTCCTTCGATGGAAGCACACCAAAGCAAGATTGCAGTGGTATCTTGCTTTTCGCTAGAGTCTCAACTGCTTTCGATTGTATCTCGAATGACCATGAGTCGTTTATCTCTGTGGGCTGTAGATCGGGAAATAGGAAAAGTGACGTAGGTGCTATACATCAAGGCTGCTTAGCGGTATGTGTAGTATAGTTGTAGACCATAGAACATATCGTCGATTTTATATATAAGATCGTTAAGAATCAGACTTGGTGAGCCATTCTCGGTTGGCAAAAAGAGAAGTCGGTGTTAAACTATATTACGGTTCTCGCCGATCTTATCAATATATCCATCAAAAAGTGCTTGAATTGTTGTTCGCGATAGCCCACCTAGACCGACGAATACTTCAACCAAATAGGGTTGAATGCCGAAAAGGAGTAGGTTATTAAAGCTAACACCTCCGGTGTTTCTTTGATGATATCGGCGTTGCTTCCTTAGCCTCAGTACAGTAAGTTAATATCAATAGAGAGTACTGCATGTGCTAGCAGACGTATTTGTCGGACACCTCGTGGGCGGAAGGACTGTGTCTGGTTTCCCTTTATGTTATGCTCGTAAAGTAGATGTCAAATCTCTAAAGACCTTTCCCTTTTCCCTGCTAGGCTGGAAAGTGGCACATGGGTAGATGGAAGTAAAATTTGTAGAATCTTGAAAAATATCAGCCCTATCAATACTAACTGCTTACTATATATATATATACGCTGTCCTGACAAGTACCTAAGCATCGATCAATTCGAGTATTGTTGAAATCCAATACACGTGTGGTTTCCGATGAAATTAGCATATACCCAAAAAAACAGTTCAAGGACCAGAATTGACGTTGTCAACGTTGGAATGATTCCGGGAACTGTCGGAACAAATAGTAAAGTTGCTTGATGGATCTAATGCTGTGTAGGAATCATAAGCTCTTCTCATGTGGTGTAGGGGTTTAGCATCGCTCGTTTTCAAATAGTCTGACTATTGATCCGTGCAGACCGGGGTTCGAATCCCCGCATGAGAGCTTCTTTTTTGCTCTTTCTTTTTATTTTTCTTCTTTTTAGTTTTCTATCATCGAATGTTCCTCTTTCGCCATTGCTTGCTGATACCTTTTTTATTTTCTACTACGAAGTGATGTCGGGCGTCAAATCAATTTTTCCTCGGCGTGGTTGTCACAGGTTTACTCTTATGGAATTAGTCTTGATAGAGCCTTAATCTGAAATTCTGTCATCAAAACATCTCATGTGGTGTAGGGGTTTAGCATCGCTCGTTTTCAAATGGTCTTGACCGTTGATCCGTGCAGACCGGGGTTCGAATCCCCGCATGAGAGCAATTCTTTTTTTTGTCCATTTGGCAATTTTTTTCTACCTTTGATGATATTCTTTTTTCTGCGTTGCCTGCGAAGGTTTCTTTCTTATTTTTTTTAACCCCTTCTTTGACCATGATATAAAGTCGCGTCTATCTTTTCTTCGTAGGTAAGACTGATTTGCTCGGATCCACTCGTTGTCTATAGACTCTTACCAGCTCAGACCATCCAATCAAATCGTCTCATATGGTGTAGGGGTTTAGCATCGCTCGTTTTCAAATAGTATCTACTATTGATCCGTGCAGACCGGGGTTCGAATCCCCGTATGAGAGCATCTCTTTTTGTCTTTTTGCTTATTGCTTATTGTTTCAAGTATGCATCTATCTACATGTATCCAATTTTTGCCTACTATAGCTGATATCCCTGTATCTCTATACAAGATTCGAAATCACACTTCGGTTTCTCGGTATTTTGCAGCGCATAGCTTTTAGTAGATCGCCTAATTCGTCTTAGCGTTAGTGAATGTACGGGGAGACATACGGACCTGTAATGCAAATATGAACAGTGGGTCAGTGGATCTATAATGGCAAACTCTGCTCCATTTTTCATACAAGATCCGATATGGTGTAGTGGCTAACATCGTCGTCTCTCACACGACAGCCGGGGGTTCGATTCCCCCTATCGGAGTTTCCTTTTTGCTTTTCTTTTTTGTTCTCAGAGTAGGGGATTGCATATTGGATGCATCTGCAGATATGGATGGATAGATAGAGCATCTGTTTTTTTTAGTGGAACAGGTGAAAAACAAGGCCAGGTCATGTCGAGCAGGAACTGACAGACGGCTTGGAAACGGCTGATGTTTATGTCTAAAAAGTTATAGCCAAGATGTAATGTACAAAGACCAAGGAAGGACACTTGGGAAGGACACTTGCTACTCCGGTAGATACTGGAGATTACAGGTTACAACAGCAATGATTACTTTTCAAGAACACAGAGGCAATTGATTACATGACATGCTACATGTAGTTGCTAGCTGGGCTAGTCTAAATCAAAAAAAGTAGTACATGGTAGGGGTAAGAGGATATCGGGGTCAAGGCAGGTCAGGTCTAGAAGTGGATGGGCTTGGAGTAGGTGGCCATGGCAGCCTCCTTGAAGGCCTCGGAAGGGTAGGGTGAGCGTGACATGTGCGGGCAATGTCCTCGCTGGAAGCACCGTACTCGATGGCAAGGGTAGCCTCGGCGATCATCTCACCGGCATTGGGGCCGATGATGTGGACACCGAGAATACGGTCGGTCTCGGCATCGGCGAGGAACTTGACCATACCCTCAGTGTCGAGGTTGGTCTTGGCACGCGAGTTGGCGCTGAAGGGGAAGGTACCGACGCTGTACTTGACACCGGAAGCCTTGAGCTCCGCCTCGTTCTGGCCAACCCAGGCGACCTCGGGGTGGGTGTACATGACCGAGGGGATGGCAGCGTAGTTGACGTGGCCGTAGCCCTTCTTAATGTACTCAACGGCAGCGACAGCCTCCTCTTCAGCCTTGTGGGCGAGCATGGGGCCGAAGGTGCAGTCACCGACGACACGGATGTGGGGGACCTTGGTGCGGTACTCCTGGTCGATGACGAGGCGGCCACGGTCATCCTTCTCGATGCCGACGTTCTCGAGGCCAAGGCCCTCGGTGTAGGGGCGGCGGCCGATGGCGACCAGGACGACGTCAGCGTCGAGGGTCTCCTCCTTGCCACCCTTGGCGGACTCAACCTGCAGGGAGACGGTAGCACCGCTGTCATCACCCTTGGTGACCTTGGTGCCGAGCTTGAACTTGATGCCCTGCTTGCCAAGGATCTTCTGGGCCTGCTTGGCAATCTCGGCATCCATACCGGGACCACCGATCTGGCCAAGGAACTCGACGACGGTGACCTCAGCGCCGAGACGGGACCAGACGGAGGCCTATTATTAGAAAGAAAAGTCAATTCGTGCTCAAATTGAAGCAAATACCGTGTTGAGAACCTACCATCTCGAGACCGATGATACCACCACCAATGACGACCATCTTCTTGGGGACCTCAGTGAGGGCGAGAGCACCAGTGCTGGAGACGATGCGCTTCTCATCGATGTTGAGACCGGGGAAGGGAGTGGCCTCGGAGCCGGTGGCAATGAGAATGTTCTTGCCGCGGATGGTCTGCTCACCACCGTCGTTGAGGGCGACCTTGATGGTGTTCGCATCAACGAATGAACCGGCACCCTTGATGTACTCGACGCCGTTCTTCTTGAGGAGGAACTCGACACCCTTGGTCAGGCCGGCCACGGACTCGTCCTTGGCCTTCATCATCTGGGTGAGGTTGAGCTTGACATCGCCGACCTCGATACCGCGGTTTTTGGTGTCGTGGAGAATCTGGTGGTAGAGGTGGGAGTTGTTGAGGAGGGACTTAGAGGGAATGCAGCCGACGTTCAAGCAGGTACCGCCGAGTTTTCCGCGCTTCTCGATACAAGCAGTCTGCCAGGGTGTTCAGTTAGTAAGTAGATCGCGATGATTGGATCGAGCCAGTCGAGAGCCAACAAGCTCAGGGGCATTGTTTTGCGCACCTTCAGACCCTCTTGACCGGCCTTGATAGCAGCGACGTAGCCAGCGACACCACCGCCGATGATGACGAGGTCGTGATCACCTATTGCCCGGCAACCCGGAAATCAGCAATCGCATCCGGGAAGCGCAGGGGATCTCTCCGAGGACGCCGTGGTAGCAGTCCAAGCAATAACTCACCTGCCTCAGATGCATAACCGCGCTTTGAGCCACGGACCAGGAGCATGGGGGTGGCAATGAAAGTCGAAGGAACAGCCTTCGGGCCGGCGCGGCTGGAGCCACTACCAGTCCTTTCGGATGAAATCCGGATCAACCGTTTTTTTCGGGGAAGTGAAATACATTTTCAATCTTTCCCGCACCGGCACTGGTTGGACTTCGACGGCATTAAGGGATTATTACTTTCTTCTTCAGCCATTCCATTGCCAGGTCATTCTTCCTATGACACCATGATCTCGTCGCTGGTGCAACTGTTCGTTTTTCATAACAAAAATGGATTTGTAGAAATGGAATATGAAACAAAAGTGTACTGGTCAATTTTGTCAGGTGAATAATTTTACCAGGTCATTTGCAGCATCGCTGAGCAACACCAAAGTATTCCATGATCTTCCGGTGGTGCAGGGGTGCTGCAACTTATTTTACCTGCCATAACATGAGAATAGGGTAGGAAATCACTTAGGGTTAATGTTGTAAATATCGGCAAGCGGGAGCAAAACTCGCTTGCCTTTTTACCAATTATGGGATGGAAGGAACACTGTGCTTTCGACATTGATTAATGTAGCATTAAATTCATTTACTCCACACGTTCGGTGACGGGATCGGGTTTCTCACCTAAAAATTCTACCCAGGTTTTTTTCAGGCAAGGATAGCGTTTAGCAGCTTCAGCAAGATTCATGAAAGCAATGATATTGTCTTCAAACCTTTTTGCTACTATAGCATCGTTAAGGGTTGCATCACTGGTAAACGCTTTATGAGCCACTGCTAATGAAAACATATCAGGAAAAACTCTTGCACCCAGGTGTTCAAACGGTACCCTGAGGGACCAGAGTCCACGGTTGCCACCTACCATCGAGGGGGAAGCAGACATAATCAAAGCATGTTTTTCATTGAATGGTTGCGGACGAAACCGCGAAACCCAGTCAATAGCATTTTTTAGAAGACCTGGCATGGAAGCATTATACTCAGGAGAAGATATAATGAATGCATCGGTTTCTAATAACCGTTTTCGGAACTCAATTGCACCGGCTGGCATTGCGTGGTCCTCTTCCAGGTCCTGGCTAAAAGAAGGACAATCAAATTCATGCATATAGGCAAGATCGACCTTGCCTTTATTTTTCTCAATAACTTCGGCCGCCAATTTTATTAGTTTGGTGTTTAGCGAATCCTTTCTTAACGAGGCTGAAAAAAGGAGAAATCGCATTTGTTCAGATTCTTCGTGTAGTTGTTGGTTCATGTATTAAAAGTTTGTTTAGAGTTGTGGAAGCGAGTATGGTAAAGGTATTCTCGTTCAAATTGAAGCCAAATGGAATCAGGCATGCAAACGGATGATCATTTACCTGAAAGATTATTCTGCAATTTGTAGTTTATTAAGCATTTCATTTGTCACAGGCTCTGTATAGATCCCATATGCATTGATCAATATCCCTTTAAGCCCGTATTTTTCGGAAGAAATTGCGTAAATAATACTTTGATCCGCGGCATCACTGCTGACATCAAACCTGAAATATTTGTCAACGACAAATTCATCATGAAAAATCCGGTATTGCCTGTCCCGGCATTCCAGGCAATGCTGTTGAAGATTGAAATCTTCAGTGTAACCTTCCTTCCTTAATCCATCAATGGCTTCAATAAGATTTGAATATTGTTGCATGGTTGTTCTTTTTAAGTCGTTGAATAGAATGTACAGTCATACGGTCATTTTCAATTTACACAACTTCCCTGGCCACAATTTCCACTTTGCATTGTTCCAGTTTACGAAATAATTTCACTTCGCGTTTGAATTGGCGCCATTCATATAAGAGGAAATCAACAGGTCGCCATAGGGCAACCCATCCAAGAATAATAAGTATTTCGCGGAATGTAACAGAAAACCCTCCTTCCGGCCATAGCTTCGCTACAAAAGCTGTCAATGAAATGAGAATACCAAAGAATACAACCGAGATCAAAAGACCTCGCCATCCAAGTCGCAAAACCCTTTTGATTTGCCTTTCCGATTTTTGTCGGCGGTAGTTAAAATGGCGATGAATAGCAGTTGATATTTCGTCAGTCCTTCGATTTTCATAGGTATGCAAAAAGACCTTAAGATGGATTGGGTTTTTGGAAGAAACCATTGTCGCCTCTTCAATAATGAATTCCTCGGCATCAGGACTCAACATACGTCTTACCATAAAATAGGGAGTCGCGGGCAATAAGTAATTGATCTGCGTTATTTAACTCTAGTATTATTTCTGAGGCCATCATTTTTTGAGAAATGATTTTCTCTTCAAGATAAACTTTTTCATGCTGTCTTTGTAGCAAGTGAACTACATGCTTACAGGGTTTCCTCAAATATTCTGCGTATATTGATAGGATCAAAAGGCAGAGGTTATGCTCGACATCGTAATTCAGGCAAGGGAAGCAGCGATTAGCAAAGCAGTGAAAGTAAAACGCATTCTTCCTTTCCGCCTTAGAAGAATGGTCGGACCCTTTATTTTTATGGACCATGCCGGACCGATTACAGACATGCCTTCTGAACCATCTTCCTTAGACGTTTTACCTCATCCGCATATCGGGCTTTCTACCGTGAGCTATCTTTTTGGCGGGCAGGTAACACACAGAGACAGTTTAGGTGTTGAGCAAATAATTCGTCCGGGTGAAGTGAACTGGATGACTGCAGGAAGTGGCATTGCGCACTCCGAAAGATTTGAAGACCCTTCATCTCTCACAGGAGGATTGGAAATGATACAAACCTGGGTTGCGCTTCCAGAAAAAGATGAAGAGGCTGCACCATCTTTTCACAATTACATTCCCGAACAACTACCGGTATTTACTGATAAAGGAGTTTGGATGCGATTAATAGCAGGCAATGCATTTGGATTGAAGAATAATGTTAAAACAAACTCGCCACTTATTTTATTTGCATGTTGTATTGGAGAAAGGAGCAAAATTCGGCTTCCAAAAGAACATTCAGAACGGGGATTTTATATTGCAAAAGGAAGTGTAGAGATATCAGGAATTACCTATTACCGCAGGACAAATGTTGGTGTTCAACAAAGGTGTCGACCCGACTTATTCTTGCTAAAGAAAACACTACACTAATGCTATTAGGAGGTGAGCCTTTAGGTGAACGCTTTATCTGGTGGAATTTTGTATCCTCAAGAAAAGAACGTATTGAACAGGCAAAAGAAGATTGGAAACAAGGTAGAATTATCCTTCCCCCAAACGATAACAAGGAATTCATTCCGCTGCCTGATGATAAGTCAAAACCAGCCGGAAGTTCGCCACGACCGGAACCGTTGTCGTAAGTATTTGGGTCTTTTGGGAATTGCGAATGCAGGAGCTCAATAAATCTGCTGCAATTCAAATATTCTGGCCAAATGGTTCCCAGGTGATTTCTATTTGATTTGGAATTTATCAGGTTCGCCGTTTTCAAGAATAGCTACGATTGTTCTTATGGGTTATCCTTCATCCCAATTGCCCTGAAAAATTTTTCTTTGAATTGTACACCGATGGGGATCTCAAATTTGTTAATACTTACCTGGTTAGCAGCAACGGCTGTTATGTGTTTTTTTGATACCAAGAAAGAGCGATGTGACTGGATAAAATCGCCCCTGCCTCGGATAATAATACCTCGAATCCCGACAGCGGAATGAGCGGCATCAGCTTCTGTCCATCCTTCAATCTTACCATCGTGTAATTTTTCATCGCCTCACAGTATAAAATATCATCTATCAAAACGGGGTAATTCTTTCCATCAGACTTGATGAAAAACGGAGATTTTTTTTCATCTTTATTGATAACGGCGTTTGGTTGTGACTTTTTGATGGCATCCACCGCTTTGTAAACTGCCTTCGTGAACCGTTCAAAGGAAAAAGGTTTTAACAGGTAATCAACGGCATTCAAATCGTAGCTTTCAACGGCATATTCTGAATAGGCGGTAGTCAAAATGACAGGTTGTCGCGGTTGGAGGATCTTCAATAACTCTAACCCGGAGAGGTTGGGCATATTGATATCCAGGAAAATAATATCGACATTATTAGTAGTACGTAAATAATCGATAGCAGTCAGTGCATTGATGCTTTCTTCGGCCAGGTGCAGCAAGGGCAACTTTTGTATATAATTAATAATGATCTTACGGGCTATCGGTTCCTCGGGCATGGCTGGAGGCTCGAGAGGCCTACCATGACCGGACGGCACGGACACGAACAACGAGCCGGAGCTCACATGCAATTCGGGATCTTCACGGTCGGCGACGTCACGCCCGACCCGACCACGGGCACGACGATCAGCGAGGAGGCGCGCATCGCCTCGATGATCGAGCTCGCGGTCAGCGCGGAGCAGCTCGGGCTCGATGTCGTCGCCTTCGGCGAGCACCACAACCCGCCCTTCGTCCCCTCCTCCCCCACGACGATGCTGGGCTTCGTCGCTGCGCGGACGGAGCGCCTGATCCTGTCGACCGCGACCACGTTGATCACGACCAACGATCCAGTGAAGATCGCCGAGGACTACGCGATGCTGCAGCACGTGGCGCAGGGTCGCGTGGACCTCATGATGGGCCGCGGCAACACGGGGCCGGTCTATCCCTGGTTCGGGCAGGACATCCGGAACGGCATCCAGCTCGCGTTCGAGAACTACGCGCTGCTGCGGCGCCTCTGGCGCGAGGATGTCGTCGACTGGAGCGGACAGTTCCGAACGCCGCTGACCGGCTTCACCTCGACGCCTCGACCGCTCGACGGCGTGCCGCCATTCGTGTGGCACGGCTCGATCCGCAGCCCCGAGATCGCCGAGCAGGCCGCCTATTACGGTGACGGCTTCTTCCACAACAACATCTTCTGGCCGAAGGAGCACACCCAGCGCATGGTGCAGCTGTATCGGCAGCGGTTCGAGCACTACGGACACGGACCGGCGGACCACGCGATCGTCGGGCTCGGCGGGCAGGTGTTCATGCGGCCGAACAGCCAGGACGCGATCCGCGAGTTCCGCCCGTACTTCGACAAGGCGCCCGTCTACGGCGGCGGTCCTTCCCTCGAGGATTTCGCGGAGCAGACGCCACTCACCGTTGGCAGCCCGCAGGAGGTCATCGACCGCACGCTCGGCTTCCGCGAGTACGTCGGCGACTACCAGCGTCAGCTTTTCCTGATCGACCATGCCGGGCTGCCGCAGAAGACCGTGCTCGAGCAGCTCGAGCTGCTCGGCACACTCGTCGTGCCCGTGCTCCGGCGCGAGTTCGCGGCCCTGCGCAAGCCGGGCGTGCCCGAGGCACCCGTGCATCCGCGCGTGGCGGCGTGGAACGCGGCGGCCGATGCGTCGGCTCCGGCCGGCGATCCGGCGATGACCGGACCCGCGGCAGCGGCATGACGGCGCCCCGCTCGCTGGTGGTCGTGACCGCCGGCCTCAGCCAGCCATCGTCGTCGCGACTGCTCGGCGATCGGCTTGCCGCCGCCGCGCAGCGACACCTGGCCGATGCCGGGCTCGATGCTCGGGTCGAGGTCATCGAGGTTCGGGCGCATGCCCACGAGCTGGCGAACAACGTCCTCGTGGGCTTTCCCGGCACGACGCTGCAGGCGGCCATGGACAGCGTCCGCCATGCCGACGGGCTGATCGCGGTGAGCCCGATCTTCAACGCCTCGTACAGCGGGCTCTTCAAGATGTTCTTCGATGTCGTGGAGCGCGACGGACTGTCCGGGATGCCCGTCCTCATCGCTGCGACCGGTGGAACCGCGCGGCATTCGCTGGCGCTCGAACACGCCCTGCGACCGCTGTTCGCCTACCTTGCTGCGGCCGTTGTCCCCACTGCCGTCTACGCCGCCTCGGAGGACTGGGGTCAGGCAGGCGTGCCCGCGGACGCCTCGCTCGTGGATCGGATCGATCGCGCGGCTCGCGAGCTGGCCCAGGCCGTTGCAGCGCGACCGCAGCGACCGCCACAGGACGCATTCGGGGTCGCGCAGCCGTTCGAGACCATGCTCGATTCGATCGGGCGCGCACCAGGTGACCGCCCGACGCGTTGATCAGCGCGCGAGCCGCTTCCGGAAGTGGACCAGATCGGTTCCCTTGTGCGGCGTGCGGTGCGTCTCCCGATAGCCGTAGCGCTCGTACATGGCGATGTTCGTCAGGTAGCGCTCGTTGGTGAGCAGACCCAGCTCCTGGAGGCCCTGCCGGCGCGCCTCGGTCTCTGCGTGCTCGAGCAGCAGGCGGCCCAGTCCCCTCCCCTGGCATTCGGGCGCGATCGCGACGTTCTCGATCCAGAGGTGGTCCGGCTCCACGACCAGCTCCAGGATGCCCGCGAGCCCCGTGGTCGCCCCGGCGTCGTCGATGACCCAGATCTGGTGGTCGCTGACCGCCACGACATAGTCCACGAGCATCGGCATCGGCGTCCGACCGATGAGCGGCTCGTATCCGCCGTAGGCGGCCGCAACGAGCGCCGTGATGGCGGAAACGTCGTCCGTCGTCGCGGGGCGCGGGATGGGCTGCACGGTCGCGATCCTACTAAGGCCGGCGTCTTCGCGAAATGCGCGGAACAGCTCGATCAGCCCCGGCAGCTGGTAGTGCGCGTTGAGCCCGCTCGGGTTCGGCAGCACCCAAAGCTCTGCCTCGCCGATCCGCTCGGCCTGTCGGCCCACGACGGCCTTTGCCCGTCCGAATGCAGCGCGATAGGCCGTCACGCCAAGCACGGCCACGACCCAGGGCCGATACGTCTCGACGTTGGCCTCGAGCCGGCGTCCACCCGCCACCAGCTCAGCCTGGTCGAGCTCGGCGGCCGTGGCGGTCGTTCGGTTCACGATGTTCGTGATGCCGATGCCCAGCCCGAGGAGAACCTCGCCTTCGTCGGGTGCGAGCAACCGCGGGGTGAACCCGGCGCCGTGGAGCGCCGGCCAGAAGCGATTGCCGGGACGGGCGAAGTGGAGCCCCGTCGCGCCGGAGTACAGCCCCGGATTGATCCCGACGAACAGCACGCGCAGGTCCGGCGCGATCAGATCGGGGATCGCCTGGTTGGCGGCGGCGCGCAGGTCCTCGGCGGTGGGGCGGCGCATCCTCGCGAGGATGCCATGCCGCGGCACGGTCAGCCGCGCATGCAACCGGTCTGATACGGGACGACGCCGCCCTGCGGTCTGAGCGCGTTCTCCTGCGCGGTAGTGTCGAGCGACCATTTGGAGGTGCCTCATGCCTGCCCGCAAGGAGATGCCGGGGACGCTCAAGCGGTCCCCCAAGAAGGCCCAGGAGACATGGGCGAAGACGCACGACAGCGCCGTGGAGTCCTATGGCGAGGGCGAGCGAGCCCACCGAACCGCGTTTGCGTCCCTGAAGCACTCGTTCGAGAAGGTCGGCGATCGCTGGGAGGAGAAGGACGAGAAGGGCCCGTCCGACCCCCAGGCGGCCAAGGGCGGTCGTGACGCGACCGACAGTGGCTCGGAGACCTTCGGCGGCGTCGACGTGATCGGGAACTCGAAGGCCGACCTCTACAAGCGGGCGAAGGATCTCGACATCCGCGGCCGCTCCGGGATGGACAAGCACGAGCTCGCCCGCGCCATCGCGCGGAAGCAGGACTGACCAGGACCGGTTGCGCGCGCGGCCGTCCGCCCCGACAGTCAGCGCATGCGCGCCGGCCCCCACCTGATCACCTATCCGGACTCGCTCGGGGGCAGCCTGGCGGTACTCGACGAGGTGCTGCGCACGCGTCTCGCGGGTCTCTTCAGCGGCGTGCATATCCTCCCGCCGTTCCCTTCGTCGGGAGATCGCGGCTTTGCGCCGATCACGTACGAGACCATCGAGCCGGCGTTCGGTGCATGGGCCGATGTCCGTCGCCTTGGGGACGCGCAGGACGTCGCCCTCGACCTCATCGTCAACCACGTCTCGCGCCGATCACCGGCCTTTCGGGACTTCGAGGAGCACGGGCGCGAGTCGGCCGCCGCCGACCTGTTCCTCACGCTCGACAAGGTCTGGCCAGACGGCGACCCGCGGCCGGAGGACCTCGCCCGTATCCACCTCCGCCGCCCACGCCCGTGGTCGACGTACCGGATTGCCGCCACCGGCGCCGAGGAGCGCGTCTGGACGACGTTCGGTCCGGATGACCCGTCGGAGCAGATCGACCTCGACAGCGCGAGTCCTGCGGCCCGGGCGTTCGTGGCCGAGCAGCTTGCCCGTTTCGCTGCCCATGGCGTCCGACTCGTGCGGCTCGATGCCGTTGGCTACGTCGTCAAGCGCGCGGGCACGAGCTGCTTCATGGTGGAGCCGGAGATCGACGAGTTCCTCGCGTGGGCCCGGTCCGTGGCGGACGGGATCGGAATCGAGCTGCTCACCGAGGTGCATGCCGCCCGACCGCTGCAGCACCGCCTCGCGACGACAGGCTGCTGGGTGTACGACTTCGTCCTGCCAGGCCTCGTGCTCGAGACGTTCCGAACCGGGAACGCCGCCGCCCTGATCGAGCACCTTCGCACATCGCCGCCTCGCCAGGTGACGACGCTCGACAGCCACGACGGCATCCCGATCCAGCCGGACCTCGACGGGGTGGTCCCGCCGGACGCGGCACGCGAGCTCGTGGCGCATGCCGTCGAGCGAGGCGCCAACGTCAGCCGTCTCTTCACGACGGCGCACCTGCCCGATCCGACGTTCGATGCGCACCAGGTGAACTGCACGTATCGGTCAGCCATGGGCGACGACGAGGCGTACGTCGCGGCCCGTGCGATCCAGCTCTTCGCGCCGGGGATCCCGCAGGTCTACTACGTGGGGCTGCTTGGCGGCCTCAACGATCACGCAGCTGTCCAGGCGACGGGCGAGGGCCGGGCCATCAACCGGCACGACTACCCGCTCGAGGAGATCGATGCGGCGCTCGCCGATCCGCTCGTCGGGCGGCTCGTGCGGCTCGTCCGGCTCCGGCACGACCATCCGGCCTTCGCCGGATCACTCGAGGTGCACTCGAACGGCTCGGGGCTCGTCCTCGCCTGGGAGAACGGCGGAGACCGTGCCGAGCTCACCGTGGACCTCACGACACCGAGCGCGACCATCTCGACCACCCAACGGGGACACGCTCTGGAGACCTGGGATGCCTGATCTGATCACGCCACCGGACCCGTCATCGGACATCCTGCGGGTCGAGCGGCACCCGCTCGACGCGATCTTCCAGCCCCGCGCCGTCGCCGTGATCGGCGCCACCGAGAAGCCGGAGCGTCGGGCGGACGATCCTCTGGAACCTCATGTCGCAGCCCGTTCGGCGGCACGGTCTTCCCGGTCAACCCCAACCGGCCGACCGTGCTGGGGATCAAGGCCTACCCGACGATCGCCGCGATCGCGCGAGCCGGTCGACCTGGCGGTGATCGTCACGCCCGCGACGACGGTGCCCGGGCTGATCGGGCAGTGCGTCGAGGCCGGCGTCCGGCGGCGATCATCATCTCGCGCCGGCTTCAAGGAGATCGGCGCGGCCGGGGCCGAGCTGGAGCGCGAGATCCTCGAGAAGGCCCGGCGGCACGACATGCGCATCATCGGGCCGAACTGCCTCGGCGTGATGAACCCGCTGACGGGCTCAACGCCACCTTCGCCGCGGGCATGGCGCGGCCCGGCCACGTCGGGTTCGTCTAGCCAGAGCGGCGCGCTGCTGACCGCGATCCTCGACTGGAGCCTGCCGCGAGAACGTCGGCTTCAGCGCCTTCGTCTCGATCGGCTCGATGCTCGACGTCGGCTGGGGCGACCTGATCGACTACCTCGGCGACGACCCGCACACGCGACAGCATCGTCATCTACATGGAGTCGATCGGCGACGCGCGCGCCTTCCTCTCGGCCGCGCGCGAGGTGGCGCTGACCAAGCCGATCATCGTCATCAAGGCCGGCCGCACCGCCAGGCCGCGCAGGCCGCCGCCTCGCACACCGGCTCGCTCACCGGCAGCGACGAGGTGCTCGACGCCGCCTTCCGGCGCGGCGGCGTGCTGCGGGTCGACACGATCGCCGAGCTGTTCTACATGGCCGAGGTCCTCGCCAAGCAGCCCCGCCCGGCCGGACCGCGCCTGACGATCGTGACCAACGCCGGCGGCCCCGGCGTCCTTGCCACCGACGCGCTGATCGCCGGCGGCGGCGAGCTGGCCGAGCTCTCCGCCGGAGACGATGGAGCGCCTCGACGCCGTCCTGCCGGCCGCCTGGAGCCACGACAACCCGATCGACATCCTCGGCGACGCCGGCCCCGGAGCGCTACGCCAAGGCGCTCGAGATCGCCGCCGAGCGACCCGAACACCGACGGCCTGCTGGTCATCCTGACGCCGCAGGCGATGACCGACCCGACCGCGCACCGCCGAGCACTCGCCAGGCTACGCGCACATCGCCGGCAAGCCGGTCCTGGCCAGCTGGATGGGCGGCGCGGAGGTCGCCGCGGGCGAGGCGATCCTTAACCGAGGCCGGCATCCCGACCTTCGCCTACCCCGACACCGCCGCGCGCGCTGTTCAGCTACATGTGGCGCTACGCCGACAACCTGCGGCGCCTCTACGAGACGCCATCGCTGCCCGGGCCGCCCGAGCGCGGCAGTGTCCGCGAAGAGGTCGACGGCGTGATCGCCGCGGTCGCGGCCGAGGGCCGCACCCTGCTGACCGAGTTCGAGTCGCAAGCAGCTCCTGGCGGCCTACGGCATCCCGATCCCGAGACCGCGATCGCCGACACGGCGGACGAAGCCGTGGCCGCGGCGGACGCGATCGGCTATCCGGTCGTGCTCAAGCTCTAGCCGACACGATCACGCACAAGACCGACGTCGGCGGCGTGCGGCTCAACCTGCGCGACGCCGACGCCGTGCGCGAGGCCTTCGACGCGATCCGGAGCGTCGGTGGCGGCCAAGCGCGGGGCTCGAGCATTTCCAGGGCGTGACGGTCCAGCCGATGGTCAACTGCGACGGCTACGAGCTGATCGTCGGCAGCAGCCTCGACCCGCAGTTCGGGCCGGTGCTGCTGTTCGGCATCGGGCGGCCAGCTGGTCGAGGTGTTCAACGACCGCGCGCTGGGCCTGCCGCCGCTGAACACGACGCTGGCGCGGCGGATGATGGAGCGAGACGAAGATCTACGACGCGCTGCAGGGCGTCCGCGGCCGCGAGCCGGTCGACCTCGAGGCGCTCGACCAGGCTGCTGGTCCGCTTCAGCCAGCTGGTCGTCGAGCAGCCGCGGATCAAGGAGATCGACATCAACCCGCTGCTGGCCTCGCCCGAGCGGCTGATCGCGCTCGACGCGCGGGTCGTGCTGCACCCCGCCAGCGTGGACGGCGCCGACCTGCCCCGCCTCGCGATCCGCCCGTACCCGACGCAGTACGTGCGAACGGTCCGCGACCGGACAGGTGCGGCGGTCACCGATCCGCCCGATCCGGCCCGAGGACGAGCCGGCGATGGTCCGGTTCCACGAGACCCTGTCGCGCGAGACAGTTCGCGCCCGCTACTTCGGCACGGATCTTGCGCTCGCCGAGCGCACCGCCCACGAGCGGCTGACCCGGATCTGCTTCATCGACTACGACCGCGAGATGGCGCTGGTGGCCGAGACGGCCGCCGAGAGCGAGCCTGTCATCCCGGGGTCGATCGTCGGCGTCGCCCGCCTCTCGCGAACCCGGGGTGACGATGCCACGCTGTCGCTCGTGGTCACCGATGCGTGGCAGGGTCGCGGGATCGGGACCGCGCTTCTCGAGTGCACGCTGGACGTCGCGGCCCGGGAGGGCATCGCGGTCGTCCGCGCGACCCTCTCACCCGCGAACGGCGGGATGCACCGGCTGCTGGAGAAGGCAGGCTTCGGGTTCGAGGAGCACGGCGACGAGGTCCACGCCTCGCGGCGCGTGGATGCGCCCGTCCCCTAGCGGCCCTCCGCGAGGTCGAGCTCCTCGAAGTGCTCGATCTCCCAGCTGGCGAGATACGGCATCAGCTCCTCGAAGCCCCACGGTCGCATGATGTCGTCGCCTGCCCATGCGTGCAGCGAGTCCCAGTCGGGCCAGTACGTCGTGATGAGGAAATGATCGCCCCCGGGCGTCGTCCGCCGGCCGACGTGGCTCTCGACCAGGGCATGTGCCTGCCGGAAGGCCCGCAGCCGATCGCGGACGACCGCGTAGAACGCCGCGTCGCCGCCGCGAACCACCACCCCCCGGAAGGACCGGACGATCACACGCCCTCCAGCGACCGCTGCCGCCTCCCCCCGTGATCGTACGCCCGACGTCCACTCAAGCCCGGGTCGCTGTGGCGAACGTGATCAGAAGAACGTCGAGCACCACGGCTCGTCGGCCGTCCGGAACAGCGCGTCGGCAACTGCGAGGGCGCCCGCGCGATGCTCGTCGACGCCGGTGGCAAGGACGGCGTCCTTCAGCCGGCTGCCGCCCAGGAATGCCGCCCCGACGGCAGAGATGTCGATCGTCAGGTCCAGAGACCGTGTCGGTCGGCCGGCACTCGGCTCCTGCGGGTCCCGCATCGAGCTCCACCCGGGTTCGCCCGGCTGCCGCCTCGCGGTCCACGACCTCGAGCACGAGCCGGCCCTCGCGTTCGTAGGTCCGTGCCGTGAGCGCGCGCCGGAGGTCGAGGATGCGGAGCCACAGCCCGTCGCCGACGTCCGACATGCTCGCCGCACGGCCGTTGACGAGCAGCCACGGCAGCCGATCGGACGGGCTGCGTCGCTCCGCCCGGACCGTGGCGACCCAGTCGATGTGGGCAAGGAACCGCCACAGGGCGGCCTGCGCGTCGTCGGTCAGCGCGTGCAGCTCGTCGACGTGCAGCGTGCCCCTCGGCTGACAATTCTGCCAGGCGTCCTTCGCGTGGTACCGGGCGTACCCGTCGACCGTCCCGGCCGGGCTGCGGTGGAGCGCCACGAACCCCTTCCACGACTCGCCCCAGAACTCCTCGCGCAGGCCGAGCTCGAACTCCCAGCTGACGGGCCGCCGCCGGATCTCCCCGGGCTGGCGGGCGCGCCACGCCTCGAAGACGCCTTCGAGGTCCGTTCGCACCCCACCGTCCGGCCGGACCAGCTCCACCGAGCCGGCGGCCGTTCCGTGAAACGCGGGGTTGTCCGTCTCCACCGACCAGGTTGCCTCGCGGACGGCCATGCCGTAGCCGAACCGCCCATAGATCGGGTACTCCGACGCATGCAGGATCGAGAGAGCCTCGCCGCGATCCCGCATGGCGCCGTGCTCGTGGTCCACCAGCCGGCGGAGGAGCCCCTGCCGCCGATGGGTCGGGAGGACGGTCACGCCGGAGACCGCCGCCGCTGGCAGGCGTCCACCGCCGGGAACGGTGATCTCCGTCCCCCATGACCGAAAGGTGCCGACGACGCGGCCGCCGTCAATCGCGGCCCATGCGCGCTCGAGGTCCCACATCGTGCGCAGCTCGGCGGCAACACGCTCCACGTCGGGGCGATCGAGGAACGCCGTCGAGAGCGCGTCGATATACGCCGGGAGCTCGTCGTCGCGGACTCGTCGGATCTCGATCGTCATGGGTCCGACGATAGCAGCCGGAACCCGGGGCACTTCCGGTGGGCTGGGTGGGGACAGCCGGCGGCCTCCCCCACCCCGTCGGTCAGGCCGCGAACTCGTCGCGCGGCTCGCCCACCGCGATCGGGTTGTTGATCGGGTCCTGGCTCCACTCGAACCAGCCCCCGTCGTAGACGGCGATCCGCGGCCAATCCTGCAGCCAGGCATAGAACCACGTCTCGCTCGCCCGCCAGCCCGTTCCGCAGTAGAACGCGACCCACTTGTCGGGCGTGATCCCGGCGTCGCGCCAGTTGGCCGTGATCTCGGGGTATGCGCGCATCGTGTTGTCCACGTTCCGGTAGTGCTGCATGTGATAGGCGTCGCTGCCGCAGTTGCCCCAGACGTCACCGGCGATCCGGCCCGCCGGTCCGATGTAGTTGTAGCCGCTCACCCGCCCGATGTGCTCCCGCCACGTCCGCACGCTCACGAGCGCGGCACCAGCCGGGTCGGCCACGATCTCCCTGGCCTCGCCAATGTCAACGATGAGCTCCGGCCGAAGCGGGATCTGCACCCCGAACGCGGGCACGGGTACCGGCTCGCGCAGGGTTGTCTCGATCGGGTTCCCGGCCGCCACCCACCAGTCGAACCCGCCATCGAGCAGGCGCACGTCGTCCACGCCCGCGTAGCGCAGGATCAGGGCAGCGCGGGTCGCGGCGATCTGCCCGGCACGACGCCCCGGCCATTTCTCGTTGGCATCTCCTTCGGTGTCACGGCCGTACAGGATCACCGTCGTGTCGGCGGTGATGCCGAGTTCGCGGAGCGCTGCCTCGAGGGCCTCCGGCGAGCGACGGTTCCAGTCTGCCGGGTCCTCGAGCCAGTTCGTGTCGAGATAGAAGGCGCCCGGGATGTGGCTCTCCTCGTACTCCTCGGGCACACCGAAGTTGACGTGGAACAGCAGGTGGCGCCCAACCGGGGCGGCCTCGGGCCGGCTGCCGGCAAGGAGCTCGGCGAGCCAGGCGGTGTGCACGAGCTTGTCGTAGTTCGGCAGGCGCTCGAGCGGCAGCGCGTCGTCGGCCGCCCAGGCCGTCGAGCCCGCCTCGTACACCCGCACGTCGTCGAGACCGGCCTGGAGGAGGCGCACGGCGACCGGAACGGGATCGTCGGGGTCGTGCCCGTACACGACGATGCTGCGGCCAATCTCGACGCCCTTGGAACGGAGAAGCCGGTCGATCTCGGGGGCGTCGACGGTCTCGAGCCAGGCCGTCGGGAATGCGACAGCGCCGGGGATATGGCCACCGCGTGCCTCGCCCTGCAGGCGCCAGCCGTTGTAGGCGGCCAGCGGGCGGACGTCGACGATGGTGAGGTTGGGATCCTCGAGCCGCTCGAGCAGCTCGGTGGTCGTGATCGCGGTACCCGCGGTGGGGGCGACCAGGTGGAGCGTGGACATGGGGTCGGTGTTCCTCGTGACGAGACCGGGCATCAAAAAACCCCTGCGAGCAGGGGTGACGGTGTCGGGTGCGCGGGTCGTCAGACGCCGCCCGCGCTCAGGTACACCGTCCGCCCCACTCGGCGGCAGCGCAACACGAACACGGGATCTCGTGGTGGATGATCTGTGGCATCGCGGCGCAGTCTGCCATGTCGATCCTCTACTGACAAGGTAGGAGTTCTACGTGGGAGGACGGAACCGCGCATGCCGGGCACAATCAGACGTATTCAGGGATCTGCCAGCCGCAACAGGAACACGCCGTGACTGCTTCCGCGACCGCCACCCGACGCTTTCCGATCCGGCTCGGGCCTCGTTCCTGGCCGATCCTTCGGCTGTTCGGCGCGCGCGAGGAGACCGCGTTCGTGGACCTTGACCACGACCTGGTGGCTCGCTTCGGCTGGTCCACCGTGCGGACGCCCGTCTCGAACATCGCCTCGTGGAGGATCGAGGGACCGTGGCGCTGGCTCACCGCGATCGGCCTTCGGCGGAGCGTTCGGCATGGCGACTTCACCTTTGGCGGAAATCACCGGGGCGGCGTCCGGCTCGACTTCCACGAGCCCGTCCCGCTCCTGACCTTCCGACCCCGGGCGCTGTACGTGACGGTTGCGGACCTCGAGGGCTTCGCCGCTGCGCTTGCACAGCTGGGCATTCCCGGACGCGACGCCCGCACAGACACTACCGCCTGAACGGCCGGGTTCTAGCCCGTCGCCGTCCGCAACGCTGAGCCGACCAGCTCCTGCGCCTCGTCGATGAGGCGGCCGAGGTGCTCCTCGCCCTGGAAGCTCTCGGCGTAGATCTTGTAGACATCCTCCGTGCCCGACGGACGCGCCGCGAACCAGCCACTCTCGGTCCCGACCTTGAGTCCGCCGATCGCGGCACCGTTACCGGGCGCGGTCGTGAGAACGGCAGTCACCGGCTCGCCAGCGAGCGTCGTCGCGGTGACGGCATCTGGGGAGAGCTTTGCGAGGACGGCCTTCTGGGCGGGTGTCGCGCGCGCGTCGATCCGCCGATAGGCTGGTGCGCCGAAACGCTCCGTGAGCGCCTCGTATGCCGCACCCGGGTCCCGTCCCGTTCGCGCCGTGAGCTCCGCCGCGAGGAGGCACGCGATGATCCCGTCCTTGTCGGTAGTCCAGACCGTGCCGTCACGACGCAGGAACGACGCACCGGCGCTCTCCTCGCCGCCAAAGCCGACCGTCCCGTCCACGAGCCCCGGGACGAACCACTTGAAGCCGACCGGGACCTCGAGCAGCCGGCGGTCGAGGTCCGCGGTCACGCGATCGATCATCGCGCTCGAGACGAGCGTCTTGCCCACGGCGACATCCGGTCGCCAGTCGCGGCCGCCCCCGAACAGGTACTGCACGGCGGCGGCGAGCACGTGGTTGGGGTTCAACAGCCCGTGATTCGGCGTAACGATGCCGTGCCGGTCGGCATCCGCATCGTTGCCGAATGCCACGTCGAACCGGTTGCGCAGCTCGACGAGCCGCGCCATGGCGTGCGGTGAGGAGGGGTCCATCCGGATGCGGCCGTCCCAGTCGACGGTCATGAAGCCGAAGGTCGGGTCGACGACGTCGTTGGTCACGGTCAGGTCGAGCCCGTAGCGCTCCGCGATGGCAGGCCAGTAGTCGATGCTCGCGCCGCCCATCGGATCGACCCCGAGTCGCAGACCCGACGCACGCACGGCGTCCATGTCGAGCACCGATGCCAGGTCGTCGACGTAGCGGGCCACGAAGTCGTAGGTCCGGGCAGCGGATCGAGCCGCGACGAAGGCCGTCCGCGGGACCGATCCGACGCCGCGCTCCAGGAGGCGATTCGCCTCGTCCTGGATCCAGCCCGTCACATCGGTGTCGGCCGGGCCGCCGTTGGGCGGGTTGTACTTGAAGCCCCCGTCCTCGGGCGGGTTGTGCGATGGGGTGACCACGATCCCGTCGGCAAGCCCGGTCCTGCGACCACGGTTGTACGTCAGGATGGCGTGCGACAGCGCTGGGGTCGGAGCCGTCCGGTCGGCGACGTCGAGCATGACATCGACACCGTCGGCGGCGAGCACCTCGAGGGCGGTCCGCAGCGCCGGCTCGGAGAGACCGTGCGTGTCGCGCACGAGGAACAGCGGCCCATCGATGCCGTGGGCCCGCCGGTAGCGAGCGACGGCCGCGCTCGCCGCGACGATATGCGCCTCGTTGAACGACGTCCGGAGCGAAGAGCCGCGGTGGCCGGATGTCCCAAAGGCCACCCGCTGGCCCGCGACCGACGGATCGGGATCGTCGTCGTAGTACGCCCCGATCAGGCTGTCGACGTCGACAAGCGAGGCCGGATCGGCGGGCTGGCCGGCCCGAGGATCGAGCATCATCGGGGCAGTGTGCCAGAGGTGCGCGTGGCAGCCGAGCCTAGGATTCGCGTCCGCGCGTGCCGGTCAGATGGCGGAGAAACCCGTACCGCGGGTACCCGAGGCCCACCACGATGATCCACGCAAGGCCGCCTGCAATTCGGACCCACGCGGCCGCGTCCACAGCCGTGGTAGTCAGCGTCGCGATCGCATGCAGCACCGTGGCCGCGATCGCCGCGATCGTCGCGCCGAGGCCGAGGCGAAGGGCCACTGGCTCTACGCGAAGCATGATGAGGGCCGGGCGGGCGTAGCGCGCCCAGAACCAGGCGAGGGCGACGACGACCACGATGTCGAAGACGACCTGGATCAGCACGGGCTCGAGTGTGGCGGTTCAGGCGACCCCGTGCAACGCGAGCTGGCCGACCCACCGGTCGTCTAGCGCGACTGGGTCATCGCGACCGGCGCGGAGACCTCGCTCGGCGCGATCGTCAGGGCATGCTGCCCGGTGGCTTCGCCCGGATGGAGTTCGAACCCGAACGCAGACTGCGGCCGCGGCAATCGCGTGCTCGGCGTCGGGACGATGCTCGCTCAGTGCGAGCGCATCGACGAGGGCGTTCTCGAGCTCCAGGTCAGGCAGGACGCCGCGGGCGACATTGACGACGAGAACCTGGTCGTTCTCGTAGACGACCTCCGCGAATGGATCGCATTCGACCGCCTCTGCGGTTCCGTCCGCGTTCGAGCGCCAGGCGTAGCCCATGTCATGCCTCGTGCCACCCCCGGCGGCTTCCGTCATCCTCCTCGGCTCGCGTCTCGGCGAGGCGTTCGCGGCGGGATGCGAGATGACGGCCCAGAAATGAGAACAGCGCCCGCGGCTGATGCCTCGGGCGCTGTTCGGGTTTTCTCGTGTGCGGGTCGGTCAGACTGCTCCGCGACCCGTACGGTTCCGTCCCACGAGCATGTTGTACCCCACGACGACGATGATCGCGCCGATGGTCGCAACGATGATGGTCGGGATGTTGATCCCCGTGGTGTAGTCGTCGCCGGTGATGAGACCTGCGACGAACCCGCCGACGACCGCGCCGATGATCCCGAGAAGGATCCGGCCCACGATGCCGAGGCCCTCGTCACCCGTGACGAAGTATCCCGCGAGGATGCCGGCAATAGCGCCGACAACCAGCCATGCAATGATCGACATATCCGCTCCCTTCGTAGCTTGCAGCTGGGCTGCTGCGAGCGTGTTGGTTGCTGTGTTTGCCCACCAGACAGTGCAGCACCCGCCCTTTCGTGCCCGCCACAACGAGCACCGCACCACCTTGCGGCAGCCTCGCGGTTCGGGAGGTCGCGTGCACGAACGGGCTCGGCAAGGGGTCATGCAGGCTGCCCCCCCGCAACGGTTCTGAAATGTCGATGCGCGGTTCCGACGCACGGCCGGCAACGTTCGCCCCCGATCCTCAAGCAGCCGACCGCGCGGGTAGGACTGGTGTCCGTGCCCGCCACGACCGCGAGCACAGGACCCATGCCCGACACCACAGCGTCCTCCGCATCACCACTGCTTCCCGAGCTGCAGCCCGGCGAGGCCGTCTGGGCGACCCTGGCGTTGCCGACCCTGACCCTGCTGGCCACGGATCGCCGCCTCCTGACCCGCAGCGGCGACCATGTGGAGGCGTGGGACTACGGCGCGATCACGCAGGTCGGCCCGGCCGGTGTCGAGGGCGACGTGGTCATCGCGTTCCGGGGCGGCCATCGGCCGCTCGTCGTGCACGCGCGTGGTGACGAGACCGCCATGCAGGCACTCACCGTCATCGGCCTCCTCGTCGCCCAGTCGCGGCGGATGGACCGGATCGGCGCCACCCGCTGAGCGAAGCCTTTGCCGGGCGTCCGTCCGCGTAGACTCGGTCGCGCCATGGAACCTTCCGCCGACGAGCTCCTGCATGTGCGCCCCGCGACCCAAGAAGAACGCGCGGATGTGGCCCGGATGCACCGGGCGAACCAGGCGGCATGGGATGAGGCCGCGGAACGGTACGAGCGCTGGCTCCCGGAGGCCATCGAGCTCATCCGATCCGGTGGGTCGAACCTGTTCCCCATCGAGACCGAGCTGATCGGCGACCTGCGCGGTCGCTGCCGGCGGGCGATTCACCTGCAGTGCGCCGCCGGTCGGGACACGCTCTCGATCTGGAACCTCGGCGCGGAGGAGGTGGTCGGGGTCGACTTCAGTCCGCGCATGCTCGAGCTCGCCCGTGCGCTGAGTGAGGCCGTGGGGGCGCCGGCACGGTGGATCCTGGCCGATGTGCTCGAGGTGCCACACGAGCTCGATGGCACGGCAGATCTCGTCTACACGGGTCGCGGCTCCCTGTTCTGGCTCCAGGATCTCGATGCCTGGGCATCCGTGCTGGTTCGGCTGCTCGCACCCTCGGGCCGGCTCGTGATCTTCGACGGCCACCCGGCCGAGTGGCTCTTCGATGTCGATGAAGGTGGCCACTGGATCGCCACGGACTACGACTACTTCGCCGGCCCGGAAGCCTCCCGTGGTTGGGCGCCCGAGTACATCGACCGCCTTTCGCTCGACGAGCGGGATCAGAGCTGGAAGTTCGCTCGCGCGTGGACACTCGGAGAGATCGTCACCGCGCTCCTACGTGCGGGCCTGCAGCTGGAGCAGCTTGCCGAACATCCGGTCGACTGGTGGGGCGGCCACGGGGATGCGCTCCCGGAGGAACGTGGCCGGATCCCGTTGTCGTTCTCGGTGACGGCCCGCCTGCCGGGCTGACCCTCAGGCGTCGAAGCCGATGAACCGGCCCTCGGGCGCACGCTCGATTGGGGCTTCCGCGAGCACGGCCCGCGGATCGATCGGGCCGTAGATGTGCGGGAACGGCGAGCCGGGCTCGTCGTAGCGCCACGGAACGGTGAGCCCGTCGAGGTCGACGGTGAGGACGAGAAACGGTTGGGGATCATCGCTGTAGAAGCGATTTGCGGTGGCGACCATCGCCTCGACGCCATCCGTGCAGTGGATGAACCCTTCCGACGCCAGGGAGGGGGCCTCGTACGGTTCGTCTGACCGGCGCGCCCGCCAGGCTGCCTCGGGCACCAGGTGGAAGGTCGTCCTCATGCCCCCGGTCGCTCGTCGACCGACACCCACGCCCGGTCGAGCGCAACGTGGATGACGGTCGGTCGGTCGGCGGCCAGTGCCTGGCGGAGTGCCTGCTCGAGCTCGTCATCACGCTCGACCTTGACGCCACGGGCACCAACCGCTCGCGCGACGGCGGCAAAGTCGATCGGGCCCAGCTCCGTCGCGACGCCCTGCCCGGTGCCGCGACGCTCCTGCCACATTCGGATCGTTCCGTACCGCTCGTTGTCGAACGCGAGGACGATCACCCGTGCCCGCTCTCGCACGGCGGTCTCGAGCTCGGCCATCGTCATCGCCAGGCCGCCATCCCCGACCACCGCCACGACGGGTCGGTCGCGATGGACGAGCGCGGCGGCGATCGCGGCGGGAAGCCCGTAGCCCATGGCGCCGGACGTCGGCCCGAGGAAGGTCCCAGGTCGACGGAACCGGAAGCCGCGGTTGAACCAGCCCGCAAAGTTGCCGGCGTCGCTCGTGAGGATCGCGTCGTCGGGCAGGAGGCGTCGCAGCGTCGCGACCGCCCGGCCGGGGTGCACGCCCGGGCCGTTCCACTCCCCGTCATCGAGGGTCGTTGCCGCTTCCCACGCGGCCCGGTCCGCGGTGTTGCGTTCCACGCGCCGGTCGACCGACGCGGCGTCGAGCACGGCATGGTTCAGGAGCCGGTCGATCGCTGCGCGCAGGAACGTTCGGGCATCGGCGGCGATCGCCAGATCCGGGGCGGGAAGGCCTGCGGGCCGAGTCGTGTCGAGATCGACGTGCGCCCAGCGCGTGCCGGATGCGGGCAGCTGGTACCCGAATGTCGTGGGCTCCGACAGCCGGGAGCCGATCACGAGCAACGCATCGGCCGACTCGATCCGACCCCTGACCGCCTGTGGCGCGCCGAGCCCGGCCATCCCGAGGTACAGCGGGTGCTCGTTCGACATCACGTCACCACGCCGCCACGAGGCGATGACCGGGACACGCAGGAGGTCGGCGAACCGGGTCAGGTCGGTCGATGTGCGCGCCCGCAGCACCCCTGCCCCGGCGAGGATCAGCGGCCGCTCGGCATCGGCGAGCAGGTGCAGGACCGCACGGATGTCTGCGTCGGTGGCGCGGGGGGCGGGCGGCCGGCTCGCGTCGATCGTGGCGTCCGCGGGCATCGGCTCGTCGAGCAGGTCCTCGGGCAGCGACAGGAGCACCGGGCCGGGTCGGCCGCCCAGGGCCTCCCGGACCGCCTGCTGCACGGCCGGCACGATCGCGGACGGGCTGTCGGGCTCGGCCGACCACTTGGCGACACCTCCGAAGGTGTTGACCTGGTCGACCTCCTGGAACGCCTCCCGCCCGCGCGACGCTCGCTCGACCTGACCGACGAGCGCGAACATCGGGGTCGAGTCCTGGCGCGCGGTATGGATCCCGATCGCCAGGTTTGCGGCCCCGACCGCGCGCGTCCCGAGACAGGCGGCCGGCCGACCGGTCAGCTGTCCGTATGCCTCGGCCATGAACGCGGCACCCCCCTCGTGACGGGTTGCCACCACCCGGATCCCCGCGTCGCCAAGGGCGTCGAGCAGGCCGAGAAAGCTCTCACCCGGCACGGTGAAGGCGTAGCGGACGCCTGCCGCCCGGAGCGCATCGGCGATGTAGCGACCAACGGTTCGCGGCTCGGGCTCGGGCTCGAGCTCGAATGCGGCTTCTGGCCCGACGGCCGTCTCGGTGGGCACCACATCCACAGCTGCCTGGGGCGGCTTCCCGAGCTCCTGGGGCGCCGACGTCTCGCCCGCGGTGCGGTCCTCCGGCCCCGGCGCCGCTTCGGGTTCGGGAGCCCCCTCGGTTTCGGGCGCGATCGCCGGTTCGAGCGCGATCGCCGGTTCGGCAGCCGCTTCGGGCTCAGCCTCGGACAGTGCCATCGCTACAGCCGGTGCGTCGCCGCCTTCGGGAGCGGGCTCGACGTCCTCGGGGTTCATCGGCTCGTCGGTCATGGCGCGCGACCAGTCCCTGGAACCACGGTCACAGCGACATCGGCGAGACGACGGCGCCAAGCACGAGACCGAGCACCACGACGACCGCGACGATGATCATCACCAGCCGCGCATACCTGCTGCCGGGCATCATCGGTCCGCCTCACCGATAGTTCTGGAACTGGAGCGGCACCGCCTCGTCGAGCTCGCGCAGTCGCGTGATCACCTTCTGCAGGTCGTCCTTGCTCTTCCCGGAGACGCGCACGGCGTCGCCCTGGATCTGCGACTTGACCTTCGGAAACTCGTCCCTGATCAGCTTGGTGAGCCGCTTCGCGAGCTCCTCGGGCAGACCTCGGCGCAGGCCGATGACCTGCCGTACCTTGTTGCCCCCGGCCGGCTCGACCTTGCCCCAGTCGAAGATCTTCAGCGAGAGATTGCGCCGGATCGCCTTGGATTCGAGGAGGTCCTTGACGGCGGTGGCCCGGTACTCGTCGTCGGTGAGGAGCGTGAGCTCCTCCTTGCCCTGCGTCAGGTCGACGGTCACGCCCTTGAAATCGAACCGCTGCTGGACCTCGCGCCGGACCTGGTCGAGCGCGTTGCGCAGCTCCTGCTCATCGAAGTCGCTCACGACGTCGAACGAACTCTCGCCTGCCAATCGAACCTCCTCTGCATCGCGCGCCCGGCGTCGCGATGTCGTGTGACACGATCGGGCACCGCCCGCGACCGATCCGTGGTGTGCGGCGGGACTGCCGGCACCGCGTGGCGCTCGACGCGCGCTCGACCTCGATGGGTCACTGCTGCGTGGGGCAAGTATGCCCGGAACCGCGCCGGGTGGCGCACGACGAGGGCCGGTCAGCGGTCCGCGAGTCGTTCGAGCAGCAGCTCGCCGATCCGGTAGCTTCGGCCACCGCCCATGACCAGGACGACGTCGCCAGGGTGAACCGCGCTGGCAAGCCATGCGGCGGTGTCCTCGACCGATCCGGGCGCCGTCACCTCGATGCTTGGCCGTCGGCGGGCGACGGCGTCGGCGAGGCCCGCCGCTGACGCCACGGTCGTGTCCGGGTCCCGACCGGCCCAGATGTCCGCGATCGCAACCGCATCGGCCGTGACCAGCGCGTCGGCAAACTCGCCGAGCAGCGCCGCGGTCCGGTGGTAGGTCAACGGCTCGTAGACCGCCCAGAGCCGCCGCCCTGGTTCGCGCTGGCGGACTGCCGCGATCGTGGCGCGGATCGCCGTCGGGTGGTGGCCGTAGTCGTCGTACACGACCACGCCGGCCGCCTCGCCCTTGCGCTCGAGCCGGCGACCGACGCCCGGGAAGGAGGCGACGGCACCGAGGAGATCCGGAAGCGGGATCGACCTTCCCGGTTGCCCCTTCCAGCCGCCCCCGACAAGGGCCGCGCCGATCACGCCGAGCGCGTTGGCGACGTTGTGCCTGCCGGCTGTCGGCAGGCGGACACGGCCCGGCTCGCCCACGACGGCCCGGCCCACGAGCTCGACGGCCGTGC
Organism: uncultured Chloroflexia bacterium; assembly: GCA_963759495.1. GTDB lineage: Bacteria > Chloroflexota > Limnocylindria > Limnocylindrales > CSP1-4 > DASTYU01. The sequence goes on along the minus strand of CAVWZL010000007.1, from coordinate 334,747 downwards.
CATCCCGTTCCTCGCTGACGATGCGACCGAGCAGGACACCGGCCGGGTCGTCGCTGCCGTACTCGTCCGAGAGTCCGCGCACGTAGCCATCGAGTCGCTGGGATGGAGCGTCCACCACCGCGGTCACCAGCAGCCGCCCGGGCCAGTCCGGACGAAGCCGCCTGCAGAGCGCGGCAACGACCTCGTCGGCCACGTTCGCGACGAGGACCGGGCGGTCCATGCCGTCGCGGTCCCGGTCCCGGGCGGCGGCGCGGATCCAGGCCTCGAAGGCGGCCGACACGGCGTCGGTGTCGGCGAAGACGTCCGGGTGGTCCCATTCGATGGAGGTGAGGACGATCACGTCGGGTCGGTAGGCATCGAAGTTCCCGGCGTACTCATCCGCCTCGACGATGAACGGACCGCTCCCCCGCCGGGCTGTGGCCGGCATGCCGCCCGTGATGCCGGCGGGCAGCAACGCGCCGACGAACGCAGCCGGGTCAACGCCGACCTCGGTGAGAGCGTGGACCAGCCAGCCGGACGTCGTGCTCTTCCCGTGCGTGCCGGCGACGCCGATCAACGTGCGACCGAAGGCCGCGTCGGCCACGACCTGCTGCCACGGCTCGATCGGCACGGCGTGGTCGCGTGCTGCCCGTAGCTCGGCGTGGTCGGGGTCGATCGCGGTCAGCGCCTTCGTGACGGCGAGACGGTCGGGCTGTCCCGCGGTCACATGCACCGCGTCGTGTTCCCAGGCCACGGGAATCGCGGCGGCAGCCAGCGGGGGCGTGTACTGCGACGGGCCGCCGGCATCGCAGCCGCTGGCGTCGGCACCCGCGTACGAGGCGTGCAGCGCGGCTGCGCTGGCGCCCGCTCCGGCGGCGCCGACCACGTGGATCCGCTCGCCGGGCCGGATCGGTCGAGCCGGTCGAGCCGCTGCGAGACCCGCACCGACCCTCGTTGCGTCGCGGGTCACGCGGTCGTGCCGGGAACGTCGTCCGTTTCGCCCTTCTTGCCGACGCGCTCGAGGAGCAGCTCGAGCGCCGCCCGCGCGCTGTCCTGCTTGTTCGCAGCTCGATCGCCGGTCCACAGATGCCGCCGCACGTCGACACCCTGCGGATCGGCGACCGCGACGTACGTGAGCCCAACGGGCTTTTCGGGAGTCCCTCCGTCCGGTCCCGCGATCCCGGTGATCGCGACGCCGACGTTCGTGCCAAGCCGCGACCGCGCGCCTTCGGCCATCGCACGCGCGACCTGCGCGGACACGGCGCCGTGGGCCGCGAGCACCTCCTCGGGGACGCCGAGCTGGTCGCGCTTGACCTCGTTCGCGTAGGTCACGAAGCCGCCCAGGAAGTACCCGCTGGACCCGCTCACCTCGGTGATCGCGTGCGCCACGAGGCCCCCGGTACAGGACTCGGCCGTCGCGAGCGTCCAGCCGGCGTCGAGCATGCCGGCCTGCAGGCGTTCGGCCAGGGCGGCCAGCTCCGGGTCGGCCACGCGAATCTCCTCGTCAGCGCCGCGCGGTCTTCTGTGGGTCGGTCGGTGGCTCGAACAGCCACGTCTCGGGCGTGCCGGATCGACCCAGCGCACCGAGCTTCGTGCCATTCAGCGTGAACCGCGTGACGCCCGATGACCCTGTCCGCACCTCGACCGAGTCCCTGCCCGTGAATGTGAGCGTTCGACCGTTGGCGATCACCTTGCCCGCGGAACCGATCTCCTTGTCGACCTTGCCGTCGATCCAGACCTTGATCCAGGCACGGCCGCCCTTGATCTCGACGACGAGGTTCACGCCCTTGTAGGCGACGGTGACCACGCGGGTGTGCGACTGGGTCTTGCCTTCCGCGTTCGACGCGGTGACGGTGAGAGACCAGCGACCGGTCGTGAGCTCGTACGGCGTGTTGAAGGCACCGTCCTCCCCGACGTTGACGGTGACCGGGGCCGGGTTCTTCGGTGTGGTCGGGTTCGCGTTGCCGGCTGCCGGGCCCTGGTAGGTCGCGGTCACGACGACGCTCGTTGCGTTGGTGGTCGTGCCCTGGATCGGGATGGCGCCGTTCTGGAACGTGGCGCCGTCACCGGGCTGGTCGACCGCGAGGGTCGGCGTCTCGATCGCGCGGAACGGCACGGTGATGAAGATCCGCTTCGTCTCATCGGACTTCTTCTGGGTCTCCGGGTCCGTCGCACTGATGTCGAACTGGTTCCGACCGCGTCGAAGGTCGACCTCGGCGGTCCACTTGCCGTTCGTGTCCGCGCTCACGTGGAGCGGCTGCTCCCAGCTCGGTGACACGATGGCGACCGTCGCCCCCGCGATCGACGTCCCGCGGAGCACGTACGAGCTTGTGTCCTCGTCGACGTCGATCACGGCCTGGCGGGGCTGCGTCAGCGCGATGGTCGGCGGCTCCGCGTAGCGCAGGATCTGCATGACGAGATAGGCACCGAACGCGACCACGGCCACGGTCAGGAGCGCGGCTACGACGACCGCGGGCGAGAAGGTGAGCCCCTTGCGCGGCGCCACGATCGCCTTCGGGACGACGATGACGGGCTCCGCCTCGCGGACGATCCCGCGCTCGCGGCGCCACTGCAGCAGCACGTCGTCGGCATCGAGCCCGAGGTAGAGGGCGTAGTTGCGCAGGAAGCCCTTCGTGTAGACCGCGCCCGGCAGCTCCTTGTAGTCGCCGCGCTCGAGGGCAGCCAGGTAGCGGGCACGGATCTTCGTGTCGCGCTCGGCGCGGTACAGGTCGACGCCCTTCCGCTCGCGCGCGGCGAACAGACGTTCTGGCAGACTCGGGCCGTAGTCGGGCGCGACGGTCCGCGAGGTGACCCCCCGGTCCACCCCCGACCGCTCGCTTGACTGGTCCCGCGTGGTCATCCGTCTTCCCCGTCGAGCTCGTCCCCGGTCCCTGCCGGCGCCACCCCGTCGCGTCGGAGCACCGCCCGGGCGTTCGAACCGTCGAACGCGCCGATGTAGCCGCGCGCTTCGAGCTGGTCGATCATCCGCGCCGCCCGCGCATAGCCCACCTTCAGACGCCGTTGGAGCAGCGAAGCGGAGGCCCGATCGTACTCCCTGATCACCTCGACGGCATCCGGCAGGAGCCGATCCGCCTCCTCGTCGCTCGATGTCGGAGGCCTTGCCCGTGCTCTCGTCACCGGTCTCGATGATCGACATGTCGTAGTGCGGATCGTCGATCTGGTCCTTCCAGTGCTGGACGACCTTCGCGATCTCGGGGTCCGACACGAACACGCCCTGGAGCCGCATGGGGCGCGGCAGGTCGGATGGCTGGTAGAGCATGTCGCCGCGCCCGATCAGGTCCTCCGCGCCGGGCGTGTCGAGGATCGTGCGCGAGTCGATCTGGGACGCCATCGCGAACGCGATCCGGCTCGGGAAGTTGGCCTTGATGAGCCCGGTGACCACGTTGACCGACGGGCGTTGCGTGGCGAGGACCATGTGGATCCCGACGGCGCGGGCCTTCTGGGCCAGTCGGACGATCGGATCCTCGACGTTCTTGCCCTCGCGCATCATCAGGTCGGCGAGCTCGTCGATGACGATGACGATGTACGGCATCCGGTCGGCCGGATCGGCCCGGGTCTCGTTGAAGCCCTTGATGTTGCGCGCCGTCGCGCCGGCCAGGCGCCGGTAGCGGGCCTCCATCTCGCCGACCGCCCACTTGAGCGCCGCCTTGGCCTTCTCGGGCTCGGTGATGACCGGCACGAGCAGGTGCGGCAGGCCGTTGTAGGCGGCGAGCTCGACGCGCTTGAGGTCCATGAGGATCATCCGCACCTCGTCCGGGGTCGCGTTGCACAGCATGCTCGTGATGAGCGCGTTGACCATGACGCTCTTGCCCGAGCCGGTGGCGCCGGCGATGAGCAGGTGCGGCATCTTGCGCGAGGTCGACCGCCTGAGCCTGGCCGGCCACGTCCCGACCGAGGGCGAAGGTGAGCTTCGAGCCCGAGGTCCAGGAAGTCGAGCTCCTCGAGGATCCGGCGCAGCGCGACGACGTTGAACTCCTTGTTCGGGATCTCGATCCCGACCGCGCTCTTGCCCGGGATCGGCGCCTCGATCCGGAGCGAGCGTGCCGCGAGGGCCATCGACAGGTCGTCGGCCAGGGCCTCGATCCGGCTGAGCCTTGATGTCGGCGCCGGGCTGGACCTCGTACTGGGTCACGACCGGGCCGGCGTTGCGCCCGATGATCCGCGCCGGGATGTCGAAGCTCGCCAGCTTCTTGATGATGATCTCCTCGTTCAGCCGGTGGGCTGACTCCTCGCCGCCGGGCGCGATCGGGATCGGCGATGTCGTCGAGCACGCTCGTCTCGGGCAGCCGGTACTCGATCGATCTCGCTTGGTCGGTGCCGAATCGCCGGCCGCCGTGATGTCGTCCGGGGCGCGTTCGGCGCGTGGCGGTCGCGACGAGCGTGGCCGACGTGGCGCCACCGGTCCGTGCCGGAGCGAACGTCGCCGAGGTCGGCATCGGGCTCGGGATGGCATTCGGGATCGACTGCTCCGATTCGCCGCCCCAGATCGGGGTCTGGCCTTCGGAGGGCCCAGCGGGGACCGCGGCGCCCGGGGCAGGGCGACGTGCCCGACCGGCTCCCCGCTCCCCTGCCGCGGTTGTCGTGCCGGGGTTCGCGCCGTTACCGCGCCGCCGGATCGCGTGGCGCGCGCTGCATGCTCGCGGCCGTCGTCGAGCCCCAGCCATCGGGCGATGCCGGTGAGCGGCCGCGCCATCTCGGCCGAGCCGGAGCGCAAACGCCACCATGAGCCCGCACCGCGATGAGCGCCAGGAGCAGGACGAATGCGCCCGGTGGCGTCAGCAGCGGCACGAGCGCGTCGCTCGAGGAAGCCGTCCGATCCGCCCACCGCCACGTTCCACGTTGAACGAGCGTGATGCCGATGATCTCGAAGGCGCCGAGGACGCCGATGAACGCGATCGCGAGCCCCAGCAGCGGTCAGGCCCCAGCCCGAGTCCGGGCTGGCGGCCGGGACCCCATTCGAGGTACCAGCCGGCGCCAGCAGCAGGAACGGCAGCAGCCACCGGCCGGTCCCGAACCACGGCGCGATCGAGTCGCGCCACCAGTCGGTCAGGGCGCCCTGGCCCGGCAGCAGCAGCGCGATGAGCGTGACGGCACCAAGGCAGCAGGAACACGATCCCGACCAGCGAGCGCGCGACCTCCGGGCTGATCGAGCGGCAGCCGGACGCTCGGGAGCGTGTTCCGCTTGCGCCGGCTCGCGTCGCGTCGTGGTGCTGCGCGTGGCCGGCGTGGTCCGCCGTCGGGTGGCCATCCTAGACCTCGACGACGACCGGGAAGACCATCGGGCGGCGCTTCGTCTGCTCGTAGAGGTAGCGCGACACGCCGTCCTTGATCTGGGTCTTGAGCAGTGCGATCTCGCTGATGTGATCGCCGGGATTCTCGATCGACTGCGACGACCCGCTCGAGCGCCTCCTCCATGAGCGGGTCGCGCTCGTTGACATGGACGAAGCCGCGGGTGATGATCTCGGGCCGGCCGATGACCTTGCCGGTCTGCTTGTCGACCGTGACGACGACCATGAACATGCCGTCGTTCGCGAGCGCTCGCCGGTCGCGCAGCACGATCTCGCCGACGTCCCCCACCGACAGCCCGTCGACGAAGACGTAGCCCGCAGGGACGCGGCGTGCCGCGCCGGGCGCTGCCGTCGGCGAAGATCTCGATCGGCGTCCCGTTCTCGATGATGAAGACGTTCTCGGGCAACACGCCGGTCTCGATCGCCAGGCGCCCGTGCTGGACCTGCATCCGGAACTCGCCGTGGATCGGGATGAAGTACTTCGGCTTGGTCAGCCCGAGCATCAGCTTGAGCTCTTCCTGGCTCGCGTGGCCCGAGACGTGGGCGCGCTTGATCGTGTGGTAGAAGACGTTCGCGCCGGCCTTGAAGAGGTTGTCGATGGTCCGCGAGACGTATTCCTCGTTGCCCGGGATCGGGCTGGCGCTGACACGATCACGGTGTCGCCCGGCTGGATCTCGACGAAGCGGTGGTCGCGGTTGGCCATCCGGGCGAGGCCGGCCATGGGCTCGCCCTGGGCGCCCGTCGTGGCGATGACGAGCTTGTCGGACGGGTGGTCCTTGATCCTGTCCTTGGAGCATGATCCGGCCCGGGTCGTACTTCAGGTAGCCGAGGTCGGTGGCGATCCGGAAGTTCTGCTCCATCGAGCGTCCGATGACGACCACGTTGCGGTTCATGTCATGCGGCGGCGTCGAGGACCTGCTGGATGCGGGCGATGTTGCTCGCGAAGGTCGCGACGATGACCCGGCCCTCGAGGGGCTCCATGATCTCGCGGAACGCCTCGCCGACGGTGCGCTCCGAGGGCGTGTAGCCCGGGTTCTCCGCGCGGGTCGAGTCGGACAGCAGGCAGATGACGCCCTCCTCGCCGAGCCGGGCGAGGATCGCGAAGTCGGAGAGCTTGCCGTCGACCGGGGTGTGGTCGAACTTGAAGTCGCCGGTGTGGACGACGGTCCCGACGGGCGTCCGAATGGCGATACCCATGGCGTCCGGGATCGAGTGACCGACCCGGAACGCGACGATCCGGAACGGTCCGATCTCGACCTCGTCGCCCGGGCTCGAGCGCGAGGATCGGGTTGTTGTGGAGCTTGTGCTCCTTGATCTTGTTGCCGAGGAGGCCGCGGGCGAGCGTCGAGGCGTAGACCGGCACGCCCGGGAACTCGGGCAGGATGTAGGGCAGGCCGCCGACGTGATCCTCGTGGGCGTGGGTGATGAGGAACGCCTTGACGTTGGCGCGGCGTCTCCTTGAGATAGGTGATGTCGGGGATGACGAGGTCGATGCCGAACATCTCCTCGTCCGGGAACATGAGTCCGCAGTCGATGACGACGATGTCGTCGCCGAACTCGAAGACGTACATGTTCTTGCCGATCTCCCCCACCCCGCCGAGCGGGATGATGCGGAGCGGCGAGATCTGGTGTTGTCTGTGGGCATGGTGGTCCTGTGTGTGAGGGTCAGAACAGCGTGAGCTGGTCTGTGGGGAGATCGGTACTGGGCGGTGCCGGTGTGGCCGCAGGACGGACGACGAGCACGGGCTCGTCATGGGCGGGCTCGGGATCCGGTTCGGGTGGCGCCACGACGATCGGCTCGGCGGCCGGCTCGGCGACCGCCACCGAAGCGTGGACGCCCGGCGCCCGCAGGTGGCTGGACCCCCAGGGTGGCCGCGCCTCCGGCGCCGCTCCCGCTCGTGGGTCGCGCGCCGCTCGCGCGATGCGATCAGCGCCGTGGGCACCTGGGCGATGTCGTCATAGCTCTCGCGCTCGATGGATGGCGTTCGAAGCGCCGCGGCCGGGTGATACATGGCAAAGACGAGCGCGTCCGATGCGCCCGTCGTCCGGATCGACCGGTCGCATCGTGCCGTGGACCTGCGAGATGCGCGCTCCGGGCATGAAGCGACCCATCGAGTGGCGTCCAAGCGTGACGACGAGCGCAGGGTCGAGGATCTGCGAGCTGGCGCTGCAGGTACGGCGCGCAGGCCGCGATCTCGTCGGGCTCCGGGTCGCGGTTCTGGGGCGGCCGGCACTTGACCACGTTCGTGATGAAGACGTCCTCCCGGCGCCACCCGATCGAGCCGAGGAGCCGGCCGAGCAGGTCCCCCGCTCGGCCCACGAAGGGACGGCCCAGCCGGTCCTCGTTGACGCCGGGCCCTTCGCCGACCATGACCACCTCGGTGGAAGGATCGCCCTCGCCGGGCACTGCATGGGTGCGCGTCTCGTGGAGACGGCAACGGGTGCAGGCGCGAACCTCGTCCGCGATGACCTCGAGCGCCGCCTGGCGCTCGGCATCGGTCACGCCGGGCCCCCGCCGCCGATTCCGGCACGGGACCGCGGTAGCGAGGCGCGCCGCGAGTCGATGCGTGGGTCACCCAGTCGCGCTCGACGAGGATCTCGGCCAGCTCGACCGCGTTCGTGGCTGCACCCTTCCGGAGGTTGTCGCGACACGACCCAGAAGACGATGCCCGGTCGTCGGCGATCGATGGATCGCGCCGGACGCGGCCGACGAAGATCTCGTCGCGTCCGGCCGCCTCGCTGGCCAGCGGGTATCGGTGGCTCGCCGGATCATCCTGGACGACGACGCCGGGCACCCGGCGAACAGCTCTCGCGCGCGGTCCGGCGTGATCGGCTCGCGCGTCTCGACGTGGACCGCCTCGGAGTGGCTGACGTAAACCGGAATTCGCACCGCGGTACACGAGAGGCGCAGCTCGGGCAGGTTCAGGATCTTCCGGCTTTCCGTGACGACCTTCCATTCCTCCTTGGTGTAGCCGTTCGGGAGGAACACGTCGATCTCGGGCAGCGCGTTGAACGCGATCGGGTGCGGGTAGACCGAGGCCTGCTTGGGCTCACCCGCCACATGGGCGCGGATCTGGCCCTCCAGCTCGGCCAGTGCGTCGGCACCCGTCCCGCGACACCGACTGGTAGGTATCCACGACGACCCGCTCGATCCCGACGGTATCGCGGAGGGCCATCAGGACCGGCACCAGCTGCATCGTGGAGCAGTTCGGGTTCGCGATGATGCCCTCGTGGCCCTCGAGGTCGCCGGGGTTGACCTGCGACACGACGAGCGGGATGTCGACGTCCATGCGCCACGCCGACGAGTTGTCGATCACCGTGGCGCCTGCCGGACGCGGCGGCGCGAGCCTTCGCGGACACGTCGCGCGCCGGCGGAGAACAGCGCGATGTCGACGCCCTCGAACGCTGCGGGCGTCGCCTCGACGATCTCGGCGTCTGCCCGTCGATCGAGACGGTGCGTCCTGCGGAGCGACCGGAGGCGAGCAAGCGGAGGTGCGCGAGCGGAAACTCGCGTTCGTTGAGGACCTGGATCATCGTCCGCCCGACGACGCCGGTGGCGCCGACGACGGCGACGGTGAGGGGTCGGCGGTTCATGAGGGAGATGGCTCCGCGCAATGGCTGAAGGGCTGCGGGCACGCGCGGAAGTATAGCAGCGCCCAACCGCCCTTCCGCCGGCGGCTCGGAGGCGCAGGAACGGAGAAGGGCTCCCCGTCAGGTGACGAAGAGCCCCTTTGGCGTGGCGGTGTGCGGGCTCAGCCGAGGCTCAGACCGGTTCCTTGGCCAGGTGGCGCTGCATCGCGGCCTTGCGCGAGAGGTTGACCCGTCCCTGCCGGTCGACCTCGAGCACGACGACCATGATCTCATCCCCGACGGACACGACGTCCTCGACGGTGGGCACGTGGTAGTCGGCGAGCTCGCCGATGCGGACGAGGCCTTCCTTCCCGGGCAGGATCTCGACGAACGCGCCGAAGCCCATGATCCGGGTGACGGTGCCCATGTACAGGGCCCCGACCTCGACCTCGCGGGTGAGGCTGTTGATCCAGTCGATCGCCTTTCGCGAGTTCTCGCCGGAGACGGCCGCGATCTCGACGGTGCCGTCGTCCTCGACGTTGATCTCGGTCTGGGTCTCTTCCTGGATCTTGCGGATCATCGATCCACCCTTGCCGATGATCTCGCGGATCTTCTCGGGGTTGATCTTGATCGTGATGATGCGCGGCGCGAAGTCGCTCATCGTCTCGCGGGCCTCGGGCAGGACCTCGGCCATCTTGTCGAGGATCGCCAGGCGCGCCGTGCGGGCCTGGTTGAGGCCGTCGCGGATGATCGCCTCGCTGATGCCCTGAACCTTGATGTCCATCTGCAGCGCCGTGACGCCCTCGCGGGTGCCCGTCACCTTGAAGTCCATGTCGCCGATCGCGTCTTCCTTGCCGAGGATGTCGGTCAGGACGACGAAGCGGCCATCCGGCTCGCTGATGAGGCCCATGGCCGCGCCCGCGACCGGTGCCTTGATCGGCACGCCGGCATCCATGAGCGCCAGCGTCGAGCCGCAGGTCGAGGCCATCGAGGTGGACCCGTTCGACGTCACGCACTCGCTGACGAGTCGGATGACGTACGGGAACTCGTCGTGGCTCGGCAGGACCGGCACGAGCGCGCGCTCGGCGAGGTGGCCGTGACCGATGTCGCGCCGGCTGGGGCCGCGCATGACCTTGTTCTCGCCGGTGCTGTACGGCGGGAAGTTGTAGTGGTGGATGTAGCGCTTCTCGGTCTCGGGGCTGATCGTGTCGATCCGCTGCACGTCCGAGGACGCACCGAGCGTCGCGACGGTGAGCGCCTGGGTCTCACCCCGGGTGAACAGGCCGGAGCCGTGCGCACGCGGGACGAGGCCGACCTCGACCGAGATCGGGCGGATCTCGTTGAGGGCCCGACCGTCGATCCGGATCCCGTCGTCGAGGACGACCTGGCGGACGGTCTTCTTCTGGAGCAGCGCGAAGAGGCCCTTGCTGACGCGCGCGTCGCGGCGCGCCTGCTCGAGCAGCTTCGTGGTGTCGCCACCGGTGCGGTTGGCGTGAACTGCGTCGACGATCGCCTTGCGCAGGGTCGAGATGCGGCCGGGCAGGTCGTTCGCGAACCACAGCAGCAGGTTGGCCGTTGCCTCGGCGTCCGGCAGCGCGCGGTGGCCCTGAGTCAGCTCGACGCCGAAGAAGCGGGCCAGGTCACCGAGCTTGTACGACTCGGCGCCCGGGTAGCCCTCGCGGGCGATCACGAGCGTGTCGAGGTAGGTCCCTGGGGCGAAGCGGAAGCCGTCGCCCTTGGCCTCCTCGATGAACCCGAGGTCGAAGCCGACGTTGTGCCCGACGATGAGCGCATCGCCGACGAACCCGATCAGCTGGTCTGCGGCGTCCTTCGCGCTCGGGGCGCCCTTGACGTCCTTGTCGGTGATGCCGTGCATCTGGTTGCCGACGATTGGCCGGCCGGGGTTCACGAACGTCGACCAGCGGTCGACGATCTTCGTGCCCTTGATCTTGACCGCCGCAACCTCGACGAGGTCGGACATCTTCGGATCGGTGCCGGTCGTCTCGGTGTCGATGACGACGAGCTCGCGGCCCTCGTCCACGGCCGACGCGAACGTCACGACCGAGTCGACGGGCGGCTCGAGGTACGGCAGGCGCTTGGCCTTGCCGACGGCCTTCTGGAGCTCCTCCTGGATGTCGATGAGGGGCTGCAGGGAGCGATGCCCGAACAGGATCGCCTCCGCCATCACGTCCTCGGGGAGGAGGTTGGCGCCGGCCTCGACCATCATGATCGCGTCGCGCGTTCCGGCGACGATCAGGTCGAGCTCGGATCCCTTGAGATCCGAGTGGGTCGGGTTGACCACGAACTCGCCGTTGATCCGGCCAACGCGGACGGAGCCGATCGGGCCGTTGAACGGGATCTCGCTGATCGTGAGCGCAGCCGACGCGGCGACGGTGCCGATGACGTCGGGGTTGTTCTCCTGATCCGTCGAGAGGACCGTGATCACGAGCTGGACGTCGTCCTTGTAGCCCTTCGGGAAGAGCGGCCGGATCGGGCGGTCGGTCTGGCGGGCGGCCAGGATCGCGTGCTCCGACGGCCGCGCCTCGCGCTTGATGAAGCCGCCGGGGATCTTGCCGGCCGCGTACATCCGCTCCTCGAAATCGACCGTGAGCGGGAAGAAGTCGAGACCCGGCCGGGGCTCGGACCGATTCGCGGTGCCGAGCACCATCGTGTCACCGTAACGGACGGTGACGGAGCCGCCCGCGAGCCGCGCGAGCTTGCCGGTCTCGATGGTCAGCGTGCGACCACCGAACTCGACTTCGAACAATTGGGACAAGGGAACCATTCCTCCTTGGTCGTGGAGGAGACCCGAGTCTGGCGGGGAGCCAGCCCTGCCGCGGCGCTGATGCGACAAACCCCGGGACTCGCCCGGGGTCTGGTGCGGGTGGCGCTAGCGGCGGAGCCCGAGCCGTCCGATGACGGTCCGGTAGCGCGCGCTGTCCTTCTTCATGAGATATGCGAGAAGGCGGCGGCGCTGGCCCACGAGCTTGAGGAGACCGCGGCGCGAATGATTGTCCTTGGGGAAGCTTCGGAGATGCCCGGTCAGCTCCTTGATTCGCTCCGTCAGGAGCGCAATCTGCACTTCCGGGGACCCGGTGTCGCCTTCCTTGGCGGCATACCCGGCCATGATCTCCTGCTTCTCTTCCCGCGCGAGCGGCACTCGGTCCTCCGACACGATCTGTTGCTTCACATTCTTGCTATGACCGGCGAATGGTAGCAGGCGGGCCGCCTCCGGGCAAACGCCGGAGGCCATCGGCCCGACTTCGTGCGCCCACTGGCCATCCGCGCGGTGGCCGTCCCGTGGTCGCTGCATGACCTTTTCGGCGCCAACAGTCACCGAACGGCGTGGCCGCCGGGAGCCGCGCTGCCCGTATGGCCGATCCTGCTCGCCGGATGCGCCATTGGGCCCGAGAGCGCCTCTCCCGCGGCGGCCCGTGCGAGCCTTCCCCCACGGATGCCGCAGAAATGGTCATCCAGCGACCTCGCCCGTGCAGAGCGGCGTGCCCTGAGCCTGACCCCACATCGTGGCGCTCTCGCCAACACGACTGAGTCGGCCGACGGAGCGCCGTTGAGGCTACGGCCACCCGCCCGCCCGCGCTACGACGCCGGCAACCTGACGGTGAGGGGTGAGCGCTCGATCAGGTCGTCCGCGACGGGCGGCCGAAGCAGCGCGCTCCCGCCGGGCAGGCACCTCGAGCTCGCGCCGGCGCCGTGCGGCCACCGCCGGGTAGCGCCCACTCGGCGGCAGCGCCATGGGCATCTCGAACTGCAGCCGCGTCTCGCCCCCATCCCGCCGCGCGTTCGCAGTGATCGTCACGTCCCGCCCGAGCAGCGCGCGAGCAGCCGCGAGGTCACCGGCAGCGATCGCCGCCCGAACCTCGGTGCTCCGGACCGGCTTGCCGCCGAGCGTGAAGGGCGGGACGACGACGACGTCGAACCCGATCCGCCCGCCAAGCTCCGCGAGCGTCTCGGGTGTGCCACGTCGCTCGAACCCGAAGGCGGCATCGGGCGTCATGAGGAAGCCGGCAAGGTCGACCCGCGAGCGGATGGCCTCGACGAACGTGTCATAGGGCGTTCGCCGGACGGCGTCATCGAAGTGCTGGACGACCGTCACCTCGACACCGGCGGCAGCGAGCCGGTCCAGGCGCTCATCGGGGTGGAGCAGGAGTGGCGGCGCCGACCCGCGGAGCACCTCGTCAGGATGGTGGTCGAACGTGATGACCGCGGGTCGGGCATGCCGGCGCGCCGCCTCACGCCGCAGGTGACGGAGCAGGTACAGGTGCCCCCGATGCAGCCCGTCGAACACGCCGATCACCACGAACAGGCGGCCGTGATCGCCGCGCAGCCCGTCGACGCCGGCGACGACGTCCATCGGGTCCCTCACGCGTCGGGGTCGGTATCGAGATCCCGGGCGTCGACGAAGACCTTGTCGGGCGCCAGCCGATCTCCCTGGCGGGCGGCGATCGCGATCAACGCCTCATCCGGTGCGAACAGCCGATAGCGCTCCGCGGGGGGTGGCATGCCGGCGGCTGGTCGCACGAACTGGCCGCGTGCAACCGCGCGGACCTCCTCGGCCGAGAGCGGACCACCGGAAAGGACTCGAGCCCGGTGTCGACCGGGAGCAGCAGCGGTCGGAGTCCGGCGGGACCCTCGGCCGCCGCGGCGCGCACGTCGTCGAGCGCGACCGCAGCCTCGATCCGGAACGGGCCGGATGCCGTTCGGGTCAGGGCGCCGAGGTAGGCAGCGCTGCCGAGGCTCGCGCCGAGATCGCGCGCGAGAGCCCGGATGTACGTCCCGGCGGAGCACACGACATCGACGATCGCGATCGGGCCGATCGGGATCGGTGTCGTCCCACGACACGAGGTCGAGCGCGTGGATGGTGACCTCACGCTCGGCGAGCTCGACCGTCTCCCCCGCCCGCGCGATCGCATAGGCCCGTCGCCCGTCGACCTTGATCGCGCTGTATGCGGGCGGCCGCTGCGGATCGTGCCCGTGATCGCAGGCAGTGCCGCCTCGACAGCCTCGCGCGTCGGCGCCGGCCCCATCGGCCGGTGTCAGCTCGCCTTCGAGATCGTCGGTGGTCGACGATGCGCCGAAGCAGACCGTGGCCCGGTACGCCTTGCGGTCGCCCAGGTGGAACTCGACGACGCGCGTCGCCCGGCCGAGGAAGACCGGGAGGACCCCCGCAGCGAACGGATCGAGCGTGCCGCCGTGCCCGACGCGTTTCGTTGCCGCCAGCCGCCGGACCAGGGCGACGACGTCATGCGAGGTAGGCCCGGGCGGTTTGGCGACGACGAGGATGCCGTCGAGCCCGGCGCCGAGCGACTTGTGGGCCACGGCGTCAGCGGGTGACGGCGGACGCGAGCCGGCTGGCCTCGGCGAGGACGGGCTGGCGTGCCTCGGCGAGCGGGAGCGGCACCGTGGCCCCGGCCGCACGCGCGTGTCCCCCACCGCCGAACGTCCCGGTCAGCACCGTGGCGTCGACCCCGCCCGGCTTCGTCCGAACGCTGAGCCGCGTGGCGCCGGGCCGGCCTCCTTGAACAGGATCGCCACCTCGGCCGTCTCGGACTGAGAGAGCAGGTCGATGATCCCCTCCGAGTGCGCGCGATCGGCCCCGGTCGCCGCGAGATCGGCATCGAGCAGGGTGGACCAGACGACGCGACCGTCCGGCGCTCGCCTCGAGCCGGTCGAGGACCCGCCCGAAGAGCCGGAGCTGACGTCGGGCTTCGACCGGTAGAGGCGGCGCGAGATGTCGGACAGCGGCGCGCCGGCCTCGACCAGGGCCGCCGACACGACCAGCGTCCGCGGCGTCGCATTCGGGTGCGCGAACGTCGCTGTGTCCATCACGATCCCGGCCATCAGCGCGGCGGCCAGCGACCCGTCCCCCGCGTCGAGTGGCATGCCGAGACGGGCCGCAAGCAGCGTCGACCATCTCGCAGGTCGCCGCAGCATCGGGATCGATCCAGTCGGCCTGGCGCCGCCGCCGTCATTCGAGGCGTGGTGATCGAGGACGACTCGCGGCAGCCGCGCGAACAGCTCGGCGTGCCGCTCGGCGACGGCCCCGACGCGATCGAGCGTCCCGCAGTCCGAGATCACGAGCAGGTCGTACGTCGGCCGAAGGGTCCGGGTCCGTGCGGAACCGGTCGACGCCCGCAAGGAAGTCGTAGAGCTGCGGGACGGGATCGGTGCAGACCGGCTCGACCCGTCCGCCCCGTGCCTCGACGATGTGCATGACCGCGAGGGTGGCACCGAGCGTGTCGGCGTCGGGATTCTCGTGGCCGACGGCAAGCACGCGTCGAGCCGCACCAGATCCGCTCCACGACATCGGCCGGGACCGCGTCGACGTACGGGCGCAGATCCACGCTCATCGCCGCGGCTTCCGGCCGGTGCCACGTGGCGGCCCACCTGGTCGGCGGCGCCGGGCACCCGGCACGGGCTGGCGGACAGCCGGGGCCGGCTCGTCGGGTAGATCGCCCTCGTGGGGGAGCCGGGCGATCGGCGTCGGCAGGGACTCTCCGGCGGGAAGATCGGGGTTCGGGTCGCCGCCCGCCTCGAGCTCGTGCAGGAGCCGCAGGACGCGCGTTCCCCGCTCCGCGGTATCGTCGAGCTTCACGTGGAGCTCCGGGATGCGCTTCATGCGGAGCCGGCCGCCGAGCGTGTGCCGGATGAACGGCATCGCCCGGCTCAACGCCTGCACGGTCTCCTTGCGCTCATCGGGCTGGCCGATGACGCTCACCCAGACCGTGGCATGCCGAAGGTCACCCGCCGTCTCGACGTCGGTGATCGTGGCAAACCCGATTCGCGGATCTGCCACCTCACGCGCGACGATCGCCGCGATCTCCTGCTGCAGCAGCTGGTCGATCTGCTCGGTCCGCTGACTCACACCACACCACGGGAGCTGCCTTGGCGGTCGCAGGGGCGGCCGGGCGAAGGCGCGAGCGAGCACGGAAACGAGCGCACCCGCAGGTGCGTGAGCGCCCGCGCGCAGGGAGCAACGCACGCCTGGTCGTTCATGCGGCCGCCCGGTCTAGCCTGCAACGGCCCGGCTAACGGTCTGCTGGGTGAAGCATTCGATGACGTCACCTTCCTCGATGTCGTGGAAGTTGGCGAGACCGATGCCGCACTCGTAGTTCGTCGCCACCTCGCGGACGTCGTCGCGGAAGCGCCGCAGCGATTCGATCCGGTCGGTCGCGATGACCTTGCCGCTGCGCCAGATCCGGGCGCCGCCGCGGACCATGCGCCCGTCGGTGACGAACGAGCCGGCGATGACGGTGTTCTTGCCCACGCGGATGACCTGGCGAACCTCGGCCCGGCCCTCGATCACCTCCACGATCTCCGGCTCGAGCAGACCCTTGAGGGCCGCGTCGATGTCGTCCGTGAGCTTGTAGATGATGTCGTACCGACGCACGTCGACGCCCTCGTCCTCGGCGGCCCGGCGAGCCGTGTCGGTGACCTGGGTGTTGAACGCCACGACGATCGCGTTCGACGCGGATGCCAGCATGATGTCGTTGTCCGTGACGTCGCCCGCGCCCTGGTGCAGCACGTTGACCCGGATCTCCTCCTGGTCGAGCTGCTCCAGCGCATGGGTGATCGCGCCGAGCGAACCCGACACGTCCGTCTTGAGGATGATCCGCAGCTCCTTGGCCTGACCGGCCTGGATCTGGCTGTACAGGTCCTCGAGCGTGGCGCGACCGCTGCCCTCGCCGCTCTTCGCGGCGCTCTGGGCCTTGCGGGCCTCGACCATCGCGCGGGCTTCCTTCTCGTCCTTGACGACGCGCAGGATGTCGCCGGCTTCGGGCACGTCGGACAGGCCGAGCACGACGACTGCCGACGCGGGGCCGGCCTTCGTCACGCGCTTGCCCTTGTCGTTCTCGAGCGCACGGACACGACCGAACGTCTCGCCGACGACGATGATGTCGCCGACGTTGAGCGTCCCGGTCTGGATCAGCGCGGTCGCGACGGCACCGCGACCCTTGTCGAGCTGTGCCTCGACGATCGTGCCCATGGCCGACCGCTTCGGGTTTGCCTTGAGCTCCTGGAGGTCGGAGACGAGCAGCAGCATCTCGAGCAGCTCGTCGAGGCCGA
Organism: uncultured Chloroflexia bacterium; assembly: GCA_963759495.1. GTDB lineage: Bacteria > Chloroflexota > Limnocylindria > Limnocylindrales > CSP1-4 > DASTYU01. The sequence goes on along the minus strand of CAVWZL010000007.1, from coordinate 317,804 downwards.
TCCGCGTCTCGGGCGGACACCGGCACGAGCGGGACGTCGCCGCCGAACTCCTCGATGACCACGCCGGCCTCGGCCAGCTCGGTCTTGACCCGGTCGGGGTTCGAGTCCGGCTTGTCGATCTTGTTGAGGGCGATGATGATCGGCACCTTCGCGGCACTTGCGCGTGGCTGATCGCCTCGAGCGTCTGCGGCATCACGCCGTCGTCGGCCGCGACCACGATGATCGCGATGTCGGTCACCCGGGCGCCACGGGCACGCATGGCGGTGAACGCCTCGTGACCCGGCGTGTCGAGGAACACGACGCGCTTGCCGTCCTTGGTGACCTCGCTCGCACCGATGTGCTGGGTGATGCCACCGCGCTCCGCGGCGGCCACCTCGGTCGTGCGGATCGCGTCGAGCAGGCTCGTCTTGCCGTGGTCGACGTGGCCCATGACGGTCACGATCGGGGCACGCGGCTCGAGCAGCGAGTCGTCGTCATCCTCGAAGAGGACCTCCTTGGTCGCCTCGCCGACGGTCTCCTCATTGGCCTCGGTGCCATCCGTGCCGGGGACGTTCGCAGCCTCGGCCACTTCGTAGCCGAGCTCCCCGGCGACGAGCGACGCGGTGTCGCGGTCGATCAGCTGGTTGATCGTCGCGAAGATGCCGCTCTTGATCAGCTCGCGAATGACATCGGCGGGGTTGACCGAGAGCGCCTCGGCCAGCTCCTTGACGGTGATCGTGCCGGGCAGCTCGATCGGTCCCCGCTCGCGCGGGTCGGCGACCTGTACCTGGCCGCCGCCGAATGTGCCGTCTCTACGCGGCGGCTTGCGGGGTCCGCGTCGGCCGCGGGTGCCGCTCCTACTCCTGGCCACGGGCTCCTCCTTGTTCGGTGTGCAGTGTGAGGTTCGGGTTCGATTCGATGGTGACGACGGCGTTGCTCAGCGCCGCGCTGATATCGGGCGTGATGCGCGTGGACAGCGCGCGACCGAGAGCCCCCTTGTCCGTTGCTCGCTCGAGACACGTCTCGTCGCGACAGACGTACGCGCCGCGGCCGGCCGCTCGACCTCCCTGGTCGACCGTGACGGTGCCGTCGGGCATCCGGACGACGCGCAGCAGCTCCCGCTTCGGGCGCACCGTCCGGCACGCGACGCAGGATCGGCTCGGAACACGCCGGACGGGTCCGGCGGCCACGGGCCGGCCTACGACGTCACCTCCTCGGTGACGGGCTCGGCCTCCGCGGCCGATGCGTCGGCGGAGGCCTTGGCGCGGCTCGCACGCTTGGGCTTGGCAGCAGCGACGGGCTCCGCTTCGGGCGGCGCTGCGGCGACGGGCTCGTCGGGTGATTCCGCGGCTGCTTCAACCGGCACGGCGACGGCGGCCTTGCGTGTTCGCTTGGGCGCGGCCGGCGCAGCAGGCGCCGTGCCGTCTGCGTCCGCCGTCGGTGCAACGTCGGTCGTCTCGGGCTCGGTCTCGGCTGCGGCACGTGCCTCGGCGACGGACACGTCGCTCCGGATGTCGATCCGCCAGCCCGTCAGCCGCGCTGCCAGCCGAGCATTCTGGCCCTCGCGCCCGATGGCGAGCGAGAGCATCCGCTCCGGCACGGTGACGCTTGCGATCCGGTGCTCCTCGTCGATGTCGACGGAGAGAACCTGCGCCGGGCTCAGCGCGTTGGCCACGAACAGCGAGGGGTCGTCGCTCCACGGGATGACATCGATCTTCTCGCCACTCAGCTCGGCCACAACGGCCTGGACGCGGGCGCCGCGCTGGCCGACGGTCGCACCGACGGGATCGAGCCCGTCCTGGCGGGACGCGACCGCGACCTTCGAGCGGCTGCCGGCCTCGCGGGCGATCGCCTTGATCTCGACGGTCCCGTTGTGGATCTCCGGCACTTCGAGCTCGAACAGGCGCTTCAGGAAGCCCTTGTGCGTCCGGCTGACGAAGATCTGCGGACCCTTGGTGGACCGCCGAACCTCGAGGGCATACGCCTTCACGTTCTGGCCGATCCGGTAGTGCTCGAGGGTCGACTGCTCCGTCGTGGCCAGGATCGCTTCCACGCCCTTGCCGACGTCGAGAATGATCGCGCGCGGCTCGACACGGTTGACCGTGCCCGTGATGAGCTCGCCCTCACGGCTGGCGAACTGGTCGAAGACGACGTCGCGCTCGGCCTCGCGAAGGCGCTGCAGGACGACCTGCTTTGCGGTCTGGGCACCGATCCGGCCGAAGACGTCTCCGTCCAGCTGCTCGGTCTCCACGAGATCGCCGAGGTCCGCCTTGGGGTCGTGCGCGCGAGCCTGCTCGACGGTGAGCTCGGTCAGCTCGTCCTCGATCTCCGCGACGACGCGCCGGGCGCGGAACACGCGGATCTTGCCGGTCTCCGCGTCGATCTCGACGTGGATGTCCTCGTCCCCCGCCACGCGCCGGTACGCAGACTGGATTGCCTCTTCAACGGTCCGGATCAGCTGCTCGCGCGGAACCTGCTTCTCGGCGTTGAGCTGGAGGAGGGCACCGACGAAGTCTCGACTCACGATGGCCTCCGATGTGGTGTGTGCAGTTCGATATAGGAACGTCCCGCTCAAAAAGAAACGTGGGGGTCACCCACGTCGCGGAGCGGCCGTTCAGTTGGCCGGAAGTATACACCCGGAGGCGTGGCACGCTCAAATGGGGTCCCGCCGGGCCGCGCCGCCGGGATCCTGGAGGCCGGCGTTTCGCCCGGTGAACGAGACTCGCGGTCCGGACCCGATTCCCTGCGCTGTCGGCACCGGGCCGTGCGTGCGGCGAAACGTCGGGGCCGTGAGTGTCCCAACCCGTTCGTGCGGTGAAACGAGAGGCACGGAGCCGGCTCTGCCGCGGACTCTTGTTCGCGCGGTGAAACGCGTGTGGGACCCGGCCCCCCGGTTCGGCCCCCGGGTTACCTGGACGGAACGGGGGCCCTGGCGCCGTAACGCTTGTCAACGTACGACTCGAGCAGCTCGATGAACTCGTCGACGAGGCCCTCGCCACGGAGCGTGCGGTCCAGCTTGCCGTCCACGAAGACGGGGGCAACGGGCGCCTCGAAGGTGCCGGGGAGCGAGATGCCGATGTCCGCGTGCTTCGACTCGCCAGGACCATTCACCACGCAGCCCATCACGGCCACGCGGAGATCCTCGACGCCGGGGTAGGTCTCGCGCCATGCCGGCATGCGCTCCTTGAGATAGCCCTGGATCTGCTGGGCCATCTCCTGGAAGAACGTCGAGGTCGTTCGTCCGCAGCCGGGACACGCGGAGACCTGGGGCAGAAACGAGCGCAGGCCCATCGACTGCAGGACCTGCTGGGCGACCTCGACCTCGCGTTCCCGGGGTGCGCCCGGCTCCGGGGTGAGCGAGACGCGGATCGTGTCGCCGATGCCCTCGTTCAGCAGGATCGCCAGTCCCGCGGTCGAGGCGATGATCCCCTTGTCGCCCATGCCGGCCTCGGTCAGGCCGAGGTGCAGCGGGTAGTCGCACCGGGCGGCCAGGATCCGATAGACGTCCACCAGGTCGCGCACGCCGGACACCTTGGCGCTGATGATGATCCGATCGCGGCCCAGGCCCGTCGCTTCGGCGAGCTCGGCCGAGCGCAGCGCGGACTGGAGCATCGCCTCGATCATCACGTCGCGCGCGTCGAGCGGTTCCGACGACCGGGCGTTGGCGTCCATCAGCTCGGTGAGCAGCTGCTGGTCGAGCGAGCCCCAGTTGACCCCGATCCGGACCGGCTTGTCGTTGTCGATCGCGACCCGCACGATCGTCGCGAAGTTCTCGTCGTGCCGCTTCGCCCCGACGTTCCCCGGGTTGATCCGGTACTTCGCCAGCGCGGTGGCCATCTCCGGGTACTCGACCAGGAGCTGGTGGCCGTTGTAGTGGAAGTCGCCGATGATCGGCACGTCAACCCCGAGGCCGCGCACCTTGCGAACCATCTCGGGGACCGCGGCGGCCGCCTGGTCGGTGTTGACGGTGACGCGCACCAGCTGGGAGCCGGCATGCGCCAGTCGCGCGACCTGGATGGCCGTTGCGTCGGCGTCGGCCGTGTCCGTGTTCGTCATCGACTGGACGACGACCGGATGCGCGCTCCCGACGAGCACGCCGCCGACGTCCACGCTGATGGTCGGTCGCCGACGCGGACGCCGGGTCAGATCCGCGGGAACCTCGGCGGCGGGGTCGGCAACGGGCGCGAGACCGGCCTCACCCGTCAGGTCGACCGTGTCGGGCCGTTCCTCGGTCATGTGCCTCCGCCGAGCTGGCGCAGGATGTCGAAGCCGGTGATCCAGATCAGGAAGGCGAACAGGAACACGAAGCCGACGGCATAGGTCATCTGCTCGGCACGCAGGCTTATCCGACGGCCGAACAGCGCCTTGAGGGTGATCATGAGCATCCGGCCGCCGTCGAGCGGCGGGAACGGCAGGACGTTCACCACGGCGAGGTTTGCCGACAGGATCCCCGCCACGTACAGCGTCATGATCGGCCCCGCGTTCCAGAAGATGTCCCCGATCTGCGTCGCGATCCCGACCGGGCCCGAGACGGGTGGCGGTGCCGTCGGATCGGCCGCGACAGACCCGGCCAGGGTGCCGAGGCCGCCGAGGATCAGGCCAAGGGCGTTCGTGGTCTGCGACCAACCGAGCTGGATGGCCGTGGCCGGATCGTTCGTCGTGTACTCGCCGAACCAGTGCGCCTGCCAGCCCTCGGGTGCGCGGTTGATCCCGAGCGCGCCCTGGCCCGCGTCGATCTCGGCCTGTGTTCGCAGCGTCGCCTCGACGTCGCGGCGTGTCCCGTCGGCGTCGTCGATCGTCAGCACGACGGTCTCCCCGGCGTGCGCCCGCAGCTCCTCGAGCATGGTGCTGCCGGTGAGGAACTGGAAGCGCTGGCCGTTGATCGCGACGAGGCCATCGCCTGACTCGATCCCGGCCTGGGCCGCGGGTGAATTCGGGGACGACCTCGTACACCTGCAGCCCGACGTACGGCGACGCAAGCCACGAGATCCCGGTGAAGATGGCGAAGGCGAGGACGACGTTCATCAGCACGCCCGCGACGAGGATCCACAGGCGGGTCAGCAGCCGCTGGCTGGCGAACGACCGCGGGTCCCCTTCCCCCTCGCCGTCCTCGCCCTCGAGCTTGACGAAGCCACCGATCGGCAGCCAGTTCAGCGTGTAGAGCGTCTCGCCCCTGGCCCGCAACACCTTGGCCCGGGGCGGAAAGCCGACCCCGAACTCGAGGACACGGACATTCGCGAGACGCGCCGTGACGAAGTGGCCGAGCTCGTGGACGATGACGAGGATGCCGAGCACGGCGAAGAACAGGACGATCGTGATGACCGACTGGACGAGTTCCATCTAGGGGCGTTCTCCGATTGGTCCGGTCTGGAAGGACGCCCGGACGGCGCGGTCGAGGTCGATAAGCTCCTCGACGGAAGGATCGGGGCCATGGGTTCCCCCGAAGCGTGTCACCGCGGCCTCGAGCAGGCGCGGGATGCCTGGAAAGTCGAGGGATCCGTCGAGGAAGCGGCGGACGGCGATCTCGTCAGCCGCGATGAGGGCAGCCGACGCGCGAGGACCGGCCTGGCCCGCCTCGCGGGCGATACGGAGGGCGGGGAACCGCGCCTCGTCGGGTGCCTGGAAGTCGAGCGTGCCGGTCGCGATGAGATCCGCGGGCGCCGCCGGTGACGGTCGGCGGTCGGGGTAGGTCAGCGCGTACTGGATGGGAAGTCGCATGTCCGGGGTGCCCAGCTGGGCCTTGAGCGAGCCGTCCACGAACCGGACGGCGGAGTGAATGACGCTCTGTGGGTGGATGACCACCTCGATCGCGTCATATGGGACATCGTACAGCCAGCGTGCCTCGATGACCTCCAGACCCTTGTTGGCGAGCGTGGCCGAATCGATCGTGATCTTCGCGCCCATCGACCACGTCGGGTGACGCAGCGCGTGCTCCGGGGTGGCGGCGGCAATCTCGGCCGCGCTCGCGTGGAGGAACGGGCCGCCCGATGCAGTCAGGACGAGGGCTGCCACGTCGGCCATCCGCTCCCCCACCAGGCATTGCCAGATCGCCGAATGCTCCGAGTCGATCGGACGCAGCCAGGCAAGCGGGCTGGCGAACGGGTCGCCCGGCCGGTCGGCCGCCACGGCCGCGGCGAGGGCTCGGGCTCGGGGCATCACGAGGTGGCCGCCGGCGACGAGGGTCTCCTTGTTTGCCGTCGCGACAACCTTGCCTGCTGCGAGCGCGGCGAGGACCGGTCGGAGGCTCACGACCCCGCCGGTCGCAACCACCACCAGATCCACGTCGTCGCGCGTGGCCAGCTGCTCGAGGACGTCCTGGCCCTGGACCCGGTCGACGCCCGAGGGAAGGTCGATCGTCGCAACGGCGTCGTCTGCCAGCGCGACGACTGCCGGGCGGGTGGCGGCGGCCTGCTCGGCGAGAAGTCCAGCGTTGCTGCCCGCCGCGAGCGCCACGACCTCGAACAGATCGCGGTGGGCGCCGAGGACATCGAGCGTTTGCCGCCCGACCGACCCGGTCGAGCCCAGCAGCGCCACGCGGCGGCGGGCTGGCTGCATGTCGCGCTCAGGCAAGGAGGGCCACCACGTACAGCGTCACAACCGGGGCCGCGAACAGGAAGGAGTCGATGCGGTCCAGGATCCCGCCGTGACCCGGGATCAGGGAGCCCGAATCCTTCGCGTCCGCCGCCCGCTTGATCGCCGATTCGGCCAGGTCGCCGGCCTGCGCGGCGAGCGCGGTCAGCGGCCCGAGCAGAAGCGCATGGACCGGGGCGACGCCAAGCCCCCAGGCCATCGCGGCGACAACGACCGTGCATGCGATGACCCCGCCAACGAGCCCCGCGTACGTCTTCGACGGAGACAGATGCGTCAGGAACCGGGCACGGCCGAACCTGCGACCGACGAGGAACGCGCCCGTGTCGTAGGCCCAGACGGCGAGGACGAGCAGCAGGATCCAGCCGCGCTCCGACCCGAGCTCGGCGAGCGGCGCGCCGTCAGGCACGGCCGGCGCGAGGTGACCCAGGCGCACGATGAAGGCGAGCATCGCCACATAGAAGGCACCGAACACGGTCGTGACCCACGTGACGACACCCTCGCGTGGATCCGGTCGGGTGAAGCTGGCGACGCCCGCGAGGATGATCCCGATCGCTGCAAGCAGCATGCCGCTGCCCTCGAGCAGCTCGGGGAACGTGGCATCGAGCACGACCGCAAGCGCGAGCACGAGACCGAGGGCCGGCAGTGACCCGTAGCCGGCGGCCCGGAACAGGTTGAACACCTCGCGGGCGGCGAGGACCGTGACGACGGCGATGACGACGGCGATCGCGGCGCCGCCGAGCGCCAGCGCCACGAGCAGCACCGGGACGAGGATCGCGGCGCTCAACGCGCGCTGCCGCACGGCTTCCTCGTATCCCCGGCCGTCAGCGGCCGAAGCGGCGATGGCGCTGCGCGAACTCCAGGAGTGCTCCGTCGAAGGCGTCGGGGCCGAAGTCGGGCCAGAGCGTGTCGCACGAGTAGAACTCGGCGTAGGCGGTCTGCCAGATGAGGAAGTTCGAGAGCCGCTGCTCGCCACCGGTGCGGATGACGAGATCCGGATCCGGGATGCCGGCCGTGTACAGCGCCGCAGCGATGGTCGCCTCGTCGACCTCGTCCGGCGCGACGCCGGACGCGACCAGACGGCGCACCGCATCGACCAGCTCGGTGCGACCGGCGTAGTTGAACGCGATATTGAGCAGGAGCCGGTCCCCGTCGGCGGTGGCGTCGAGCGCCTGGTCGATCGAGGCACGCGTGTGGCCGGGCAGCTCGTCGAGCCGGCCGAGGAGCTGGACGCGGACCCCCTGGCGCCGAAGCTCGTCGGTCTCGCTCCGGATCGCCCCCTCGAGAAGCCCGAACAGCCCCGTCACCTCGTCGTCGGAGCGGGCCCAGTTCTCGCGACTGAATGCGTAGAGGGTCAGGACCGGCACGGACCGGCGGACTGCGTGGGTGAGGAGTCCGCGGATGGCCTCGACCCCGGCGGCGTGGCCCTCGAGCTCGGGCAGCCCGCGCGTGCGTGCCCAGCGCCGGTTGCCGTCCATGATGATCGCCACGTGGCGCGGCACGTCATCGGCCGGGGCGGTCCTGCTGGGTGACGGAGGCGCCTCGGGGGCGACGGGGACGTCGAGCTCGCGCGCGGTCTCGTGCGCCTGCGGCGGCGCGTCGGTTGGCCGGGCGAGCGGTGCGCGCGTCACTAAACCTCGAGGACCTCCTCTTCCTTCGCCGCGCCGAGCCGATCCACCTCGCCCACGAAGCGGTCGGTCAGCTTCTGGATCTGATCGTGCTGGCGACGTGCCTCGTCCGAACCGACCTCGCCGTCGCGCTCCTCGCGCTTGAGCGCGTCGGCAGCCTCGCGACGGAGATTGCGGATCTCGACCCGAGCCTCTTCCATGCGCTTGTGGACGACCCGGACGATGTCCTTGCGACGGTCCTCGGTCAGCGGCGGGATATTGAGCCGCACGACCGTCCCATCGACGTTCGGGGTCAGCCCGACATCGCTCTTGATGATGGCCTTCTCGATGGCGCCGAGGACGCCCCGGTCCCACGGCTGGATGACGATCTGGTGCGCCTCGGGGACGCTGATGCCGGCCAGCTGGTTGAGCGGGGTCTGGGTGCCGTAGTAGTCCACGGTGATGCGCTCGACGAGCGAGGTCGATGCCCGGCCCGTCCGGATCCCGGTGAAATCGCGCTCCATGGCCTCGACCGCGCGAGCCATCTTGTGCTCCGCGTTGGATAGGACTTCGGTGCTCATTCGAGCGCACCTCCTGCGGCGCGCCGGGCGCCGGAGATGAGGGTGCCGACGGGCTCGCCGGCGGCCACCTTCGTGATGTTGTCAGGCTGGTTGAGGTCGAAGACGACGATCGGCAGGTCGTTCTCCATGCACAGGGAGACCGCCGTCGCGTCGAGGACCTTGAGCTGGTCGCGGAGGAGATCCGAGTACTCCAGCTCGGCGTACCGCCGCGCATTCGGGTTGTGCATCGGATCGCTGTCGTACACGCCGTCCACCTTCGTGGCCTTGAGCAGGACCTCGGCGTTGACCTCGACGGCACGCAGGGCCGCGGCCGTGTCCGTGGTGAAGTATGGATTGCCCGTGCCCGCGACGAACAGGGCCACACGACCCTTCTCGAAGTGCCGGATCGCGCGCCGCCGGATGTACGGCTCAGCGACCTCGTTCATGGCGATCGCCGTCATGACCCGGGTGGGGACGCCGGCACGCTCCAGGGCATCCTGCAGCGCAAGGCCGTTCATGACCGTGGCGAGCATGCCGATGTAGTCGCCGGTCGCGCGGTCCATGCCCTTGGCGGCCGCCGCGAGACCCCGGAAAATGTTGCCGCCACCGACGACGATCCCGACCTGGACACCGAGCCGGTGCACCTCCGCGACCTGCCGGGCGATGAACGCGCAGAACGAGGGATCGACCCCGTACGCACGATCGCCGAGCAGCGCCTCACCCGACAGCTTCAGCAGGATGCGCTTGTAGCGCAGCTCGGAGCGGTCGACGGGCTGGGTCGCCGTGGAGGCGTCGCTCACACATCCTCCCCGAGGGCGTACCTGGTGAACCGGCGGACACGGATGTTCTCGCCGATCGTCGCGACGCGCTCCGTGACCAGCTCGCGGACAGTCCGCTCCTCGTCCCGGAATGGCTGGTCGTACAGGCAGACCTGTGAGAACCACTTCCTGAGCTGGCCCTCGACGATCTGCGGCCGGATGTTCTCGGGCTTGCGTGCGACGGACTCGTCCGCGGCCAGCTCCGCCTTCTTTGCCTCGAGCTCGGCGGGCGGGATGCTGTCGCTGTCGACGTAGAGCGGGGCGAGACCTGCAACCTGCATGGCGAGGTCACGCACGAGCCGCTGGAACTCCTCGGTGCGAGCGACGAAGTCGGTCTCGCAGTTGACCTCGATCAGGACGCCGACGCGGCCGCCCGTGTGGATGTAGCTGCTGACGAGCCCTTCGCGAGCGTCACGACCCGACTTCTTCTCTGCTGCGGCCACGCCCCGCTCGCGCAGGAGCACAACGGCCTTCTCGAGGTCGCCGTCGGTCTCCGAGAGGGCCCGCTTGCAATCCATGAAGCCCGCGCCGGTTCGTTCGCGCAGCTCCTTGACCAGTGCGGCCGAGATCTCCGCCATGCTCGTCAGTGTCTCCTGTTGGTGGGTGCGGGCCGCGTTCGAGCGGCCCGCGATGTGCTTCGGGTGGTGATGTCCCGGCGGTCAGGCCGGGGTCGGGCTGTCCTCGGCGGCCTCTGCCGCCTCGCGTGCGAGCTCCGCCGCGATCTCCTCGCTCGAGGCCTCCGACACGGGCTCCGCGGCGCCGCCTCGGCGCGCGCAACCCGGCCGCCCGGGCAGCAGGTCGTCGTCCTCGTCGGCATCGGGCTCGAAGGTGAGCGCGGCACCGCCGGCCAGCGCGGCGACGAGCTCATCGGCACGGCCGGGCTCCTCGTCGTCCTGGTCGGCCATCGGGATCGTCTCCATGACCTCGGGCTCGCGATCGGCACGGGCGGAGCGCTCGCGCGCGCCTTCGATCGCCGCCTCGGCCACGAGGCGTGCACAGCAGCCGGATCGACGCGGATGGCGTCGTCGTTGGCCGGGATGATGTAGTCGAGCTCGTCCGGGTCGACGTTCGTGTCACCCGTGCCGATGACCGGCATCTCGAGCTTGTTCGCCTCCGTGACGGCGATCCGCTCGCGATGCGGGTCGATGATGAAGACCGCGCCTGGCAGCGCGCTTCATCTTGCGGATGCCGCCCAGGGTGCGCTGGAGCTTCGTCATCGTCCTCGGTGAGCTTCGCCGCTTCCTTCTTCGTCATGCGTTCGAAGTCACCGGCCTGCTGGCGCGCCTCGAGCTGGTCGAGGAGGCCGATTCGCTTCGTGATCGTCACGAAGTTCGTGAGCATGCCGCCAAGCCAGCGCTTGTTGACGTAGGGCATGCCCGCCCGTGTCGCCTCGGCGGCGATCGGCTCCTGCGCCTGCTTCTTCGTGCCGACGAACAGCACGAGCTCGCCGCGCGCCACGGTCTCGCGGACGAAGTCGAGGGCGACCTCCAGCCGCTTCGCGGTCTGGGCCAGGTCGATGATGTGGATCCCGTTGCGCTCCGCGAAGATGAACGGGCGCATCTTGGGATTCCAGCGGCGGGTCTGATGGCCGAAGTGCACTCCGGCTTCGAGCAGCTGCCGCATCGAGACGGACGGCACGGTGTGCGACCTCCTGTTCGGTTCGTTCCTCCGCAGACCTCGTCGCCGGGGGCCGCGCTCGTCTCCGAGCTCGGCACCGTCCCGGTCGGAACGGTCCGCGTGTGTGCTCCGCGTCCGCTGGACGCGGGCGTTGATCGATGGTCACGGGAGCCCCGGAGCCGCGCGGAGTGTAGCACGGACCCCGTGAGACCGCTCCTACCGGACCTCCCGGGATCTGCGCGGACTCGGGGCGTTCCTTCTGCCGGATATGCACCCGTGGACTGGTACGGAGGCGATGCACCCTTCGCCGCTTCCCACGCATGCAGCGGGTGACTGACGCAGGCTACCTGGCCCCGTTCTCGCCCCGACGACTCCCGTTCGAGTCCTGCCGTGCATGGACCAGAAGAGGCAGTCGGGGTGCCTCACATCGCGTGGCGGTGGTGCCTGATTCGACCGCCGGGTTCCACGACGACCAGGTCGAAGCGGAGCGGCAGGTGCGGGATCGCCTCACCCGTCCGGATCGACCCGAGGTCGACCAGCGCGTACGCCGCGGACCGAATCCGGGTCCGCTTTCGGCGGTCGACCGTCTCCTCGGGCAGCCCGAAATCCCGGCTCCCGCGCCAGCGGACCTCGATGACCACCAGCTCGCGCGGCGGCCCCGGATCGACGGCCACGATGTCGAGCTCGTCCCGACCGACGCGGACGTTCCGGCCGAGGATCTCCCAGCCGCGCGCGCCAAGCTGCGCGACCACGGCTCCCTCGGCTGCGTCACCAAGGCGTTGGGCCGGTGTGCGGCGTGCACATTCGCCCGCATCCATGCCGGCGAGTGTGGCGACTAGCGCTCATCTGCGGCTCAACCGCCGCGGTCAGTCCGTGGCCATCGGAGCGCGTGTCGACAGCTTGATGACGAGCACCGCCACGGGCGGACCGGTGCACTCGCCCTCCCGACACTGTCCTTCGTAGACGCTGACCGCGACCGGCATGTGCGGCGGCACGGCAATCACGGACAGGTTCGCCTGCAGGCTCTCGCCGGGCGGGACGGGGCCTTCAACAGCGAGGTCCTCGTCCAGCCCACGGCACGTCTCGAGCTGCACGACATTCCAACCGGCGACGCGGACGTGGTATCGCTTCGAGGTCGTGTTGCGGATCTCGACGTGCTCGCGATCAACGGTGCGGATCTCGAGACCGGTCAGGGTCGTTGGCGCACCGAACGGCGGCCACTGGTCGCCCGGGCAAGTCAGCGCTTCGTTCATCGCGTCGGCCGACATCGACATCACGGGCCGTGCGGTGACGGAAGGCGTCCTCGTGAATGGCGGCGGGTCGGTGGTGGTCGGTGCTGAACCGCCGCAGGCCGCGAGCAGGAGTGCGTAGACCGGGATCCCGATGCGAGCTCGGTTCACGCAGGCCTCCGTTTCCGGTGCGGCGGGAGTCAGCCGGCGGCCACGAGCTCCCGCTCGACATCGGTGACGTCCATGACGCCGATGCCGACCACGTCCTGTTCCTCGCCGAAGAGGTCGAGGCTCGTCTGGTCGCCGGCGAGCGTGCGCTGGAGCGCCAGGAAGCGAGCGCCGATGGAACGGCGTGAGGCCCATCCGGCGGATGGCCTCGCGGTGATCGCGGGTGGCGTACCCCTGGTTGTGCTCCCAGCCGTAGCCCGGGTAGCGCGCGGCGAGCCGGGTCATCATCCGGTCGCGAACGACCTTCGCCACGACCGACGCGCAGGCGATCGTGTAGACCTTCGCATCGCCGTCGACGATCTCCGTGTACGGCCCGACCTGGGCCTCGAAGCCGGCGATCCGATTGCCATCGACCAGCACGTGCTCGTGACCACCGAGGCGGGCGATCGCGCGTCGCATCGCGAGGTGGGTCGCGTGGTAGATGTTGAGCCGGTCGATCTCGCGTGACCGAGGCCGCGCCGACGCCGATCGCCACGGCCCGCCGCCGGATGATCGGGGCGAGCCGCTCACGCTGGGCCATGGACAGCGTCTTGGAATCCCTGACGCCCGGGATCCGGTGACAGCCCGGCTTCATGATCACCGCCGCCGCGACAACCGCGCCGCAGGTGGGCGCGACGCCGACCTCGTCGACACCCACGACGCGCATCGAGGCCGTCGTTCCAGAAGCGGCGCTCGTGGCGGAGGGTCGGAACGATGACGGCCATCGGTAGCGCAGCGGCAGGGCGACCGGGCTGGTAGGCGGCGAGTGCCGATGCGAGCGTCGTCCACCGGGCACGCACGGCGGCTCGTCGACGCGACGCTCGGCGTGCTAGTGGCGCCGCGTCCTGGCGGCGCGGCGCTGTGGCCGGCCACGAGCTGGTCGCGGCGCTCGCGGAGGGTCGCCGCCTTGCCGACGCGGTTGCGCAGGAAGTACAGCTGGGCGCGACGGGCGACGCCCGTGGCGCACGACCTCGATCTTGTCGATGCGCGGGCTGTTGATCTTGAACGTCCGCTCGACCCCGACGCCGCAGGCGATCCGGCGGACCGTGATCGAGCGGGTGATGCCGCCGCCGCGCAGGCGCATGACGGTCCCCTCGAACACCTGGATCCGCTCGCGATTGCCCTCGACGACGCTTGCGCGGACACCTTGACGGTGTCACCCGAGGCGAGCACGGGCAGGTCGGTTCGAAGCTGGTCCTGGACGATCTCGTCGAGCACGTTCACGCGGCGTTCCTGACTCTGGTGGGCAGCCGTGGCTGCGGGTTGGGCGTCGGAGATGCGGCCGCGGAAGGGGCGACCGACGGCGGAGTATAGCACGGGATTCAGCCCTCGCCGGGTGAGGCGTCCCGTTCGGCGCCGAGCTCGTCCAGCAGGCGCTGCTCCTCCTTCGTCAGCACCCGGTCGGCAAGCAGATCGGGCCGGCGCGCCAGCGTTCGGCGCAGCGACTCCTTCAGCCGCCACCGACGAACCGCGCCGTGGTCGCCCGAGACGAGCACGGGCGGGACCGCGGCATCCTCGAAGACCGGCGGACGGGTGTACTGCGGGTACTCGAGCAGCCCGTCGGCGAAGGACTCCTCGAGGGTCGACGCCGCATCGATCGCACCGGGCAGCAGGCGGATCACCGCATCGATGACGACGAGGGCCGCAAGCTCGCCACCGGTGAGCACGTAGTCCCCGATCGAGAGCTCGAGGTCGACCATCGCTCGGATCCGCTCGTCGACGCCCTCGTATCGCGGGCAGACGAGGACGAGGTGCGACCGGGCCGCGAGGTCCACGGCCCGGGCGTGACCAAACGTCTCCCCGGCCGGATCGAGCAGGATCACGACCGAATCCGGCCGACGAAGGGTCGCGAGAGCCGCCGCGACGGGCTCGGGCCGAAGCACCATCCCGGCGCCGCCGCCGTAGGTCGTGTCATCGACCGCTCGATGCCTGCCGATGCCCCAAGTCGCGCAGGTCGTGGACGCGGACCGTCGCCAGCCCCCGCTCCTGGATTCGGCCGGGAATGCTGGCCGCGAGCGGTGCCTGCGACCATCCCCGGGAACAGGGTGAGCAGGTCGATCTCGACTGCCACGAGTCAGGGCCCCGTGGGGTCGGGCTCGCGGGGGTCGGGCTCGCGGGGCTCGGAGCGGCTCACCGGGCGCCTCGGTTGCCGCCCGTCGTCGTGTCCGGCGACGCGGTGCCTTCGGTCGCTCCCCCTCGGCTGCGACATCGCGCACGGGCTGTAGATCGAGCGCCTCCGCGTCGACGACGATCTCGCCGCGCCGGGGGGCGAACACCCGGATGAAGGCCCGCACGGCGGGCAGGTCCAAGCGCGCCGAACGGCCCGCCGGCCACCTCGAACACCTCGGTCTCGCCGACGCGGTAGACGTCGCGCACCGTCCCCAGCTCCGCCCCGTCCACGCCGCGAACTGCGCAGCCGATCACCTCGTGCCAGTAGTACTCGCCGCGACCGAGATCCTGCTGCGGATAGCGGACCGTCTCCAGGTAGGCGCCGCGGAGGGCGTCGGCCGCGGCTCGATCCGTGACCTCGCGAAAGCGCAGCCGCCAGCCGGGACCGTCGGCGACGGCCTCGGCCGAAGCGATGGTCAGCGGCGCCTCGTCGCCTTCGCGATGCAGCACCGTGCCCGGGCGCGTAACGCTCCTCGGGCCGGTCGGTCAGGACCTCGACCCGAACCGCGCCGCGGAGCCCGTGGACGCCCCGAACCAGGGCGACCACGAGCCGCTCACCCTCGTTCAGAGGATCTCGAGCGACACCGGCTCGCCGTCGCGGGCGGCCGTCACCTTCAGCAGCGTCCGCAGCGCCTTCGCGACGCTGCCGTTGCGACCGATGACCTTGCCCATGTCGTCTTCGGCGACGTGGAGCTCGATGATCGTGGTGCCGTCCTCGTGGACGACGTCGACCTTCACGGCGTCCGGATCGTCGACGAGCGACTTGGCGACGTACTCGACCAGTTCCTTGGCTGCCATCTCGCCGTCCCTACTTGGCGGCGGGCAGGATGCCCGCCTTCCGGAAGAGGCGCGCCACCGTGTCGGACGGCTGGGCACCCTTGGCGAGCCAGTCGCGGGCCTTGGCCTCGTCGACCGCGAACTCGACCGGCTCGGTCCGCGGGTTGTAGTGCCCGAGCGTCTCGATCGATCGCCCGTCGCGTGCGTTTCGGGCATCGGCGACGACCACCCGATACGTGGGCTGCTTCGTCGCGCCGACGCGCGTCAATCTGATTCGTACTGCCATCTGGGGCGTATTCCTCCTGTTTCGGGCCGATTGGGCGGCCGCTACTTGACCGTGATGATCGCGTTCGTGTCGCCGTGGTCACCGGACATGACGCTGGCCTGGATGAACGCGTCGAAGGGCGTGATGAATGGCTTGGCGTCGCTCTCGTAGTGCTCGAGCGCTGCTGCGTTGCCGTCGAGCATGCCCTCGGCCAGCTCGCGCATGGCCGTGATGTCGGCAAAGACCACACCAAGGTTCTCGGCGCCACCAACCCGCTCGAGCAGCGCGCCGTAGCGGGCCGTCGAACCGAGCGAGCTCGCCTCGTCCGTGTCGAGGATGCTCTTGATGAACGACGTGCCCACACCGAAGACGACGAGGTCGCCGCTCACGGTCCAGGCAAGCTCGACCCGAGCGTTCGGATCGCCGGGCGGCACTGGGACCCCGGCCATCCCCCCACCCATGGCGGAGAGGCTGGCTGCGTCGCCGAGATCGACGACGGTGATCGTCGCGTCGCCGTGGATCTCTTCGCGAACCGAGGCGCCGGTGCCGGCGAAGCCGATGAGCGACTGAATCGACTCGAGGAGGTCGGTGGCGTCCTCCGCATTGCTTGCCTGGAAGACGAGCCCACCCTCGACGCCGTCCGCCGTCCGATTGACGACGATGGCGGCGTCCCCCATCCAGCCGACGACCTCGTCGAAGCCCCCGAGGAAGCCGACCGCGAGGTCGATCTGCTCGAACGCTTCCGCGCATGCGGGATCAGCGCGGTACATCTCGACCATCGCGAGGACCGACTCGCCGACGTCGTGACCCTCGGCGAACAGCAGGGTGGATGCAGGCAGGCGCGAGGCAATGGACGAAGCGCGGTTCTCCTGGTCGACGATGGGCGTCGCAGGCACCGGGGCACGTCCACCCATGGAGATCGCGTCCTTCTCGACGCGAAGGTTGATCGTGACCCAGCCGGGAATCATCTCGAGCATGCCGTCCGACAGGGAGCTGCCGCATGCCTCCGGCGCGTCCTCGGGCATCAGCGACAGGGCGTAATCCATGTAGCGACGCATGTTGATGAACATGTAGCCCACGTGGTCCTTCTCCGAGGACGCGAGCGCTGCGCTGAAGTCCGGATCGGCGGCCAGGCCGCCCGAGCCGTTCGTGTCGAGCGCCTTCTTCACGGCGCCGACCTCACCGAGAAGCGCAACCGTGCCGCCGGAGGGGATGCCCCACGCGACCGTGCCCTTCATGCTCGATTCGCCGCTGGAAAGAAGGGTCAGCGCCGTGCCGTTGTAGGTCTCGGTGGTCGTCTCCTCGTTGCCGACGGCGTCGGTGTACCAGGCCTGGGCTCGGGCACCGTCCTTGAGGGACAGGTACGCAACGACCTCGGGCGCCTCCATGGACGCGTCGGGGTTCTCCAGGGCGGCCGGATCGGGCAGCTCGCCCATGCTGAAGGCGATCTCGCCATCGAACCACGGGGCGATGTCGGCGGTGTACGTCTGCTCGTTGTTCGTGGCGGAGGAGACCATCCGGTCGAGGACTTCGTTGATCTTCGTGTCGAGCGACGCCTGATCGGCGAAGCCCGGGAAGCGCGACAGGAACTCGCCGAGGTTGGCCCGCTGGTCACCGGGCAGGTCGAGTCGCATCTCGCCGTAGATGACGCTCTCCTTCGGCACCCAGCCGAGGACGGTCGCGTCCGGAGCCTTGCCGGTCAGGAGGACCGCCGCAACGCCCGAACCGGCGACGACGAGGGCGATGACGACGGCGGCCACGGCCCACCGGGCGCGGTTCGGTCTGCCGCCCGGGCGGGATCCCGTTGCCGGGCTGGTCGCGGCAGGCGTCGTGGCGGCCTCGGGCCCGGGCCACGGTGCAACGGGCGGTGGGGTGACGGGGTCAGCCGTGCCGGGCGTTCGATACGCCTCGGTCGGCGCGTCGGTCCCGAGCGGCTCGTTCGGATCGCGGTACGTCATCGTGACTCTCCCCTCGTGCCTAGCGTGGCCCCAACAGGCCACCCAACGCGGCGCGACGTCCCCCGCCACCCGCGAACTGCTTCATGAGCTTCTGCATCTCGGTGAACTGCTTCACGAGACGGTTGACATCGGTGAGCGTGGTGCCCGAGCCCGCGGCGATCCGCCGGCGACGCGAGGCATTGAGGACCGCCGGTTCACGGCGCTCGACAGGCGTCATGGCTCGAATGATGGCTTCGACGCGTTTGAGATCGCCTCGGTCCACGGCAGCCTGGGCCTCGTTGGCCATGCCGCCCATCCCGGGGATCATCGACATGATCTGACCAAGCGGACCCATCTTCTGGACCTGCTGGAGCTGGTCGAGGAAGTCCTCGAGCGTGAAGCTGGCCTTGCGCAGCTTCTCCTGCATCTTCTCGGCCTGCTTCTGGTCGACGACCTCCTGCGCGCGCTCGACGAGCGTCAGGATGTCGCCCATGCCGAGGATCCGGCCGGCGAGGCGGTCCGGGTGGAAGACCTCGAGCGCGTCCGTCTTCTCGCCAGTGCCGAGGAACTTGACCGGCAATCCGGTGACGGCGCTGATCGAGAGAGCCGCGCCGCCGCGCGCGTCGCCATCGATCTTGGTGAGGACGAGGCCGGTGACGGGCACCGCCGCGACGAAGGCCTGGGCGACTGCAACGGCCTCCTGCCCGGTCATTGCGTCGACGACGAGCAGCGTCTCGATCGGTCGAACCGCGTCGTTGAGCGCGGCAATCTCGGCCATGAGTGCCTCGTCCACGCTGAGCCGGCCGGCCGTGTCGAGGATGACCACGTCGCGCACCTGGCGCTTCGCGGCCTCGAGCCCCCCGCGAGCAATGTCGACGACGGCCGTGCCTGCGGGCGCCCGGTACACGGGCACGTCGAGCTGCTTGCCGAGCGTCTGCAGCTGGTCTGCGGCGGCGGGCCGATACGGGTCGGCGGCGACGAGCAGCGGGCGGCGGCCCTGCTTGATGACGTGACGGGCAAGCTTGGCGGTGGACGTGGTCTTGCCGGAGCCCTGCAGGCCCACCATGGCGACGACGGCCGGGTTGCCCGAGAGATGGAAGACCCGATCGCCGGCCGACAGCAGGCCAACGAGCTCGTCGTTCACGATCTTCACGACCTGCTGGCCGGCGGTCAGGCTCTCGAGCACCTCGACCCCGATCGCGCGCTCGCGGACCCGCGCGATGAAGTCCTTGACGACCTTGAAGTTGACGTCGGCCTCGAGCAGCGACAGCCGGATCTCGCGCATGGCGGCGTCGACATCGGCTTCGCTGATCCGGCCACGACCGGTGAGCGAGCCAAGGGTCTTGCGCAGCCGGTCGCTGAGGCTGTCGAACATGGTCGGGTGCGGACTCCGTCAGGGGGTGGACCGCGCCGGCACCGGGCCGGCTCGGGTGGTGCGCGGGTTCTGACGCACCGAGGCGTGCGCAGTGTACCCCAGCACTTCGTCGGTGGTGACCGGCACGAAGGGCACCGAACCACTCCATCCGCGCCTCGATGGCGGTCGCGAGGCGGCTAGGCTGTGCGACCGTGCGCAGTCCCCTTCGTTCCCCCATCTGGCAGAACCACGCCTTCGTCCGGGTGTGGGCCGCTTCGTCGATCTCGGTCTTCGGGTCGCTCATCACGCACATGGCGATCCCGTTCGTGGCCATCCTCGTCCTGGACGCGGGACCGCTCGAGGTGTCCGTCCTGCGCGGCCTCGAGCTCGGGACGGCGCTCGTCGTCGGGCTGATCGCCGGCGCCTGGGTAGACCGGCTGCGCCGCCGGCCGGTGCTGATCTGGGCAGACCTGGGACGCGCCGCGCTCGTGGCCACGATCCCGGTGGCCTTCGTGCTCGGGGTCCTGACGATCTGGCAGCTGCTCGTCGTCGCGGCGCTTGCCTCGGTGCTCACCACGTTCTTCGACGCGGCCGACAACGCCTACCTGCCGACCGTCGTGCGCCGGGATCAGCTCGTCGAGGCCAACAGCGCGCTGGCCGCGACCGGCTCCGTCGCCGAATTCACCGGTTTCGGGATCAGCGGCTTCCTCATCGCCGTCTTGACCGCGCCCATCGCCATCGCGCTCGACGCCCTGACCTTCATCGTCTCCGCGCTGCTCCTCGGCGGCATACGCCAGAAGGAAGGACCGCCACCACCGCGCTCCGAACGGGAGCCCGTCCGAACCGAAATTGCGGAGGGCCTGCGGGTTGTGCTCACCGACCCGGTCCTGCGGGCGTTCGCCGGGGCCCGGATGATGCACAACGTCCTGTGGGGGATCTTCGGTGGGACATGGTTGCTCTTCGCGACCCAGGAGCTGGGCCTCGGACCGGCCGTGATCGGCCTCGTGGCCGCCGTCGGCGGGCTGGCGTCGTTCTCCGGTGCCTTTGCCGCCCATCGATCGACCCGTCGCTGGGGCATCGGCCGGGTGGCGATCGGCGCCATGCTCATCCTCGCGTTCGGCAACGCGTTCATCGCGTTCGCGCCGGCCGGCGTGCCGCTGCTCGCGCTCGGCTGTCTGCTGATCCAGCAGACGGTCGGCGACTCGGCCGCCACCGTGTACGACATCACCGAGACGACCGTGCGCCAGTCGATGGTCCCCGACCGGCAGCTCGGCCGGGTTGCCTCGACCTTCCACGTGGCGGGCGTCGGTGCTCAGCTCGCCGCCACCCTCGGCGCCGGGGTGCTTGCCGAGATCGTGGGCCTGCGCGCGACGATCCTCCTCGCACCGATCGGCGGGCTCCTCGGGGCGCTGATCCTGTGGGGCTCACCGGTCCGTGGCCTCGTGTCGTTGCCGGGCCTGCCCGACGACGGCGCTTGCGGCCGTCACGGAGGCGCTCGAGGAGGAGACCCGCACGGAGCCGGTCGGCGGTTAGCTCGGGGGCCGGCTCCGCGGCTCGGCCCGCTCGGCATTCCGCGCGATATCCCAAGAAGGACTACCGAACGCCGGATGGCCGTGTTTCAGGGTCGATCGAGGCACGAATATGCATGGCAGGACTACGCAACGGAACACGGACCCACGTTCGCGTGTCGGGCGGCTCGTTCCGGGCCTTCCCGGCCATCCATAGACCTTCTTGGGCTACGGCAGCAGCGGGGGGCCGGTCGCGGCCGGCGCCGGGCACGTGTCGCGTCAGACCTTCTTGGGCTACGGCAGCAGCGGGGGGCCGGTCGCGGCCGGCGCCGGGTCAGCCCTGGGCGACCTCGGCGGGGCTGAAGAGCGCGGCCACGAATGCTTCGGGATCGAACGGAAGGAGGTCGCCGACCTGCTCCCCCACCCCGACGAACCGGACCGGGATGCCGAGCGCGTCCTCGATGGCAAAGACGATCCCGCCCTTCGCGGTCGAATTGAGCTTGGTGAGGACGATCCCGGTCAGCCCGACGGCCTCGTGGAAGGCCTTCGCCTGCGCGAGGCCGTTCTGCCCCGTCGTCGCATCGAGCACGAACAGGGTCTCGGGCGTCGCGCCGGGCAGGCGCTTGTCGACGATCCGGCGGATCTTCGTCAGCTCGTCCATGAGGTTCGACTTCGTGTGCAGGCGGCCGGCGGTATCGGCGATGACGAGGTCCGCCCCACGGGCCAGAGCGGCGTCGAGCGCGTCGTAGACCACCGCGCCCGGGTCCGCGCCGGGGGCATGCGCGACAACCGGGACGCCCGCCCGCTCGGCCCAGATCCGCAGCTGGTCGATGGCCGCTGCACGGAACGTGTCCGCCGCGGCAAGGATCACGGTTCGGCCCTGGCCGGCGTACCGGCTCGACAGCTTGCCGATCGTCGTCGTCTTGCCCGTCCCGTTCACCCCGACCACGAGCACGATGGCCGGCCCGCCCTCGATCACGGGCCGCGGCTCCCAGGCGACATCGCGCTCGACGAGCAGCGCCGAGAGCTGCTCGCGAACGGCCGCCTCGGGTCCGTCCGGATGGCGGCGAGCACGCGCCTTCTCGACGATGTCCATGGCCAGTGACGCACCCACGTCGCCGCCAATCAGCGTCTCCTCGACGTCGTCCCACACGGGTCCGGCCGCGCCACCCTCGCCCAGCGCGTCGCGCAGCCGGGCCATGAAGCCACCACGGGTCCGCTCGAGGCCACCCTGCAGCGCCTCTCGCGGCTCGACCGGTGCGGCCTTGAGGCTCGTGGCTGACCAGCCACCCGGCGAGCCCCCGAACGGCGAGGAAGGGGTGGGGGCCTGCACCAC
This sequence comes from uncultured Chloroflexia bacterium, assembly GCA_963759495.1. Classification (GTDB taxonomy): domain Bacteria; phylum Chloroflexota; class Limnocylindria; order Limnocylindrales; family CSP1-4; genus DASTYU01. The sequence goes on along the minus strand of CAVWZL010000007.1, from coordinate 295,853 downwards.
CGACTCGGGTGTGATGACCTCGGGAAGCACATCGGCGTCGAGGTCGACGGCCGTCGCCGGCGTCACGGGATCCGCGGCAGACGACGCCGTCGTCGCGGCCGCGACAAGCTCGGGCTCCAGATCCGTCTCGACCACCGGCGCGAGATCGCTATCCGTCGCGAAGGGCGCCTCGAAGTCCGCGGCATCCGGCTCCCAGCCGGCGGGTACGGCCTCGGGATCGACCACGCCGGTCTCGGGCGCGTTAGCCGTGGCTTCGGGTTCGGATTCGGGTTCTCGGCGTCGGCGCCAGAACGGCATGCGGGCTCCTGTGCTCAGCCCGCCGGTGCGAGCTCCCCGCGACGGTCGGCGAGGGCCTGGGCCTCGTCGAGCCGAAGGCTGATCACGCGACTGACCGAGTCGTCACCGACGGTGACGCCATACAGCGCATCGGCCGCCTCGATCGTGCCGCGGTTGTGGGTGATGACGATGAACTGGGTCTGGTGCGCCAGCCCTCGCAAAGCATCGGCGAAACGGCCGATGTTCGCTTCGTCGAGGGCTGCGTCGACCTCGTCGAGGACGCAGAACGGGACCGGCCGCACCTCGAGCATCGCAAAGAGCAGGGCGACCGCGGTCAGGGCGCGCTCCCCGCCCGACAGCATCGCGAGCGCCTGGGGCTTCTTGCCGGGTGGTCGCGCGACGATCTCGATCCCGGTCGCCGTCAGGTCGTTCGGGTCGGTGAGCGAGAGCTTTGCCTGGCCGCCACCGAAGAGCTGCTGAAAGCGTGCCTCAAAGGCTGTTTCGAGGGCCGTGAACGTCCGCCGGAACTGGTCCGCGATCATCGTGTTGAGCTCGTCGATCAGGTCGCGGGTTCGGGTGATCGCCGTACGCAGGTCGGTCGCCTGCGTCTCGAGCTGCTCGAGCCGTGCCTTGACCTCGGCGTACTCGTCGACGGCGAAGGGGTTGGCGGCACCGAGCTCGTGGTAACGGCGACGCAGCGTCGCCAAGCGCCCCGGCGACGGCGGCTCAACCTCAGCGGGCGCGGCGGACCACTGCGGCGCCACGGCATCGAAGGCTGCGGCCAGCTCGAGCCCGTCATCCTCGTCCTCGAAGGCGGTGTCGGATTCATCCGGGGACCCGTCCGCGGTCGCAGCGACATCCGCCACCGCGGCGGCGGGACCGGCCTCCGCGCGAAGCCGGAGGAGCCCAAGCGCTCCGAGGCCGGCGAGCTCGACGAGGAGCTGCTCGCGGAGGCCATCGAGTCCAAGTCGTGCTTCGAGCTCGGCGTGATCGGCCGCCCGCAGCCGCTCGTCGGCCGCCCGCAGGCGTTCCCGTGCGGCAATCGCGGCGCGCTCGGCGGTGGCAAGCAGGTCGCGATCGGCTGCATCGGCCGCGCGCAGCTCCTCGAGCGCCGTTCGCCCAGCGGCCTCGCGCGATGTGGCGGCGGCCAGCTCGGCCCGGAGGCTCGCACGCTCGGTCTGCGAGGGCCTCCTCGCGATCGCCGAGCGACGCGACCTCCCGCTCCGAACGGCCCGCGCGCTCCTCGGCCATGGCGATCGCGGCCTGGGCGCGCGCGTGGATCGCCTCGACGTCGCGGCGTGCGGATTCCACCGACGCGGCCTGCGACGCCAGCCGGTCGCGCCGCGCGCGCAGCTCGCCGACGCGTGCCTCCCACGTTGCCAGTGCGGCCCCGTCCGCAGGCGTTGTCTCGGCCGGGCTGCGGCCGGCCCGTTCGCTGGCCTCGGCCTCGAGAGCGGCAACCGCCTCGCGGGCACGCGTCAGCTCGGCGACGAGCCGTGCTGCCTGTGCCTCGTGCCAGCCCGTCTCGCGCACAAAGGCCTCGAGGCGACGCGAAGCCGCGGCGTCGCGCTCCTCCGCGCGCCGTCGTTCGCCGATCGCCCGCGCCTCGGCTGCACGCGCGGCCTCGACCGCCTCCCGGGCCTGTGCACCAGCCGTCGCGGCGGCGGCGGCCTCCTCGTCAAGCCGCTGCAGCTCGCGCTCGAGCCGGACGAGCTCCTCGCCGAGTCGCTGCGCCTCAGCCCGTCGTTCGAGCGGCGCATCGGCCTTGCCCAGCGCCACGGTCTCGTCTGTCACCACGGCCGACCCGTCACGGGTGACCGCCACCCAGCCTGCGGGAAGCTCCGGCTGGAGGGCGAGGCATGCATCGAGGTCCGGTAGCCAGACCGACCGCTCGAGCCGCCGGCGCGCCACGCCGGTCGCGTCCCGCCGAACCGCCTCGGCCAGGAGGCCGCCACCGAGTGCCACGGCGCGGTCGCGAACGGCTGCCGCCCGCTGGACGCCATCTCGACCGGCCGGCGCGGTTTCGCGGTCGATGACGAGCATGCCCCGTTCGCCCGCTAGATCGGCGACCGCCGCGGGCGGGACCAGGTAGGCGCGCGCGGTCTCGGCGAGGGCCGCCTCAACGGCTGCCCGCAGCCCGGGATCGACGACGAGATCCTCGTCGACGCGACGTCCACCGGCGCGGCGTGCGGCCCGGGCGATCCCGCGTGCCTCGTCCTCGGCGAGCCGTGCCTCGAGCGCCTGAAGCCGTCCGCGCACCTGGGCCACGGTCGCGCCGGCTGAGGCCCGTCGTTCGGCGGTCGCCTGACGCGTTCCGTCGTGCTCGTCAGCCGCGGCTCGCGCCGCCTCCCGAGCGGCGGCCGCGCTCTGCTCTTCCTCGGTTGCCCGGAGGATCGCCGCCCGAGCCTCGGCGGCCGCGGCCTCCAGCCCCGCCCGCTCCTCGGTACCCCGGGAGACGAGCGCCTGCTCCTCGGCCGCCCGACGTTCGACGTCCGCCAGCCGCCGGCGGGCCGTCTCGAGCTCGGCCTGCCGGGCGGCCTCGGCGCGTCGAAGGGCGGCAACCTCCTCGCCGCGAGCCTGTCGGGCGGCACGCAGGGTCGCGAGCTCGGCAAGTGCATCGGCCAGTGCCCGTTCCGCCTCGCCCAGTGACTCGTCCAGCTCGACATCGCGAGGCGGCACCGGTCGCGCCAGCGTCCGTCGCTGCACCTCGACATCGGCCTCGGCGGCGGCACGCTCGTCCGCCAGCCGGCGCCGGTCGCGCCCGAGGGCTTCCAGGTCCGCCGCGAGCCGCCCGTCGCGGAGCTGCAGCGCCGTGAGCGCGGCCTGCGCGGCCTCGTGGACGGCACGCCGTTCTGCCTCGACCGTTGCGCGTGCTCCGAGCTCCGCCGCGCGAGCCGCGGCTGCCTCTTCTGCCTCCTGCAGCTCGCGCATCGCGCGGTCCGCATCGGTCTGCGCCGCCGTTCGCCGCTGTACGGCAGCCACGACCCGCCGATCCGCCTCGAACCAGCGGGCGTGCGCGGTGACGAGCAGGGCGCTCGCCAGCTCGTCGCCCGCCGAGGCACGCGTCGCCTGCTGCTCGGCCTGCGCCGCGAGCCGGCGTGCCTGGGGTCGGAGCTCGCCGACGATGTCCTCGACGCGCGCCAGGTTCGCCTCGGATTCGGTGAGCTGCTCCTCGGCCTTGCGCCGGCGCCGCTCGTGTCGTCGGACGCCCGCCACCTCCTCGAAGAGCGGCCGGCGCTCCTCGGGTCGCAGCGCGAGCGCCTGGTCGACCATGCCCTGGCCGATGAACAGGAACGCGTTGTCGGCGAGGTGCGCACCGTCGAGCAGGTCCACGAGGTCGCGCAGCCGGACGCGCTGCTTGTTGAGCAGGTAGTCGTTCTCGCCGGAGCGGTACAGCCGCCGGCCGAGCTCGAGCACCTGGTACTCGACCGGCAGGAGCCCGTCCGCGTTGTCGAGCAGGATCGTGACGTCGGCCATGCCGACGGCCGACCGCTTCTCGGAGCCGGCCCAGATGACGTCCTCCGCCTTGCGCGATCGAAGCGCGCGACCCTGCTCGCCGAGCGCCCAGCGCAGTGCGTCCGCGAGGTTCGACTTGCCCGAGCCGTTGGGACCGACGACCGCGCTGATCCCGCCACCGAACTCCACGACGGTGCGCTCGGCGAACGACTTGAAGCCGTGGAGCCGCAGGGCCAGCAGCCGGGCCGGCTGGATCTCCTCGGGCAGCGTCATGGGCCGGTCGGTCCGTCGGCGACGGCCGTTGCAGGCGGTCGGGCGCGTCGCTCGCTGCGCAGTCGTTCGAGCGCCTGGACCGCCGCGGCCGTCTCGGCAACACGGCGCGACGGTCCCTCGCCCCGCCCCGAGCACCTCGCCCTCGACCCAGACCTCGACCCGGAACGTGCGCTCGTGGTCGGGACCCGCCATGTCGAGGACGCGGTAGGCCGGTCGTGCCCCGCTGCGTCGCTGGGTGTCTTCCTGCAGGCGGCTCTTCGGGCTCTTGAGCGCGCCCGGCGGACCGTCCGACGAGAGCTCCGGCTCGGCGAGGGTCGTCAGCCAGGCGCGGACCGGCGCCCAGCCGAGGTCGAGATAGAGCGCACCGACGAGCGCCTCGAACGACGACGCGAGCAGCGACGGGCGGCGACGGCCGCCGCGCGCGGCCTCGCCCTCGCCGAGGCGCAGCTCGTTCCCGAGCTCGATGCGCGAGGCGAGACGGGCCAGCCCCGGAGTCGACACGATGGCCGCGCGCCGAGCCGACAGGATCCCCTCGTCGTCATCGGGGTGGCGGGCGTAGAGGGCCTCGGAGACGGCGAGGTTCACGACGGCGTCGCCGAGGAACTCCAGCCGCTCGTTGTGGCCCTGGGCCACGTCGGGATGCTCGTGCAGCCAGCTCGAATGGGTCAGCGCCTGCCCGAGCAGGCTCAGGTCACCGACGGGGAGGCCGAGCCGGGCTGCGAGATCCGCTGCCGGTCCACGACGCCCGCGCCGGTCGCGACTAGGAGGAGTGCTCGTCGATGTAGTCGGCGGCGTCCTGGACGGTGCGGATCTTCTCCGCGTCCTCGTCCGAGATCTCGGTGCCGAACTCTTCCTCGAGGCTCATGATCAGCTCGACCAGGTCGAGCGAGTCGGCATTCAGGTCGTCGACGAACGACGCCTCGGGCTTGACCTCTTCCTCGTCGACGCCGAGCTGCTCGACGACGATCTTCTTGAGCCGGTCGTAGGTTGTGGCCACTGGCTCACTCCTCGGAGATGGGTGGGGTGGGTGCCTGCGGTTCGCCTGGCTTCGTTGCGATCCGCCCGAGCACGCCGTTCATGAGGCGTCGCATCGGGTCTCCACTGTAGATCCGTGCCAGCTCGACCCACTCGGCGATGGCCACCCGGGCCGGCGTGGCGGAGTGTAGCACCTCAGATATGGCGCAACGGAGCAGCGCGCGGTCCATCCGGGCCAGCCCGACAACCGGGTACTGGGGCGCGGTCGGCCGATCAGCTCGTCGATCTCGACGCGGTGTCGCCGACCGCCGCCACGATCTCGCGGGCCAGGGTCGCAACCGTCTCGTCGCGCTCGCCCTCGGCGAGGTGCCGCTCCAGGACCGCGCTGGCGGTGCGCTGTCCGAAGTCGGCCTCGAAGATCGACGCCAGCGCCAGCCGCCGGCCGTGCCGCCGGCCGCGGGCGCGATCAGCCCCCGACGCCATCGACGAGGACGGTGACGCCCCCCAGCTCGAGACCGAGCAACCGCTCGACGGTCGCAGCGACCGCGGAACGGACCTGCGTTGCGAGCTCGTGCAACGACTGACCCGGCCGGGCCACGATCCAGACGCGCACCTCGACCTTGTCGCCGCGGACCCGTGCCCGAACGGACGACCGGAGAGCGCCCGCCAGCGTGGGCCGCCCCGCCCGACACGGGCAACGCCGGGCACCTCGAACGCGGCCAGCCGCACCATCTCGGTGATGACCGCCGGCCCGACGGTCAGGATCGGTCCGCTCATGCCGGTTCCTCCGCCGGGGCCACGGATGCTGCCGATGCCGCGGCCGCGGCCGCCGCCCGGTCGTCCTTCAGTGCCTCGGCGATCAGCTCGGGAACGCGCGCCCGGGCCGTCGTCGCCGCCACGCCGCAGGCGTAGCCGACCATCCGCCGCTTCGCCCGGCCGTGCGTGATCATCACCGTGCCGCTGACGCCGAGCAGCGGCGAGCCACCGGCCGTCTCGTAGTCGAAGACCTCGCCGGATGCGGCCGATCCCGGGGCGCAGCAGCAGGTATGCCAGGCGGCCGCGGAAGGAGCCCGCGGAACTCGGCGCGCCAGAGGTCGAAGATGAACGTCGAGAGGCCCTCGAAGAACTTGATCACGACGTTGCCGAGGACCGCGTCGCACACGACGACGTCGGCCATGTGCTTCGTGAGGTCCTTGCCCTCCACGTTGCCCTCGAAGCGCAGGCCCGACGCGTCGAGCAGCTCCGTCGCCGCCTGGATCCGCGCGTCGCCCTTGCCCTTCTCCTCGCCGATCGACAGCAGCGCGACGCGCGGGTTCGCGACGCCGAGCACCCGCTCCGCGAAGATCGCGCCCATCCGGGCGTACTGGGCCAGGTTCTGCGGGGTGGAGTCGGGGTTCGCGCCGATGTCGAGCAGCACGAACGGCCCGCTGTCGGTCACCATCTGGACGGCGAGCGCGGGCCGGTCGACGCCCGGCAGACGTCCGAGGCGGAGCACCGCGGCGGCCATCGCGGCGCCGGTGTGTCCTGCGGTGACGACCGCGTCGGCCTCGCCGCGCTTCACCAGGTCCGTCGCGACGAGGATCGAGGCGTCCTTCTTCTCGCGCAGGGCGAGCGCCGGGTGCTCGTCCATCCCGATCACCTGGCTGGCGTGGACGATCGAGGTGTTCGCGGGCAGCTCGCCGGCGATCGACCTGATGGTCGCCTCGTCGCCGACGAGGATGAATTGGTCCTCGGGGTGCGCGCGGGCGTAATCGAGCACGCCGGGGACGACCTCGACCGGGCCGTGATCGCCGCCCATCGCGTCGACCGCGACGCGGACGCCGCGGAACGGCTCGTCGCCCGTCGCCGCCGAGCGGGGCTCGGCCGCCTGGGTCACCTGCCTAGCTGGCGGTGTCGTCGGTGCCGCCGGCCGGCTTCGGCGGAACGGCAAGGCGGCCCCGGTAGTAGCCGCAGTTCGGGCAGACGTGATGCGGGAGCTTCAGCTCGTGGCAGTGCGGACACTCCTCGAGCTTCGGCAGGGTGAGCGCCAGGTGCGCGCGGCGCTCGCCCTGGCGGGCGTGCGAGACGCGTCGCTTGGGCACGCCCATGGGGTCGTGGTGCTCCTTGTAGTCGATGCGTGTGGCCGCGAGATCGCGCCCGGGACGAGGGCGGAGGGCCGCACCGACGGCGGAGTCTACCGTGAAATGCCCTCGGCCGTCACCCTCGGTCCATGCCGCTCCGATGGCGGCCGAGCCGCGCGTGCGTGGGCGCGAAGGTTGTGATCCGGGAAGGGCTTCGGCGGCGGCACGCCGCGCGGCCGTCGGGAGTCTACCCGCTCTCGCCCTCGCCGTCGACCTTGAAGCCCGCAGCGCCGCCAGGCGCGGGTCGATGTCGTCGGGCTCGTGCTCGTGGACGCCCTCTCGAGCGCTCGCCGCACTCGACGCACAAGCCCGGGCAGTCGGGCTCTCGCAGACGGCCGCGATCGGCTCCGCGAGCAGGATCGCCTCGCGGACCAGCGTCCGCGAGATCCAGCTCGTGGTGGTCGGTCAGCCGCGCCGCCTCGGGCTCGTCGTCGGTCGCAGCGGCTTGCCGGTCGCGATGTCGATCGCCGGCAGGACCTCCTCCTCGGCCCGCATCGCGATCGGGATCTCGATCGCCCGGAGGCAGCGGCTGCACTCGTGCCGAGCGCCGTCGTGAGGTCGGCGTCGACGAGCACGCCGCGGTTGGTGCGCGTGAGATCGAACGCGCCCCTCGATCGGCTCGGCGAGGCGCAGGCCTCGTCGAGCGGGACGATCGTGACGCCCGCGACCTCGTAGCGGCGCTCCGAGCCGGGTCGCTCGGCGAGGAGGCCAGCGACGTTCCGGACGGTCAGCGGCTCATCCGGCCGGCCTCAGCGTCTCATCGCCGGCAGCCGGCTGCCCGACGCCCGCCCTCGTCCTGCTCCACGCCTCCTCGTCGGGCTCGGCGTCGGCCTCGTCGCGGCCGTCGAGCAGCTCCGCCGCGGCGCTCGTCGAGCATCGCGATGCCCTTCTTGATGCTCTGGAGCGTCTTGCACGACCTCGGCCTCGAGGCCGACCAGCACGCTCGCCGCGTACTCGTCGGCGCCGCGCCGGACGTCGTCGCGCGTCGCGCTGCGCCTCGGCGATCGATCCGCCGGCTCTCGGCCTCGGCGCGCCTGCGGTGCAGCCCGCGCTCGTCGATCAGGAACGCCGCCTGCTCCTGGGCGCGCGCGACGATCCGCTCGGCCTCGTCCTTGGCCTTCTCGATGATCCGCTCGCCCTCGGCGTTGATCCGCTTCGCGGCGTGGACCTCCTCGGGCACGGCGACCCGCAGCTGGTCGATGAGCTCCGAGGGCGGCGTCCTTGTCGACGAGGACCTTCGTGGTGAGGGGCAGCCTTGCCGGTCGCGATCAGCGACTCGAGCCGCTCGACGAGGAACATGATGTCGATCGGAGCTGGTCCTCCTCGACGGCGCGGTCGCGACCGGAGCCGGCTCGGCGTCGCGTCATGGCACGCGATCCCGACGCGTCAGCGCGGCCGGGCGCCGCGCCGGAGCGCCGTCGCCGGCGGCCGGCGGGACCATCGCCGACACGTCGCCGCCGAAGGCCGCGATCTCCTTGACCAGGCTGGAGCTCACGTAGCCGTACTCGACCGCGGTCATGAAGAAGACCGTGTCGATCTCGGGGGCGAGGACCCGGTTGTTGTGGGCGAGCTGCATCTCGGTCTCGAAGTCGCGAGATCGCGCGCAGGCCGCGGACGATGCCAGCGCGCGCCGCGCGGCCCGGCAGAAGTCGACGGTCAGGCCGTCGAACGTCGCGACCCGACGCGCGCTCCGCGTAGATCCGGCGCTCGGCGGATCGCCGTCTCGGATGAGCGCGATCCGCGGTCGTCGACGCGGCAGCAGCGGCGTCTTGCGCGGGTTCGCGAGGACCGCGACGACGACGCGGTCGAAGACGGCGACCGCGCGGCGCGAGCACGTCGAGGTGGCCGTTGGTGACGGGTCGAACGAGCCCGGGTAGACCGCGACGTCTCATCGACCTCCTCTCCGTCGGCGCCGCGGTAGAACGTCAGCGTCGTCTCGCCGAACCGGCGCTCGCGCTCCGATCGTAGCAGTCCGACCTGGCCCGGCGGGGCCGTCGCGCCAGAAGTGCTTGGCCACGACCCGGCCGCCGGGCGCGATCCGCCGGGCCTCGCAGCGCTGTCGAGCGCGGCGCGCGAGCAGCTGCGGCTCGTCGTACGGCGGGTCGACGACGACGAGGTCGAAGGGCGCAGCGCCGGCGTCGGGGCCGTCGCCGCAGCCAGCGACGGCGACGTCGTCGCGCACGACGCGCACGGTCGGCGCCGTCGAGGCTGCGGTCCGTGCGAGGTTCGCGCGGATCGACGGCGGACCGCCGCCGGCGTCGCGCTCGACGAAGGTCGCCGTGGCCGCGCCGCGGGACAGCGCCTCGATCCCGGCCGGCGCCGCTGCCCGCGAACAGGTCGAGGAACGCGCGCCCGGCAGCTCCGGCTCGAGGATCGCGAACAGGGTCTGCTTCACCCGGTCGCCGAGCGGCCGCGTCCCGGCTCCCGGCGCGACGAGCCGGATGCCCGCGGGCACGTGCCGGCGATCACCCGCCCGGCGCTGCCGCCCACCGGTCAGCCGCGCTCCTCGGGTCGGCGCGCCTCGCGCACGCTGCGCGCAGCCAGCCGTCGGTCGAGCTCGGCGGCGAGCGCGTCGTGCCGGACGGAGCCGGCCCGCCTCGTCGAGCATCGCCTCGGCGCGGCGCGGGCGCGCGACCGCGAGCTCGCTGGTGGGCCGCGTCGCTGGAGCGAGGCGACGCGGAGGCTGCGGCAGGCCGCTCTGGGCCAGGCCCAGCACGTCGCCCTCGCGGCGCAGCTCGAAGTCGCTCTCGGCGAGCTCGAAGCCGTCGCGCAGCTCGGCGCACCGCCTCGAGCCGGGCCTGGGCCGACCTCGTCGTCGGAGTCGGAGACGAGCACGCAGAACGACTGCGCGCGTGCCGCGCCCGACGCGGCCGCGGAGCTGGTGGAGCTGCGCGAGCCCGAACCGGTCGGCGCCCTGGATGACCATCATCGTGGCCTCGGGGACGTCGACGCCGACCTCGATCACGGTCGTGCCGACGAGCACGTCGAGCTCGCCGTCGCGGAAGCGCGCCATCTCGGCGTCCCGGTCGGCGGCCTTCATCCGGCCGTGGACCAGCCCGACGCGCAGCGGCGCCAGCAGCTCGCGCAGGCGAACCGCCTCGCTCTCGGCGCCGCGACCGACGCTCGTCGCCCGTCGTCGGCCGGTCGTCCGCCCTCCTCGATCAGCGGCACGACGACGAACGTCCGATGGCCGGCCGCCGCCTCGTCCCGGACCTTCTCCCACGTCCCGGCGAGCTCGTCGGGCCGGCGGATGCCCGGTCCTGATCGGGACGCCGGCCCGCGGGCGGCGTCCGCAGGTCCGACACGTCGAGGTCCGCGTAGAGCACCTGGCCGAGCGTCCGCGGGATCGGCGTCGCGGTCATGAGCAGGACGTGCGGCGCGCCGCCCGCCGGCCTTCGCCTCGAGCTGCGCCGCGCTGCTCGACGCCGAACCGGTGCTGCTCGTCGATGACGACGAGGCCGAGGTCGCGCGAACGTGCACCGCGTCCTGGATGCAGCGCGTGCGTCCCGACGACGACCGGCGCCTGGCCCGACGCGACGCCTCGAGCGCGTGCCTGCCGGCCCTCGCTCGCAGCGAGCCGGTCAGCAGCGTGACCGGCGATTCCGAGCGCCGTCGAGGAGCGACGCCAGCGTCCCGAGGTGCTGGCGCGCCAGGAGGTCCGTCGGGGCGAGCAGCGCCCCCTGCCGGCCGGCGCGGGCGGCGGCGGCCAGCGCGTATGCGGCGACCGCCGTCTTGCCCGAGCCGACGTCGCCCTGGAGCAGCCGCAGCATCGGCGTGGTCCGCGCGCAGGTCGCGCCGGATCGTCCGGATCGCGGCGTCCTGGTCGTCGGTCAGCGCGACGTCGCGCCCGACGCTTCGCGGCCGAGGGCCGTCGACCAGCGCCGCGCGAATCGCGGCGTCGGTCGCTGTCGTCGATCGCGATCCGTGGTGCCGCATCCCGCACGCGCTGCCGCCGCCGCGCCGACCATGCCGAGCTGGAGCGCGAGCAGCTCGTCGAACGCCAGCCGCCGGAGCGCGGCGTCGCGGGCCTCGAAGGTCGTCGGGTAGTGCGCCTCCTCGAGGGCGCCGCGCGATCGGGATCAGCGTCTCCCCGTCGACGCAGCTCGTCGGGGCAGGTACTCGGGGTAGGCGCGCCGGCCCGTCGAGCGCCTCGCGGATCGCGGACCGCAGGCGTGCCGCCGTCAGCCCCGCCGTCAGCGCGGTAGACCGGGCACGATCCGGCCCGCGTGGAGGACCGCTCGTCCTCGTCGCCCTCCTGGAATTCGGGGTTGTCGAAGGTCAGGTTCCGCCCGAACCGCTTGACCTTGCCGGAGACGACGACCGTGTCGCCGGCCGTCAGCCGGCGCTCGATGTAGCGGCGCCCGAACCACGTCGCCTCGAGCGCCTGCCGGTCTCGTCGTCGAGCTCGGCGATCGTTCGCTGGACCCGGCGGCGGAACGTCGGCTCCACGCGGATGTCGACGACCGCGACCCGGGCCGAGACCACCTCCCCGTCCTCGACCCACGCCAGGTCGCCCAGGCGCTGCATCTCGCGCAGGTCGTCGTAGCGCCGCGGGAGGTGGAAGAGCAGGTCGCGGACGGTCATAGACGTCCGAGCCGCACGCCCGCGCGCCGCAGCGTCGCCGCGGCGGCCAGACCCGACTGCGCCGAGACCGGTGCGTCAGCAGCTCGACGGGATCGGTCGGAGGGGCGGGCGGTTTCGCGGCGCGTCGCCACGCTACTCGGCGGAGATCAGGTAGCGGTAGTGCGGCTGGCCGCCGTGGACGCACCTCGACCTCGACCCCCGTCACGAGGCCTGGATCCGCTCGTGCGAGCGCCTCGGCCTCGGCGCAGGTCGGCACCGTCGCCGTAGTAGATCGTGATCAGCTCGAAGCCCGGCGCTCGAGCGCCTCGACGGCCGCGAGGACGCCGTCGGCGCGATCGTTGTGCGACCGCGACGAGCCCGTCGTCGGGTCGAGCGCGATCGTCTGGCCCGCGCTTGACCTTCTTGCCGCCGATCGTCGCGTCGCGCACGGCCTCGGTGACCGACGAGCGTCTGGACGGCGCGCGCCGCCGTCGGTCATCGGGTGCCGCGTTCGCCGCGGCGCCCAGCGTCGGGTCGAGCGCGAGCAGCGCGGCGAACCCCTCGGCCGCGTTGCGGGTCGGCACGACGGCGACGGGCTCGCTCGTCATCGAGGCGACCTGGCGCGCGGCGAGGACGACGTTCGGGTTGTTCGGCAGCAGCAGGACCTCGCGCGCGTCGACGCGCCTCGACCGCCTCGAGCAGCTCGCCGGTGCTCGGGTTCGCCGTCTGGCCGCCGCGGACGACCGGTCGGACGCCGAAGTCGCGCGAAGATCGCGGCGAGCCCGTCGCCCGCGGCCACGGCGACCACCGCCAGCGGCAGGGCTCGGGCGTCGCGGCGTTCGGGGTCGATCCTCGGCGACGAGGGCAGGCCCGGTCGCCGTTGCGTCGACGGGCTGCTGCGGCCGGCGCGTCCATCGCCGATCGCCCGTGAACGCCGCCGCCCGCGTCTCGCGCACGTCGCGCGCCTGGTTGTCGAGGTTCTCGACGCTGATCCGGCTCAGCGCCCCGAGCGTCAGGCCGTAGGCCGATGACCTGGTCGGGCCGCTCGTTGTGGACGTGGACCTTGACGGCCCGCGCATCGCCGGCGACCAGCACCGACTCGCCGATCGACTCGAGGTGCGTCGCGGATGGCATCGACGTCGAGCGGCGGCCGGGCGTCGGCCTGGAGCAGGAACATCGTCTCGTAGCCGAAGCCCTCGTCGCGCATGGCGCGACGAGCGTCGACGGGCGCGGCGGCCGGTCGCGCGGCCGTGCTGCGAGCGGGCGTCGCGCGAGCGCCGCGACCGGCCACGCGGTGCAGGAGCGCGCGCCCTGGAACAGCCGGAACAGCCCCTGCCCGCCGGAGTCGACGACGCCGGCCTCGCGCAGGATCGGCGAGCAGCGTCGGCGTCCGCGCGACGGACTTCTCGGCCGCCTCGACCGTCGCGCCGAGCACCGCTCGATGTCGTTCGTCGCGCTCCGCGCGCTGCCACCGCGGCCGCGCGACGCCTCGCGGATCACGGTCAGGATCGTGCCCTCGACCGGCTTCGCGACGGCGCCGTAGGCCGTGTTCGCGCCCTGGTCAGCGCGTTCGCCAGGTCGAGCCCATTGAACCGCCGCTTGCCCGGCGAGCCCCTCGGACAGGCCGCGGAGGATCTGGCTCGTGATGACGCCCGAGTTGCCGCGCGCGCCCATCAGGGCCCCGAAGCTGACCGCGGCCGCCACCCGCTCGGCCGGCTGCGCCGGCGACGCCCTCCGCCTCCGTCGAGCGCGGCCCGCACCGTGGCCATCATGTTCGAGCCGGTGTCGCCGTCCGGGACCGGGAAGACGTTGAGGCGTTGATCTCGTCGACGTGCGCCTCGAGGTTCGCGACGGCCGCCCGGAACGCGCCGAGCAGGCCGGCGCCGTCGCAGGCTCGTCGGGCCATCAGGCGACGTCCGTCGCCGCTGTCGCGCGAGGTCGGCCGCGGTCGGCAGTCGGGCAGCTCGACCGCGGGCGGCGCCGGCGGCGGCCGCCACCGGGCTGGTACGCGCAGGCCGTCGACGTGGATCGTGAGCGTCGACCTCGCGTCCGAGCGCCGCCGGATCGCGTAGCGCACCGCCGAGTCGACCTGGCGCGCGACCTCGGCGATCGGCAGGCCGTAGGCGACCTCGCAGGTCCAGCTCGATCTCGAGCCGAGGCCCCAGGCGACCTTCAGAGCCACGCGGCGCGGCGCCGAGCCGTTCGAACAGCGGCCCGAGGACGACCGCCGCCGGCGAACCCGGTCGACGCCGTACGAGCCGAGCGTCGCGGCGCGGACGATGTCGATGACGGCGCGGCGCGTGACGAGCGAGCGACCGGGGATGGCATGGGTGGGCACGCGGGCGAGGTCCTCGTCGCAGTGAGCCGTCGCGCGGCCCGAGTCGAGCGCTCGGAAGCCGTGTGCTATCGTACCGCCCCGTTCGGGCCCGCCCGGCCGCAGCTTCCATGACACTCCCTGAGGACCTCGCATGGCCCGTTCCTGCGCGATCTGCGGCAAGGTCTCGATGGGCGGCTTCAACCCGCAGTCGTCGGGCATGAACCGCGTCCGCGCGCACCGCCGCTACCAGCCGAACCTCCAGCCGCTCGTCATCGAGCAGAAGGGCGTGCCGACCAAGTCGCTCGTCTGCACCCGCTGCCGGCGCACGCTCACCAAGAGCTCGCGGTAGTCGCGGCCGGGCTCGCCCGGCTCAACCCGAGTCTCTCCCCGGCCGGTCACGCAGGTGGCCGGTCGTTTGTGTGTCCGGTTCCGGCGGTCATCCTTCCGCCGTGTCGAGCCAGATCGTGAACGGGCCGTCGTTGACGAGCTCGACCGCCATCTCGGCGCCGAACCGGCCCGTCGCGACGACCAGACCCAGCGTCCGAAGTGTCGGCGGCGAAACGCTCGTAGAGGCGTTCGGCCAGGTCGGGCGGAGCCGCGCCCGTGAACCCCGGTCGCCGGCCGCGCCGGGTGTCCGCGATAGAGCGTGAACTGGCTCACGACGAGGACGCTCCCGGCCGCCTCGCCGATCGAAGGTTCGTCCGACCTTCCTCGTCGCGGAAGATGCGCAGCTCGGTGATGCGGCGTGCAAGCGCATCCGCGACCGCCTCGTCGTCGTCCGGACCGACGCCGAGGAGCACGACGAGGCCCGGGCCCGATCGAGCCGACCGCGGCCGCGCCGACGCGGACCTCGGCACGGGAGACGCGCTGGAGGAGCGCCCTCACCCGGCCGGGACGTCTGCCCGGCTGGCCGCCTGGGGCGCCCCGGACTGTGCGGACCCGCGCCACACGGCGGCCTCGCGGTCAGCAGCCTCGCGGTCGCGCGCGTGCCGTTCCACCACGAGCTCCTCGGCGCTCGCGGGCACGAGCACGTCGTACTCACGAACGCCGTCCGGTCCGATCAGCCCGTCGCCGCGAAGCATGATCGCGGGTACGCCGCCCGCCTCGATCCGGTCCAGCAGGCGCCGGGCGATCTCCTTCGGGAGCGAGGCGAACCGGACCATCTGGTCGCGCGGGATCGGTGGCTTGCCGTCGTTGCGCTGGTACTGGAAGCCCTCGTCGGCGAGCGCCCGGATCGAGCCGGATCTCGCGACCCATGTCGCGGCCCTTCGTGAACAGCGCCGAGCCGACGACCAGCACGTCGATCGCCGAGCGCACCCACGATCTCGGCCGTCTCGCGGTTGACCCCGCCATCGACGTGGACCTCCCCACCGTGCGCCTTGTGGCGGAGCACCTCGCGCGCGGGCAGGACCTTGGCCTCGGCCACGTCGCGCATGAAGGACTGCCCGCCGAACCCGGGCTCGACGGTCATGACCAGCACGATGTCGAGCAGGTCGGCGTACGGCTCGAGCGCGGACAGCGGCGTCGCGGGCCGGAGCGACAGCCCGGCGGCCCGCCCGGCCTCCCTGATCCTGCGCAGGGTGGGCTCGATCGGCTCCTCGATCTCGACGTGGATCGTCACCGAGTCGCATCCGGCATCGAGATACTCGTCGAGATAGCGGCCGGGCTCGCTGATCATGAGGTGGGCGTCGAACGGCAGCTCGGTTCTTCGTCGCAGGTGCTTGATGGTCTTCGCGCCGAAGGTCAGGTTCGGGACGAAGTGACCGTCCATGACGTCGAGGTGGATCCGGTCCGTGCCGGCCTTCTCGAGCCGGCGAACCCCGGCCGCCAGGTTCGACAGGTCGCTGTCGAGGACGCTCGCCGCAATACGTGCCCGGCCGGTCGCCACGGTCAGTCCCCGACGCCTGCCGGGACGGCGTCGCGGCTCCGCTCGCCCCGGAGCGCGGCTGCGCTCGCCTGGACGAGGCGGAGCTGGCGGCGCGCCACGACGGGCGCAGGCGGCTCACCAGCTCGTTCCGCGGCAAGCTGGCCGCACGCGGCCCCGACCTCCTGCCCGCGGTTCCAGCGGATCGTGGTCTCGATCCCCTGCGACCGAAGGTGTGCAGCGAAGCGCTCGATGACCGGCGCTGCGCTGGCCGTCCACGGCGTGTGGGCGACCGGGTTCATCGGGATCAGGTTCACGTGGGCATGGTCGCCACGAAGGAGATCCCCAAGCGCCACCTCGTCTTCCGGCGTGTCGTTGACGCCCGAGATCATCGTGTACTCGTAGCTGATCCGCCGACCGGTCGCGCGGGCATGGTCGCGAGCGGCCTCGACGACCTCGGCCACGGGCCAGCGCCGGTTGAGCGGCACGAGCACGTCGCGCAGCGCATCGCGCGCGGCGTGGAGCGAGACCGCGAGCGTGAACTGCGGCCCGAGCGCGGTCAGCCGGCGGATCCCCGGCACGACCCCGGAGGTAGAGACGGTGATGTGCCGCGCGCCGAGGCCGAAGCGGCGCCGGTCGTTGAGCGCCTCGATCGCGGGCAGCACGTTGTCGAGGTTGAGGAGCGGCTCGCCCATGCCCATGAAGACGATGTTCGTGAGTCGCTTGCCATCGGCGGCGAGCCGTCGCGCCGCCTCCCGCGCCTGGTCGACGATCTCGGCCGTCTCGAGGTCCCGGGTGAGCCCAAGCTCGCCGGTCGCACAGAACGGGCAGCCCACGGCACAGCCGGACTGGCTGGAGAGGCAGAGCGTGTGCCGCTCGCGCGACCCTGGTCGCGCCGGGTAGTGCATCAGGACCGATTCGATGACGGCGCCCCCGTCCAGATGGTGGAGCCCTTTCTCGGTCAGACCGCCATCGGCAACGGTGATCTCGGTCGAGACGATCGTGTCGAACCGGAACGCGGCCTCCAGCTCGGCGCGAAGGCCAGCGGGCAGCGTGGCGATCGAGGCGGCATCGCGGACGCCACCGCCCCACACCGCGTCCGCGGCCTGGCGGGCACGGTATGCAGGATGGCCCCGCTCCACGAACCACGCGGCAAGGTCGGCGGGAAGGACGCCCGAGATGCCGGGACGAGGGTCGCGATCGATCACGTCTCGATGCTACCCCAGCCGCCCTTCAGGACCCGCCCATGGCTGTGACAGAGCTGTGACCGGGCGTGGCGCCTGCGGCACTTGGCGTCCTCAGGCGATGACGCCACGATCGCAGTGGTTCTCATCCACCCTGAGGTGCGTCATGCAAGCCAACTTCCGCCGCTCGATCGCCCGGCCACTCGCGCCCGCCGTCCTCGGCGCGCTCCTCGTCCTCGCCGGAGGATCCCCACTCGGCGTGCCGAGCGTCGACGCCGCCGTCCGGCCGGTTCGGCTGGAGGCCGGGTCGCACATCGGGTACAGGTTCTCGTCCACCGGTGCCATCCTCGAGACGAAGACCCTGGGGCTGTCGGCGCCGGCCACGGTCTCAAGCGACCGCCGCCGGACCGTCCCAACCCGATCGGGCGCCTGGCTACGCGTGATCAACGGCTCGCTCGCGGGCTGGGAGGTGCGAGAATCGCTCCTGGCGCACGTCCCGGGCACCGTCGGCAGCATCGCGTACAGCCCGACCGCGACCGTCACGTTCAGCGCCGGCCGCTATCTCGGCTACACGTTCGCGTCGGATACGAGCCTCGCCACGACGAAGCGCGGGACGCTGACCGCCACGAGCTCCGCCAAGGCGTCGCGTCGGGCGATCATCAACGGTCGGCCGTATGTCCTCATGAGCAGCGGCACCTGGAGCGGCTACTGGATGCCGGTGACCGCGAATGCCTCCCAGACCGCGCAGCGGCTGACCTGCGATGTCTCCACGAAGGTGCCCGCCGGGGCGTCTGCCCTGTATCGGCGGGTCAGCACGACCGATCGCGAGATGGCGCTGACCTTTGACATGGGCGGGCGCCTGACGCCGGCCCTGGACATCCTCGAGCGCCTCGTCATCGACCGCGTGTGCGCGACGATCTTCCCGACCGGGGCTGCGTCCGAGACGACGACCGGCGCCAAGGTCCTTGCCATGATCAAGGCGCACCCCGAGCTCTTCGAGGTGGCGAACCACACCCAGAACCACTGCAACCTGCGCGACGGCGGCGGCGGGTCGGCCTGCCCTGCGACGCCACCGAGCGCGTCGTTTATCCAGCAGGAGCTGCTCGACACGGACGCCACCATCCGGGCCGGGACGGGCAAGGCGAGCTCACCGTACTGGCGACCCCCCTACGGCGCCTACGACGCGCGGGTGCGGGAGGCTGCGGCATCCGTGGGGTTCACGAAGACGATCATGTGGGACATCGACACGATCGACTGGCGCGCCACTGCGGACGGCGGCCCGACCGCTGCGTCGATGGCGACGAAGGTGGTCACGAACGCGCAGACCGGCTCGATCGTGCTCATGCACCTCGGTGGCTGGCACACCTTGGATGCCCTGCCGTCGATGGTGACCAGGCTGCGTGCCGCAAATCTCCAGCCAACCACCATCTCCGCCCTGCTGCGAGCCAGCTGAGCGAGGGTTCCCTGGGGCCGGGCGTCAGCCGACCGCGGCCCCAACCAGGCTGGGCGCCCCGCGCCGCACCGTGCCGGCGTCCATGGTGCGGCGTCCCTCGAGCTGGACCTGGCCAAGGACGAGCCTGCCGTCCACCGTCGTCAGCGCAAGACCGTCGCCCTCGGCGACCAGCCGCCCGGGCTCGTCACTCGTTGCGGATGGCCCAACCGTCGCCGACCACACGATCAGCCGGCCCATGAGGTCCGTCTCGACAAACGTGCCGGGCCACGGCAGATACGCCCGTACGGCACGCTCGAGCTCCGCGGCAGGACGGGCTGGGTCCAGCCGGCCGTCGATCCGGTGGAGGGGTCTCGTCAAGCTCGCTCCAGCCGCATCCTGCGGGACCGCCGGCACCTCGCCGCGTATCCAGGGCCCTACCGTTCGAGCGAGCAGCGAGGCTGCGACTTCGGCGAGGCGGGCCTCGAGCTCGGGCGCGGTCTCGCGACCCATGAGCGCCACGCGCTCGACGGCGACGATGGGGCCTGTGTCGATGCCGGCGTCCATGCGGATGATCGTCACGCCCGTCTCCGCGTCGCCGGCGAGGATCGCCGCGGGGATCGGGGCGGCGCCCCGGTGACGCGGCAGAAGCGATGGGTGGAGGTTGAGCGCTCCGGAACCGGAATCGAGCAGGGCCTCGGGCACGATCCGTCCGTAGTCGGCCAGGACGACAAGGGTGGCACCGAGCGTGAGGACGTCAACGATCGCGGAGGGGTCGCGCAGCCGTTGCGGCGTCAGGATCGGGCGAATGCCGAGGGCCTCTGCCTCGCTTTCGATGGGGCTGGGCGCGAGCTCCTGCCGGCGTCCAGCTGGTCGGGCGGGCGCGGTGACCACGCCGACCATCTCGAGCGCGGGATCGTCCGCCAGCGTCCGCAATGCGGGGACACCGAACGCGCCGGTGCCGATGAAGACGGTCCGAGTCCGACCGGCTGGGTTGGCCTCGGTCACACAGGTCTCAGGCCAGCGCGGCCGCGCGCTCCTCGGCCTCCGTGGTCTCGTCGTCGTCGCCCTGCCCCACCTCGAGCAGCTCATCCATCGACTCGAGGTAGTCGATGTAGAGCTTGCCGTCAAGGTGATCGAGCTCGTGCTGGAGGGCGCGACTCAGCAGGCCGGCGCCCGACAGGCGGAACCGCTTGCCGAACCGGTTCTGCGCCTCCACCCAGACCCGTTCGCGTCGCGTGACGTACGCCACGTAGCCCGGGATCGACAGGCAGCCTTCGAGGTCGCGATCGTCACCGGTCGAGCGCACGATTCGCGGGTTCACCAGCTCGTGCAGCTTGCCCTCGACCTCGACGACGCAGGCCTGCAGCGCCTCGCCCAGCTGGGGTGCGGCCAGGCCGACGCCCGGGGCGTCGCGCATCGTGTGCGCGAGGTCGTCGAGCAGCTCGTGCAGGGGCTTGCCGAAGCTGTCGACGGGCAGGCCCTTGAGCCGGAGACGCGGGTCTCCGAGCAGGACGATGGGACGGACACTCATGGCGCCAAGTATAGCGAAGGTGCCCGTCCCTCCCGGCCGGTCAGATGCCCGGCGAGTTCCCCTGACGGTCGTCGTCGGACGAGCCGCTCTCGGCGGTGGTCTCGAAGGACGGCGCCGTGTCGGTGTCGATCGGCTCCTCGGCCGCGAAGTCGCTCACGAGCGATTCGTCGTTCGCGGTGGACAGGTCGCTCGGGGCGGTCCGCTCCCCCTGCCCGGTGATATCGCCCGCGGTCGAGCGCAGGTCGCTCGCCCACTCGCGCGACTTCTCGGCGAGCTTCTCGCTCGCGTCGGCGGTCACCTCACCGGCCCGCTTCACGAGCGGCGCGGCCTTGACTGCCGCCGTTGCGGTCAGCTCGGCCGCGCGGGCCGAGATCTCGCGAACAGTGGGGGCGGCACGATCGGCGAAGTCCCGAACCGTCGGGCCGGCCCGCTCGGCAAGGTCGTCCACGGCGCCGCGGATCTGCTCGATCACCGCACCGGCGGTGCCCCGTGCACCCTCGTTGCTGGACCCGTTCCCGGTCGACGAGGCGTCGCTCGAGCCGTCGAACGAAAAGGTCTCGTCGGCACCCGGCTGGGTGGATTCGCGCGAGGGGTCCGTTGATCTGGTCTGGTCGTCCATGTGGTGCTCCTCCTATGTCGGGCAATCCTCGCACGAACCGCCCCCGGCGGCATCAGCGAGATCGTTACAACAGGGACTCAGGATCGACGTCGACCGACCACGGTGGCTCGAGACCGCCGTCGAGCAGCCGGGCCGGGTCGTCACCCCGCAGCACGATGTTCCACCGCCAGCGGTCGGCGCGCCGGGCGATGTAGGCCGGCGCCGGCCCCATGACCGCGACCGCCGCGCCGCGCTCAGCGACCCGCGCTCGAATGGTGTCCGCCATGGAGATCGCGTCACGCTCAGCCGCGTCGCGGTCGGTGATGGCGACGGTCAGCTTGACCAGCCGGCCAAAGGGCGGGGACCCGAACCTGCGGCGGAGGTCGAGCTCGGCGGCGTAGAAGCTCGCCGCGTCACCCGTTGCCACGGCCTGGATCGCGGGGTGGTCGGGCTGGTAGGTCTGGAGGATGGCGTGCCCTGCACGGTCGCCTCGACCCGCGCGACCGACCGCCTGGCTGAGTAGCTGGAACGTCCGCTCGGCCGCACGCTCGTCGGGGAGGTTGAGGGCCACGTCCGACGACACGACGCCGACCAGGGTGACGGTCGGGATGTCGAGCCCCTTGGCGACGAGCGAGGTCCCGACGAGCACGTCCAGCGCGCCCGTCGAGAAGGCGTCGATGACCCGATCGGCCGCGCCGCGGCGCTCCACGATGTCGCGGTCGAGGCGGCCCACTCGCAGGCCGGGAAACGCGACCCGGACCTCGCGCTCGACCCGCTCGGTGCCGCCACCCAGGTAGCGAATTCGGGGGGAGCTGCACTGGGGACAGCGCGTCGCGAGCGGGGTGGCCCGGCCGCAGTGGTGGCAGCGCAGCGTCGTCCCGGCCTGGTGGTAGACGAGCGGTCGCTCGCAGTCGGGGCAGGCCTGCACATACCCACAGTCACGGCAGAGGACGACCGACGCAGTCCCGCGCCGGTTCAGGACGAGGATGGCCTGCTCGTGCGCCTCGGTGTCGAGGGCCTGAATGGCCTCCCCGAGCCGCTGCGACAGCAGGCCGCGGTTCCCTGCCGCCAGCTCCGCGCGCAGGTCGACGATCTCGACCGTCGGCGGTCGCCCCGACAGGCGTGCCGGGAGCTCGACGCGACGGTATGCGCCGCTGTCCGCCAGCCCGAAGGTGTCGACGGCCGGCGTCGCGGACCCGAGCACGACCGCCGCACCGGCGAGCTTTGCCAGCTCGAGGGCGACATCCCGCGCCTGCAGCCGGGGGGTTCGGTCGCTCTTGTAGGCAGCTTCGTGCTCCTCGTCGACGACGACCAGGCCGACATCGGCGAGCGGCGCGAGCACCGCCAGCCGCGTCCCGACGACCACGGACACCGCACCGGCCCGGATCCGGCGCCACTCGTCGGCCCGCTCCCCTTCCCCGAGCCCCGAGTGCACGAGGGCGATGTCGGCGCCGAGATCCGCGCGAAGCCGATCGACGAGCGGCGTCGCGAGCGCGATCTCCGGGACCAGGATGAGGGCCGGCCGGCCGGCCTCGAGCGACGCGGCGATAGCTTCGACGTAGATGGCCGTCTTGCCGCCGCCCGTCACGCCCTCGAGGAGCAACGGCGTCGCATCACGCGCCGTCAGTGCGGCGCAGATTGCCTCGACAGCCCGTGCCTGCTCGGCGCTGAGCGGGGCACCGGCCGGACGCGCGCCGCGCAGCCCGACGGGTCGGGCGGCCAGCGGGCGTCGCGGTCGCTCACGGACCTCCGCCCCGGCGAGACCACGACGGACGAGCCCGGCAATGGCGCCGCTCCCGTGTCTCCCGGCAAGGTCGGCGCCCGGGAGGCCGGGCCGGCCGGCAGCCGCAAGCTCCATCAGGGCCGCAACCTGCCGGGGGCCGAGCGGGCGGCCGGATGCCACGGCTCCTTCCCGACCCGCCGCGTCCAGGCCCGAGTCCGTGGCGTGGATCCAGCGCTCGTAGCGGGGACCGGCCGCGGCGGCGGTGAGCGTCCAGTCCAGCGCCACGAGGCCGCGTGTCTCGAGCGCTCGCAGCCGCCGGAGAAGCCCCGCGCGTCCGTCGGGTGCCGCCAGGTCGCGGGCCGGACGCGGCCCACGCTCCAGCTGCTCGAGCAGATCGAGGGTGACGGGATCCGGGTCCGCCGCGCTTGCCTCGGCCACCGCCGGGGTCGTCTCGACCACGAGCTCGAGTCGCTCGAGCATGCCGGGCGGGAGCATCGCGCGCAGGACGAGCGCCGGCGGGGCGAGATAGTGGGCCGCGATCCAGCGGGCGAGGCCCAGCGCGAGGGGCGGCAGGAGCGGGCCATCGGCCCGGATGCGCTCGATGACGGGCCGGATCTCGATGCCCGTTGGGCGCTGCGCTTCGCCGAGGACGACGGCGAGGGCCTGCCTGTGTCCGAACTGGACGAGCACCGCCTCACCGGCCTCCAGGTCGGCGAGCCGCGGCGGCACCCCGTACGTGTAGGTGCGCGCGCCACCGGCTCCCGCGGCATCGACCGCGACCTCGACGTATCGGGCGACCGGCTCCCCGGGTCCGTCGCCGGCAGCTGTTGCGTCGATCGCGAGGCTCGGCTCGACGTCCAGCCCGAGCTCGAGCACCTCGTCGCGGGCCCCGCCCGCGCTCGATGGCATGGCCCTAGATCCGGACCCGCCGACCCGGGTGGCGGCGATGCTCCTCGGCGATGATCTCGTCGATCCGGGCGGCGGTCGTCATGACCTGGTCGGTCTCGTTGAGGACGACGTGGTCGTAGTCGTCCTGGCGCGCGAGCTCGATCGCCGCGTTCCGCTGGCGCAGCTCGAGCTGGTCGGCCGTCTCGGTGGCGCGCGCCCGCAGGCGAGCGAACAGCGTCTCGAGCGACGGCGGGATGACGAAGATGAGCAGCGCCTCGGTCACCTGCTCCTTCACGACCTGGGCGCCCTGGACATCGATCTTGAGGATCACGTCCTTGCCGGCAACGAGCGCGCTCCGCACCTGCTCACGGGGCGAGCCGTACCAGTTGCCATGTACCTCGTTCGCCTCGAGGAACCCACGAGCCGCCCGGATCCGGAGGAACTCCTCTCGGGTGACGAAGTGGTAGTCGACCCCGTCGACCTCGCCTTCGCGCGGCTTTCGGGTCGTGACGGTGACGACATAGTGGCGCTCGCCCGTTCGGCCGGTCGCGGCCTCGTTGTCGCGCATGGCGTCGATGATCGTGTCCTTGCCGACGCCCGAGGGCCCCGAGATGATCGCGAGGATTGCGCCCGGGGCGCCTTCCATCGTGTAGTCGGGCCGGCCGGGATCCTCGGAGACATCCACCTGCTCGGGCATGTGGCCGTTGCCGTTGCGGGCCAGGTCGCTCACCGGCGGATGTCGATCGAGCGGAGCGATTCGAGCACGGATTCCAGCTCCCCGGGGAGTGGCGCGGTGGCCCGGATCAGGTGGCCGTCCGTCGGCGACGCGAGCTCGAGTCGCCACGCGTGGAGGAACAGGCGGTCGAGACCGTCCGGGCCGCGTCGCGACGTGCCGGTGCCGTAGACCGGGTCGCCCGCGATCGGGTGGCGGATGGCCTCGAGGTGGACCCGGATCTGGTGCGTGCGCCCCGTCACGAGATCGAGCTCGAGGAGGGTCCAGTCGGGCAGCCGCTCCTTCACGCGATAGCCCGTGACCGACGGCCGCCCGTCGGGCACGACGGCCATTCGGGTCCTGTGCTTCGGGTCGCGGCCAATGGGCGCCTCGATCCGGCCGACCGCCGCCGAGACGGAGCCCTGGACGAGCGCGAGGTACGTCTTCTTGACGCGCCTCGCCTTGAGCTGGGCCATGAGCGCGGCCTGCGCCCGGTCATGCCGGGCCACCATGAGCAGCCCGCTCGTGTCGCGATCCAGGCGATGGACGATGCCGGGCCGTTGCACCCCCGCGATCCCGCCGTACTCGCTGCCGCCCGACCGGCCGAGGAGCGCGTTGACGAGCGTGCCTGCGGCATGACCCGGGGATGGGTGGACCACGAGTCCCGCCGGCTTGTCGACGATGAGGAGGTCGGCATCCTCGTACACGACGTCGACCGGGATCTGCGGCTCTGCCGCGACCTCGAGCGGCTTGGCCGGCGGCACGTCGAGGAGCAGCTCCGTGCCGGCCTCCACGATCGCATTCGCTCGGATGGGCTCGCCGGAGGCGGTCAGGCGCCCGCCCGTGATCAGCTTCTGGACATAGCTGCGCGAGAGCCCGGTGGCATCCGCGACGATCCGGTCGACACGGCCGCGTCCGCCGTCCGGCACGCGAACCGTTCGGACCCCGACGGCCGCGCTGCCCGACGCCTCAGGCATCCGGAGCGTCGGTTCCGCCGGCAAGGCCCGGGAAGAGGGCGATCAGGATGAGCAGCAGGATCGCCCCGCTGATCGCGCCGTCGGCCACGTTGAAGGTGTAGAACCGAAGGGAGCCGATGCCCGCGTCGACGAAATCGATGACGTACCCGAGGCGGATGCGATCGATCAGGTTGCCGAGCGCGCCACCGAGCAGCAGCCCGAGCGCGATCGAGAGCAGCGTGCTCGGCCGCGACCGGGCGTGATACACGACGATCAGGCCGATCACGACGAGCGAGAGCGTTGCCAGCAGCTCGGCCGAGCCACCGAAGAGGCCGAAGAGGCCGCCGTCATTCCGGCCATAGATGAGGCGGAGCCAGTCGCCGACGACCTCGATGGCTCCGCCGGGCGGGACCGTCGCCACGAGCCAGGCCTTCGCCGCCTGATCGGCAAGGAGGACCACGACCGCGAGGCCGAAGAACACCAGCCAGCGGCGCACGGGGTGCCGGAACGATGAGGCGGGCTGCTCGCGAGCGGTCACGGCCGCGGGCGCATGGTGCAGATCGTCTCCCTCGCGTGCGTCGCCGACCGTCAGCACGAGCCTACCCGGCGCTCATGCGGCGGCGCAAGGCAATGGTGACCGACCCGCCTTCGAGCCCGACCTCGGCGGTCGCGGCGTCGGCCGGGGCATCTCCGGATGCGAGGTCGGCGAGGGTGTCGGCGGCAACCGCGGGGAGATGTGCGGCGACCTCGGGCGGCAGCGCGCCAACCCACAGGTCGATCCGGTCGTCGAGCGCAAGGCCCTGGTCCCGGCGCAGGTCCTGGATCGCGCGCTGGAGCTCCCGGGCGTCGCCTTCGGCCCGCAGAGCGGGCGTGAGCTCGGTATCGAGGACGACGACCATGCCATGGTGCTCGGCGACGGCCGTGCCCGGTCTCGGCGTGGCCTGAATCTCGACCTCGTCCGGCGCGAGCGTCACGCCACCGAGCGTCACCGACCCGTCGGGCAGGAACTCGACGTCCCCGGCGCGAGCCGCGGCCATCACCGCCGGGATCGCCGATCCCAGACGCTTGCCGATCCGGGGCAGGAGCGGCTTCACGCGGCGATCCACGAGGGCGGAATCATCGGCGATGACCTCGACGGCATGGACGTTCACGTCGTCACGAAACAGCGCGAGGAGCCCGTCGTCGAGCCGAACGCCCCGGCCCGGAACCGCAATCCAGGCCCGGGCAAGCGGCTGTCGGACCCGGATCCCGGCCTGCCCGCGAAGGGTCCGTGCCAGCTCCACGGCCTGACGGGTGGTGGCCATCGATCGTTCGAGCTCCTCGTCGCGAAGCGCGGCCATCTCGGGGGCGGGCCAGGCGGTGAGATGGACGCTGTCGGGCAGCTCGGGGACGACCGATACGACCAGGTTCTGGTACAGGGTCTCCGACAGGAACGGCAGGATCGGCGCGATGGTGCGGGTCAGCGTCACGAGCGCCGCGTGAAGCGTGGCGAAGGCCGCCTCTCGGTCAGCTGCCTCCGCACCGGTCCGCATGCGGTCGCGCGACCGGCGCAGGTACCAGGTGGACAGGTCGTCGATGAAGGCGCTCACGGCCCGTGCGGCAGCGACCGCATCGACGTCGTCGAGCCTCGTGCCGACCTCGGCCGCGAGCCCGGCCGCACGCGACAGGATCCAGCGGTCGAGCAGCGCTTGCGCGCCGCCTGCCACGATCTCCAGGTCGATGCCGCGGGTCGGCCGCCAGCCGGCGAGCCGGGCGTAGGTGACGAAGAACGCGTAGACGTTCCAGAGGATGAGCAGCTCGCGCCGCGACTCGTCGGCCGCGTGCCAGCCGAACAGGATGTTCTCCTCGGGCCTGGCCTTCGCGAACATCCAGCGCATGACGTCGACGCCCATCCGATCGGCCGCCTCGTCGAACTCGATCGAGTTGCCGGCCGACTTGTGCATCGGCTTGCCATCCTCGCCGAAGACGAGCGCGTAGCCGAAGATCGCCTTGAACGGCTCAGTCCGCTTCAGCACGGTCGACATCGCGAGCATCGAGTAGAACCAGTTCCGGAACTGGCCCGGGAAGCTCTCGGTGATGAAGTCGGCCGGAAACCACTTCGCCCAGTAGTCGGGATCCTCGCGGTAGTGCAGCGTCGAGAACGGCACGATCCCCGCATCGAGCCAGGGGTTGCCGACGTCCTTGATCCGCTCGACCGGCGCCCCGCATGACCGGCAGCCGATCCGGACCGCGTCGACGAACGGTCGGTGCGGGGTGTGCCCCTCGAGCTGCTCCCAGCCCTCGACGGCCCGCTCGCGGAGCTCCTCGCGGCCCGCGATGACGTCGATCGTGCCGCATGCCCGGCAGTCGTAGATCGGCAGCGCCAGCCCCCAGTAGCGCTTCTTGCTGATCATCCAGTCCTGCATGTTGCGCAGCCAGTCGAGCTCGCGCTCGTGCCCGAAGTCGGGGATCCATCGAATGCGATCGACCACATCCATGATCTGGTAGCGCAGGCTGGCGTCGACCTGCTCCCGGGTCAGCGTCTCCCGCGGCTGGTCGTAGACCGGTCCCATCGAGATATACCACTCGTCCACGAGCCGGAAGACGAGCGGCGTCCCGCACCGCCAGCAGTGCGGGTAGCGGTGGAGGTACGGCTCGAGCCGATAGAATCGGTGCTCGCGCTTGAGGTGCTCGACCACGGGATCGGCGACGTCGCGGACATCGCGGCCGGAGAGCGAGCCAAAGCCGTCGATCACGATGCCTGACTCGTCCAGCGGCGCCACGACGGGCAGTCCGAGCTCCCGGCCGAGCTGGTAGTCCTCGGCGCCACAGCCGGGGGCGATGTGGACGATGCCGGTTCCCTCCTCCTCGCCGACCTCGGACCACGGCACGATCCTGTGGCGGTACGGGCTCCCCGGCTCGTCGCGGGTGCCGGCCGAAAACGCGGTGCGGACCGCGGGAAGCTCGTCGAATGGTCCCTCGTACTCGAGCCCGACGAGCTCGCTCCCGGCGACCTCGTCCACGACCTCGAATGGCCCGGTGAGGGCCGTCTTCAGCGTCCCCTTTGCGACCCACAGCAGGTCATCGCCCTGTCGAACCTTGACGTAGCGCAGGGACGGCCCGACCGCAGCGGCCACGTTCGAGGTGAGCGTCCACGGCGTCGTCGTCCAGACCAGGAGCGCCTCGCCGGGCCGGTCGACCAGCGGGAACCGAACCGTGAGCCCGGGGTCCTCGCGGTCCTGGTAGCCCTCGTTCATCTCCATCTGGGAGAGACCCGTTCCGCAGCGCGCGCACCACGGCATCGTGTCGTGGCCCTTGTACAGCCAGCCCCGCGCATGGACCTCCGCAAGGAAGCCCCAGATCAGGTCGTTGTTCTCGTTGCTGAACGTGAAGTACGAACCGCCGAGCTCGGGCATCCCGAGCCGCCCGACGAGCATCTCCACGGTGTCGGTGACGGGGCCACCGGGACCGTCGATCGTCACGACCTGCGTGGGGTCCGCCGCCAGCAGGTCGCGGAGATGCCGGAGCTGGTCCGGATCGTTCCAGTCCATCCACATGCCGAGCCGGATCGACTGCTCGGTCTGGCGTGCCGCGAACGTCAGGACGCGCTGCTTGCAGAGCGCGACGAACTCGGCGATCCCGTACGCCTCGATGTCGCGCTTGGAGGTGAAGCCGAGGTCGCGCTCGACGTTGACCTCAACCCACAGCCCCTGGCAGTCGAAGCCATTCTGGAAGCGCTGGTCCTGGCCCAGCATCGCGTGGTAGCGCTGGTAGAGGTCCTTGTATGCACGCCCCCACGCGTGGTGGACGCCCATGGGGTTGTTGGCAGTGATCGGGCCGTCGAGGAAGCTCCAGCGGGGCTTGCCCGCGAGCTGTGCGCGCAACCGCGCGAACGTCCGACGCTCCTGCCACAGTGCGAGGATCTCGTGCTCCTGCTGGACGAGATCGGGTTTCGGGTCGATCGGACGGAACATGCAGCCTCAAGCGTCGGACGGGCGCGCCGGGGCCAGGCGTCTCGACACCATCGGTAACCGCGTCCCGGGGCAGGTCCGAGTATCCTACCCGCGATGTCCGGCCAGCAGGAGGCGCGACCGCGCGCCAAGTCCGCCTTCACCGCGGCATTCCTGTCCCTCGTGTTTCCGGGCCTCGGCCACGCCTACGCGGGCGCACCCTATCGAGCCCTGGGGTTCGCTGCGGCACCGATCCTGCTCATCGCCCTGATCGGCGGGGTCGCGCTCCGGCTCGATCAGACCGAGCTCGTGTCGCTCGCGCTCAGCCCGACGGTTCTCACGTCGGTGTTCTGGCTGAACATCGTGGTCCTGGTCTACCGCGCGATCGCGATCGTCGACGCCTACCGCGTGACCGCTTACCTCAACACCTTTGCGGCCGCGGGCGATGGACGGCTGGGTCCGGCCAGGCTCGCCGCCAATCCCATCTCGATCGCCGGGCTGCTTGCGGTCATCCTCGTGATGAGCGGCAGCCACGCCGTCGTCGCGCGCTACGACCTGCTCGCGTCCGACGTCCTGCGGGGCGGCTGCATCTTCATCGGCGCCGACCAGGTTGACGAGGACTGCGAGCTGGACGCGTCACCCTCGCCGGGCGCATCGGCGGATCCCAGCGCCGAGCCGGTGACGCCGGGCCCGACCCGGACCGTCGAGCCGACGCCGGTCGGGTCAGCCCTCCCCAACGTGACGATCCCGCCCTGGAACGGCGAGGAGCAGCTGAACATCCTGCTCATCGGCAGCGACCAGCGGCCACAGGAAGACTCGTACAACACCGACACGATGATCGTGGTCTCGGTCGATCCAGCCACGAAGCAGGTTGCGATGTTCAGCCTGCCGCGCGACACCGTCGACGTCCCCATCCCCGATGGACCGGCCCGGCAGCTGTTCGGCCGGGCGTACGCGGGCAAGATCAACGGCTGGTTCCAGGCGATCCGGAACCGCGACGACCTCTACCCCGGCAACAACCGGACGCGCGGCTACAACGGGCTCAAGGCGATCCTCGGCGAGCTGTACGGCCTCGACATCAAGTACTTCGTCGAGGTCAACTTCGAGGGCTTCAAGGCGGTCGTCGATGCGGTCGGCGGTGTGACGATCAACGTGCAGGTGCCCGTGGTGGACGACGAGTTTCCGGGCGACACGGGGCGCACGCAGCGGGTCTACATCCCGAGCGGGATCCAGCACATGAACGGAACGCAGGCGCTGCGCTATGCCCGGTCGCGCCACACCTCGGACGACTTCGATCGCGGTGCCCGCCAGCAGCGGCTGCTCCTCGCGCTCCGCCAGCAGGCCGATCCGATCAAGCTGATCCCGCGGATCCCGGAGCTCGTCGAGGCGCTCAAGAGCGCGGTCCGGACCGACATCCCGGTCGACCAGCTCGACGAGCTGCTCGGGCTCGCGTCCTCGGTGGACACGCGCAACATCCGGTCCTTCATCTTTGCGCCCCCGGTCTACGCGACGGAAGTGCTCTCGAGCCCGCGCGGCTACATCATCATTCCCGATGTCGCACGCATCCAGCGAGCCGCGCGCGACGCGTTCAAGGGCGATCCCGCGACGGAGGAGCAGCGGCTCCAGCTCGCGCGCGAAGGGGCTCGGGTCTGGGTCCTGAACGGAACGGGGAACTCGGGGCGCGGGTCGGAGCTCGCCTCGTACCTGGCCTTCTACGGGCTGTCGGCATCGGCTCCCCGCCAACGACCGGACGGCGCCGTCCCGGCCACCACGCGGATCGTCCTTTACAACGCCACCAAGGCCGAGTTCCCCGACACGATCGAGTACCTCGAACGGACGTTTGACGTCGAGGTTCGAAGCGAGACTGATCGACACGATCGGTGCCGACATCGTCGTGACCATCGGAACCGGCACGCCCCGCCTGACGCCGCCGACCTAGGGGGTCACCGGCGGCGCGATCGGCCTACTCGATCGCGGTCAGCCAGTGGCTGTATTCGGGGAGACGCCCGCGCACCGCGTCGAAATAGCGCTCGCGGACGAGCGACGAGATCGGCCCGACCGACCCGGATCCGACCATCCGGTGATCCACCTCGACGACGGGTGAGATCTGGACGCCCGTGCCACACAGCAGCACCTCGTCCGCGATGTACAGCTCGGACCGATCGATCGAGCGCGCCTCGAACGGGATCCGCTCGTTCTTGAGGATCTCGAAGATGGCCTTCCGGGTCACGCCCTCGAGCAGGTCATCGCTGACCGGCGGGGTGAAGACCACGCCGTCGCGGACCATGAAGAGGTTCGCCGCCGATGCCTCGTTGACGTGGCCGCTCGACGTCAGCACGACGGCCTCGTCGAACCCGTTGAGCTCAGCCTCGGACTTCTGGAAGGCCATGTTCACGTAGCCGCCGACGATCTTGCCGCGGGCCGGGAGTGCCTCGTCGGCGTTCCGCCGCCAGGACGAGGTCATGACCCGCACGCCCGAATCGGTGTCGATGTAGTTCCCGAACGGCAGGGCCACGATGTAGAGCTCGTGCGAGAGGTCGTGCAGCCGGACACCGATCGCGCGGGTCGACTTGTAGAACGACGGACGGATGTATGCGTCGCCCTTGAACCCGTTCCGGCGGACCGTCTCGACGATCAGCCCGGTGAGCTCGTCGACTGACGGGATGTCGTCCATCAACAGGATCCGGCACGACTGGCGGATGCGCTCGACGTGTTCGCGGATCTTGAGCCCGTAGAGCCGGCCCTGCTCCTCGTTCCAGTAGGCGCGGATGCCCTCGAACGTCGCCGTCCCGTACATGAACGCGTGGGTCATGATGCTGACCTTCGCGTCCCGCATCGGGACGAACTGGCCCTCGAAGTAGCAGATCAGCCCGTCGAGGTCGCCCGGGGTGGGAGCGTGGTGGGGGGTCGGGGCCGCGGTGTCGGCCGGCTTCTCGGTCAGCATCCCGCTGCCTCCTGCGCTTGACGGGCGGCGGGGGCGCCGCGACGGATGTCGGTGGAGCGTGGCGGGGAGTATACCAGCGGCCCTGATCGGGTCCGGGATCGGCGGGGTCGGCAGCCGCCGGTGCGTCCGGCGCGTGGTAGCACCGCTACTGGCTTCAGACTTTGCGAGCACGAAGGGGTGCGCATTTCGGCCGAATTGCGCAGGGTGTCACGCTCACATATTCGTTTTCGAGTAGCACCGCTACTGGCCGCCGGGGGCTCAGCGGCCGGCCACCGCGACCACGACCCCCACCGCGATCACGGCGAGGATCGCAACCGAGACCGCAGCCATGATCGGCTCACCGCGCTTCGCAAAGCCCACGACCGCGCCCACCACCCTGCTGACCGGCGTGGCGATCACGGCCAGGAGGCCCAGCCACAGGAAACCCGCCGGGTCCAGCGACGCGACATCGCGCACGAGCTCGGCAGGATCCAGACCAGGCCCGCCCGCGAGCGGCGACAGGCCGTTGACGAGCAGCAGGACGAGGCCCACCACCATCAGCCCCACCGCCAGGTACGTGACGCCGATGAGCAGCCGGCCAAGTCGATGCTCGAACCGCCGAGCGGCGCGCTGCCCGCTCATCCGAGGGCTCGCAGCAGCATCTGGATCGCCGTGTACGCGAGCACGGCCACGAAGAGCAGTCGCAGGATCCGCAGCTCGATCCGGTGCGCGACCCGCGATCCGAGCGACGCCCCGAGGAAGACGCCAATGGCCACGGGCCCGGCGACGTACGGGTCGATCTCCCCGCGAAGCAGGTAGATGACCGCGCTCGACGCGCCCGTGACACCGATCATCAGGTTGCTCGTGGCCGTCGCGACGCGGAGCGGCACACCCATGGTCAGGTGCATCAGGGGCACCTTCACGATCCCGCCACCCACCCCGACGAGTGCGCTGACCACCCCGGCACCGGCCGACCCGACCATGCCTCGACCCAGGTTCCGGATGGCGTAGTCATCACCCGCAAGCCGGGCGAACGCACCGGAGCGCGAGGACGCCGCGTGGGTCAAAGCCTGGTTGGGCGGGACGGGCTCGTCGCCCGGCGCGTCCGCGGTCCCCTCCCCGGCCGGCGCGCGTCCCTGTCGCACCATGCTCACGGCGACGTAGACGAGCAGCCCGGCGAACAGCACCGCGAGCAGGCGCTCGTCCACGAGGAACGCCACGACTCCGCCGACGAGCGCACCGATCGCGGTGAACAGCTCGAGGGTCATCCCGAGCCGGAGATTCGCGACGTTGCGCTCGAGGTAGACCCCGGCCGCCGCACTGCTCGTGACGATGACGCTCACGAGCGAGACACCGACCGCGGACCGCAGATCGAGCCCAAACCCGAGCGTGAGCAGCGGGACGATCAGGACGCCGCCGCCGAGCCCGAGCAGCGACCCGAAGACGCCGGCAGCCGCGCCGCCGGCAAGCAGGGCCAGGGCCTCGAGCACCTCAGCGTCCCGCAGGCCCCGGGAACGCTATGGGCGAAGGTGCTGGGGCGCGTACGGAAGGAGTGCGACGTGTCGGGCGCGCTTCAGGGCCACGGCCAGCTCGCGCTGGTGGCCGGCGCACGTGCCGGTCTTGCGACGCGGCTCGATCTTGGCGCGCTCGGAGAGGTAGCGACGGAGGCGGTTGACCTCCTTGTAGTCGATCTCGACGGTCTTGTCCGCGCAGAACGCGCAGACCTTGCGGCGTCGTCGATCGCGGTAGAAGTCGTCGCGCTTGCGAGCAGAACGGGCGGGAGGCATGTCAGTGGTTCTCCAGGATCAGAAGGGAAGGTCGTCGAAGTCGTTGGGGTCGGGCTGACGGGTCGGGCTGGTCACACGCGTCGTGCCACCGGAGCCGGCGGGGACGGTGGGGCCGCCGGACGGCGCGTTCTCGTAGCCGCCTCCGCCCTGGCCACCGAAGCTGCCCTCATCCTCGCGCTGGCGTCGCTCGAGGTTGACGATGCTGTCGGCCGTGATCTCGAGTGCGGTCCGCTTCTGGCCGTCGCGGCCCTCGAACTCACGGGTGCGGAACCGGCCTTCGACGAAGACCTTGTTGCCCTTGCGCAGGCTCTCCGCCATGCGCTCGGCGCGGTCGCCCCAGACGCTGACCCGGAACCAGTCGGTCTCCTCGACCCACTCGCCGGTCTGCTGGTTCTTCGTGCTCTGGTTGACGGCCACGTTGAACTGCGTCACGGCGCGGCCGTTCGGGGTGTAGCGCATCTCGGGATCCGAGCCGAGGTTCCCGATGATCATCACCTTGCAGAGTGCCATCGTGTCGTCCCTCGTCAGTCGATCGCGGCCGGTGCCGCTTCGCTCTCGGACTCGTCGATCCGCCCGCGGTCGTCGTCGATGTCCTCGTCCTCATCGGTCGCCGCGGGCAGGTCAGCCTCGTCGCCGAGCAGCTCGACGTCGTCCTCGCCCGCTCGCGACGGACGGGCCGGGCGCTCAACCCGGGTCACGAGGTGGCGCAGGACCTCCTCGGTGATGAGCAGACCACGCTCGAGCTCCACGATGACCTCACCGGGGGCGTCGAACAGGATGATGTGGTACGAGCCCTCGCGCTGGCGGTCGATGGGGTATGCGAGGCGGCGGCGGCCCCAGGGCGCGACCTTGACGATCTGGCCACCACCGGCCACGACCTGTCGGGTGGTGCGGTCGATGACCGCCTGGCTGCGATCATCCGCGACATCGGGGCGAATGACGAGCATGAGTTCGTATCGGCGCATGCGCGCAGGACACTCCTTCCTGTGGGAAAGCCCCGTTGACGGTCGAGTCCGGCACGGAGCTGAAAGGAAACGGCGCCGAGTTTACCACGGGAGTGGACCATCGGCCCTTGGTCCGGTCCGACAGCGCCGATGTATTCTCATGCCCGTTCAATCAGCCCCGCGACCCGCCTGCGTCCCCGGAGGAACCGTGCCCGCCGCCACCATCCTTCTCGTCACTGCCGATCCGTCCTCGGTCAGCGCGATCGCCGACGTCCTGACCCGGGCCGGCTACACGACGACGACGGTGGCCAACGGCGATGAAGCCTTTGGCAAGGTCTCGGACCACCAGCTCGTCATCCTCGACACGGTCTCGGGCGGCAAGGCCCCGGTCGCGCTCTGCGCCGAGATCCGCGGCTCGGCCTCCATGGCCGCCGTTCCCGTGCTGTGCGTGAGCCAGACCGACGAGGTCGAGGAGCGCATCGCCTTCCTCGAGGCCGGCGCCGACGACGTCGTGGCCAAGCCGGTCGACGCGCGCGAGCTCGAGGCGCGGGTCGAGGCGCTCCTCCTGCGTTTCCTGCGGTCCCGTGACCTCTCACCGGTCGCGTCGGGCGACGGGGTGCTCATGACCTCGGTTCGGCGGATCGTGGCTGTGTTCAGCCCGAAGGGCGGCGTCGGGACCACGACAATCGCGACCAACATGGCGGTCGCCGCGGCGATGAAGCGGCCCGACCGCGTGGCGCTCATCGACCTCGATCTCCAGTTCGGCGGGGTCGCCACCCATCTCGACCTCCAGCCGAAGCAGACGCTCGCCGATCTCGCCCGGGACAACACTGCGCTGGGCGAGCCCGAGCTGCTGCGGTCCTACGCGGTCAAGCACGCCACAACGCTGCACGTCTTCTGCGGCCCACCGACGCCCGAGCTGGGTGAGCTCGTCACGCCGGAAAGCGTCCGGCGACTGCTCTCCACGCTGGCCGGTGCGTATGACCAGGTCGTCATCGATGCCGGCTCCACGCTCGATGAGCGGACGATGCTGGTGCTCGAGGCGGCCGACACGGTCGTGCTGCCGGTCTACCCCGAGATCCCGGCCCTCCGCGCAGTCCACACCCTGCTCGACTACCTGAACGAGGCCGGGACCCTCGGGACGAAGGCGATGTACGTGCTCAACAACGCCTTCGCCCGGGACATCCTCAAGCTGCGCGACATCGAGGGCGCGCTCGGCACCAAGATCGCGTTCGACCTCCCGTACGACCCGTTCCTGTACCTCAAGGCGGTCAACGAGGGGGTCCCGATCGTCCTGGGAGCGGCAGAGACGCCGATCGCGGAACGGTTCAGCCGGCTGACCAGCGCTGCGTTCGGACAGGACGACTTCACGGTTGCCGAAGCCGCGCCGCAACGGAAGGGCCTGTTCGGGGGCATCCGCCGCCGCGGCTGAGCATGGCCACGCGACCCGGATCTCGACCCCCAGCCGCCCTGCTCCTTGGTGCGTTGCTGGTGGCTGCCGTCGTTCTCGCGGTAGGCGCAAACGCGGCCGGCGTGCCTCCGGCCCCGGGCGCGTCGCCGAGCCCGTCCGTCGCCGCGGTGGTCGGCACCCAGGCGCCCTCGCGATCGCCCGAGCCGCGGACGATGCCCCCGCTCCCGAGCATGAGCACGCTGCCCAGCCCGATCGACTTCCCCGAGCGCACCGCCACGCCCCCGCCCACGCCGGCTCCAACCCGGCGCCCGGACGTGGCGGACGGGCCGACGTACCGAGTCGCAACACGCGTCGTCGTGCCGGCCCTCGACATCGACCTGCCGGTGATGAACCAGCGCACCAGCTACCCGGCCTGCAACGTCGCAATGTTCCTCACCGACTACCGAAAGCCCGGTCAGGGTCGGGCGACCTACCTCTACGCGCATGCCCGGGAAGGGATGTTCCTGCCGCTGCTCACGCAGTCGAAGCGAAACGACGGTGCCGCGATGATCGGCATGACCGTGCATGTCTACACGGGCGACAACAAGCGCTTCACGTACGAGATCTACCGGGTGCGGCGGCATGCCCGTGACCTCAGGCCGGTCGTCGCCGCAAAGGGCGAGACGATCTGGCTGCAGACGTCCGAAGGGCCGAACGCCTCGTATCCCAAGCTGCAGGTGGCGGGCCGCCTGACAGGATCGAGCGACGCCACCTTCGACGACGCGCATCCGAAGCCCCGTCCAGTCGCCTGCTGATCCCTGCGCCCACCACCTTGCGGGCCCGTGACACTGGTTACAGCGCCCCTGTGGATATCGTGTGGATGTGCCGTGTGGCGGTCCCGGAAATCGTCCACCGGTGAAATCTGGATGTAACGTCGTCGCCGTCCTCGCGGACGCCCGCTTCACCCAGCGGCCGCCCGGTGCGTCTATCGTGGCCGCATGACCACCGAGAAGCTGGAGTGCCGCGGATGCGGCGAGCGCCTGCAGCCCACCGACGAGGTCCGGGCGGTATACCGGGAGCGGGCTGACGAAACCGAAGCGGAGCCGGGCCGCGAGACGCGCTGGGGCTACACCCACATCGGCCACGAGCCGGCGGGCAGCGGCTATCGCATCATCGGCCGGGGCCGGCTCTCGGAGCTCGAGCAGCAACGGCTCCTGGAGCCACAACCCGGCGACTAGGTTCATCTCCCGGGTATCTGCAAGACGCCCCAAGACAGCGGCGGACGACACTGGGGCGCGGACGTCATCCTGTACCGGCCGCCCGGCGGCGACTGGGAGCTGACCGTCAACGGGACGGGATGGATGCCCGGGACGGAGTTTGACAACCCCGGCTTTCTCCCTGGATGTCGGGTCGAGATGGAGATCAACATCGACGGGAGTGGTTCGTTTGGATGCCATTCGGCGCCTTGAGGTAGGCCGACGGCGCTCGCAGGTCCGAGGTATCAACGTGGTGCCGGAGCAGGGACTCGAACCCTGAAGCCCTTGCGGGCGGCCGATTTTAAGTCGGCTGCGTCTGCCTGTTCCGCCACTCCGGCGCCCGAACAGCGTACCCGGGGGGGGGTCAGCCGAAGCGCACCGCGCGCAGCGCGAGGAACAGCGGGATCTCGACGTCGGCCTGGCCGCGCGACGGTCGCCGGCCGGGGCGCTCGCCCTCGGGCAGGTCCGGCAGCTCGTGCATCACGTCGGTTGCGAAGCCAACATCGGCGAGGCCGTTGACGTAGGCGCTGATCGGGCGGTGGAACGACCGCGTCGGCGTCCCGCCCGCGATGGACTTCATCGGCACGGCCATGGGTGTGAGGTAGGAGTCAATTCGCCGGTATGTGAGCTTGCGGCCTTCGTCGTAGCCCCAGCCCGAATGGCGTGGCTGCCGGAAGGCGGGGTGGGTCATGACGAGGACCACGCGGCTCGTCGGGCGGAGCGCCCAGTCGAGGGACGCCATGATCGGCTCGAGCGGGTCCATGTCCTGGATGCTGAGCAAGAACACGGCAGCGTCGTAGCCACCCGCACGCAGCTCCTGCACGGCCGCGAGCTCGCGGGCATCACCAACCACGTACTGACCTGTGTTCCCGTGGCGACGCCGCGCGGCCTCGATGAGCCGAGGGCTGGCATCCACCGCCGTGTACCGGGCACCGGTTCGGGCGACGTGCGATGCGAGGACCCCCTGTCCCCCACCGACGTCGAGCAGCTCCTCGCCGGCACGCAGGTCGAGCAACGACATGGCCACCGGGACGGCGATGCGCTGGTGGTATCGGCTCCCTTGGGTCCCAACCCAGCCGTCGTACCAGGTCGCCTGTCGATCCCAGCTGGAGCCGGCAGCCGGCGCTGGCCGTGGCGCCGCCGGTCGCCGGGTGGCGGGCTGGCGACGGCGCGTCGGTTCGGACATGGGCCAAGGGTAGTCGTGCCGGCGCCGGACAGACGAGACCCCGGCTCGCCGGTAGGGCGACGCCGGGGCCTCGACTCCGTTGAGAGTCCGGAGAGTGCCGGAACTCCACCCGTACCGTAGCGGCCCGGGGCGTCGCCGCGAAATAGGGCAATGACCGTATCCGGGGCGCCCGCGCACCGAACATTTGTTCGATATCATTCCTGGTCCCACGCCCCCACTCGTGACTGGAGGCCCCGGATGATCCAGGAGGCGCGCTTTCAGATTCTTGGCGAACGCACCCCGCGGCTCGAGCACCGCCATGGTGAACGCTGGGTCCGGATGGATCGAAGCATCCCCGTCCTGACCGACCGTATTCCCCGCTCGTATCGAGGCACATGGAAATGCGGCCATTGCGCCGAGGTCGTGCTGCACGAGTGGCGCGCGCAGTAACGGCAATCCCGGCTCGGCGGGCTGCCACCATGGCGCGATGCGCATGTTGTTCGTCACGAGTCCCGGCCTCGGTCACCTGCTGCCGCTCCTGCCCCTCGCGGGTGCGGCTCGCGCCCGGGGTCACGCGGTGCGAATTGGTGCCGGTGCGAGCCTCGCGCCTGTCATCGCGGCCGCCGGGTTCGAGCAGGCCGTCGTCGGCCCGACGAGCCTGGTCGAAGTGGTGCGAGCCATCCCCGAGATGGCGGACACGACGGGGCGTCGCCGGGCCGTGAGCATGGTTCGGTACGGCTTCTCGGATCGCATCGCGTCGGCCATCGCGACCGATCTGCTCGAGCTGGCGCCGGCGTGGCGACCCGACCTGATCGTCCACGAGGATCTCGAGCTCGGATCCTGGCTGGTCGCCGAACGACTCGGTATCCCGCATGCGACGGTTCAGGCGACAGCGTGGCGGCCGCGCGTTCGCGACCTCATCGCCGACGCCCAGGCGCCTGTGCGTGAACGGTTCGGGGTTGGGGCCGACGGGATCACCGGGCCTTTCGGTCAGATCTTCTTCGCCACCCGGCCGCCATCGCTGCGCGATCCAGCCGATCCCCTCCCTGCGGTGACGGCCGATCTACGGCCTGTTGCAGAAGACCAGTTCGCCCCGGAGGGAGCGGTGGACGCTGCGGGGCTGTTCCCGCCACGCGATGGGCGCCCGCGCATCGTCCTCACCCTGGGCACGGTCAACCACCGTGAGCTCGACCTGTGGCGAGCGCTCATCGACGGAGCGGTCGCGACCCATGCCCACGTCGTGGTCGCGCTCGGCGCGGATCCCGCGACGCTCGGGCCGGTGCCTGCCGGAGTGCGGGTCGAACGGTATGTGCCCATGTCCACGCTCCTGCCGGAGGCGGACGTCGTCGGGTTTCACGGGGGCTCCGGCACCTTCCTCGCGGCGATGATCGTGGGCACGCCGGTCGTGATGACGCCCATCGCCGCCGACCAGCTCGACAACGGCGACCGATGCGAGGCGGCGGGTGTGGGCCGGGTGGTCTTGCCCACTGCGGCCGACGCCAGCACGCTCCGGCACGCCTTTGAGGCCGTCCTGAGCGCGTCGAGCTATCGGGAACGCGCGGGGACGGTGGCTGCGGAGATCGCGGCCATGCCAGGTCCCGAGATCGCGATCGATCGGCTTGAAGTCCTCGCCGGCGGCTGAGGCTCAGCCCTCCGCGTCCCGCGCGTCGTGGCTCGATCCGGTGCCTGGTCCCGAGGATTGGTCGCCGCCCTGACGCGACGTCCAGTCGCCCTGCTCCTTGGCCTCGTCGTGCTTTGGCTCGTTTGAACCAGTCCCCCCATCCTTCCCGTACCGGGTCGAGCCGGGATCGTTCGCGTCGCGAGGACCACTGGGATTGCCCTGCGGTCCTCCCTGTCCAAGTCCCGAGGCGGCGCCAGTGCCGCCAGCCGTTCGCTTCGTCGTGGGGCTGCCGATGGGATTGGTGTCGCTGTCGTGCTGCTCGTCCACAGGAGCACCATCGATCAGGGACTGTTGCGTGAGGGCCGACGGAGCCGCGCGACGCCTCGCAGCGGGCTCACAGGAGTCGCTCGAGCCGCCGCGATCCTATTCGGGCTCGGCGCTCGGCTTGTTCTGACCCGGCGCACCCTCGCGACCCAGACCGCGACCCGGCTTGCCGTTCAGCTTCCACGCCTTCCAGCCCGGATGCTGCTGCCCGACCCACGAAGGGCCGCCGGCCCACGCGGGTCGCCCATCCTCGCGAACGGCCTTGCCGTCGATGGTCTCGACATCCAGGTCGGTGTCGCCTTCGCGGTGCGTGCCAACAACGGTCACCGAGTCACCCACGGCTGCCTTGAGCGGGCTCGCCGCGGCGGCAAACCACTTCGGACCGGCCGACAGCGCCCAGGTCGTGCCGGACACCGTGATCGTGTACTCGGGCCGGCCCTTGCCATCGGTCGACGCCTCGACCGTGCCCGTCACGGTGATCGCCAGCTCGGGGCCCTTCGCCGCCTTGTCCGGCTTGCCCGGCTTGTCGGGCTTCGGCTTGGTCTGGCCTGGGGGGGCCGGCGGCGCGGACGCGTCGGCTGCCAGGACGGGTGCGGCGGCGAGCGCCGCGAGGAGGAGGCCGGCGAGCACGGGTCGCATGGTGGGTCGCATGCCGGGCACTATCCCGCGCGGACCTTGCAGGCCGCATTTCGGGTCAGCCCGTCTCTCGGCATCACGAGGGCGTCCGCACCGAACGGAGAATCAGGTAGCCACCGGCTCCGGCCACGATCGAGGCGGCGAGGATGCCGATCTTGGCCAGCTCCAGCGCCGGCGACCCCCCGAAGGCGAGGTCCGACACGAACAGGGACATCGTGAACCCGATGCCCCCCAGCCACGCAGCGCCGTAGACATGACGCCAGGTCACGCCATCCGGCAAGGCCGCGAGGCCGAGGCGAACCACGAGGGCGCCTGCCAGGGTGATACCGACCTGCTTGCCGATCACGAGACCCACGAGCACGCCGAGGACGACCGGCTCAGCGGCCGTCGTCGCCAGATCCCCGCCGATGCGGACGCCTGCGTTGGACAGTGCGAAGAGGGGCACGATCAGGAAGGCGACCCACGGGTGCAGGGCGTGCTCGAAGCGCATCATCGGCGCCTGCGCGCCCTCGGTGAGGTCCTCGAGCTCCCAGAGCGCGGCGTGATGCTCGTCATCGGCATCGTGCGTGATGTCGCGACCGAAGTCGGCGATGAAGCCGCGCGCCCGCTCGAGAAAGTCGGCGGGATCGATCCTCGTTCGGGCCGGAATCGTGATCGCCAGCAGCACTCCTGCGACGGTCGCGTGAATCCCCGATTGCAGCACGGCGATCCACAGGGCGATGCCCAGCAGCGCGTAGACGAGTGGCCGGCGGATGCCGAGGCGATTTGCGAGCAGCAGGCCAAGCAGGACGACGCCGGCTGCTCCGAGCGCCGTGACGGACAGATCGGCCGAGTAGAAGATCGCGATCACGAGGACGGCGAGCAGATCGTCGACGATGGCCAGCGCGGTCAGAAAGATCCGGAGTCCGACGGGCACTCGAGATCCGAGGAGTGCCAGGACCCCGAGCGCGAACGCGATGTCAGTCGCCATCGGGACGCCCCAGCCACGAGCTGCTGTCGGGTCGCCGCCGGCCACGAGCAGGAACAGGACCGCGGGCAGCACGGCGCCCCCGAACGCTGCGGCGATCGGAAGAGCCGCTCGTCTCGCGGACGCCAGCTCGCCGACGAGGACCTCGCGCTTGATCTCCAGCCCGACGACGAGAAAGAAGATCGCCATGAGACCGTCGTTGATCCAGTGATGCAGCGACTTGGCAAGGACGAAGTCGCCGGCCCCCACCGTGAGGGTCGTTTCCCATACCGATACATAGGAATCCGCGAACGGGGAGTTCGCCCAGATGAGGGCGACGAGGGCGGCAACCATCACCAGCACCCCGCCCGATGCTTCACGCGCCGTGAACTCGCGGAACGGTGCGAGCAGGCGGTCGACGGGCTGCTCAGGCAGGTCTGCCGTCACCCGAGCCCCCGATGGATGAACCGGGGCCGCGCGTGCCTACGCACGGGCCCGAGGCCCACCCTCATCGTCTCGAGTCCATCCATCGCCTGCCGAGGATAGCGGCTACGCAGGGAGGGGCGGCCCGTGGTGTGGTTGCGTCGTTGGATCTGTCCCCTGCGTGAGTTGGACGTGCTGGCGACGTTGCGTCAACGAAACTTCGGCCTCCTCTGGTGGGCCGGACTCGTGTCGATGACTCCTGAACGCCACCGATGCTCAGGCGAGTCGAGCCACCCTGGAGCCGGGCGTCACGAGGTGCCCGTCAGGCGCGTTGACACGCTGTCGGTCGTGCACGGCCGGGGTGTTGTACGGTTCGCACGTGATTGGTCGGCAAGAGACGATGAACGTGGGCTGCGTGCGCACGTCGCTGGTGGTGGCGGCCAGCGACGGGCCGGGTGGATGAGGGAACCCACCAGCCGCATCCCGTCGACCAACGCGCGCCCTGAGCGCATCCCCCGGTCAGGGCCCTCGCGCTGACCATGGACACGCTCGTCGCCGGTGCCATCTTCCTCGTTGCCTACGCGCTCATTGCGTCGGAGCGGTTCGACCGAACCCTCGTCGCGCTCCTGGCCGGACTGCTCGTCGTTGCCTTCGGCGTGCTGGACCAGGAAGAAGCCTTTGCGGCGATCGACCTCAATGTCATCTTCCTGCTGGCGGGGATGATGGTGCTTGCCGGTGGCCTCGCGCGAACCGGGTTCTTCGAGTACGTCGCCGGTCACGCCATCCACCTCTCGCGCGGGGAGCCCTTCCGGCTCCTCGTCGTGCTGTCGCTCGCGACCGCGGTGCTGTCAGCCTTGCTCGACAACGTGACCACCGTCGTGCTGCTGACGCCCGTCCTGCTCTCGATCGCGAGGACGCTCCGGGTGTCGCCCGTTCCCCTACCTGATCAGCCTGGTGCTGGCGTCGAACATCGGCGGTACAGCGACGCTCATCGGCGATCCGCCGAACATCCTCATCGGCTCGGCTGCCGGGCTGGATTTCGGCGACTTCCTGCTCAACCTGGCGCCAGTCGTGGTCATCATCATGGCCGTGTTCCTGGTGCTGCTGCGGCTCTTCTTCCGCGG
This sequence comes from uncultured Chloroflexia bacterium, assembly GCA_963759495.1. Classification (GTDB taxonomy): domain Bacteria; phylum Chloroflexota; class Limnocylindria; order Limnocylindrales; family CSP1-4; genus DASTYU01. The sequence continues at coordinate 252,517 of CAVWZL010000007.1, read as the reverse complement.
CTCCATGGAGGACGACGCCAACCGACTCGACGTGCTTGCAGAGCTCGATCCCGCGGCGGCGATCACCGACCGGCGCCTGATGATCCGAGCGCTCGTTGTCCTCGCGTTGACCATTGCCGGCTTCCTCGCGCACTCGGCGCTGGGGCTCGAAGCGGCCACCGTCGCCCTGCTGGGTGCCACCGCGCTGATGATCGTCGGACCAGTCGACCCGCACGAAGCGCTCCGCGACATCGAGTGGAACACGCTGTTCTTCTTCGTGGGTCTGTTCATGCTCGTCGAGGCCGTCGTGCACGTCGGCATCGTGGGCGGCATCGCGGACGCGCTTGCCCAGGCCGCCGGAGGTGACACGGGCGTCGCCACGATCGGGTTCCTCTGGTTCTCGGCAATTGCATCAGCGATTGTCGACAACATCCCGTACACCGCGACGGCGATCCCGGTGGTCGAACGGCTGGTCGAGAGCGGTCTCGACGCTGAGCCCCTCTGGTGGTCCCTCGCGCTGGGGGCCTGTCTTGGCGGCAACCTGACGATCGTCGGCGCGTCGGCCAACATCGTCGTCGCCAACCTGGCGGCGCGTGACGGCCACCCGATCACGTTCACGCAGTTCCTGCGCTATGGCTCGGTGGTCGTGTTCGCCTCCCTGCGATCTCGACCGTGTACCTCTGGTTGCGCTACCTGCTCTGATCCTGGGCTGGAGTCAGACCGGGCAGCTGGCGCGAACGTGCCGTCGAGCCACGCCTGCCAGGCAGCGGTGGCCGGATTCGTCCTCAGGCCCGATCGCCGCCAGGCCGGCGACATTTGACCCGGGCGAACGAGCGCCCGGAACTCGAGATGCCGGTCGGAGAGACGCCGGGCGATCCGGCCACCGAGCATCCCGCGGCCACCCACGAGCAGGATCGGCTCGGTGTCCATCATTACCCCATCATTGCTGGAAGCGCCCCCTGAGCCGACACCTTACGCCCCGAGACCCGTGGCTTGTCCAGAAGCAATGGCTTGCCGCCGTCCCTGCGGCTCAATCTCGCCCGTTCAGCTCGTTCGGGCACCATGGGCCGATGCTCGAAGCCGACCCTCTCATCGAGTTCGTCGACCTGGTTCGGCGCAACCCAGCAGTCGCCGGCATCCTCGACGTTTGGCAGAGTCTGGACCTGCCCGACTGCTGGCTGACCGCCGGGTGCCTCTTCCAGACGGTCTGGAACCTCGAGAGCAACCGCGAGGCGGCCGACCAGATCAAGGACTACGACCTCTTCTACTTCGATCCGACCGACCTCAGCGCCGAGAGTGAACGCTCGACACAGGAACGCGTTGAGCAGCATCTCGCGCATCTCGGTGTGATCGTTGAGGCCAAGAACCAGGCCCGGGTGCACCTCTGGTACGCAGACCACTTCGGTCATCCCTACCCCGCCCTGCGGGATGCGCGCGACGGAATCGACCGCTTTCTGGTCCGCGAGACGTGCGTGGGCATCCGTCCCACCGGTGCCACTGAGTACGAGGTCCATGCACCGTACGGCCTCGCCGGCATCAGAGAGGGCAGGCTCACCCCCAACCCGCGGACGCCCTTTCGGGCACTCTTCGACGCGAAGGTCGCCTCGTACCGGGAGCGCTGGCCGTGGCTGGTGCTCGCAGATTGACGAGCGCTGGCCTACCGGTTGGCGAGTCGGCCGCTGACGTCGACTGTCCGCACCACGAGGTCATAGAGCTCCTCCCCGAGCTCGCGCCTCAGGTGTTCCCGCACGACACGAACCGTTTCGACCTCGATCGCCGCCATGTCCTCGAGCGTCGTTGTACCGCCCACCACCGGAACCGGATCACCGGGATCGAGCGACACCGTGAGCTGATAGCGATTCCGCCCGAGGTTCGTGCGTGTGTAAATCCTCACCCCGCCGTGACCTGGCTCGTCGAGATCCAAACGTTGACGTGCATGCGCGAGAGCGTACATCGGAAGGTGCGGCGGGACTACGCCCGAGGGATCCCTGTCTGGACCCTGGTGGAGACGGTGCTGTATCCGGCCCCGCCCGGGTAGTGCCAGGCGCCGATCAGGGTAGTGCCGTCGCTGCTGAAGGTTCCCTCGTAGTACGCCGGGGAGCCACGCTCGCCGCTCCAGATGGTCAGCGTGTCGCCCGCAAGCTCATAGGTGTACTCGAGCGTCTCGCCCGACGAGAAGCCGTAGTAGCGGGACCGTATGTCCGTGCTCGGCGGCTCACCGTACTTCTGCTCGTGGCCAATGACCTCGAGCCCTTTGCTGCCGTCGAGCTCGACGTGCTGGAACAGGGAAGTAGCCGCCTTCCACCCATTCGTACGTCACGGTTCCATGCGATGCTCCGGACACCGTCCAGGTCCCGATCAACCGTTCCAGGCTCCTGAGATCCGGATCAGGGCAGTTGGGCTGCGGTGTCTCGCCGTCTTCGGTACTGCCGCCGTCGGTCATTGAAGGCCTCCCTTCAGGTCCAAGCGAAGCGTTCGGTCTCACGTTGCATCATGGTGCAGTGCCGGATGACCCGAGATCAGCCATGCCGTCCCTGCCGCACGGCTACACGAACCGCACAGACCGGGTCGGCAACCTGGTCAGGAAGCGATACGCCGGGGACGGCGCGCATGAACGCCGCGATGTCGAACGAGCATGCCTCGCGCACCTTCGCGGCGTCGTGCGCCGTGCCGGAGGTCGTGGCGGATGACCGGCCAAACGAGCTCACCGTCTCGTTCGTCCCTGGCGATCACGGCCAGGACCTGCTCGATCGGGGGCATGGAAAGTGGGTTCTCGGGTTGTGCGGGTCGCTACTCCGAACACTTGAACGCATCGGTGACGACCTCCCCCCGGAGATTCCCGGGCGCGGGCCGCAGTTGGTCCATGGCGACTTCGGTCCCCAGAACATCCTGTTCGACCTCGAGCAAGAGGAGGTGGCTGCGGTGCTCGACTGGGAGTTCGCGCATCGCGGCGAAGTCATCGAAGATGTTGCGTGGTGCGAGTGGATCGTCCGCATGCACCACGGTGACCGTCAAGCCGATCTCGTCCACCTTTTCGACGGGTTCGGTCGGTGCCCCCCGTGGCACCTGCGGCACGCCCAGATGCTGCGTCGCTGCGAGGAACTGCTGCACTTCGCGGATCGACAGGGCTGGACGGATGCGGCCGAGATGTGGCGGGCTCGAGTTACGGCGACGGAAGGCTGGACCGAGTAGTGCCGGCGGATTGAGTTGTTCTTTGAGGAACTCCCACGCGATTACCGCCCGCGAACCGGTCGAATGCCGAGGATCATCGGATAGTCGCCATCGAGAGGCTCCTCGACTCGCTCGATCTGCCGGTAGACCCATAACCGACCGCCGCACCGCCGTCGGCCCGATGGTGGGTTCGAGCTGATGGCGACCGCATCCGCCTGGATTTCGCTCAGGAGATCCCCCGTCGAAGGCTCGGTCCGGGGTCCGCTCGAGCCGACACGGACAGCGCCGGCTCCCTTGTCGTATTCCCTCTCGACACCTCAGAATGGCGCTGACAGTGCGGCGCCGGGTCGCTCCTCTGAAGGGGACCGGGATGCGTGCCAATTGTGAGGATCGCTGATGCGAGCCCACCTGATGGGAGCGCTGCTGCTCACCGGCGGCCTTGTCGCCTGCACCTCTGTCCCTGTCGCATCGGTACCGGCCGCCTTCCCGAGCCAGGCGGATCGGGAACCGCCACCGTCCGCCTTGGTCCCGGCCGACTCGGCAAGCGAGCCGGCGAGCGAACCGTCACCGGCCGCGACCGACGGGACGTCTTCGGGGACCCATCCGCTGGCGGGCGAAGAGGCATGGATCGCCTACCAGACGTTCCGCAGCAACCGAGAGGGAGTCTGGCTGATCCATCCTGATGGGACGGGGGACCACGAGGTGGCACTCGACGTTCCCGGGCTGCGCCTCCACCCGGACTGGTCCCCGGACGGGACTCGGCTCATCGTTTCCAGCCGGGCAGCGGACGAGGAGGCGCTCTTCGAGGTGGACGTCGACAGCGACAAAAGTCGCCGACTGTGGCCATGTGCAGCCCCGTGTGTCGGCGACGACGAGGCGGTATGGTCGCCGGACGGCATGCGCGTCGCTTTCGTTCGAGCGATGGAGCCCTTCGTGGATGACGTGCCGTCGTGCGCCCTGTATCTAGGTGATCCGGCGACCGGCGAGGTCGAGCCGCTGTCAGAGACGGGAAGCTGCTGGGACCGGGAGACCTTTCCTCACTGGTCGAGCGACGGATCCCGGCTCGCCTACTACCGGGGCGTATATGCGGGGGGCACGACCGAGAGCACGGCGCTCTACGTCCTCGACATCGCAAGTGGCCGGGAGACCAAGCTGACCGAGGATGCGCTCTTCGCAGGTGATTCCGACTGGTCGGCCGACGACGAGTGGATCATCTTCAGCACTTACCCGCTCAACGACTTCCAGTGCTGCGAAGTCTCGAACCTCTACCGCATCCACCCGGACGGCAGCGGGCTCGAGCAGCTCACCGACCAGACCACTCCCGACGTGCGATTGACCCAGCCCCGGTTCACGCCGGACGGGCAGCGAGTAGTCATCACGGGTGTCAGGTCATCTTCCCGCGAGCTATGGATCCTCTCTCCCGACGGCAGCGGTGAACCCGTCGTCGTTAGCCGTGGCGGCATCTACACCCACGGCACCTGGCAACCGAGCTGAGTCGGCCGCCCATCAGGGAGGCTTGGTAGCTGGTGCGTCGGCATGCCACGGCCGTTCCCGCGATAGCGTCGCGTCGCTCCGTCATGGTGGCTTTGGCGGCGTTTCGGGTGGGTCTCATCGTCAACGAGCTCGCGCCGCCGATCGCGGGGCGTGCTCCGGTCGGAGGTCCAACTCCTACAGCTGTTGGACAAGGTCGGAGCTCCCATGCCCGGCGCCATAGGTCCCGACGCCCAACGGCAAGCAAAGATGGGCAGGTTGCGAGAGGCACCGTCAGACTCCCGACCAAACTCCTGATCGAACGACAGCCCGCCGATGGATCGGCGGGCTGTTTCGTGCTCAGGAGGTGGAGGCGACGACCGGATTCGAACCGGTGAATAGAGGTTTTGCAGACCTCCGTGTTGAACCACTTCACCACGTCGCCTGAGATCGACCGGCCCCGAGTCCGGGGCCGACGTCGGTGCCGATGATAGCCGCAACGCCCGTCACGGTCATGCTCCTGAGCGGTGCGCAACCCGGAGCGACCCCGATGGTGGTGGCCATGCCCCGATGACGGAGAGGAAATCCTGCCGGAGGTACGCGCGTCACGAAGGAGCGCGGCTGACCGGGTTGTCCGCGGCCACCCCGGGACGTGAGGGCAAGGTACGCGGCTACGATGACCCCCGACGCCTTCGACCCTCCGCCAAGGAAGCCTCGTGACCCGACGTCCCCTTCTCGGCTGCATCGCCGACGACCTCACCGGTGCCACGGATCTGGCCGGCTCGCTCGTGCGCGAGGGCATGCGCGTCACCCTTGCCGTCGGCGTCCCGGACGAGGCTTCCGATAGCGAGGCTGATGCCATCGTCGCGGCACTGAAGAGCCGCTCGATTCCGGCCACCGAGGCTGTATCGCTCTCGCGTCAGGCGGGTGCATGGCTTACCGCTGCGGGCTGCGAGCGGCTCTACTTCAAGTACGCGTCGACCTTCAATTCCACGCCATCCGGCAATATCGGACCAGTGACCGAAGCGCTGCAGGAGGACCTGGGGGTCTCCGGAACCGTCGCGTGTCCGGCATTTCCGGCCAATGGACGGACCGTTCGCGACGCCGAGCTCCTGGTCGGCGGCGTGCCGATCTCCGGGACCCACATGCGCAATCACCCGCTCAACCCGATGCGCGACGCAGATCTCCGTCACGTGCTCGCGGCGCAGTCGACCGGACGCGTCGGCCACCTCTCCCTGGAGGTCGTCCGCGCCGGGCGGGAGCGGATCCAGACCGAGCTCGAGCACCTTCGGACGACCGGTGCGCGCCACGTGATCGCCGATGCGACGGAAGACGCGGACCTGCTCGAGCTCGGCGAGGCACTGCGAGACGAGCGACTCGTGACGGGCGCATCCGCGCTCGCGGCAAGCCTGGCGGTGGCGTGGCGAGGGCGCGGTGCCTTCGAGCCCGCTGGCACCGGCGTGGAGCCTCCGCACGACGGACCGGCCGTCGTGATTGCCGGCAGCTGTTCGACCGCCACCCTCGAGCAGGTCGAAGCTATGCGACGGCGCCGGCCCTTCCACCGGATCGACGTGGCATCTGTCGCGCGAGGCCAGGACGTCGCGACGCCAGCGGTTCGCTGGGCCACTCAGCACCTAAAGGACGGGCCGCTCCTGATCGCCTCCAGCGCCGCGCCGGATTCGAACGAGCGTGTTCCCGGCGTCGACGGACGCGCGATCGAGCAGGCGCTCGCGGCGATTGCCGTCCAACTCGTCGATGCGGGCGTGCGCCGGCTCGTCATCGCCGGTGGCGAGACATCGGGCGCCGTCGTGCAGGCGCTGGGTCTCTCCGTGCTCGACGTGGGCAGCGAGATCGAGCCGGGCGTGCCCTGGGTCGTGGCTCGCGAACCGGTGGATATCGGGCTTGTGCTGAAGTCGGGCAACTTCGGCGGTCGCGACTTCTTCGAACGCGCACTGGAGCACCGCGCATGACCGACGAAGCGACCGCGCGCACGTCCATCGTCGCCGCAGGGCGTCACCTCGATCGGCTCGGCCTTGCGCCGGGACGCTCGGGCAACCTGAGCATCCGGCTTGGCGGGCGCGTCCTGCTGACGGGCACCAACCAGCGGCTCGGCGCGCTCGATGCCGAGTCGCTCCCCCTCGTCGCGCTCGATGGAACGCACGTCAGCGGGCCGACGCCGACCAAGGAGGCGTCGCTCCACCTCGGGATCTATCGCGCGCGGGTTGACGCGACCGCGATCGTCCATCTGCACTCGCCGTACGCTGCGGCCGCCTCGTGCCTGGCCGACCTCGACCCGGACGACGCGTTTCCGCCGGTCACCGCCTACTACCTGATGCAGGCGGGGCGGATGCCGCTGGTTCCGTTCCATGCGCCGGGGTCGCCGGATCTGGCAGTTGCCGTAGAGTCGCTCGCGAAGGATGCGCGCGCAATGCTGCTGGCCAATCACGGGCTCCTCGCCGCGGATGCCGGCCTCGAAGCCGCCCTCGTCATGGCCGAGGAGATCGAAATCGACTGCCCGCCTCGTGCTGCTCCTGCGCGGCGCGCCGGTCAACCTCGTGCCGGACGAGTGGGTCGAGCAGCTGCGACGTCAGTCCTGACGGAGCGCTCCCGGTGCCGGTGAAGTGGCTGCCCCTCGAGGATTCGAACCTCGGTTCACGGATCCAAAGTCCGCTGTCCTACCACTAGACGAAGGGGCAGTGCCTCGTCCCGGACAAGAAAATGGAGCGGAAGACGGGACTCGAACCCGCGACCCTCACCTTGGCAAGGTGATGCTCTACCAACTGAGCCACTTCCGCTCGAAACTCGACCACGCGCTGGTGGTGCCGAGGGCCAGGATCGAACTGGCGACACCGCGATTTTCAGTCGCGTGCTCTACCGACTGAGCTACCTCGGCCCGATGGCCAACCAGGCTTTGGCCGCCCGTCGGCGACGCGAAGGGTACCACGGGCCTCGACCGCCCATCAAACCGGCCGCGGCTCTCATCCGTGAACGTGCCGTGCCACGGGAGCTGTGACGGATGGCCCGACCCGTGTCCGTCGGACATGCCGTGCCGCGGCACAAGTCGCGGGATCTGCAGGCCTGGGCCGTTCAGCCTGCCGCAGGACGGCACACCGAACGGATTCGCGGGTCTCATCCGTCGCTGCTCTCGCCCCACGGCACGTTGACGGATACGCGATCCCCGGCACGGGCGACCCAGCGAACCGGTGCCTGGGGTTGCTCCCGACCGGGAACCGGGCTGGCCCCCAGGCATTCTCGCGGGACGAGAGCTGGAGCGCCCGAGATCCCTTCGAAGGTCTGCAATTCCGCGCCGCACGGGTTGAAACGGGTGGGATTGCCGTCGGTTCTCGGCGGACGGAAAAGGAATCGACCGATGGAGCGGTGCACTGGCTCCTGCTCTCGTGGGGCGAGAAACCTGCCATGCGACCCGCGGCTCGGGTCCCGCATCGACTCGCCCCGCGCTCGCTCCCCTACTCCAGCCCCGCCATCACGGCCGACTCGGGCGCGCTCAGCGGCGGGTCCCCGGTGAGCTGTCGCAGGCGGTTGATCCGATCGACGATGGGCGGGTGGGTCGACATGAGCCCCGACGCCCGCGCCTCGAACTTCTTGATCGGGTTCGTGAAGTACATGTGCTGCGTGCCGCGGTTCGCGGCCTCGAGCACCTCGGGGTCCCCGGAGATCTTGGCCAAAGCGCGCTCGAGGCCGTAGGGGTTGCGCGTCAGCTCGATCGCAGACGCATCCGCAAGGTACTCGCGTTGCCGGCTCACGGCGAGCTGGACGAACCGGGCGATGAGCGGGGCGAGGATCGCGAGCACGATGGCAATCACGAACACGATGAGCTGGGCGCTGCCGCCACCGTCCCGGTCACGCCCGCCACGCCGGCCGCCACCCCAGAACGTGAACCGAAGGAAGAAGTCGGCGAGCATCGCGATCGCGCCGACCATGACGCCGACGATCAGCGTGAAGCGGATGTCCAGGTTCCGGACGTGCGCGAGCTCGTGACCGATCACGCCCTGGAGCTCCTCGCGGTCCAGCTTCTCGAGGAGGCCGGTCGTCACCGCGATCGACGCGTGCTTCGGGTCCCGGCCGGTCGCGAAGGCGTTCGGCGCACTGTCGTCGATCAGGTGGACGCGGGGCATCGGGATGTTGGCGGCGATGGCCATCTCGCGCACGACGTTCATCAGCTGCGGGGCCGAGGTCTCGCTGACCTCCTTGGCGCCCGAGACGGCAAGCACGAGCTTGTCACCGGCGAAGTACGTCCCGACCGCGCTGACCCCGCCAAAGGCGAGCGCAACACCGGTCGTGCCGACGCCGGCCTCGGGTGCGCCGAACACGCCGAAGCCGATCGCGAACCCCAGCAGGCCGAGGATCGCGATGACGAAGAGCGCGAGCAGGAACGAGTTCCGCCGGTTGGCGGACGCCTGGGCGAAGAAGGTCGTGCTGGCCACGGGACCTCCGCTGGGTCCGGGGTCAGCTCAGGCTGAGATCGACCGTCGGGACGTTGGCGGCTTCCGGCTCGGCATCGAAGAACTCGCGCCGGGTGAACCCGAGGGGGCCCGCCAGCAGGAGGTTCGGGAACGTCTGGATCGCCGTGTTGTAGTCGAGCACGGTCGCGTTGTAGTGCTGGCGGCTGAACGAGATCTGGTTCTCCGTCGTGGTCAGCTGCTCCTGGAGCTCGAGCACGTTCTGGTTGGCCTTGAGGTCCGGGTAGGCCTCGACGACCGCGAACAGCGACCGAAGGGTGCTGGTCAGCGCGTTCTCGGCTGCGGCCTGCTGGGCCGGGCCCTGCGCTCCTGCGGCCACGGCCTGCGCGCGGGCGTTCGTGACGTCTGTGAGGACCTTCTGCTCGAACCCCATGTAGCCCTTGACGGCATTCACGAGGTTCGGGATGAGGTCGTGCCGGCGCTTGAGCTGGACCTCGATCTGGGCGAACGCCTCATCGATCCTGAGGCGGCGCTGCACGAGCCCGTTGTAGATCCCGATCGCGAAGACGACCAGGAGCACGAGCACGACAGCGACGATGATCAGCGGGAGATTGTCCATACCCTCCTCCGCGCGGCTCCGACGGAGCCCTGGCTGCGTGACGTCAGCATAGCGTGCCGCCATCCCGCGGCGGCGAGTGGTGGGCGGTGAGGGGCTCGAACCCCCGACTTCCTCGGTGTAAACGAGGCGCTCTGACCAACTGAGCTAACCGCCCGAACGGGCTGAGCATAGCGCCCCGCTCCGCTAGGCTTGGTGCGGAGTGGCGCCGCCACCGATGGGAGACCCGACTGCATGACCGATGACGCGCCGCGAACCAAGCTGCTCACCCATTTCGAGGGCGTCCGACAGCGCTGGCGTGACCTCGTCGCCGCAGTGCCGCGGGAGCGGATGGAGCAGCCCGGCGCCATGGGCGACTGGACGTTCAAGGACGTGGCGGCACACCTGACCGGGTGGCGGCGGCGGACGGTGCTTCGTCTCGAGGCCGCCGCCCGCGGCGAGCCGCAACCGCCGAACCCGTGGCCGGCCGAGCTCGGCGACGCCGAGGACGATCCGATCAACGCGTGGATGCACGACCAATGGAAGGATCGGCCGCTCGACGACGTGCTGGGCGAGGCCGACCGTGTCTACGACGACATCGCGACCGTGATCCGCGCCCTCCCGGAAGGGCTGCTGACCGACCCGAACCGCTTCGACTGGATGGAGGGCGTCGCGCTGGCCGACGGCGACTTCGGCGGGCACCTCGATGAGCACGAGCCCGACGTCCGCCGCTGGATCGCGGCCGGCTGAGCCACCGCGCCGAACATGAAGAACGACCGCCGGGCGGCGGTCGTGTGGAGCAGCGGTGGTGGTGCCCAGGCCGGGACTTGAACCCGGATGAGTTGCCTCATACGCCCCTCAAACGTACGCGTATACCAATTCCGCCACCTGGGCAGGTGTCCCGATCAGTCGAGAGGGACTGGTACCGAGGGAGGGACTTGAACCCACACGACCTTGCGGTCACTGGTACCTGAAACCAGCGCGTCTGCCATTCCGCCACCTCGGCACGATCGCAAACGGCCGTTACGGGTCGTCAGCGAGGCGCCATGTTAGCACATCCCAAAATCGGTCACTGAGGTCGGCGACCTGCCGAACGACCGGTCCAGAGACCCGTTCGTGCACGACGACTGTCTCGTCGGCGAATGCCAGCGGCAGGAGGTAGCGCCCCTTCGCGAGCTGCGTTTCGAGCCTCGAATACGCCGCCTGGCGCCGCGCATCCGAGCCCGGTTTGCGCGCCGCGACGAGGAGCGGATCGAGCGTGGGGTCCTGCAGGCCGATGATGTTCGAGCCCCCGCTGAGCGTCTGGGTGGACGCCAGGAGCGGGTACAGGTCCGGATCGAGGCCGATCGCGAGGTCCGCAACCGCGACGCTGAAATCGGCCGTGGCGATCCGGTCGTTGACGAACGCGCCGGCGGGCAACGGGACGTGCGTCACGTCCACGCCGAACGCCTGCCAGTCCCGGGTCACGGCCCTGGCCGCGGTGTAGACCGCGGGATTTGACGCCTCATCGGGGCTGATGAGCTCGACCGTGAAGGGCTTCGTGCGATCGGGCAGTCGCCACAGGCCGTCGACCTTCTTCCAGCCTTTGGCCTCGAGCGCGGCCGCGGCCTCTACCGGATCGTGGGCGACGCCCTCGGTCACGGTTGGATCGTGGAGCGGTGAGCTGGGCGGGATCGGTGACTCGGCACGAACGGCGGCGCCATCGAAGGCTTCCTCGATGAGCGCGTCCCGGTCGATTGCCTGGAGGAAGGCGGTGCGGGCCTCGGGGGCCACGAACCCCGCGCGACCCGGCCGCAGGTTGAACAGGACGGCCGTCAGCGTTGAGCCGGGGTAGCGCAGGAGGAACGTCTCGTCCGTTTCGGCGAGCGTCGCGGCATGCTCCGAGCTCACGCCCGAGACCGCATCGATCTGGCCCGCCTCGTAGTCGGCGCGGAGCGTCTCGGGATCGTCCGCGTAGTGGAACTCGAGACCGTCGACAAACGGCTCCGGGAGTTCAGGACGGAGCGTGGGCCGAGGCGTGGCGAACGAGTCGCTTGAGGCCGGGGCGGGCGTCACCGGGTCGTCGGGATCCGGCTTTGCTGCGAGGGGCGCCAGCACCGCCCGGTCCTGGGTCAGCGAGACCAGCTCGAACCAGCCCGACCCGACGGGCTCCTGGCCGAACGGATCGTCCGCGAGGAGCTGGACCGGGACGTCCCCGAGCAGGTGGGCCGGCGCAATCGGCTGGGTGGCCGCCTGGAGAAAGCCACCGAGCGGGGTCTCGAGCGCGAACGTCACCGTCCGAACACCGGTCGCCTTGACCGACACGCCCGTCCACGACGCCGCCCGCGGTCCCTCGTACTCGGGATCCTGCAGGGTGCGAATGGTGAACACGACATCCTCGGCCGTGAGCGGCGCACCGTCATGCCACTGCGCGTCCTGGCGAAGCGTGAACGTCCACGACCGGCCGGCGTCGTCGACCGACCACGACTCGGCCAGGTCGGCCACAACCGTCCCATTCGGTCCGTTGCGGACGAGACCGCGAAACAGCAGCGCGACGAGGTCTCGATCCGCCTGGGTGCGAGCGGTCAGCGGCGAGACCGACTGCGGTCGGCCGAGCACGCCTTCGCGGTATGGCCGCTCCGTATCGACGGCGATGGGTGGCGGCGTCGGGGTCCCGACGGCCACCGCCGGCTGCAGCGCAGGCACACCGACGACTACGGCTGCCACGCCGAGCGCGGCAACGAGCACGAGTACGAGGAAGGAGTCGCGACGATTCATCAGCGAGCGAGGCGCGGGGCGCGACGCGGCGCCCGGCGGGACCAGGTCAGGACTGCAGGATGTACGACGCGATCGAGAAGACCACGAACAGGACGAGCAGGACGATCGTGAACTGCCACAGGCGTCGTTCGACGCCACGCCGGCTGCGGTAGACGGCAGAGTCGCCGCCGAATGCGCCGGACAGGCCCGTGCCGCGCGCCTGGAGCAGCACGGCGGCAATCAGGCCGATGCTGACCAGGAGCTGGCCGAGCGCCAGAATGGGATCCACGAGTCGCGAGCCTCCGCTTGGGGTACGGCGTCGGATGCTACCACAGGCCGCCCGATCAGCCGGCTCCGTGGCCGGTCAGGCCGGCGCCGACTCGACGAGCGTGCGGCCGGTCAGGCCCGGCCACCCGGGCAGCCCGGCGAACGCGAGCAGGGTCGGCGCGACATCGGCAAGCACCCCGTCGCGAAGCCGAAGATCGACCGCGCCTGGACCCATGAGCAGCAGCGGAACCGGGTTGAGCGAGTGGGCCGTGACCGGGTTGCCGGCCGCATCCCGCAGGTGCTCGGCGTTGCCGTGATCGGCGGTGATGGCGAGGAGCGCACCGCCGGTCGCGTGGCTGTTGCGCGGAACGGCTTCGATCGCTTTCACGATCCGCCCAAGACATGCATCCACGGCCGCCAGCGCCCGGGTCGTCGCCTCCCAGACGCCCGTGTGCCCGACCATGTCCGGGTTGGCGAAGTTGGCGACGATGAAGTCGTACCGGCCCGACCCGATCGCCTCGACGAGGGCATCGGTCACGCCAGCCGCGCTCATCTCGGGCTGCAGGTCGTAGGTGGCGACCTTCGGGCTCGGGATGAGGCGCCGGTCCTCGCCGGGATAGGGCGTCTCGACGCCGCCGTTGAAGAAGTACGTGACGTGGGCGTACTTCTCCGTCTCCGCGACATGGAACTGGGTCCAGCCGGCCTCGGCGAAGGCCTGCGAGAGCGACCGGGCGGCCTCGGGTGGAAACGCGACCTCGACCGGCAACCCTTCTTCGTAGGCCGTCATCGTCACGACGAACGGGTTCCGCGGTGCGAAGCGCCCCCCGGCCGACGTTCGGTCAAAGCCATCGAACGCCGGCAGGGCCAGCGCGTGAACCAGCTGGCGCGCCCGGTCGGCCCGGAAGTTGGCGTGGATGACGGGATCGCCGTCATGGACCTGGCCGTCCGTGCCGTCGATGACGGTCGGTGCCACGAACTCGTCCGTCTCGCCCCGCGCCGCCGCTTCGAGGGCGTGCCGGGCCGACGAGGCGTGGGCACCTTCGCCGTGGACGATGGCGTCGTAGCCGCGCTCGATCCGGTCCCAGCGGCGGTCGCGATCCATCGCCCAATAGCGGCCGCCGACCGTGGCGATCCGGCATCGGGGTGCGCGGCGGCCAGCCGGCGCTCCAGGTCCGCAATGAAGCCGAGGGCCGAGGACGGCGGCGTGTCGCGTCCGTCGAGCAGCGCGTGGACCCGGACGTACGGCACCTGTTCGCGCGCGGCCAGCGTGACGAGCGCCACGAGGTGCCGGTCGTTCGCGTGCACACCGCCGGGGCCCACGAGGCTGATCATGTGCAGCGTCCCGCGACCCTCGCGAGCGCGTCGTGCGGCCTCGAGCAGCGCCGGACGCTCCGTGAAGCTGCCGTCCGCGATCGCCGCGTCGATCCTGGGGAGGTCCTGCAGCACGGGCCGTCCGGCGCCGAGGTTCAGGTGCCCGACCTCGGAGTTGCCCATCTGCCCCGGCGGCAGCCCAACCGCATCCTCCGACGCCCGAAGGACGGAGTGCGGCCAGCGGGCCAGGAGGCTGCGCCAGACCGGCATGTCCGCCGCGGCCACGGCATCCGCGGCAGGGTCTGACCCGATCCCGAAGCCGTCGAGCACCACGAGGACGATCGGGCGCGGCCGGCGTGCGACCGCGTTCACCGCTGCTCGGCGCGAGCACGGGCCGTCATGCCGGCGCGGGCAACGATCCCCGCCATCTCATCGGGCTTGAGCGACGCCCCGCCGACCAGGGCGCCATCGATCCCTGGCTCGGCGAGGAACTCGTCGATGTTCGCGGACGTGACGCTGCCCCCATAGAGGACCGGCACGCCGGCGGCGGTGCTCCCCCACCCCAGTCGTTCCAGCGAGGAGCGGATCGCGTCGGCCATGGCCGCCGCATCGGCACCGCGCGCGTTGCGGCCGGTGCCGATTGCCCACACGGGCTCGTAGGCGATGACGAGCCCGGCGCCGGTGAGCGCCGACGGGTCGTGACCCTCGAGCGCACCCGCGAGCTGGGCATCGACGACGTCCGTCTCGCGGCCAGCCTCTCGCTCGGCCAGCTGCTCCCCGACGCACAGGATCGGGCGGAGGCGTGCGTCCACGGCCCGAGCCAGCTTCCGGCCGATGACCGCGTCGCTCTCGTTGGCATCCCGCCGCCGCTCGGAGTGACCGACGATGACCCACGTCGCGAGCCCGGCGAGCATCGGTGCAGCCACCTCACCGGTATACGCCCCGGCGAGCTCGTGGTGGACGTTCTGGGCGCCGACCGCGACCGGGGGGTCCTCGGCGGCAAGCGCCTCGCCGACCGCCGCAAGTGCCACGAATGGCGGGCAGATCACGCGGATCACGCCCGCTTCACGCGTGCGAGCGGCGATCGTCCGGGCCAGCTCGCCGGCGTCCGCGGGGGTGGTGTGCATCTTCCAGTTGGCGGCCACGATCACGTCACGCATGCGCCCGATCATGCCAGAGCAATGGGTCGGGCACGCGCACGGTGCGGTGTCGAACCGCGTCCGACGGGCTCGTCTTCACGCGCGTCCGGATCGAGGGCGAGCCGTTCGAGGCGCTCGAGCGCCCGCTGGACGGCCGACCGATGGAGGCCGAGCCGCTCGGCCAGATCCGAGAGCGTGGATTCGGGCGTCTCGCGGCGGGCGGCCGCCACCGCACGAACGACACGCGGCTGTGCCGCGAGCCGGCCGTCGGCTTCGAGCCGGTCGATCGCATCGAGCTGCCGGCCCGCGGCTGCAACCGCGCGCTGGAGATTGGCCGATTCGGCGTTGATGACCCGGTTGAGCTCGCCCCGCAGCGCGCGGGACACCTGGCGAGCCTCGAGCTCGAGGAGCGTCGCTCCCGCCCCGATCCGGCGCAGGAAGGTGCCGACGGCCTCACCGCTCTTCCACGTGACGACGCCACGGGTCCGACGGAGTCGCCACGCCGCCGGCAGCCCCATCGCGGCAAGCCGGTTCGCCAGGACGGCCGCGTCGTCGGGTTCGACGATGAACTCGAGGTGGGTGCGGCCGTTGGCGAGGCTCAGCGATCCCCGGGCGAGGAACCGGCCACGCAGCCAGGCCCACCGGCAATGGTCTGCGGCCACGTCCCAGTCGAACGGTGGCGCACCGGCTTCCCGGTCCGTGCCGGCCGCCCGGTCCGTGACGCTTCCCCGGTCCGTGCGCTTCCCCGGTCCGCTGCGCGACGCTCGAGCCGCACCGCGAGTCGCGTCACCGCGGCCTCGCGGTTCCACCCGTCGTCCCCGAGCCCCGCCGCCTCCGCGAGCCGATCGCAGGGTCGGGCGGGATCGATCGCGGCCAGCTCGGACCGGAGCGCCACGACGAGGTCGCGCTCGGAACGGGTCACTCAGGCGGTCCTGGACACGGTGCGGCGACGCAGGCGGGACTCCCGCTCGTGGATCCCGAGCACGGCGAGGGCGAGTCGTTCCGGATCGTGATGGTGGGCGTACTCGGGGGCGACGATGTCCTCGAGCACGAGTCGCGGCAACGGCTCGAGGCGCGCGGGCCAGCGCAACCGGACCGGCTCGGCTGACCAGCCTTCGGGCTCGCGCGCCGAGAAGTGGTTGTTGGCCAGGGTCACGTCCACGATCCCGGGCCGGGTGTGTGCGACGAGCGCCTCGACATGTGCGGCGAGGTCGTAGCCGCTCGTCTCGCCGGCCTGCGTCGCCACGTTGCAGACATAGACGCGCGGGGCGCTCGCGGCGAGCAGCGCGTCGCGGATGCCCGGGATGAGCAGGCTCGGCAGCAGGCTCGTGTACAGGCTGCCCGGGCCGAGAACGATCAGCTCGGCGTCCGCGATCGCCTCCAGGGCGTCATCGGCCGGCAGCACGTCGCCGGGCGTGATCCAGACCCGTTCGATGCCCGGGGTGCGCATCACGATCGACTGCCCGTCCACGACGGTCCCGTCGGACAGGCGCGCATGCAGCGTCAGCGGCGTGGCCGAAACGGGGACAACCCGACCGCGCACGGCGAGGATCCGGTTGACCTGCCGGACGCCCTCCTCGAAGTCGCCGTCCTCGATGGCGGTCATAGCCGCGATGAGCAGGTTGCCCACCGCGTGCCCCGCAAGCCCCTGGCTCTCCCCCATGTCGTGCTCGACCGGGAATTGGTACTGGAGCAGCTGGTTCATCAGCGACTCGGAATTGGCGAGCGCCGCGATGCAGTTGCGGATGTCCCCGACCGGCGGGATGCCGAGCTCGGTCCGGAGCACGCCGGAGGAGCCACCATCGTCGGCCACGGTGACCACCGCGGTGAGGTTGCTCGTGTACTCCTTCAGTCCGCGCAGGAGCGTCGACAGCCCCGTTCCACCACCGATCGCGACGACCCGCGGTCCGCGAGCGAGGAAGCGCTTCTGGTAGATCACCTCAACGAGCGGGCGCCGGCCGTCATCGGCGCGGAACGGGTCCATGAAGGCGCGCATCACCATGAAGGCGCCCGCGCCGACGCACCCGAATCCGAGAACTGCCACCGCCAGGACCCGCACTGGCGCGGGCAGGAACTGCAGGCTCAGCGCATCGATGAGCGGCTGCGTGAAGCCGCCGGGCTCGAGCTCGCGGGTTGCCTGGCGGAGCGCGGATGCAAAGGCCAGGGCCAGGAAGAGGAGGCCGACGAAGACGAGCAGGAGCCAGCGCTTGATCCCGATCCCGGGGGTGAGCCAGCGCCGCAGGTTCACGTCCGCTCGAGCTCGCGGTGGAAGACGGTCACCGGTCCCAGGTCACGCTCGCGCAACCACTTCGCCAGCTCTTCCGAGAGGACGATCGACCGATGAAAGCCGCCGGTGCAGCCGATCCCGATCGTGAGCCGCGACTTGCCCTCGGCGATGTAGGCCGGCACGGCGAACTCGAGGAACTCCTTGATCAGCGTCAGGAAGCGCTGCGCGACCGGCTGGCCGAGGACGTACTCGCGCACGGGCTCGGTCAGTCCCGATGACTTGCGCAGCTCGGGGACGTAGTAGGGGTTCTGCATGAAGCGGATATCGAAGACGAGGTCGGCCTCGAGCGGGATGCCGTACTTGTAGCCGAAGCTGATGAGCTGGATCGCGAGCTGATCTGGTCGCGCAACGGACCCGAGCTGCGAGAAGAGACGCTCGCGGAGCTCGCGCAGCGAGAGGTCCGAGGTGTCGAGCACCACGTCCGCCGAGGCGCGGATCGGCTCGAGCAGGTCGCGCTCGGCTGTGATGGAGCTGGCAATCCCACGCGCGTCACCGAGCGGGTGACGGTGCCGTGTCTCCGAGAAGCGCCGAATCAGGACGTCATCGCGGGCCTCGAGGAACACGACCCGCGGTCGCACGCCACGGCCTTCGAGTGCGCCGCGCATGGCTGCCAGCGCGATCGGTGCGTCGCCGGCGCGGACGTCCACCACGATGGCGACCCGCGCAAAGCGGGCCCGGTCCGAGGTGACGAGATCGGCCAGCTCGGGCAGCAGCTCGCCCGGCAGGTTGTCGACGACCGTGTAGCCGAGATCCTCGAAGAGCTTCGACGCGGCCGTCTTTCCGCCACCCGAGAGCCCGCTCAGGATCACGACGTCCTGCTCGGCGGGTGCCGTCCGGGCGCTCGCATCGGCGCCTGCTTCGGTGGTCGGCTCCGTCGTGTCGGTCACTTGCCCGTTCGGCGGATGGCGAACAGGGTCAGCTCGAACAGCAGGTACATCGTGGCGCCGAGCGTGATCGGGCTCACGAGGTCACCGCCCGGCGTGATGACCGCTGCAAAGACCGCGATGATGAGGATCACGTAGCGGCGAGAGGCACCAAGCCGCTGGGACGTGACGATCCCGACCCGGGAGAGGCCGTACAGGACGATCGGGAACTGCATCACGAGCCCGAAGGCGAGGAACATCGTGGTGACGAACTCGAAGTACGGCCCGGCCGTGATGAGTGGCTGCAGCCGGTCCGTCGTGAAGCTCAGGAGGAACTGGGCTGCATACGGCAGCACGAAGTACGCGATGCCGACGCCAAGCGCGAAGAAGAACAGCGAGAGCGGGATCCACGGCCGCGCGGCGCGACGTTCGGACGGGGTCAGGCCCGGCGCGATGAACTGCCAGCCCTGGTAGAGCAGGACCGGCATCGCGAGGATGATCCCGATGACGATCCCGATCTTCAGCCGGATCGCAAACGCATCGCCGAGGGCCGTGAAGAGCAACGGATCCTCGCCGGGGATCGGGTCGCTGAGGACCCTGATGGCTTCGTCCCCCACGATGAACCCGACGATCCCGCCGACGGCAACGGCGAGGATCGCCTTGAACAGCCGCGTCCGAAGCTCGCCCAGATGGTCGACGAGCGACATGACCGCGTCATCCTGGGGCGGGGCTGCAGGTGCGGGTGGCTGCGGACGTCCGGGTCCGCCGACCTCACGGAGCGCGTCGGCGTCGGCCATCGGGTGCCGGGAGGTGCGTGCTAACCAGCGCGGCTGGTCGTGTCAGCGTTCGGGGACGCCGGCGCGGGACCCGTCGCTTCACCCGCTGCGGGATCAGGATCGCTCACCGGGATCGCCTGCTCGTTGATCGTCTCGGTCGGCGTGATGGGGCCCACCGGAGCGACGGGCGGCGCGGCAGGTGCCTGGGTCGGCGGCAGCGGCGTCGTCTCGATCTTCACGGAGTCCTGGAGATCCGTGGAGGCCTTACGGAACTCGCGGATGGACTTGCCCAGGGACGACCCGACCTCGGGCAGCTTGCCCGGTCCGAGAATGAGCAGTGCGATCACCAGGATGATGATCAGCTCCGGTGCTCCAATCGGCATGCGCTGTCGAGCTCCTGCGGGCGGGATGGCTGACCGACGACCGATGACCGTGCCGTCCTGCGCCTCCCCTGCGGCGGCTAGGGTAGCACAGGGAGTCGTTCGGACCAGCCGCGGGCGGCGTCCCGGACACGCACAAGCGGGTCAGTGGCGGGGCGGTCGCCGACGGCTCGTGCCGCGCCAGAGATGGCCCGCGAGACGTTGACGAGCAGTCCTCCACCCGGCTGCTCCGCGGCCGGTCCGCGGGTCGCGCGACCATCCGCCAGCACTGCATCGAGGTCGCCGCCCTGGGTCCCGATCCCCGGGACGAGGAACGGGAGCCCGGCCGCGATCGAACGGATCCCGCCGATCTCGTCCGGTGCCGTTGCGCCGACGACGAGGCCCACCGTCCCGCCCGGACCCCAACCCGACACGCGACGCGCCACGCGGGCGTGGAGGGTTTCCTCGGGCGCTTCCGACGAAGGATCGGCAGCGACCCGCAGATCCTGCAGCTCACCCGCTCCCGGATTGGAGGTCCGGCAGAGGATGTAGGCGAATCGATCGGCCCGTTCGAGCAACGGCGTGACCGCCTCGGCCCCGAGGTACGGGCTGACGGTCACGGCATCCGCGCCGAGCGCGTCGAACAGCGCCACGGCCTGGCGGGTGGCGGTCGTGCCGATGTCGGCGCGCTTCGCATCGATGATCACCGGGACGTCCGCGGGGATCCGTGCCCGAATCCGCTCGAGCGCGGCGATCCCCGGCGACCCAAATGCCTCGTAGAACGCCAGGTTCGGCTTGACCGCCGCCGCATACGGGAGCGCGGCCTCGAGCACGAGGGTTGCGAACCGCTCGAGACCCGCCACATCCCGGGAGAAGCCATCGGGGAGCGCATCGGGCTCCGGATCGAGACCGAGGCACAGGACCGAGCCGACGGCCGCGCTTCGAGCCGCAAGTCGCTCCAGATACGACGTCACTGCGCCGGTGCGCTCGCCGACGGGACCGCGGACGTGGGAGCAGCGGTGGTGGGTGGAGCGGTCGGTGCCGGCAGCTCGTCCGACGGGATGAACCAGTCCGGGCCGGATGCCGCGTTCAACCCCGACACCTCTGTGAGCGCGATCGTCTCCTCGACCGTCCAGTCACCGGCCGGACCCGTGAGTCGGGCCAGGTGCAGGTCGACGATCTGTCCGTCGATGCGCAGGAACGCGATCCCGTCGCCGGCCGGCGACCAGACCGGGGCCCACGACCTGCCGTCATTGGTGATGCGGGCGAGCTCGGTCCCGCGCACTGCATCGAGGATCACCACGTCCGTCCCGATCGTCGAGGTTCGGGTCGCTGCGATGTAGCGGCCGTCGGGGGAATAGGCCGGCTCGAGATACCCGCCGGTCGTGATGGCAGCTGCCTCCTGCTCGCGCGTGTCGTAGCGCCAGATGACCGGCGCGCCGCGGGAGCCCTCCCGGCTGTTCCGGACGTACAGCAGCATCCGGCCGTCGGGGCGCCATTCCGGGTCCTGGTGACCGAGCGGGTCGGTCACGGGCGCGTCCGGGACGGTGAACCTGCCGGTCTCGAGGTTGTAGATCTGGAGCACGACGCTCCGCTCTTCAGGCGTGGGCTGGTCCGTGACGAGCGCGATCGACTTGCCGTTCGGCGACAGGACGGGCTGGCGCATCCAGTAGAACCAGTCGAGCCCGCCTCGCCGGAAGCGACCCGATTCGAGCTCCTCGGGCCGGCCGCTGCCATCGGCCTTGATCCGGCGGAGATGCGGGACCTCCATGTCCCACCAGCTCGGGTTGCCGCGGACGGGCCAGCGGCCGCGCCGCGCCTCGGTCTGGATGTAGTAGATCCACTCGCCGTCGGGGGACCATGACGGCATGGCGTCGTTGCCGCTCGAGGTCAGCTGCCGGGCACCCTCGGCGTCCTGGACCCAGATGTTGCCGGCCTTGACGTACACGATGGACCCGAGAAAGACGGCCTCGGGCTCGGGAATGACCACGTTCGATGGGGCCGCGGTGCGGTCGGGCCCGCTGGACCCGTTGCCACCAGGACGGGCCGGGCCGCTGCCGATCCCGAATGGGAGCTGCCCGTTGAACAGGCTGTACGTCACGATCGCGACGATGACCAGCCCGATGACGGCGAGCGCCGGCGGCAGGATCGCGCCGATCGGCCCGACGCCGTACGGATCGCCGGCCCGCGGCGTGCCTGTCCCGGTCCCGCGCGTCATACGGTGACGGCGACCAGGGCGGCGTCCGGCTCGAGCCCGAGGATCCGCGCCGCCTCGGGGTGCGCACCCGACGTGGCCACGTCCCGGATGTCCAGCTGCAGCGACTCGTAGCCCCCGAACCGACGGCTGGTCAGGCGTGCGACGACATCCAGCCGGTCCCCGGCCTGGACCGTCTCCGCGATGTCGGGACGGCCGAAGGCGATCCCGTCGAGGACGTCCAGCCGGCGCTTGAGCGTCAGCTGGCTGTGGCCACCCGTCGCCGGCCGGACGCGGGTCGCCGTGAGCCCGAGGATGGCGACGAGTGGCTCCGGATTGCCGGGTCCGCACGGCGCGAGCCGGGCCAGGTCGCGATGGAGGGCGTAATCGACGTCCATCGCGACCAGCGCAAGGTCCACGTTGAGGGTCACGCGTGGATCGGGCCGCACGGCGACCGCGGCCAGTGCCGTGAATTGCTCGACGAACGCATCCCAGCTCGCGGCAGGCAGCTCGAAGCCGGCCGCACCCGCATGCCCGCCGTGCCGGATGAAGAGGTCGGAACATGCCTCGAGCGCCGCGCCGAGGTCGAGCGAGCCGTCGCTCCGGCACGAGGCCCGGATGACGTCACCGAGATCCGCGCCGACGACCGCGGGCCGGCCGCGGTCCTCCACGAGCCGCGAGGCGACCAGCCCGACGATGCCGACCCCCCACGGTCCGCGAACGAGGGTGGCGGGTGCGTCGGGGGCGCCTTCGAGTCCTGCCCGGGCCTCAGCGATCGCCGCCTTCATGAGGTCCCGACGGGATAGGTTCGCGGCCTCGAGCGCATCCGCGTGCGTGGCGGCTTCGACGGGATCCGAGGCGAGCAGCAGGCGCGCGGCCTCGGCGGCCTCCCCCACCCGTCCGGCGGCGTTGAGCCGTGGAGCGATCGCGAACCCCACCGTCTCGAGGTCCACGGCCTCACGGGCAACGCCCGACCGTTCGAGGAGCGCCGCAATGCCCGGCCGGGGATGAGTTCGAAGGATCTCGAGGCCGAGACGCGCGATCGCCCGGTTCTCCCCGACGATGGGTGCCACGTCCGCGACCGTGCCGATCGTCGCGAGGTCTGCCAGGCCGAGGGCCGCCTCCGAACCGCCCGGCTCAGATCCGAGCAGCAGGCACGCCACCTTGAAGGCGACACCACTGCCCGCCAGCCGCCGGTCCGGGTACAGGCTGTCCGCCCGGTGCGGGTTGACCAGGGCAACGGCCGCGGGCAGCACGCTGGGAACTCGATGATGGTCCGTGATGATCACGTCGATCCCGCGGCGCGCCGCATCCGCCACTTCGGTGACGCTTGTCGAGCCGCAGTCCACCGTGACGATCAGGCTTGCTCCGGCCTCGACGGCGCGCTCGACCGCGGCAAGGGACAGTCCGTGCCCTTCATCCAGGCGGCTCGGCACGTACGGGATGACCGCGAGGCCGTATGTCCGGAACGCGAGCACGAGTGTCGCGAGACCCGTAAGGCCGTCGGCGTCGAAATCGCCGAACACCATGACGCGCTCGCCCGACGCACGTGCCCGGGCAAGGCGATCCCGCGCGACCGCGGCGTCCGGCAGCAACAGCGGGTCGTGGAGACCGTCGTGTGGGGTACCGAACCAGCCGTCGAGGTCCGCCGCGCCGACCACCCCGCGGGTCGCGAGCAGACCCGTCACACGGTCCGACAGCTCGTGCCGTCGGGCCGCGGCCAGGAGCTCCGGGGAGAGTGACGGGATGTCGGGAAAGGCCCAGCGAAAGCGCGGTTCGACCACCCGGTCAGGATGCCATGGAACGCTGCACCGCGGCTCTACCGGCCGGCGGCCGCGGGTGCATCAGGACGTGGCGCGCCGGACGCGAGGGCCGCGACTGACCTGGGTTCGGCCGTGGCGGCGATCCTCCCAGAGGTGCCAGTCCACGAAGAGCGGACTCGCCACGAAGATTGACGAGTACGTCCCCGACACGATCCCGACGAGCAGCGCGATGATGAAGCTGTTGATCGCCGCGCCGCCGAAGAGCAGCAGGGCGAGCAGCGTCAGCACGATCGTCACGCTGGTCATGATCGACCGGCCGATCGTCTGCAGGATCGAGTGGTTGACGATCGCCTCGAGCGACTCGCCGGCGTGGCGAGCGCGGTTCTCGCGGACGCGATCGAACACGACGATCGTGTCGTGCACGCTGAAGCCGATGACCGTCAGCATCGCCGTGACGAAGAGCGCGTCGATGTGGACGTCCGCGATGGTGCCGAGGATCGCGAAGATCCCGACGACGACGACGACGTCATGGAGCAGCGAGACGAGCGCCGTGGCACCGAACTTCACGTCACGGAAGCGGTAGGTCATCCACAGCATGATCCCGACCGACCCAACGAGGATCAGGATCAGGGCCTGGCGGACGAGATCGCTGCTCACCACCGCGCCGATCGACGTGAGCGTCGTCTGGCTCTCGATCTCACCGAGCTGCGCCTCGAGCGCGCGTGCGACCTCGCCGAGCTGTCCCTCGGTCGGGATCTCGGTGTTGCCGGGCGGGACGCTCGGGGCGGGCGAGCCGGACGCGCCCGGGGAAGCGGATGCTCCGGGCGACGCGGACGCCGACGCGCTCGGTGCTGCCGACGCGCTGGCCGAAGGTGAGCGGACGCACTGGCGGATGGAGACGCCGACGGGCTCGCCGATGGACCTGCCGAAGCCGCCGGCGACGCGCTCGCCGAGGGCCCGGCCGACCCGCTGGCGCCCGGCGATGCGCTCGGTGCGGCGGTCGGCGTTGGCGCCGGGGCCTCGCGCAGGCCGACCACCTGCTCCGTCCTGATGTCGAGGTAGCCGTTCTCCTCCGCGATGACGCTCGCGATGAGCCCCTGCTGCGCGAAGACGTCCACCACCTGGTCGGGCGTGACCGAGCGGTCCTCGAACCGGATGACCCAGCGCGTGCCGCCGGTGTAGTCGATCGAGAACTTGAGGCCAAGGTCCGTGAAGGGCGTGAGCAGGATGAGGATCAGACCGGGGATCGTGATCAGGACCGAGAAGATGTAGAACCAGCGGCGCCGGCCGATGACGTCAACCACGGAGGCGCGCCTCACGGCGAGTGGGGGCTCGAACGGCGCCCATCGCGATGAACTCGTCGTCGCGCAGGGCGTACATGCTCGCCTTGCGGGCCCAGTGACGGCGCACGAGCCAGCGCATGATCGTGCGGGTCACGACGATCGCGCTGAACATCGAGACGAGGACGCCGATGATCAGCACGAGCGCGAAGCCGCGGATGACCGACGAGCCGAAGAGATACAGGATCGTCGCCGTGATGATGCTCGACACGTTCGAGTCGAGGATGGAGTTCCAGGCCCGGTTGAAGCCGGCCTCGACCGCGGCCGGGAGCGACTTCCCGACGCGCAGCTCCTCCTTCATCCGCTCGAAGATCAGGATGTTGGCGTCTACCGCCATGCCCACCGAGAGCACGAAGCCCGCGATACCGGCGAGGGTCAGCGTGACCGGCACGAGTCGGAAGATGGCGAGGACGACGATGCCGTAGTAGACCAGCGCGAAGCTCGCCACGAGCCCGGGCAGCCGGTAGTAGAGCAGCATGAACAGGATCACGAGGCCGATCCCGATCCCGCCCGCGATCAGCGACTGGACGAGGAAGCGCTCACCGAGCGTGGCGCTGATCTGCTCGCTCGACAGCTCGACGATCGGGAACGGCAGCGAGCCGAACTTGAGGACCGTGACGAGGTTCTGCGCCTCATCGACCGGGAAGCCGCCAAGACCGCCGCTCGTGATCTGGATCGGGCTGCCGGCCGGGATGGCGTTCTGGATCACCGGCGCGGAGACGACCACCTCGTCGAGCGTGATCGCGAAGTACTCACCGGTATTCGTGCGCGTGTAGTCCGCGAACTGGGTCGACGCGGGCTCCTTGAGCTGGAACGTGACGGCGAGCCCGCCGGTCTCGTCCTGCCCGATTGCGGGGTTCTGGACCTGGTCACCGCTGAAGAGCGGCGGGTTCGCCTCCAGATCGAGCGTCTGGCCCGCGTTCACCTGCGTCGGTGCCGAGGGGCACGAACTCGAGCCGGCCGGTCTGGCCGACGAGAGCGCGGATGACATCGGGGTTGGTGACGCCCGGCAGCTCGACGACGACACGGTCGTTGCCCTGGGTCAGGACGACCGGCTCCGAGACGCCGGTGGTGTTCACCCGCCGCTCGACGATGTCCCGGATGACATTCATCGCGCCGGCGTCGGGAACCTGGCCGTCAACGGGCTGGGCGAGGTACTCCACGCGGAGGCCGCCCTCGAGGTCGAGCCCGAGCTTTGTCTCGAGCCGGCGCCAGCCACCGTCCGCGGCAGTGCCCAGCGGAACCGTCAGGTTCGGGACGAAATCGATCAGGAGTGCGAGCACGCCGATGACGGCGATGAGGATGGGACCGGCTTTGCGCATCGAGGCGGGATGTTACACGGAACCTCTCGCGCACGTGCCATGGCGGTCGGCGGCGTTTCAGGGCCGGTGACCGGCGTGAGCTCGTTCGCCACGAGCGAACGAGACCGGGCGCGAGGCGTCATTGGGCCCGGTTGGCCCCGCGTCCGTTCGCCGGAAGCGAACGATCACGGGCGCGAGCGTCCAGGGACGACCTTCGCCACGGCGTTCGTCCGCTGCAGGTGAACACCCGGGCGGCGGGCTCAGGCCTCCAACGTGGCCTTGATCCGCTCCGCGAGCGAGCGCGAGATGCCGGGGACTGCGGCGATCTGCTCCACGGGCGCATCGCGGACGCGCTTGACCGATCCGAACACCTTCAACAGCTCGCGCTTGCGCTTCGGACCGACGCCCGGCAGATCGTCGAACGCGGACCGGACCGTTCGCTTGGCCCGTAGGTCGCGGTGGTACGTGATGGCAAATCGGTGCGCCTCGTCGCGGAGCCTCTGCACGAGGTAGAGGGCCGAGGATGTCGCCGGCAGGAGGATCGGCTCGGAACGTCCCGGCAGGAACAGCTCCTCGCGCTCCTTCGCAAGACCGGCCAGCGGCAGGTCGTGCAGCCCGAGCTCGTCGAGCACCTCCTTCGCGGCGCTCACCTGGCCCTTGCCGCCGTCGACGATCACGAGGTCGGGCATCGCCCAGCGGCGCTCCTCGTCGGTCCCCTCCTCGCCCATCTTCGTGAGGCGGAACCGGCGCCGCAGGACCTCCTGGTGGCTCGCGAAGTCGTTCGGACCCTGCACGCCCTTGATCCGGAACCGCCGGTACTCCCCGGAGCGCGGCTTGCCCTCCTCGAACACGACCATGCTGCCGACCGATTCCGCGCCCTGAAATGTCGAGATGTCGTAGCACTCGATGCGCATCGGGGGCCCGGCAAGGCTCAGCGCCTCGGCGAGCTGCTCGAGCGCGGCCAGCGTCTTGCCCTGGTCCGCAAGCCAGCGCGCCTGCTCGCGCGCCAGCGTCTCGCCCGCGTTGCGCGTGGCGAGGGCCATCAACTCGCGGCGCTCGCCGCGGAGCGGGACGTGCAGCCGAACCTGGGTCCCGCGTCGCTCGGAGAGGAACACCTCGAGATCGCCTGCCTCGGGCACGTCGAACGGGACGTATACCTCGCGGGGCACCGATGTGGCCCGGGCGTAGTACTGCTCGAGGAAGCTCCGCAGCACTTCCTCGTCGGTGGCCTCGCGCGTCGCCTCGACCATGTACACGTCGCGCCCGATCATCTTGCCGTTGCGGATGACGAACAGCTGGATCGCGGCCTGGCTGTCCTGCCGCGCGATACCGACGACGTCGAGCTCGGTTCGGGCGAACGCGGCCATCTTCTGGCTCTCCATCGTCCGCTCGATGGCCCGGATCTTGTCGCGCAGCGCGGCCGCGCGTTCGTACTCGGTCTGCTCCGCGGCGATCGCCATGTCCTTGCGGAGCGCCTTCACGAGCGTCTCCTGGCGACCCTCGAGGAACAGCTCGACCTGCTCGATGTCGGCCCGGTAGGCGTCCTTCGAGATGGCCTCTATGCACGGTCCCTGGCAGCGCTTGATGTGGTACAGCAGGCACGGCCGCTGGAGGGCGCGCTCGCCCTCGGTGATCTCGATCGTGCAGGTACGGAACGGAAAGAGGCGGCGCACGAGGTTCATCGATTCGTCCACGGACGAAGCGGACGCGTATGGCCCGAAGTAGCGGCTCCCGTCGTTGACGAGCTTCCGCGTGCGTTCGATCCGCGGGAAGTCGTCCCCGAGCGTCACCTTGATGTACGGGTAGCTTTTGTCGTCCTTGAGCCGGACGTTGAAGCGCGGGCGAAAGCGCTTGATCAGGTTCGCCTCGAGCAGCAGCGCCTCGGAGACGGAGTCGGTGAGGGTGTACTCGACATCCGCGACCCGGTCGATGACCTCGCGGATCCGATGGATGTCACCCGACGAGCGCGGCGCGGCCTGCTTCTGCCAGTACGAGCGGACCCGGTTGCGGAGGCTCTGGGCCTTGCCGACATACAGCACGTCGCCCTTCTCGTTCTTGAGGAGATAGACGCCGGGCCGATCGGGCAGTCGCTTGAGGGTCGCCTGGAGCTGGGGAGTCACGACTCGATGCTACGGCAGCGACGGGAATCGAACGGCCGGCCCTCGCGGGCCGGCCGTCCTGTGTGGTTCCGGGCTTGCTACGGGAGTCGGGTGATCCCGTTCGGCGTGACCGGCGTGTACGGATCGTTCACGTCGAGGTACGCCTCGAGCGCGACGAGGTCGTCGAGCCCGGTGGTGTTGTCGGTCCCGACCGTGAAGCCGGGGAAGTCGTCCCCACCACCGCTGAGGAAGTTGTTCGCCGTGACTCGATACGTCGCCGCCGGATCGATCGGCGTCCCGTTGAGCGCCATGTTCGAGACCTTGCTGCCGATCGGCGCGGAGGCCGACCAGCTGTACGTGAACCCGGAGGAGACCGCCAGGATCAGCTGCCGCGGCGCGCCGGCCGAGGTCACGAACTGCTGCTCGAGAATGGTCTTGAGCTGCGCGCCCGTGTAGGTCTTCGTCGTCACGATGTTGCTGAACGGCTGGACCGCGAAGGCCTCGCCGTGCGTGATCGGGCCGGCATCCAGGTTGGCCCTGATGCCGCCTGGGTTCATGAACGCGATCTGGCCGCCGGCTGCCTGGGCAGACGCGAGCTGCGCGTCCGCGATCAGCCGCCCGAGCGTGGACTCGCCGCCCGCCGTGAGAACGGTGCGAACCATCTCCGCGGTCGTGGCGCCGACGACGACGGCGGCGATCGGGGCAGCGAAGACGTTGTACTTGGCGATCAGCGCGGTCATGTCCGCCGCCGGAGCGACGTCTCGCGTGACGATGTGATTGTTGACCCGGATCGAGCCCGGGACGACGTCCTTCGTCGCACGGCTGACCTTGAGGTCGATGTCGGTGATCAGGCGGCCCTGCGACGCAGCACCGGTGACGACCTTGCCGTCGATGAGGCAGTTCACCGCCCAGTTGGTGTGGCCGGTGATGACGATGTCGACCTCGTCGTCCATGGCCTCGACGATCGGGGGCAGGGCGCCGGTCGGGTTGGTGCATGAGTTGATCGCGGCGACCGAGCCGGCGCCGTTGTTCGAGACGGGGACGCTGCCGCCCTCGTGGAGGAGCACGACGATCGTCTCGATGCCCATCGCCTTGAGCTCGGGCACGAGCGCGTTGACCGTCTCGGCCTCGTCGAGGAAGTCGACCTGCTGGATGCCGTCCGGGGACACGATCGAGCGGCGTGCCCTCGAGCGTCATGCCGATGAACGCGACGTCGACGCCCGTGAACTCGTGGATGGCGTACGGCGCAAAGATGGTCTCGCCCGTTCCCTTGTACGCGACGTTGGCCGCGAGGAACTCGAACTCGGCGCCAGCGAAGCCATCGCCGTCGAGGCAGCCATCCGTGGGGTGGCAGCCGCCGTACTGCATGCGCAGCAGCTCGTCGATACCCTCGTCGAACTCGTGGTTCCCGACACCGTTGTAGTCGAGGCCCATGAGATTGAATGCCTCGATCGACGGCTCGTCATGGAAGAGCGCCGACAGCAACGGCGTGGCGCCGATCAGGTCGCCCGCCGACACGAACACGCTGTTCTTGGTGTTCGTGGCGAGCAGGTTTCGGGCGTGGGTGGCGAGATACTCAACGCCGCCGGCCGGATAGCAGGTGGGCGCAGGGCACGTCGCCGAAGCGCCGGAGCCGGTCAGCGCACCGATGCGCCCGCTCGAGCTGGCTGTCGCGGGGATCGTCTCGAGCTGTCCGTGGAAGTCGTTCAGGCCAAGGATCTGGATGTCCGTGGTCTTGGCCTTCTTCGCCGCCGGACTGTCGGGCGGCGGCTTGGCCGACGCGATTGGCACTCCGACGATCAGGGTCAGCCCGAGGGCCAGGGCGGCGGCGGCGCGGAAACGCCTCATTCGATACCTCTCCCTTTCCGGCGTGCGCCGGATCCTCCATGCCGTTCGAGTCGAGCCATGACGAGGGGTTCCCGGTGGGTTCGTGCGGTTGCGTCGCGTCGATCCCATGACGGGCGGCTCGGGACGGCGAGGGCCAATCCTACCCCGCCGTTTCGCGCTGCACCACATCGGGCCGTGAACAACTGCACCGATTCGCGTCCTGACCCGGTCGGGTGGTGCAGTCCTGCACCACTTCCGTGCATGGCCGGACAAGCGCCGATCCGTACGGTGCCGGCGTGGATCTGCCACAGCCGGTTGTCGATCGTCTTGCCCGTCTTGCGGCGGACCAGCGCGCTGCCGCCACGGCGCCGTCCGGCCCGTTGCTGTGCGTCGCGCCGGCCGGATCGGGGAAGACGACGACCCTCGTCGCTCGGGCGGCGTGGCTCATCGCCACGGGAACGCCGGCAGCCTCGATCCGCGCGATCACGTTCAACAAGCGGGCCGCCGAGGAGATGACCGAACGGCTCGACGCGGCCGTCGCCGAGATCGGTGTGGCACCAGGGACCGTCGCGGTGCGCACCTTCCACGCGCTCGGGCGCGAGATCCTGCGCGACGCGGGCGTTCCCGTCGAGCCGCTGGCGGATCGTGACGCCGTCCTCCGCCGGCTGATCCCCGCCGCCGACGACGCGGAGCGGCTCAGGCTCGACACGGCGATCTCACGGCTGAAGCTCGAGCTCAACGTGCGCGCCGAGGAGGTCGCGGCGGACCCGGATGCAGGCCCGACCGCACGGGCCTTCGTCGCCTACGAGCGAGCGGTGGCGGCGACGGGTGGGCTCGACTTCGACGACCTGGTGCTCCGGGCGATCGCGCTCCTCGAAGCCGAGCCGATCGTGCTCGCCCGGTGGCGCGAGCGCTGCCGGGAGCTGCTCGTCGACGAGGTGCAGGACGTCGACACCACCCAGCTGAAGCTGGCCCTGTTGCTCGCGTCCCCCGCGAATCGCGTGTTCTTCGTTGGCGACGACGACCAGAGCATCTACGGCTGGCGGCTGGCTGACGTGCGCAGGGTCCTCGGGCTCTCGGCCGTCCTTCCCGGGCTGCGCCGGGTCGATCTCGAGGTGAACCATCGCTGTCCTGCGCCGATCGTCGAACGGGCGGTCCGCCTCGTGGAGCACAACGAGGAACGGTTCGTGAAGACGATCCGGGCAGGGACGCGCGCACAGGGCAGGCTGGTGCTGGCGCCCGACGCCGGAGAGGAGACCGTGCGGATCCGCCGCGTCCTCGACACCTGGCCCGACGACGGCAGCACCCGCGCGGTCCTCGCCCGGACCAACCGGGAGCTCCTGCCGGCGGTTGCGGTCGCGATCGACCTCGGCTGGCCGTTCCGCGCACCACGGATCGAGCTGCTCGTGGAATCGCCGCTCGTCGACGAGGTCCTCGAGCGGGTTGCCGGCGTGGGCACCGCGCGCATTCCGTTGCTGGTCGCGCTCCAACGCGTGCGGCACGAGGCCGGGTCGAGGGAGGAGGCCGCGCTCGTGACCGCGATGCTCGGGTGGGCGGCGCCGTTCCGGGCCCTCGTCACGTTCGCCGCCGCCGTGCGGGCGACCCGAGCGCGCCTGCTGGAGCTGCGTCGAGACGACGCGCCGTTCAGCCTCGCCACCGCCCACGCCACCAAGGGCCTCGAGTTCGATCACGTCGCTCGTCATCGGCCTCGAGACGGGCGGTTCCCGAGCGCGCGGTCGGTGCAGCAGGCCGAGGACCCGCGCCGGGCGCTCGAGGAGGAACGGCGGCTCGGGTATGTGGCGTGGACCCGGGCGCGTCGGACGCTCACGCTTGTCTACGACCCGGCGAACCCGTCCATGTTCCTGCGTGAGGCGTTCAGCGACGAGGAGCTGGGACTGGAAGCGACCGCGGCCTGAGCCCGGCAACCGCGAAAGCCTAGCGGCGCCGGTTCCGCTCCCGGGCGAGCTCGCGCATCAGGCGATCGATGGCGTCGAGAAACGGTTCCGTGAGGTCTGCGGGCAGCGCATCGCGGATCGAATCCTTCGGCCCGTACGCCGCTCGAGCCCGGGCAGCCACCGACCAGAGCCCGCCTGGCTCCTCGTCGCGGAGGCGATCCGGCAACGGCTCCAGGTAGGTCTCCCAGCGGCTCGCGCCACGCTCCTTCGCCGCGGCGAGCAGCCGATCCGCATGCACGGGCCGCGGCGAGACCAAGGTCGTCAATGGCCGGGAGCTCGTGCCGGGCTGGGCCGCGCGCCGCGCGCGACGCCGGTTCAGGCATCGCCGGGTTGGGTGCCGGTGCCGCTCGCGCCCTCAGCCGCGGCCGGCTTGAGCAGGAGCAATGGCAGGCGCTTGCGTTCGGAGCCGTTGACCAGGATCCGGAAGGAGTAGTCGCCGGGCGCCGGGAAGGTCAGGTTCCACAGGTCGATCGAGAACGTGAGCACCGCGTCGCGCCCGTCGCGCTGGCTCCGGGCGACGAGGCTCCCGGTCGCGCCGGCAACCTCGGCGCCATCGGGATCGAGCAGGACGAACCGGATCTCGTGCTCGCGGTCGGTCTCGGGTGCGGTCACTCGAAGACCGATGACGAGGGCCACGTGCGGATGCCGCAGCGGGAAGGTACGACCGCCGATGCGTGCCACTCCACCGCCGAGCACATGGAACTTCTGACCGGGCAGGGTCTCGGCCGCGTCGGCGAGGAACGCGAAGTCGATGTCGGGCATGGGCGAATGGTACGCGTCGCTCGCGTCAGCGGCGGGCGGCGGCCCGCTTCTCCGGCACCGCGATGGCCGGGACAGCCTCGGGTCGGTGCCGCCCGCGGCCGTTTGCGCCGTGGCCACTGCTGCGACCCGGCCGAGTCCGCGAACGAGACGTCGGTCAGCGGCACGAGCGGCTCGCCGCGCAGGACGCGCGCCAGGTACTCGCCTGTGGCCGAACCGGCGACCTCGCGCGATCTGCCTCGGGCGTGCCCTCGGCGACGATCCGGCCGCCGCGGTCGCCGCCCTCCGGGCCCGAGGTCGATGATCCAGTCGGCGGTCTTGATGACGTCGAGGTTGTGCTCGATGACGAGCACCGTGTTGCCGGTGTCGACGAGCCGGTGGAGCACCTGGAGCAGCTTCTCGACGTCCGCGAAGTGGAGGCCGGTCGTCGGCTCGTCGAGGACGTACAGCGTCCGGCCCGTCGCGCGCCGCGACAGCTCCGTCGAGAGCTTGACGCGCTGCGCCTCGCCGCCGGACAGGGTCGTCGCCGGCTGGCCGAGGTGGATGTAGCCGAGCCCGACGTCGAACAGCGTCTGGAGCTTGCTCGCGATCGTTCGGCACGGGCCGGAAGAACTCGAGCGCCTCCTCGACGGTCATCTCGAGGACGTCGGCGATCGAGCGGCCCTTGTAGTGGATCTCGAGCGCTTCGCGGTTGTAGCGCTTGCCCTTGCAGACCTCGCACGGGACGTAGACGTCCGGGCAGGAACTGCATCTCGATCTTGATGATCCCGTCGCCCTTGCAGTTCTCGCAGCGGCCGCCCTTGACGTTGAACGAGAAGCGGCCCGGGCCGTAGCCGCGGACGCGGGCCTCGGGCACGCCGGCGAACAGCTCGCGGATCGGTGCTGAACAGCCCGGTGTACGTCGCCGGGTTCGAGCGCGGCGTCCGGCCGATCGGGCTCTGGTCGATCTCGATGACCTTGTCGATGTGCTTGAGCGCCCTCGAGCGAGTCGTGCGCGCCGACCGGCTCGCGCGACCCGTACGAGCTCGCGCGCGAGGGCCCGGTACAGGACCTCGGTGACGAGCGTGCTCTTGCCGCTGACCCGGACACGCCGGTCACGGCCGATGAACGTGCCGAGCGGGAACGCGCACGTCGATGTCCTTGAGGTTGTGCTCGCGGGCGCCCTTGACGACGAGCGCCTTGCCGTTGCCCTTGCGCCGCTTCTTCGGGACGGGCACCGCGCGCTCGCCGCGCAGGAACGCGCCGGTGATCGAGCGCGGCTCGCGCGAGGATCGCCTCGAGCGGGCCGTTGGCGATGATCTCGCCGCCGTGCTCGCCCGCCCCGGGCCCGATGTCGATGACCCAGTCGGCGGTGCGGATCGTCTCCTCGTCGTGCTCGACGACGAGCACCGTGTTGCCGAGGTCGCGCAGCCGGGTCAGCGTCGCGATGAGCTTGGCGTTGTCGCGCTGGTGCAGGCCGATCGAGGGCTCGTCGAGGATGTACAGGACGCCCATGAGCGTCGTGCCGATCTGGGTCGCGAGCCGGATGCGCTGCGCCTCGCCGCCCGACAGCGTCGCGCTGGTCCGGTCGATCGTCAGGTAGTCCAGCCCGACGTCGACGAGGAACCCGAGCCGCGCCCGGATCTCCTTGAGGAGCTGGTGCGCGATCGTCCGCTCGCGCTCGCGAGATGCGGCTCGGGAGCGCGCGTGCCCACTCCAGCGCGTCGGTGATCGACAGGTCGCGCGACGTCCGAGATGTTGCGGCCGTCGACCGTGACGCCGAGCGCCTCGGGCCGCAGCCGCTTGCCCTTGCAGGTCGGGCACGGCCGCTCGACCATGTACTTCTCGAGCTCGGTCTTGATGTACTCCGAGTCGGTCTCGCGGTAGCGCCGCTCGAGGTTCGTGACGACGCCCTCGAACGTGGCGCTTGTACGTGTTCTCGCCGCGCTCGTGCTTGTAGCGGACGACGACCGTCTCGCCCTTCGGGGCGTAGAGCAGGTAGCTCGACGCGCCTCCGGCGGCAGGTCGCGCGACCGGCGCCTTGGAGTCCCAGCCGTGCGCCTTGAAGATCGCCTCGGTGATCTTCGAGCCGCCACGAGGCGTCCGTCGGCATCCTGGCCCACGGCACGACGCGCGCCCGTCATCGACGCTCTTGCCGCGGTCCGGGAGGACGAGCGTCCGGGTCGATCTCCAGGCGCGTGCCGAGGCCCGTGCAGGTCGGGCACGCGCCGTGCGGCGAGTTGAACGAGAAGCTGCGCGGCTCGAGCTCGTCGATCGTGGTCCCGTCGTACGGGCAGGAGTAGCGCTCGCTGTACCGCCGCTCCTCGAACTCGGGCGGCTCGCCCTCGCGCGGCGCGGGCGCGATCAGGACGACGCCCTCGCCGAGCCGCAGCGCCGTCTCGATCGAGTCGGCCAGGCGCGGCCGATCCGGGATCGTCGATGGCCTCGCCGGTCGCGGGATCGACCGGCCGGCCGCGGTCGTCGCGCGCCCACCCTCGGGCGCCTCGGCGCGGCGGACGACGAACCGGTCGACGACGACCTCGATCGTGTGGCGCTTGTACTTGTCGAGCGTCGGCGCCTCGGCCAGGTCGTACGTCTCGCCGTCGACCCGGACGCGGACGAAGCCCTGCTTCGCGCGCTGCCTCGAAGACCCGGTCGCCCTCGGTCTTGCGGTCCTTGATGAGCGGCCCGAGGACGAGCAGCCGCGTGCCCTCCGGCAGCGCGAGCACCTGGTCGACGATCTGCTGGACGGTCTGCCGCTCGATCGCGTGGCCGTTCGGGCAGTGCGGGATGCCGATGCGCGCGAACAGCAGCCGCAGGTGGTCGTAGATCTCGGTGACGGTGCCGACGGTGGACCGCGGGTTGCGGCTCGCGCCCTTCTGGTCGATCGAGATCGCCGGGCGACAGCCCGTCGATCTGGTCGACGTCCGGCTTCTCCATCTGGCCCAGGAACTGCCGGGCGTACGCGCTGAGGCTCTCGACGTAGCGGCGCTGGCCCTCGGCGTAGATCGTGTCGAACGCGAGGCTCGACTTGCCGCTGACCGCTGACAGGCCCGTGATGACCACCAGGCGGTCGCGCGGGAACGCGACCGTGACGTTCTTGAGGTTGTGCTCGCGCGCACCGCGCACGACGATCTGATCCTGGGGCATGTCGGTCCCAGTATACGGGCCGCTGCCGGTTTGGAACAGGCGTTCTAGCCGTTCGGCGGCTCATGGCGAACCGGCTCGGATCGCCAGCCGCTGGGCCGCCGAACCATGGCGCTTGCATCACGCTCGAAGCCGAGCCGCTCGTAGTACCCGTGCAGGCCGCCCGCGACACCGAGCGAGAACCGCACGTCGGGGAGGGGCTCGATGAGCTCCCGGATCAGGCGCGTCCCGATCCCCTGCCCCTGCCAGCGCGGGTCGATGACGACCATCGAGATGTGCCCCGTGAAGACGCCGTCACCGAGGTCTCGCGCGAACCCGACGAGCTCGTCACCGTCCCACGCGCCGGCCATGCGCCCGGTCCCGTCGATCGCTCGCTGGAGGCGATCGGGATCGAGCGTCCGGCGGTCCCAGCCGACCGAGCGCAACAGGCGCGCGAGCGGGCCGACGTCGGCCAGCCGGTCGAGCCGGTAGTCGAGCCGCTCCACGCGTCCCTCCAGCCGGGCGAGCCGGCCGTCCAGCTCGCGCAGGTGATCGATCGAGTGGTACAGCAGCCGGCGCACCACCTTGCGCAGCGTCCACGTCTCGCCCCGGCTGTCCTCCCGGGACGCGTTCGGGTCTCGGGCGTGCTGCTCTTGAACCTGATCGACGGCCCAGATACCGCGTGGCGGCCAGAAGGGGTCGTGGATCCGCCTCGAGGTCCGCACTCGGGAACCGCGCCGCAGGGTCGAGCCGGCTGGCGAGCCAGACCTCGGTGCGGGCCACGTGGCGGAGGAGCTCGGCAGTCGCGGCGTCGTTCGGCGCGAGGCGCTCGACGCTCTCGAGAACCGCGATGAGGTCGTCCCGGGCATGGCCCAGGCGACGGACCGCCGTCTCGAGCTCGTCCCTCGCGACGGGCTCTCGATCGGCGGCGAACGTCGCGAATCGCTCGTGGCCGTCCGCCGTCGTGACAGGGACCTCTTCCATGATCTCCGTGGGGCCGATGACCATGTCGATGGGCTCGCCATGCCGCGCCGCCCAGTCCCGGTACCAGCCGGCGGCCGAGGGCGCCTGCGAGATGGCCTGCTCCCTCGTGGGTGCCCACCCAAAGGCGCCGGGCAGATCGAGCAGCCAGACCCCGAAACGGCCGTGGTCGTAGCCGGGCTCGAGCCAGAGCCGCAGTGGTGTCGGGTCGGTCATCCCGGGATCCGATGCACCTCGAGGGCGTTCGGGCCCGTGCCGGGCTGAGCGGTCGAGGCAACGAGCACGACAGGGGCGCCGGCCGGCACCACGTTCGCCTCAGCCAGCAGCCACGCCATGAGCCCGAGGCGCCCGGCCGAGCCCTCGGGAGGCAGACAGGACCACGGTTGCACGCCATGCACGAGGGCCAGGCGCGAGACGACCGTGTGGTTGGGCGAGAACGCGAAGATCGGCACGCCCGGCCGAAGCGAGGCGAGCATGCGTGCCGTCCGGCCGGTCCTCGTGTAGCAGGCGATCCCGGCGACCCCGGGCTCGGCTCGGACCAGCGCCACAGCGGCGTAGGCAAGGGCACCTGCGTCGGTGTTCGCCGAGGCGGGGGCGCCGGCGGCGAGGTGTTCGCCACCACGCTCCTCGCACAGCCGGGCGATCCGGACCGCAGCCTCAGCCGCCAGGATCGGATCTGCCCGACGGCGGTCTCGCCGGAGAGCATGATCGCGTCCGCGCCGTCGAACACCGCGTTGGCCACGTCGCTCGCCTCCGCCCGGGTCGGTCGCGGCGAGGAGAGCATCGACTCGAGCATCTGGGTCGCGACGATCGTGGGGATCCCCCGATCCAGGGCGCGCCGGACGAGCTGCTTCTGGATGATCGGCACCTCCTCATACGGCAGCTCCACGCCCATGTCGCCGCGGGCGATCATCACGGCATCCGCCTCCTCGAGGATCCCGTCGAAGGCGTCGATCGCGGCCCGCGTCTCGATCTTGGCAACGATCGGTGGCGCGTCCCGTCCGAGCAGCGTTCGCAGCAGGCGGATGTCGTCGGGCTTCCGGACGAACGACTGCGCGACGATGTCGGCACCAAGCTCCAGGGCCCGCGGAACATCCGCTCGATCCTTGGCCGTCAGCGGTGGCGTCGTGATCCGCTCCGAGGGGATGCTGACGCCGGCGCGCGATCGGACCGTCCCGCCCCGGACGATCACGGTCGCAACCACGTCGCCGACCGATTCGACCCGCAGCTCTGCGGCCCCGTCCGCCAAGCAGGATTCGATCGCCGGGCCGGACGTCCTTCCCGAGCCGGCCGTACGTCACCCCGGCGCCGGTCGCGTCTCCCGCTCGTCGTCCCGTCGTCGCGCGCAGCGTGAACGGGCGGCCGGCCTCGAGCTGCATCTCGCCGCCGGTGATCTCGCCCAGCCGGATCTTGGGGCCGGCAAGATCGGCGAGGACCGCGACCGGTCGTGCCACGGCCGCGGCGGCAGCACGGACGCGTTCGGCGGACGCCGCCCGCGACGCCGGGGAGCCATGCGAGAAGTTGAGCCGGGCGACGTCCATGCCGGCCTCGACAAGCTCGGGCACGAGGTCGTGGCTGGCCGGACCGATCGTGCAGACCAGCTTCGTGTTCCGGAGATGCCGGGGCGCGTCCACGACGCGACTGTAGCCGGTCGACCCACGGTGGGGATCAGGTCGCCGGGCAGTCGTTCCCCGGATCGCCCTGGCGGATCTCCAGGCCCTCCCACCGGACGGTGAGGTCGGGTTGTTGATCCGAATAGATGTTGGCGCCGACCTGCAGCTCCTCGGGAAGGTCCGGCCGGTCGATCTCGGCCGCGAGCGCCCACGCCGCGTCGCTGTCCGCGGGACGCTTGTAGAGCCGAAAGGTCGTCCCGAGCCGGCACAGACGCAGCTCGGCATCCGACCCGGTCCAGTCGGGTCCTTCCCAGGTGCTGCGGCTGTTGACGGTCGACTTCGTCTCGACCACGGGGCCCGTGGCGTCGTTGCCGACGACGATGAAGACGTAGTTCTCGCTCGCCTCGTCGCCGCGCGCCATCAAACCGCCCAGCTGCACGATGCCGTTGCTCGGGAGCGGCGCCGTGGGATCCGACCGAGTGGCGGTTCGAACGGTGGCCGTGGCCACGAAGTCACCCGTGATCTCGCGATAGAGCAATGCGCCGCGGGAGCTGTCGAACCACAAGGCGCGCGTGATGAGGTCCATCCGCAGCGCCCCATCGTCGTCGACGGACATCTCGACAGTCCACGGGTTGATCGCCTTCCAGTCCTCGAAGCCCGCCAGCGGCGTCGGGCTCGGCTCCTCGCTGGGTGTCTCGCTCGCGCTGGGTGTCTCCTCCGGCGCGGAGCTTGGCGATGCGCTGGCCACCTCGGGCGATGAGCCGCCGCCCGTCGCCGGCGCAGCGGCACCACCCCCGCAGCCGCTGATCAGGACGAGCGCGAGCAGGGCGGCCGCGTGCGTCCGGAAACGCGCCATCAGCGGCGGCGGCCCCCCGAGCGCTGCGGCCGTGCGCCGGTTCGCTTGATGACGTTCGGGGTGACGGTCACGTCCCACGTCGGCCGTTCGAGCCAGCGCGCCTGCCACCCGGCCTCGTCCTCATGCTCATCGCGGATCCCCGGCAGCCAGTCGGAGGCGGTGCCCTGTTCGCCGTCGCCCTCGCCGTGCGGATCGCCGTCGAGCGTCTGGCTCGGCTCATCCTCGGCCGGGAGGACGGTGACGCTCGTGACCTCCATGGCCGGCGAGGCGGCGCGTGCCTCGTCGCGCCGTCGTCCGCGGGCACGTTCGGCGGCACCCTGCAGGCCCCCACCCGTCGCGGCCCGCTCGGCCGCGCGGCCCACGATGATCGACGCGTCCTGCTCCAGCACCCGAAGCCGGATCTGCTGGATCTCGTCGCGCAGCGCAGCCGCCCTTTCGAACTCGAGCTCCTTTGCGGCCGAGCGCATCTCGGCCTCCATCCGCGCGATGTGCGCCTCGATCTGCTTCTTGTCGGCCTCGGTCAGCTCGGCGCCGGAGCGTTCGGAGCTGTAGACGATCGTCGGATCTCGGCGACCGCATGCAGCCGCATGTTGAGGTCGTGGATCTCCTTGACGATCGTCGTCGGCTCGATCCCGCGTTCCTTGTTGTAGGCCTCCTGCACCGCGCGCCGCCGGTCGGTCTCCTCGATCGCGACCTGCATCGACTCGGTGACGTTGTCGGCGTACATCACGACCTCGCCGCCGATGTTCCGCGCGGCCCGGCCGATCATCTGGATCAGCGACCAGGCGCTCCGCAGGAAGCCTTCCTTGTCGGCGTCCAGGATCGCGACGAGCGTCACCTCGGGCAGGTCGATCCCCTCGCGCAGCAGGTTGATGCCGACGAGCACGTCGTAGACGCCCAGGCGCAGGTCGCGCAGGATCGCGACGCGTTCCAGCGTGTCGACCTCACTGTGGAGGTACTGGACCTTGACCCCGAGCTCCTTGAGGTAGTCGGTCAGGTCCTCGGCCATCTTCTTGGTCAGCGTCGTGACGAGGGCGCGCTCGCCACGATCGACGCGTGTTCGGATCTCGTCGAGGAGGTCGTCGATCTGGTTGGCGGTCGGCCGGATCCGGATCTGCGGATCGACGACGCCGGTCGGCCGGATGAGCTGCTGGACGATGCGCTCGCTGCGCTCGAGCTCGTACGGACCGGGCGTCGCGCTCATGTAGATCGCCTGGTGGACGCTCGTCTCGAACTCCTCGAACGTCAGCGGCCGGTTGTCGAGCGCGGACGGCAGCCGGAACCCGAAGTCGACGAGGATCTCCTTCCGCGTCCGGTCGTTCTTGTACATGCCGACGACCTGCGGGATCGTCATGTGCGACTCGTCGACGACGAGCAGCCAGTCCGGCGGGAAATAGTCGAGCAGCGTCCACGGCCGGCTGCCGGCCTCGCGCCGCGACAGGTGGCGGAGTAGTTCTCGATGCCGGTGCAGTACCCGAGCTCGCGCATCATCTCGAGATCGAACGTCGTCCGCTGGCGGAGTCGGGCGCCTTCGAGCGCACGTCCCTCGGCGTCGAGCTGGCCGACGCGCTCCTCCATCTCGACCTCGATGTCCGACGATCGCGGCGCTGGAGCTTGTCGTGCGGCGTCACGTAGTGGCTCGCCGGGTAGACGTTCGTCTCCTTGCGCTCGGCGAGGAGCTCGCCGGTCAGCGGGTCGAGCTCGGTGATGCGCTCGACCTCGTCGCCGAAGAACTCGATCCGGACGAGGCGGTCCTCCGATGCCGGCTGGAGCTCGAGGGTGTCGCCGCGGACCCGGAAGCGGGCGCGTTGGAGCGCCTGGTCGTTGCGCTGGTACTGGAGATCGACGAGGTGGCGCAGCACGGCGTCGCGGCGGTACTTGCCGCCGACCCGCAGCTTGAGCACGGTCGCCCCGTAGTCGACCGGCGCGCCGAGGCCGTAGATGCACGAGACGCTGGCCACGATGATCACGTCGCGTCGCTCGAACAGCGCGTGCGTCGCGGCGTGGCGCAGCCGGTCGATCTCGTCGTTGCGGCTCGAGTCCTTCTCGATGTACGTGTCGCTCCGGGGCAGGTACGCCTCGGGCTGGTAGTAGTCGAAGTAGGAGACGAAGTACTCGACGGCGTTGTCCGGGAAGAACTCGCGGAACTCGGCGTAGAGCTGCGCGGCGAGCGTCTTGTTGTGGGCGAGGACCAGCGTCGGGCGGTTGACCTGCGCGATCGTCCAGGCGAGGGTCGCCGTCTTGCCGGTCCCGGTGGCGCCGAGGAGCGTCTGATGGCGCAGCCCACGGTTGACGCCGTCGACGAGCTTCTCGATCGCGTTCGGCTGGTCGCCCGTCGGCTGGAACGGGGCGACGAGATTGAAATCGGGCACGGAACGAGGATACCCGGAGTGCCCGCCAGGACGTGTCAGGAACCCCGGGGAGCGCCCGCCGGTGGGCGGCCGGGGCGGGGGCCCGCTGCCTCGCCGTTTCACCCCATGAACGAAACTCACGCATCCCCGGGCTCCCAGCCCCCGGTCGTACCTGATCCGTGCGCGGGACGAAAGCATCGGACTCCGCAGACGCGCCTGGTTCGTGGCACGACACAACGTGGCACTCGTCGTGTACGCACCCTCGAGTTTCGTTCCTCAGGCGAAACGCTGATCCGGGTGCCCCAGTGCATCGGCTGGTGATGCCCGGTGCCCACACTCCCACCATGCCGGCACGACCGCGATCTCGAGACCTGGCCGCCGAGCGTGCGCGGTCCCTTCGGTTGGAGCTTGGGAGAGGGCTGCGCGACGCGAGAATAGACCGTGATCTGAGTCTGAGCGACGTAGCTCGGGCCACGGGGATCTCGGCGCCTCAGGGGAGCCGCATCGAGCGTGGAGTCATCACCACACTGTCCCTCGAACAGGTGGTGCGCTTCGCTGCCGCGGTCGGCCTCGACCTTTCGGCGCGTCTCTACCCCGGCGGCAACCCCGTTCGTGACGGAGCGCACTCGGCGTTGCTTGCCCGGCTCCGAAGACACCTCCATCCGTCGCTGGCGATGGCCATGGAGGTGCCCCTTCCCTTGCCTCGCGATCAGCGCGCGTGGGATGCGGTGATCCGTGGCCCCGGCTGGATCGTGGCGGTCGAGGCGGAGACTCGACCACGGGATGTTCAGGCACTCGAGCGTCGGATCGCCCTCAAGATGCGTGACTCCGGGGTCGACGAGGTGGTTCTGCTCCTGCTGCTATCCCGGCACAACGCGCGGCTCCTACGCGAGCACGACTCGATCCGCGAACGGTTTCCGCTCGAGGGGCCTGTCCTCTTAGGCGCCCTCCACGGGGGTGATCGACCCGGAGGCAGTGGGATCCTCTTGCTGTGAACCAGGTTGGTCGATCAGCTCCGACCACGCGTCCGCCACCGCATGGCGAGATGCGGTGACGGAGCCCGACGTGTCCACGATGCGCGACGCGATGGGCGCGACCCGTTCCGCGAGACCGGCCTGGGCAGCGATCCGGGCATCGGCGTCGGCGGGTGTTGCACCCCGCGCCACGACCCGGGCGCGCTGGACGGAGGCCTCGCAGGTCACGAGCCAGACCTCGTCGCACAGCTCGGCGAGGCCGCCTTCGACGAGCTTGATCGCCTCGATGACGACGGCCGGTGCGCCCGCAGCCCGGCCGCGCCGTCCATCGCCGCGAGGATGCGCCGGTCGCACGGCCGGGTGGACGATCGCCTCGAGGTCGCGCAGCGCGGCCGGGTCCGCGAACACGATCCGACCGAGAGCGGCGCGATCGAGCGCCGCCGTCGCCGCGCCAGCACCACCGGCCCGAAACGCTCGCACGATCTGCCGCCGGCCACGGCCGGCAGGTCGGTCACCTGGCGCGCGACGAGGTCGGCATCGACGACGACCGCCCCGAGCTCCCCGAGCCAGCCTGCGACCGTCGACTTGCCGCAGCCGATCGGCCCGGTCAGATCCCGATCCGGACCGCCGTCACGGCGCGCGCTCCTCGAGCTCGAGCCAGGCGTCCTCGGCCGCGCGAGCGCCTGCTCGACGTCGGCCAGCTCGCTCGTGACGCGGCGCATCTCGATGAA
Organism: uncultured Chloroflexia bacterium; assembly: GCA_963759495.1. Taxonomy (GTDB): domain Bacteria; phylum Chloroflexota; class Limnocylindria; order Limnocylindrales; family CSP1-4; genus DASTYU01. The sequence goes on along the minus strand of CAVWZL010000007.1, from coordinate 209,294 downwards.
GTTCGCTGCGACCGCGGGTCGCCCAGCGCCAGCTCGAGGTGGTTCTTCCGCAGCCCGAGCCGGGTCAGCTCCGCGTCGACGGCGGCCTTCTGCCGCCGATAGGCGTCCTTCGACAGCTTCGGCCCTTCGCGCCGGCGCGGCCGGCTGCACGTGCCGGTCGCGGCGGCGTCGCCGTGGTCGTCGTCGCCCGACGCGGCCGTCGCCGCGACGCGGCCTGCCGCGACGGCGGCCCGTCGGGCCCTGCGTGCCCGACGCCGCGCGCCGCAGCCGCTTCGCCTCCGTCTCGACGGCGCCGGCCACCGTCCAGCCGCCGGCCACCGCCGCCCGCCAGGCGCGGTAGCCGCCATCGAACGGCGCGGCCGAGCCCGTCGTCCACGACCCACAGTCGTCGCACACCGTCTCGAGCAGCCGCCGGTCGTGCGACACGACGAGCATCGTCGCCGGCGACTCGCTCAGGAACGCCTCGATGCCTCGCGCGCCGGGATGTCGAGGTGGTTCGTCGGCTCGTCGAGCAGGAGCAGGTTCGACGGCATGATCCCGAGCAGCGCGAGCTCGAGCCGCGAGCGCTCGCCGCCGGACAGCGAGCGCACCTCCTTGAACGCGTCGTCGCCGCGGAACAGGAACCGGGCCAGGTAGCCGCGCGCCTCGCCGGGCGTGACCGGGATCGCCTCGAGCAGCGCATCGAGCACGGTCGTGCCCGGGATCGCCGCTGCCGCGCAGCTGGGCGAGATAGCCGAGCTGGACCGCGTGCCCGAACGTGATCGCGCCGTCGAGCGGCGGCAGCTCGCCGGCGATCGTCCGCAGCAGCGTCGTCTTGCCCGCGCCGTTCGGCCCGACGATCCCGATCCGCTCGCCGCGCTGCGCGGCGAGGAACGGCGCCCGTGCGACCCGGGCCGGCTCGGTCGCCGCGGCACCCGACGCATCGAGCGCGCCGCGACCGGGCAGGTACCCGACGACCAGCTCCTCGAGCGCGGACGACGATCTCGCCCGGACCGGATCGGGCCCGTCGCCGGCGAGTGCCGAGCGCCGGCAGGGTCAGCTTGCGCGTCGGACGCGGCGCCTCGCGCTGCTCGGCCTGGAGCTTCTCGAGCCGCGCCTCGTGCTCGTGCATCTTCGTGAACTTGCGGTGGCTGCGGTAGCGCTGGACCAGCTCGCGCTCGCGCGCGATCTGCTCGGCCGTGCGTCTCGCGTTCCTTGACCGGCACGCGCGTCGCGCTCGTCGCGCTGGCGGTGGTAGGCGCGTGTAGTCGCCGCGGAACGCCGTCAGCCGGCGGTCGCGCAGCTCCCAGACCCGGGTCGACGGTCGCGTCGAGGAACGCCCGGTCGTGCGACGCGACGAGCAGCGACCCGTCGCGCCGCCGGAGGTGCTCCTCCAGCCACTCGAGCGCGTCGAGGTCCAGGTGGTTCGTCGGCTCGTCGAGGAGGAGCAGGTCCGGGATCGGCGATCACGAGCCGGGCCAGCGCGGCCCGCGTCTGCTCGCCGCCCGACAGCGCGGACGGCGGCTTGCGCCCACTCGTCGCGGCGCGAACCCGAGCCCGGACAGGGCCGCTCGACGCGCTGGTCGAGCGTGTAGCCGCCGAGCATCTCGAACCGGTGCTGGAGGTCGGCGTAGCGCGGCTCGGCGGACGCGACCGGCGTGCTCGAGCGCCGCCGAGCTCGGCCGCCATCGGCTCGAGGTGCGCCGCGCCCGTCCGAACCGCCGCTGCGCAGGTCGGGCGCCGCCATGAAGGCCGCGTCGAAGTGCGCCTCCTGGGCGAGCAGCCCGAGCGTCAGCCCGCGCTTGCGGTTGACCTTCCCGCGGTCGGGCTCGTCGCGGCCCGGCGGCGAGCCGCAGCAGCGTGGTCTTGCCGGCGCCGTTCGGGCCGACGAGGCCGATCCGGTCGCCGAGCGCGATCGCCGCGTCGATCCCGTCGAGGATCACGAACGTGCCGACCTCGCGGGTGACGCCCGCGAGCCGAAGGATCGACATCAGGCCGCGCCCCGCCGACGCTGGCCGCTCGCGCCGCTGCCCGCCGGGTCGCCGCGGCACGCTTCGTCCGCTCGGACCGGGCCTGTGCCGCCGCCGCGCGCCGGTCTCCTCCGGGGTCAGTCCCAGCGCCCCTTCGGCGGCTAGCTCGGTCCAGCGGCCGCCGGCGCCGCACAGCACCGCCCGTGCAGCGTGCGAAGGATCGCCGCGGGCGCCTGCCGGTCCGCCGCCGGCAGCCGCTGGCACCACGAGCAGAAGTGCGTCGAGCGCGCCCCGACGACGATCCGCCGGATCGGCCGCGACCGCAGCGCGCGCACGGCTCGCCGGTCCGCTGGTAGACCTGCAGCCGCTCCTGCATCGAGCCGTCGCCGTCGGGCGCCGTGTAGTCGTCGATCGGACGAGCCGCGCCGCTCGACCGCCTCGGCCAGGACGCTCCGGATCGCCTCGTACAGCCGGCGCTCGTCGGGCGGCCGCAGCGTCGCCGCCGATCCGCAGCGGATGGAGTCGCGCGCGCCACAGCGCCTCGTCGGCGTAGATGTTGCCGACCCCGGCCAGGAACGACTGGTCGAGCAGGAGCGGCTTGAGCCGGCCCTTGCGCCGCCCGAAGCCGTCGCCGGAACTCCCGCAGCGGTGAAGGTCGTCTTCGAGCGGCTCGGGTCCGATGCCGGCGAAGACCGCCGCACCGCCCACGCTCCGTCGACAGCTCGCCGGTGGCGGGATCGCGTCCGTACAGGCCCACCCGCCCGAACTTGCGGATGTCGCGGAACCGGAGCTCGCGGCCGTCCTCGAGCTCGAGCACGAGGCGGACGTACGGATCCTCCGGCGTTCGGCCGGCACGACGAACAGCTGGCCGGTCATCTTCAGGTGGATCGTGAGCGCCAGCACCGTCCGACAGCTCCACGACGAGCAGCTTCGCGCGACGGCCCACGGCCTCCACGACGTCGCCCGGCGACGGCTTCGGCGAACGCGCTCGGGTCGTGCGTGCGCAGCGTCCGCGCCCACGACGATGCGGGCACCCACGATCGTGGCGCCGACCAGCCGCGGGCGCAGGTCGCGCGCGACGGTCTCGACCTCGGGCAGCTCGGGCATGCAGGGACCGCGGTAGCCGGCGAGCGGCGCGACCGGCGCCTCGAGCGGCAGCTCGTCCGCCTCGGCGGCGATCGCGTCGGCCCGGGTCAGGGGCGTCATCGACTTCCCAGTCGTCGCCGACCTTGACGTCGACGATGAGCGGCACCGACAGCGGCAGCGCGCCCTCCATCGTCTCGCGCACGATGGCGGCGAGCGGCTCGACCTCGTCCCGCGGCACCTCGAGCAGCAGCTCGTCGTGGACCGTGAGGAGCGAGCCGGGCACGCGACCCTGCGGCGCGGAGCCGCTCGGCGACCCGGATCATCGCGATCTTCAGGATGTCGGCGGCGGTGCCCTGGATCGGCATGTTGATCGCCATCCGCTCGCCCGCCCCGCGCAGCGCCGGGTTGGCGGCTCGCAGCTCCGGGATCTGGCGCTTCCGGCCGAGCAGGGTCTCGACGAAGCCCTGGCTCCGGGCCTGCTCCTTGATCGCCATCATGTAGTAGCTGATCCCGGAGTACGCGGCGAAGTAGCTGTTGATGAACTCCTGCGCCTCCTTGCGCGGAATGTTCGCCCGCGACGCGAGGCCGAAGTCGCTCATCCCGTACGCGAGCCCGAAGTTGACCATCTTGGCCATCGACCGCTCGTCCGCGCGTGATCTCGGCCGGGTCCTTGTGGAGCACGCGGGCAGCGGTCTCGCGGTGGATGTCGGCCTTCCGCTCGAATGCGTCCTTGAGGTGCTCGTCGCCGGAGACGTGGGCGAGGATCCGCAGCTCGATCTGCGAGTAGTCCGCGGCGAGCAGCGTGACGTCCGGGCGCCGGCCACGAACGCGCGCCGGATCCGCCGGCCGAGCGGCTGTCCGGATCGGGATGTTCTGGAGGTTCGGGTCGGACGAGGAAAGCCGGCCCGTGGAGGCGACGGCCTGGTGGAAGGTCGTGTGCAGCGCGGCCGTCGTCGGCGATCAGCGTCGGCAGCGCCTCGACGTAGGTCGACCGGAGCTTCGTGTAGATCCGCCATTCGAGGAGCTTGTCGATCATCGGGTGCGCCGGCCGCAGCTCCTCGAGCACCGACGCGTCCGTCGAGTAGCCGGTCTTTGTTCGCTTGCCCTTCGGCAGGTTGAGCTCGAAGAACAGGATCTGCTCGAGCTGCTTGGGCGAGCCGAGATTGAACTCGTGGCCGACGTCGCGCGTAGATCTCCTGCTCGAGGCGCGTCGATCTCGGCTCGCGAACTCCTGGTCGAGCACGCGCCAGCGCCTCGAGATCGAGCGCGACCCCGACCGCCTCCATCCGTGCCAGCACCGGGATGAGCGGCAGCTCCATCTCCCGGAACAGGCGATCGAGCTGCTCGGTCCTCGAGCCGGCGCTCGAGTGGCTCGCGGACGGCGATGGCGGAGAGGGCCTCGAGACCCGCTCGGGCCGTCGGCGGGAGGTCGTTGGCTGCCGGGAGGATCTGGTCGAGCTGCTCGGCGACGACATCCGCGATCGTCTGGCTGCGGAGCGCGGCGTTCAGGATGTAGGCGGCGATCTGGGTGTCGAACGCGACCCGGGTGACCGGCGCTCCTCGTCCTCCGCAAACCGAGCGACGAGGAACGGCTTGACCTCGTGGCCGACGACGGGCGTCCCGGCCTGCTCGACGAGGCGGCGGAGCGCGGTGGCTGCCTCGTCACCCTGGGCAGCGACGACGCGACCGTCGGCACCCGCGACGGCAAGCGCGAGCGGGACGCCGCGCCGTGGTCGAGGATCGTCGGCGAGCAACGACACGCCGACGGCCGGCTGTGCGGCCAGCCACTCGGCGAGGGACGGAATGGCGTCGGCCTCGTGGACCTCGATCCGTCCCGGGTCGAGGATCGCCGCGGCGAGTGCCGAGGGCAGGTCGTCGGCGCGGTCCGCTGGGTCCTGCCACGGTCGGGACGCCGTTGCGCTCCGCGCCCGCCGCGGGCGAGCCGACTGCGTCGAAGTCGAGCCGAAGCTGGAGCTCGCCGCCTTCCGGGCGAGCCCGTGGCCCGACCGGGACCCCAGCCGCTGGGTCGTGCGGTCCCGGCGACGCGCGCCGCCGGGCACGTACCCGCTCTCGACGACGGCCTTGAGGCTCTCGCGATCCGCTCCATGGGCGTCTCGCCCTGGATCGGGGGCAAGCGCTCGATCAGGGTCCGGAACTCGTACTCGCGGAACAGCCGGACAACGGTGTCGCGGTCGTAGTCGCCGAGGCGGGCCGCGTTCGAGGTCGAGCTCGACCGGCAGGTCGCGCACGATCGTCGTGAGGTCCTTGCCCTGGAACACCTGGTCGCGGTGCTCGCGGAGCTTCTCGCGCAGCTTCTCCGGGCTTGACCTCGTCGAGTCGCTCGTACAGCGCCTCGAGCGTGCCGTACTCGCGGATGAGCTTCGCGGCGGTCTTCTCCCCGACGCCCGGGACGCCGGGGATGTTGTCGGTCGGGTCGCCCTTGAGCGCCTTGTAGTCGATCATCTGGTCGGGTCGGAGCCCGAACCGCTCGCCGATCCGGGCGACGTCGTACATGATCGTGTTCTCGACCCCGGAGCGCGTCGTCATCAGCCGCGTCGCGCGGTGACGAGCTGGAGCATGTCGAGGTCGACCGTGACGATCGTCGTCTCGATCTCCTCGTTCGACTCCATCTGCTTCGTGATCGTGCCGATCACGTCGTCGGCCTCGTAGCCCGGCATCTCGTAGACGGGGATCCGCAGCGCCTTGACGACCTCGCGCACCTTCGGAAACTGGGCGCGCAGGTCATCGGGCATCCTCGTGCGCGTTGCCTTGTAGTCGGCGTACTGCTCGTGCCGGAAGGTGGGACCGGGCAGGTCGAACGAGACCGCGACGTAGTCGGGTTTCAGGTCCTGGAACCCGCGAAGCACGATGCTGCAGAAGCCGAACACGCCGTTGACCAGCTCGCCGTGCGACGTGGTCAGGGGTGGAAGGGCGAAGTAGCCGCGATACACGAGCCCGTAGCCGTCGAGCAGCATCAGGCGTTCCATCGCGTCAAGTGTACCGGCGCGGTGCTCCCCGGGGCCGGATGGCGAGGTCCTCGAAGCGAGTGTCAGCCGCCGAAGCGGCGGGCGCTCCAGCGCATCGCGAACAAGCCGAGCCCGATGATCAGGAGCGTGCCCGACAGCACGATCGGCAGCGACAGGCCGGTCGGGTCGGGAGCGAGGGCAACGGCCGGGTTCTCGCCGGGCTCATTGGGCAGCGTCGGCTTCGCCGTTCTCGGCCTCGAGCTGCCCACCGGCAAGTCCACTCGCGGAGGTGGCGTCGGGTGCACCGGTCGCAGGAGCGGGGTTGGCGAACTGTGGCGCGGGCGTCTGGCCGGCTGCGCCGTTGGCGCGCTCGTAGAGATCGCCGCTTGCCGCCGGGGCCGCGCTCATGACCTCGAGGCGCTGCATCGTGTCGGCGCCGGCTCCTGAGCTCGCCATCGGCAGGGCGCCCGGGATCGCGCCGACGAGCAGGCCGGCCAACCCCAGGGTCGTGAAGCCCATGGCGAGGGGCCGGCTGAAGCCGTCCCGTGCAGTGCCGAATGAGCCAAAGATGCGGCGGACGAGGTTGGGTCGGAGACGCTGCGCGTCCTCGGGTCGGAGGGTGAAGTCGCGCGGCCGGGCCACGGCCGGCAGGACCTGCGTGGCCCGAGCCAGGCTGACCAGGTCGGTGTGGAGGGAGGCGCACTCGGTACAGGCATCGACCTGCGCCCGGGCACGGTCGTGCTCGGTGCCGGTCAGCTCGCGATCGGCGAGCGCGGCGACGAGGAGGAGGTCGTGGGCCGCATGGGCGGCGGCCGGAGCGTTGTTCGACATTGTGCCCGTCAGACGGGGCGGCTACCGGGATGGTTCCCTCGCCTGCGTCCGACCGCGAGTCGTGCGGCGCCGAGTGTGAGCCCGGCGGCCAGCAGGAAGACGCCGAGCAGCGCAATCGGCGGGGTTGCGAACCCGGCGTCGGAGGAGAACGCCCGCTTGGCGTCGGAAATGGGCGCCGGGTCCTGGCCCACCTCCGGCGTGATCAATTCGCTCGACATCTGGATGAGTCCGCTCGCCGCGGGAGCCGAGAGCGTGGTGCCGCTGTCCTCGGCCGCGCCACCCGTCGCGCTGCCGCCCGGCACCGCTGCCCAGGGTGCGAACCCGACCAGGATCGCCGCCAACCCCAGGGTCGTGAAGCCCATGGCGAGGGGCCGGCTGAAGCCGTCCCGTGCAGTGCCGAATGAGCCAAAGATGCGGCGGACGAGGTTGGGTCGGAGACGCTGCGCGTCCTCGGGTCGGAGGGTGAAGTCGCGCGGCCGGGCCACGGCCGGCAGGACCTGCGTGGCCCGAGCCAGGCTGACCAGGTCGGTGTGGAGGGAGGCGCACTCGGTACAGGCATCGACCTGCGCCCGGGCACGGTCGTGCTCGGTGCCGGTCAGCTCGCGATCGGCGAGCGCGGCGACGAGGAGGAGGTCGTGGGCCGCATGGGCGGCGGCCCGGGGATCACCCACGGAAGAGCTCCATGCGCCCTTCGAGCCGGTCCCGGAGCGCGAGGCGACCGCGGTGGATCCGCGATTTCACGGTGCCGAGCGAGACGCCGGTCATCTCCGCGATCTCGGCGTAGTCATACCCCTCGATGTCGTAGAGGACGATCGCCGTGCGCTGGTCCTCGGTGATCGAGGCGAGCGCCGCCGACAGCGCGCGCGTTCGCTCGGCAAGGACGGCGGTCCGCTCCGGGTCGGCATCGACGCCGGCGGGCGGCTGCCAGCTGTCGTCATCGAGCTCGGGATAGGGCTGGACGGGCCGGCGCTTGCGCGCGCGCTGGGTGTCCATGGCCGCGTTGACGCAGATCCGATTGAGCCACGCCTTGACGCTCCCGCCGCGGAACGTGTGCAGGTTCCGGAACGCGGAGAAGAAGCCTTCCTGGACCGCATCGGCCGCCTGGTCGCGGTCCGGCACCATCCGAACGACGAGCGCGTAGAGCTGGTCCTGGTACAGCACGACGAGATCGTTGAACGCGTCGAGGTCGCCGTCCCTGGCGCGCTCGAGCAGGATGAGGTCACGGCGCTGGATGGGGTCGTCGGGGACCGTCATCGCGCGAAGGTCTGCCACAGGCAGGGGGTCTCTCCGGACGGCAATTCTGAGGCGGGGCGAGTCTAGCATCGGTCGCCGGGCAGACGCGGTCATGGCTCGAGCGGTTCCATCACCGGCTCAATTCGATTGACACCGTTCCCGGGGCGGGACAGAGTCGGGGCGTGACAGACGACCAGCGCACGGACCCGCTCGAGCCTCGGGTCGACCGGCCCGCCATCCCGAAGGAGTACGGCGTCGCCTCGGATGCCGGGAGTCTGCTGCCCTGGTCGACGGTCCTTGCCCAGCTCGAGGGGGCAACGCTGTTCTGGATCGCGACGTCCGGTCCGGGAGGCGTGCCGCGCGTTCGACCGGTCGACGGCACCTGGTTCGACGGCGCGGTCTACCTGGGCGGCAGTTCGGAGACACGCTGGGTCCGGGACCTCATCGCGAACCCGCAGGTCGCCCTGCACCTCGACAGCACGGACGGGATCGTGATCGTGCACGGCCGCGCAGAGCCGAAGGGCGGCGGCATCACGGGTGAGCCGGCCGAACGTCTCGCTGATCGACTGCACGAGCGGTTCCCGTACGGACGGCCCAAGGCCACGGACTTTCTCGTCCCGGGCTCGTTCGCCGTCCGGCCTCGGGTCATCGTTGCGTGGCGCGAGTTCGCCAGAGACCCGACACGCTTCCGCTTCAACCAACAGGTTGAGGACCCGACGTAGCCTCGTGCTCGTCAGCTGCTGCCCGCTTGCGGCACAGGTGACGAGGCGGGCGGACGGCAATGGAGGTTTCGTCATGGACGTGAGGCCCGAATCGTCTTCGACTGGTGACATCGGGACTGTTGCCCGTGAGGGACGTTCGCACCGCGCCGCGCGCCACCAACCGCAACGCGTCGCGCAAGCCAACAGGGCACCCCGACGGGGGCTTCTGGACGAGTCCCCTTGCATGGTGTGTGCATGGATCATTCTGTGATCGATCCGCTGGTGCAGCAGTCAAACTGGCCGGCGTGGACGTGATCGCGGGCGACGTGCCGTCGACTGGCGGCGCACGCCGTGCCTGGACCGGGTCGTAAGCCTGTGCACCGACTCGACGCGCTCCGGGAGCGCCTCCGGCTGAGTCTCTGGTTCGTCCCCGCCGTGTTCGGGTTTGCCGCCGCGGCTGGTGCCCTGCTGCTGCTCGCGCTCGATCGCCGGCTCGCCGAGGAGGGGCTGGAATTCTTTCGTTTCGGCGGCACGGCGGAAGGTGCGCGGAGCGTGCTCTCGACGGTGGCACAGTCGATGCTGACGTTCACCGGCCTCGTGTTCACCATCACGATGCTGGTTCTGCAGCTGGCCGCCAACCAGCTATCCCCCCGCGTCATGCGCACCTTCCTGCGGGATCGGCAGAACCAGGTGGTCCTCGGACTCTTTGTTGCGACCTTCCTCTTCACCCTGGTCGTGCTGCGCGAAGTTCGCTCCCCCGAAGCTGACGCCGGTTTCGTTCCGGGCGTCTCAATCTGGGTCGCGTTCGCGCTGCTCGTTGCCAGCATCGGTGCCTTCGTCGTCTACATCGACCACATGGCGCACGCCATCCGCGCAAGCACCGTCATCGCAAGCATCGGCGAGGAGGCGCGCGAGACCCTGGACCGCCTCTATCCCGAGGATGGGCTCGATGGCGGCGCGGAGCCCGGATCGATGGACCTCGGACCTGCCCGGGGCGAGATCCACGCGAACCGGTCGGGAACGCTCATCGGGATCGACGACGACGGGCTCATGGAGGTGATCGGCGACACCGGCATGGTGATCCAGGTGGTGCCGATGGTTGGCGATTTCATCCCCGAGGGATCTGTGGTCTTTCGGCTCTTCGACCCTTCCGCCAGGGACTCCGATCGACCGTCTGACGAGCTCGACGACCGACTTCATTCCGCGCTGACACTTGGCCGCGAACGCACGATGCAGCAGGACCTTGCCTTTGGCCTGCGGCAGCTCGTGGACATCGGTGCGCGAGCGCTGTCGCCGGGGACGAATGACCCAACGACAGCCGTCCAGGCCATCGACCAGCTCCACGACCTCATGCGGCGATTGATCCGGCGACCGTTCCCGCCCGCGCTTCGACGCGATTCCGAGGGCGAGAGCCGTCTCCTTCGACCCACGCCGAGCTGGGACCAGTACGTGGCACTGGCATTCGACGAGCTGCGCCTGTATGGCGCTGCGCACATCCAGGTGACTCGGCGTCTTGCGATCGCGCTGCACGACCTCATCTCGATCGCGCCCGGCGACCGGGGACGGCCACTGCTCGATCGTCTCGGCCGTCTCGAACAGGCGATCGCACGCGAGCTCCCCGATCCGGCCGACCGCGCGTGGGTCACGGAGGAGAGCTCGAGCGGGCAGGGTCCTGCCGACCGCGGCGCGACACGATGATCCTCATCGAAGCTGGAGCGACGACGTCGTCGGTCGCCCCAGTGCATCGTGAATGGGCACACGTCGCGGCGGCAGGCACGAATGAACGGCAAGCGACGGTGACATGACGATCGACGACCAGCCGCCCCCCGATGCTCTTGACACCACGCTGCGCGAAGAGCGCTGGGCGCTCCTCGAACGGGTCACGAAAGCCCTCGAACCGGTCATGGTGGCCCTGTCGGCTGTCTGGATCGCGCTCCTCGTGGTCGACCTCCTGAACGCAGGCTTGCCGCGATCGCTCGACGTCGTGGTGTGGGGCATCTGGATCGTCTTCGGGCTCGACTTCCTTGCCCGGCTCCTCATCGCACCGGCGAAGCTCGCCTTCCTTCGGGGCAATTGGCTGACAGCCCTGTCCCTGGCGTTGCCCGCACTCCGAATCGTTCGGCTTGCGGCGGCGTTTCGGTTCCTGCGCGCGGCCCGTGTCGCTCGTTCAGTCGGATTGCTGCGCGTCGTCACCTCCCTCAACCGCGGCCTCGCGGCCATTGGGCGAACGGCCGAACGGCGCGGCGTGGGATACCTGGTTGCGGTCACCGCCCTTGTGATCGTCGTCGGCGCAGCGGCCATGACGTACTTCGAGGCGTCGGAGCGAGGCCGGGACGGCCGTGAGCGCGACACCCTTTGACAACTACGGCGATGCCCTGTGGTGGACGGCGAACACGATGACGACCGGACCGGTGGAGGCACCGCGAACCCCTGAAGGACGCCTCTTCGGCTGGCTCCTGTCGGTGTATGGGCTCGGCGTGTTCGGGTACCTCACGGCAATCCTGGCCAGTCATTTCGTCGGCGCCGATCAAGCGTCAACCCGGAAGACCGGCTGAGGTCGCCAGAGAGAACCCTGCGGGCTTCGACACACCGCCGGTGCAGGGCGCTACGTGCCGACGCCATCGCCCTCGCGTTGTGTGGAGGTGTCGTGGGCCTTCCCGACGGCACGTCCGGGCGGGTCCATGCGGCCGTCCGTTGCAGGACCCGGCCGATGAAGCGTCCGCCCTCGCCCGGCCGTCCGCTCCGCGCCCCGCCCCAGGGCGAATGGCTGGACGACCAACCCGAACAGGGTGAGCGAGAAGACGGTCAACCCAGCGCCGATCAGGGGGAACGCCGCCTGGAGGAAGGCGCGTCTCGCGCCGTCCGGGATCGCAAGCACCGGGAAGGCAGTAGGAAGCGCGAGCAAGGCGATGGCCACCAGGAGGGTTCCCGCCGAGCTGAGGATGAGCAAGCGGCCAACTCGTCGGTCGATGCGACCGCCGCTCGAGGGCTGGACCAGCCCTGCTCGCGCCATCAGGGCCACGCCGAACGCGGCAACCCCTATGACAAGCGTCGTTGCCCCAAGCGTGTCGCTCAGGCGGTGCCAGCCGCTCGCCTGAACTGCGTGCCCGACGAGGGCCGCGCACAGGGCGCCGACTGGTAGCGTCAACCAGCGCAGTCGGTCCGGGGTGACAAGAAACACGGCAACGGCCATCGAGGTCGCGGCGGTCGCCGTCCCACTCGGAAAGCTGTTTCGGAGAATCCACGCTGGACCGGGCGCAAGGACGGGCCGTCCGGCGAGCTCCTTGATGAGCTCGGACGCCGCGAGCGAGAGCACCATGCTGGCAGCGGCGACGGACCCGAGACCAGGACGGCGAAGCACGAGCCCCGCGAGGAAGACGGCCGTCACTGCGAGCACGAACAAGGCCAGCGTGACGAACGAGAGCACGTCCAAGGCGCCCTGCCGATCCGCGCCATCCCGGAGCTCCGAGCCGCGCAGGGCCAGGTTCTCGATGCGCTGACCCGACTCGGTCGTCACGAGGACGAGGTACGTGCCGACGAAGAGGGCCAGCGCAACAAGCCCTGTGATCGCAAAACGAAGCTGCGGACCGACACGCAGCCCGATCGGCGAGCCTGATTCGAGCGTGTGATCCTCTGCCCCGGGGGTCGTCTGCTCGGCTGGCTCACCCATTGCGGCGGCCCGTACGGGTGCTCATCGTGCCAGTGCCCTCAGATGCCGTGGATCCATGTCGATCGGTCTGCCGGATGGCCGCTGCCGTGTCGTGGGTGATGGTACCCATTGCTGGAGCATCTTCCGGATGGTGAACGTGCGCTGCGGCCCGTCGCCCTCGAGAAGAAATCTCGGAGGCGATGGAGAACATCGCGCCCGAGCTCATGGAGGCCCTCGGGTTCACTGCCATCTCGACCCCAGCTGGCTATCTCGGCTCCACGACGTTCGGGCTGCTTGGGCCGATCCTGACGATCGTCATGGCGACGTGGCTGGGAACGCGTGCGATTGCGGGCGACGAGGAGTCCGGTCGCCTCGACGTCCTCCTGGCTCACCCGATCTCGCGTACGCGGCTTTCAGTTGAGCGCTTCGCGGCCCTTGCCGTCGCGATCGGTCTGGTTTGCCTGGTGCTGTTCGCCGCGCTCGTTGCCGTATCGGGCGTCGCGCAGCTCGACGAGATCGGCCCGGCGAACCTTCTTGGCGCGTCACTGCACCTCGCGGGGCTTGGAACATTCTTCGGCGCCGCCGCACTCGCGGTGGGCGCCGCGACTGGATCCCGAGCTCTCGCGACGGCCGTGGTGGCGACGCTTGGGGTTGTCTCGTATTTCGCCAACACGCTCGCAGCCCAGATCGACGTGGTGGCCTGGTCTCGGAACCTGTCGCCCTTCCGCTACTACTCCGGCGGCCGGCCGCTCGTCAACGGGGTGCAGCCGCTCGACCTGGCGATCCTGCTCGTGGCAGCAATCGTGTTGGTCGCACTCGGGACGGCGGCATTTCGACGCCGGGACGTCGGCGTCTAGACCGTCAAACGCCGTCTGGGCAAGCGAGTTGGCCGTTCTCCCCGTCGAGACGCCATACACTGGGAACGTCGGCCGGGATGGTGGAATGGCAGACACACCGCTCTCAAACAGCGGCGCCGAGAGGCGTGCGAGTTCGAATCTCGCTCCCGGCACCAGACGATCGCGTCATTGGCGGATGCGACACGATCGCGACGAGCTCGCGGTGCCCGGCCCTGAAACACGAGGACGGGGAGCCGGCTGTCCAGCTCCCCGTCGATTGGTCGCGGAGCGACCGGTGCCTAGGTCGAGGTCGGCGTCGGCGTTTCCACCTCGAGGCAGAATGCGACGTTCGAGATGGCCTTACCGCTGGCCGGCGAGATGACCGCGCCATCTGTCGAGCCAAAGACCCTTCCGGCCTTGAAGACGATCAGCGCCGTGGACGGAACGAGGCTGACGACGACGATCGAGTCGACCTCATCATCCCCATCGAGGACGACGGTCAGCACGGCAGTGAAGGTCGCCCCGTCCCGGGTCGTCCCGGTGTAGGCGTGGGTGCCTGCCTCGAGCACGCCCGCGTCTTCGATCTTGAAATAGTCTCCGGTGCAGAGCCTGGACTGATCAGTGCCCGAAGCGCCAAGGTTGATCGTGTGATCCGCGAAGACCGGGCGCGCCGACGCGAGCGCAAGCACGGCGACGACTGTCGCCATCGCGACGACCAGCGTCAGAAACGACCCGCGACCCTGGGGACGGACCCTGACGTGAGCGAGATGATCCACTGGTTCCACCTCCAACATGACTGGGAGGCATCGAGGAACAGGACCCCCGCTGGCCTGATGCGTGACCAGATCGTACGAGTCGGATACGGGTGCTGGAAGGGATTTTTGGGCTGTCGGGCGTGGTTCGGGGCAGTTCGTGGTGCGGGGCGTCAACGTCTGCCCGGGCCGCTCGCGGCGAGCGTGGGACGCGGAGCTGTTCGACCGTGGGGAGCTCCTGGGCCGCGATCAAGACGCTCGGCTCCTCGTGCCGGATTGGTCCCTGGTAGGGGTGTTCCCGCGCCACGCCGAACCTGCATGCCCCTGCTTCGTCAACGGCGATCACCACGTCAGTCTCGTGCTCCGGCCGAAGCATGAGATCGATCGAGCAACCGCCCTCCATCGCAACAAGCCGGTACGGGTCGGCCGAGAGCGGGATGGCGCCATGGATCTCGGCACCGGGCTCGAAGGTGTGCGTCCGAAGCTGCTCGCCGTCGGGCAGGGTTAGGACGTCGAGTCGAACCGGGAAGGCCGGGGCAGCCGGGTCGGCCGTCACCCTGATGCTTGCCGGCATCGGCATGTGCTCCTCCAACACCGATGGAGCCGGGTCCGCGGCGCAGCCTGCCGCCATGGCGCCGCCGATGACCAGGCTGAACATGCGGTTGGCCCAGGATGCGCGAGCCTCCACCCTATGTCGGTCCACGGGCGCCCGGCGTTCGGGGAAGCTGACGGAAAGAGGCCGCCGTCAGCACGAGCCCCGCGACGACGAGCCAGGTGACCGCCGCGACGGCGGCTCCGCCCGCAGCTGACACTCTCCGAGACCCGGGGCGAGGTGCAGGACGCCCATCACCATGACGGCGTGCATCCGGGCTCGATCCTGCATGGCACCCCTCGCGGTCGGTTGAGGGGAGTGTGCATCCATGGGACGCGACGTCAACGGCCGCGGCCTCGATCGACAAATCTCGCCAAACGCCCATCTGGCGGGCACTCGTCGCGGCCCGCAGTGACGACCGACGTGCGCTCGTGCGCGGTGCCGCTGCCAACGCTGGCAATTCGATGACACATGTGGCGCCCCGGGTGCATGTGGCGCGTACTCGCTGCCGAACGCCCGTGGCATGGGCACCTGACAAGAATTGACCCGGCGCCGGCCCCGAGCTTCGAGGCGGCGCTACGGTTGGGCCGTGAGAAGACTTCTCGGAGATCTGACGATGATCGGCCTCCTGGTCATGAGCTTCGCTGCCCTGATTGTCGTTGTCGCTGGGTTCACGTGGTTTCTGTGGGTCGAGTCAGCCGAGGCGTTCCTGCTACGGTCTCGGCATGCCGCCCTCACCCAGCAAGCCGTTCATCGGGTACCCGAGTCGACAGGTCCTCACAGTCATCGACGACGGGCGAGTAGCCGAGGCCGCCATCACGGACCTGACGACCGCGGGCGTCTCCAGCGACGCCATCATCCGGCTGTACGGGCCCGAATCGGCCGACCGGATGGACGGCATGGGCGGCGTCCGCGGGCTTCGGGGCCGCCTTCGCCGGCTGACCGAGTTCACCGTGATGGACCAGCTGCCCGATTTCGTGCTGTACGAGCAGGCGCTGCGTGACGGACGGACGGTCCTGGCCGTCGGGGCGAAGAGCGACGCGGAGAAGAAGCGCGCGCACGAGATCCTGCGCAAGCACGGCGGCCACTTCACGAACTACTACGGCCGCTTCGCCACCGAGGAGCTCGACCTGTGGCGCGGCCCCGAGCCCGATATCCCGGGCGTCCTTCGTCGGTGACATCCGAACCCTCGCTCCAGGTCCGCTACAGCGCGGGCTCGACGTGCTTCGGGTGCGGGCCGGCCAACGAGCGGGGCATGCGGATCGAGAGTCACGACGATCCGGCGGTCCCGGGCCAGCTCGTCGCGACCTGGCAGCCGGAGCCGCATCACGCCGCGTTCGAGGGCGTGCTCAACGGTGGCGTCATCGGGACGCTGCTCGACTGCCACCTCAACTGGACCGCGGCCATGCACCTCATGCGGGAGCGCGGGCTTCCCGGGCCGCCGGGCTGCGTGACCGCCGAATACGCAATCCGCCTGCGCCGCCCGACACCCACCGATCAGCCGGTGAGACTGGTCGCTCGAGTGACCGACACCGACGGCGACCGCGTCACCGTCGAAGGACGGCTAGAGTCGGGGGACGTGGTCACCGCCACGGCTCGGGGCCTTTTCGTGGCCGTCGGGCCGGACCATCCCGCATTCGAACGCTGGTAACCGAAGGAGTCAGACATGTTCCGCCGGATCTTCGGCCCCTCGCACGAGGAGGCCGCCGACCAGACCGAGCGCGCGCTCGAACGCGCCGCCGATGGCGAGACCGCGACCGTCCGCCGGATCGTCTCGCGTCTCGAGCAGTCTGCCGCCCGAGAAGGCGCGACTGGCCGCCTCGTCGGCGTACATCCTCGCGCGCGCCGCGCACGCCGACCTGGCGATCAGCGAGGACGAGACCCGGGTCATGGAGGAGGCCCTCCAGGAGCACGGGCTGCTCGATGAGGCGAGCTCGGTGATCGTCATCGAGATGGCCAAGCTGCAGGCACGGACCGTCGGTGACACCGAGGACTTCGTGGTGACCCGCGAGTTCAAGGCGCTCGCGACGCCGGAGCAGCGGGTCGACATCCTGCGCGCCTGCTTCGCGATCGGTGCGGAGAACGGCACGATCTCGGCCGAGGAGGCCGGCGTGATCAACCAGATCGCGCGCGAGCTCGAGATCGACCAGGACACCGTCAACGACGTTCGGAGCCGCTTCCACGAGCTCCGTCATCGGTCCAGGCCGTCCGACGCGTCGCGGATCAGGCCGGCGGCTCGAGCGCCCGCTGACGAGCGCATCGTTCAGGCGAGCTGGAGGTCGACCACGCCCTCGCCCAGCCGGCGACTGACCTCGGCCAGCAGATCCGCGTCGTAGGCGACGCCACGCCGCAGCTCCATCGGCAGCGCCTCGCCACCGGACGAGCCCGGAACGTGGATCACGACCCGGGTGGCGCCTGGGCGGTCCCGGAGCAGGCCCTTGAACGCTTCCATCGCGCTCACGAGCCGCTCCGGCGCGGCGTGACGGCGAAGCGGACGTGGAGGATGGCACCGGCGCGCGCATCGGTGGGCGTGCTCGCGTCCGACGCCCCGAGGATCCGGTCCCGCGCCTCGTCGGGCACGGCCGGCTCGCTGTCCCGGTCGTCATCGAGCGGCGCCGGCGTCGGCGGACCGATGTACGTCGGGACCGGCTCGGGCGGGGCAATGACCGGGAACGGCGCGGGGCCGCTTTCCCCATCGCCGCGGATGGGTGACACCATGACGGGCGGCGGCGCGGACGGGGCCACGATCGCGGTCGTCCAGTCGGGCACCGTGCCCGTTCGACGGCCCGTGGCCGTCCCGTTGCCGTTGCTCCCCTGCCCGTTCGGCCGTCGCCGTCCGCCGCTCCGGTCGCCCGCCGCAACCTCGCGGGCGAACGCCTCCGGCCCGCGTGCGACGGCCTCGTCCCAGTCGCTCGACGAGGTCGGCCAGCAGCGAGACCTCCTCGCCCTTGTGGTCGACGCGACCGGCGACCAGCAGGATCGCGCCCTCCGCCCACGTGGTCGCGTCTGCTCGTACAGCCGCGGGAAGACGACGACCTCGATGCGTCCCCTGCAGGTCCTCGAGCGTCGCGACGCCATCGTCGCCTGGCGCTTCGTGATGACCGTGCGGATGCCCGGTCACGATGCCGCCGACGACGACCCGCTGCCCGTCGAGCGCCTCGTCCTTGAGATCGCTCGAGTAGGCGTTGACGAACTCGCCGACCTGCTCGGCCACCTCGCCCATCGGGTGCTCCGACAGGTACAGCCCGAGCAGCTCCTTCTCCCAGCGCAGCCGCTCGCGGACCGGCACCTCGGTGGTCGGCGGCAGCGGCCGCTCGAGGACGACCGCGTCGTCGGCGCGCCATGTCGAACAGCGACGTCTGGCCGCTGATCCGGTCGCGCTGCGTGGCCTGACCCGCCGCCGACGGCGTCGTCGAGCCCGAGCAGCAGCTGCGCCGGATGCCCGAACGCCGTTGAGCGCCCCGACCTGGATCAGCGACTCGAGCACCTTCCGGTTGGCGAGGCGCAGGTCGATCCGCGAGCAGAAGTCGGCCAGCGACCTGAACGGGCCGCCCTCACCGCGCGCCGCGATGATCGATTCGATCGCGCCCTGGCCGACGTTCTTGACCGCGAGCAGCCCGAACCGGATCGCGTCGCCCTCGACCGTGAACTCGAGGTCGCTGCGATGCACGTCGGGCGGCAGGACCTCGATGCCCGAGCCGGCGGCACTCGGCGATGGCCGCGGCGACCTTCTCCTCGTTGGTCCGGAACGCGGTCAGCACGCTCGTCATGTACTCGACCGTGTAGTTCGCCTTGAGGTACGCCGTCTGGTAGGCGATCAGGCCGTAGCAGGTGGCGTGGGCCTTGTTGAAGCCGTAGCGCTCGAACGGCTCGAACGCCTTGAAGACCGCGTCGATGACGCCGCGGCTCGACGCCGCGCTCGGCGGCCTGGGTGACGAACTTCTCCTTCTGGGCGCGCAGCACGGACGACTTCTTCTTGCGGATCGCGTAGCCGAGCGTGTCGGCCTCGGGGCCGGTGAAGCCGCCGAGCGCGATCGCGGCGGCCATGATGTCCTCCTGGTAGACGAAGATCCCGTACGTCTTCTTGAGGTACGGCTCGAGCAGCGGGTGGAGGTACGTCACCTGCTCCTGGCCGTGCTTGCGCCGGATGTAGGCCGGGATGTTGTCCATCGGGCCCGGGCCGGTAGAGCGCGACCATCGCCGCCAGGTCGTACACCGACGTCGGCCGGAGCTCGCGGATGTAGCGGCGCATGCCCGCCGACTCGAGCTGGAAGATGCCGGTCGTCTCGCCCGAGGCCAGCAGCTCGAAGGTCTTGCGCGTCGTCGAGCGGGATCGTGTCGAGGTCGATCTCGACGCCGCGGTTCGTCGCGCACGAGGTCGACGGCCTGGCGCAGGATCGTGAGGTTCGAGAGGCCCGAGGAAGTCGAACTTGAGCAGGCCCAGCGCCTCGACGGCGTGCATCTCGTACTGGGTCATGAGCGCATCCGAGTTGGTGGCCTTCTGGAGCGGCATCAGCTCGGTCAGCGGCTCGCGGCTGATCACGACCCCGGCCGCATGCGTCGAGGCGTTGCGCGCCACGCCCTCGAGCTGCTGGGCGAAGTCGAGCACGCGCTTGACCGCTGGGTCGCGCGTCGCACATCTCGCGCAGCTGCGGCGCGCTCGTCGAGCGCCTCCTCGAGCCTGATGCCGAGCTGGTTCGGGACGGCCTTGGCGATGCGGTCCACCTCGCCGTAGCTGTGCCCGAGCACGCGGCCGACGTCGCGGATCGCGGCCCGGGCCAGCATCGTGCCGAAGGTGATGATCTGGGCGACGTGGTCCTGGCCGTACTTGCGACCGACGTAGGCGATGACCTCGTCCCGCCGGGCGTCCTCGAAGTCGACGTCGATGTCGGGCATCGTCACGCGGTCGGGGTTGAGGAAGCGCTCGAACGGCAGCTCGTAGAGGATCGGGTCGACCGGCGTGATGCCCAGCGTGTAGGTCACGATCGAGCCGGGCGCCGAACCGCGGCATGTCGTCGCGATCCCCTGCTCGCGGGCGAACCGGACGAAGTCGGCCACGATCAGGAAGTAGCCCGCGTAGCCCATCGAGATGATCACGCCGAGCTCGTAGTCGAGCCGCGTCTGGAGCTCCGGGGTGACCGTGCCGTAGCGGCGCTCGAGCCCGCGCTCGCACTCCTTGCGCAGCCAGCTCTCGACGGTCTCGCCGTCCGGGCACCGGGAAGTGCGGGATCCGCAGCTGGCCGAGCGGCAGCTCAGATCGACCATCTCGGCGATGCGCCGGGTGTTGCGGATCGCCTCGAGCTGGTCCGGGAAGAGCGCCGCCATCTCGGCCGCGGTCTTCAGGTAGAAGTCGGCGGATCTCGAAGCGCATCCGGCCCGGCGTATCGAGGTTGTTGCCGGTGCCGACGCACAGCAGCACGTCGTGCGCCTCGGACTGCTCGCGCCGGACGTAGTGCAGGTCGTTCGTCACGACGAGCGGAAGGCCGACCTCGGGGGCGAGCCGCAGAAGCTGCTCGTTGAGCCGGCGCTGCTCGGGCATCCCGTGGTCCTGGAGCTCGAGGAAGAAGTTGCCCTTGCCGAAGATGTCGCCGTACGCGCCGGCGAGCTGCCGGGCGAGCTCCCAGTCGTCGACCTCGAGCGCCTTGGCGACCTCGCCGTTGAGGCACGCGGACAGGCCGACGAGCCCCTCGCTGTGCTGGGCCAGGTACTCGCGATCGATGCGCGGCTTGTAGTAGTAGCCGTCGATGTGCGCGTCGGTGACGAGGCGGCACAGGTTCTGGTAGCCGGTCCAGTCCTTGGCCAGCAGGATGAGGTGGTAGGGCTGGGCGTCGGCCTTGCCCTCCCGGTCGGCCATCGACGCGACGGGCGACGTAGGTCTCCACGCCGATGATCGGCTTGATGCCCTTGTTCCGGCACGCCTGGTAGAACGCGACCGCGCCGTAGAGCGCGCCGTGGTCGGTCAGCGCGAGCGAGTCGAAGCCCTGCTTCGGCCGCCGTCGACCAGCTCGGTGATCCGGCCGAGCCCGTCGAGCAGGCTGAACTCGGAGTGGACGTGGAGGTGGGTGAAGTCGTTCGGTGCGAGGGTCGTCACGGAGGGCCAATGGTAGCCCCGTGGTCGAGTCGGGGTCATGGCGACGGGCGCCGAACGGCCGCCGCACGGACCCGCAGAGGCCGTCCGCGTGGGCCGCGTTCGTCCAGCGAGCGGTAGCGCGGTCGGGCGCGCCGTGAGGCATGGAACGGTTCACCCGGCGAGCGACTTGTCGCGTCGAACCGCCAGGCCGCTCGCCCAATGGACCGGAGCGAAGCACCAGCCGTCGTACTGCTCGCCACGCGAACGACCCGACCTGGCCCCCTTGGCGGATTCGGCTGACAATCAGCGCATGACCGATGCCGAGCCCCTCGATGACGATGCGTTCGACGCGCTGATCCTGCGCGCCATCGACGACCTGCCCGAGGCCTTCCGCGACAGACTCGACGGCGTCGCGATCGTCGTCGAGGACGAGCCGAGCCGCGACCAGCTGGTCTCGGTGAACGCGCACGGGCTCTATGGCCTGTACCAGGGCGTGCCGCGTACCCGCTGGGGCGCCGACGCCGCTCCGGTCCCGAGCAAGATCACGATCTTCCGCGGCCCGCTCGAACGGGCGCACCGGACCCCGGCGCAGCTCGCGGAGGCCGTCGCCGACACCGTCCGGCACGAGATTGCGCACCACTTCGGGATCGACGACGCCCGGCTGCGGGAGCTCCAGCGGGGGTCTCGCTGAGTCGGGCGGCTCGAAGTCGGCACGCAGAGGCGCACCGGAGGCCGTATCCTCGACCGGCGCATGTCCACGCCGTCGGACCCGTCGTTACTTGCCCGGGTCACGCCACGCCGGTAGGATGCGCGCGACTATCGACCCGCAGGGCGGGTCGAACGTTCCATCGTGAGCACATCCCCCGGGTCCATGAGGACCGGCACCTGATGAGCACGATGCTGGAGGAGGAAGCATGCGCACCCGTTCACTCGGGCTGACCCTGTTCACCGGGTTGGCCCTCTTCGTCGCCGCGTGTAGCAACAACGCCGGCACCAGCCCGTCCGCGAGCGTTCCCGCGGCGTCCCAGCCGATGGCATCGGAGCCCGCCGCCTCGCAGCCAATGGCGTCCGAGCCCGCCGCCTCCGCACCCGCCGCATCGGCCCCCGCCGAGGCACCGACCTGCGACACGGCGCTCAAGGTTGGCCTCGTGACCGACGTCGGTCGCGTCAACGACAAGGGCTTCAACCAGTCGGCCTACGAAGGCATGCTGGCGGCCGAGGAGGCGGCTCCGACCTGCTTCGAGACGGACTACATCGAGACCACCAGCCAGTCCGACTACGCCACCAACATCGCGCAGTTCACCGAGAGCGGCTATGACATCGTCATTGGCGTCGGCTTCCTGCTCGGCGACGCCCTGGGCGATGCCGCGAAGGCCAATTCCCGGACACCAAGTTCATCAGCGTCGACGGCATCCCGGGCGCCGGGCATGACGAGAGCTGGGCCACGAACGGCGAGTCGCTGTTCTTCGCCGAGGACCAGGCGGGCTACCTGGCCGGCGTGCTCGCCGCCTCGATCACCGAGTCCGACCACATCGGCGTCGTCGGCGGCCTGCGTCGTCGTCCCGCCGGTCGAGCGCTTCGTCGAGGGCTACATCAACGGCGCGCAAGGCGACCAACCCCGACATCGACGGTCGACTTCGTCTACACGACCTCGTTCGTCGATCCCGCCGCAGGGCACAGCGGCGGCGGAGCAGATGATCGACGCCGGTGCGGACGTCATCTTCGCGGCCGGCGGCCTGACCGGCAACGGCGCGCTGCTGTGCGGCCTGCGCGGCGGACAAGCGTCTCGCCATCGGCGTCGACACCGACCAGTACGAGACGCTGCCCGAGGCGCAGCCGTGCCTCGTCTCGAGCGCGACGAAGAACATCGTCGAGGCGGTCAAGCAGTCGCTGCTCCGCATCGCGTCGGATGAGTTCACCCCGGGCGTCCACACGGACAACGCCGCAACGAACGGCATCGGCCTGGCAGCCTTCCACGACAACGAAGCCAAGGTCCCGGCCGACGTCCAAGGCCCTGCTCGACGAGACCTTCGCGGGTCTGGCCGACGGCTCCATCAACACGAACGTGACCGTGGACGGCGCTACCCCGCAGGATAGCGGCTCCCTTCGCACCAGCACGAGCGGCGAGGTCCCTCAGGGCCTCGCCGCTTGGCATTCACCGCCAAGGCATCCGCACGGAGACCCCGCCGTGGCTGACGCACCGCCGCCGATCCGGTCGACCCAGCGCAGCAGACGCCCGAAGGGGCGGCGATCACGAAGGTGCCCGACGCGAAGACCTCGCCGAGGTCGCCATCGCTGCCGCCGGCGACAAGGGCGGGACCTCGATCGATCCGGCGCTTGCGGCCCGGGCGGCGGCGCCGGCGCTGGAGATGCGCGGCATCACCAAGCGCTTTCCCGGTGTCGTCGCCAACGACGGGATCGACCTCGACGTCCGGCCGGGCGAGATCCACGCGCTGCTCGGCGAGAACGGCGCGGGCAAGAGCACGCTGATGAACATCCTCTACGGGCTCCTGTCGCCCGACGAGGGACGAGATCCTGATCGACGGCAGCCCGGTCGACCTCAAGGGTCCGGCCGACGCGATCTCGCGCGGCATCGGCATGGTCCACCAGCACTTCATGCTCGTGCCGGTCTTCACGGTCGCCGAGAACATCGTGCTGGGCAACGAGACGATGGCCACAGGTCCTCTGCTGGACCGCGGAACCGCCAACAAGCCGCATCCGCGAGCTGGCCAAGCAGCTCGGCTTCGAGATCGACCCGGATGCGAAGGTCGGCGAGCTGTCGGTCGGGCTGCAGCAGCGGATCGAGATCCTGAAGGCCCTCTACCGCGGGGCCAAGGTCCTCATTCTCGACGAGCCGACGGCAGTCCTGACGCCGCAGGAGACGACCGAGATCTTCGCCGTCCTCCGCCGGCTCGCCGACGAGGGAACGAGCATCGTGTTCATCAGCCACAAGCTGTACGAGGTGCTCGAGCTCGCCGACCGGATCACTGTCATCCGCCGGGGCCGGTGGTCGGCGAGGCAGATCCGAAGACCGCGACGGAGGAGCAGCTGGCCGAGATGATGGTCGGACGCGAAGTGTCGCTCGTCGTCGACAAGACGCCCGCGAAGCCGGGTGACGTCGTGCTCGAGGTCAGGGACCTGGTCGTCGCCGACGATCGCGGGTCGGTCGTCGTCGATGGCTGCAGCTTCGACGTTCGGGCCGGCGAGATCTTCGGCATCGCGGGCGTGGCCGGGAACGGCCAGGAACGAGCTCGTCGAGGCGCTGACCGGCCTGCGCAAGCGCGAAGAGCGGGAGGTCAGCCTGGCCGGTCATGACGTGACGAACCACTCGTCCCGGGACCTGTCGGAACGGGGCGTGGCGTACGTCCCGGGCGACCGTCAGCGGTTATGGCCTCGTGCTGTCCTACCCGATCGCCGACAACCTGGTCCTGACCGAGTACCACGAGGCGCCGTTTCGCGCCTCGGGGTCATGAACGAGAGTGGCATCGCGCGGCAGGCGAGCGAGCTCGATCCCGCGAGTTCGACATCCGGACGCCATCGGCCACCGTCGCGGCGTCAACGCTGTCGGGCGGCAACCAGCAGAAGGTCATCGTGGCCCGCGAGTTCAGCCGCACGATCATGTTCCTCGTCGCCGACCAGCCCACGCGCGGCATCGACGTGGGCTCGATCGAGTTCATCCACAAGCAGATCGTCGCCAAGCGCGACGCCGGCACGGCGGTGCTGCTCGTGTCGGCCGAGCTCGACGAGGTCCTCGAGCTGTCCGACCGCATCGGGGTCATGTACCGCGGCAGGCTCGTCGCCACGGTTCACGGCGCGACGTGCCGAGAAGGAGCAGGTCGGCCTGATGATGGCGACCGGCCATGCCGGGCAGGCAACGGAGGAGCGGCCATGACGGGAGAGCAGGGCGCCGGTGGCATGAGCGTCGACCCGACCACCCTGGCGGCGGGGGTGGGCTCAGGCGCCAGCTCGGCACCACCCTGCTTGCGATCCTGCTCGGCCTCCTCGTCGGGCGCCCTCCTGATCTGGCTCTCGGGCGCGTTGTCGCCGGCGGGCTTCGACCCGAGCCTGCCGCTCACCGCCTACCTCGCCCTGCTCGATGGCTCGGTGCTGTGCGCGGACGGCTTCGCGGAAGGCGGCTTCGGCTGCGAAGGAGGGTTGCTCCTCGACTTCCGGGGCATCGGCAACGCCCTCAACTCGGCGACGCCGCTGATTCTTCGCCGGCCTGGCGGTCGCATTCGGCTTCCGGGCCGGCCTGTTCAACATCGGGGCGCAACGGCCAGTTCCTCCTGGGCGCCTTCTGCGCCGCGGTCGCGGCGCCTACCTGGGCCTGCCGTTCCCCCTCGCGCTTGTCGTGGCGCTGCTGGCCGGCGCGCTGTTCGGGGCCTTCTGGGGCTTCATCCCGGGCTTCCTCAAGGCATGGCGCGGGGCGCACGAGGTGGTCGTCACGATCATGCTCAACTACGTCGCCTTCCTGTGGCTGAACCTGCTCGCCAGCACGACCTTCCGCGACCCGGCCGCGACGTTCCCGCGCACGCCGGACGTCGACGAGGCCTCGCAGCTGGGGCCGCTCTTCGCCGGCATGACCTCCTTCCCGCGGACCTCCAGGCGTCGAACGTGCATGGCGGGATCGTCATCGCCGTCCTGGTCGCCATCCTCGTCTGGTTCCTCCTGTTCAAGACGACGCTGGGCTTCGAGATCCGCACCGTCGGCGCAAACCCGATGCCGCGCGCTACGCGGGGATCCGGCCGGCCCTGATCACGGTCCTGACCATGTCCATCTCGGGCGGGCTGGCCGGGCTCGGGGGCGCGATCGAGATCCTCGGCATCACCAAGAACTACCCGGCTGAGTACCTCATCACCTACGGCTTCGACGCGCATCGCCGTCGCGCTGCTCGGCCGGGCCCATCCATTCGGCGTTGTCGGCGCGGCGCTGCTGTTCGGATTCCTGCGCGCCGGGCAGGGCACGATGCAGCGCGCAGACCGACATCCCGATCGACATCATCACGATCGTGCAGGGCGCGATCATCCTGTTCGTCGCGGCCGAGATCGTGCTCAGACGGTTTCTCCCGGGCAGCCGGCCCAATCGGAGCGGGGCGGCGGCCGCCCCGAGCGCGGCATGACCGCGGCGGCCGCAGCCATCGAGCCGCGCTTTCGGGTCGGGCGCGGGACGCTCATCGTCCTGGGGGTCATCCTCGGCCTGCTCGTCGTCGTGCTGGCGCTCGGCGGCGGCCCGGCCATCCTCGACTTCCTCGGGTGGTTCGTGGCGTTCGCGCTCGCCAACCCGTCGATCATCCTCGGGTTCGCGGTGCCAATCGGCTACGGCGCGCTGTGCGCCGCGATGAACGAGCGGAGCGGCGTGGTGAACATCGGCGTCGAGGGCATGCTCCTCACCTCCGCGTTCGTCGGGTTCCTGACCGGCGCCTATCTCAACCCCGTCGTGGGCCAGCTGCGCGGCGGTCCTGCTCGGCGTCGTCACCGCGATCATCGCCTCGATGCTCCTCTCGGCCCTGCACGCGTGGCTGTCGATCACGGTCAAGGCGGATCAGATCATCTGCGGCACGGTCATCAACATCCTGGCCATGGGCGGCACCGCCTTCTTCAACCAGCTGCTGATCTCGACGGCCGACGTGACCGGCACGCACACGCTCCCCCGCAACATCCTCTCGCTCCCTGCCGAGCTGTTCACGATCCCGCTGCTCGGACCGATCCTGCGCGCCGTGATCGGCGGCGGGCCGATCGCAGACGAGCCTGATCATCGCCGTGGTCCTGCTGCAGGTGATGCTCTTCCGGTCGCGCTGGGGTCTGAGGACCCGGGCGGTCGGCGAGCACCCGAAGGCCGCCGACACGGTCGGCATCGACGTGTACCGCGTCCGCTACCGCAACGTGATCCTGGGCGGCGTCTTCGCCGGGCTCGGCGGGGCGTACCTGACCCTCGAGTCAGTTCGGCTCGTTCCAGGACGGCATGACGGGCGGCGTCGGCTTCATCGGAATCGCCGCACTGATCTTCGGGCGCTAGACGCCGATCGGTGCGCTGGCGGCGGCGTTGATGTTTGGTGCCGCCCGTCCCTCCAGACCGCGGTCCAGCGCGACCCGCCGCCGGGCGCCGTGGGCGACTTCCTTGCGACGCTTCCGGGCTCGGGCGAGATCTACGGCATGCTCCCCTATCTCCTCACGATCGTCGTGCTCGTCGGCGTGGTCGGCCGCGCCGTGGCCCCCGCTGCGGACGGCGTGCCCTACGACAAGGAGGCGCGGGCCTGACCCCGGAGGAACGCGCGCGGGTCGCCGACATCCTCGACCTCCAGGAGGGTCGGGGCCCCGTCCCGGTTCTCGACGACGCAGCCGTTGACGACCTGCTCCGTTCGAGCCGGCGGATCGCTGTCATCGGCGCGTCGCCGATGCCAAGCCGGCCCTCGTTCGGCGTGTTCCGGACGCTCCAAGGGCTGGGCTACGACTGCGTCCCGATCAACCCGAACTGCCGCGACGTGCTGGGCGTTCGTGCCTACCGGACGCTGGCCGAGGCCGTCGAGGAGACCGGCCCGTTTGACATCGTCGACGTGTTCCGGAGGGCCGAGCTGTGCGAGCCCCACGCGCACGAGGCCGTCGCCGCCGGCGCACGCTGCCTGTGGCTGCAGCTCGGGATCGTGAGCTGGGACGCAGCTCGTGTCGCGCATGACGGTGGCCTGGCGGTCGTGATGGACCGCTGCACCGCGATCGAGGTACGGCGCGTCCGACGCTAGCGGACGAGGAACCCGACGAACAGCAGGACGAATCCGGCCGCGGCGATCGCGATACCGACGCCGGCCTGACGGCGAAGCTGCTGCATCTGCGACCGACGCGCCGGTCGGACCCCGGTCCCGCGCGCCACCCCGCCACGCCTCGTAGCGGGCAATGTTGGCGTCCTGCTGCTTGAGCGACTGGTAGCGCGCCATCGGTCCCCGAGCCCGGCTGTAGCCGATCGCGAGGAGCGCGATGCCACCGATCCAGAGGGCAAGGTTGATGAGCTCCACCGTCAGTCCTCCGCTCGATGCCAGACGTTCGCGCACGGTCGCCTGCACGACCGCCGCATTGGCCTGGCCGCGGGTCGCCTTCATGACCTGCCCCACGAGGAAGCCGACCGCCTGGGCCTTGCCCGCCCGATAGTCCGCGACCGCGGCCGGGTTCGCGGCAAGCACCTCGTCCACCGCCGCGCCGACCGCGCCTGCATCCGAGATCTGCCGGAAGCCACGGGCGTCGACGATCGCGGCGACCGAATCGCCGCTCGCAACGTGCAGCTCGAGGATTTCCTTGCCATTGGCGCGCGAGATCGACCCATCGACCACGAGGCGGATCAGGCGCCCGAGCTCGACCGGGTCCACCGTTACGGACTCGTCGCCCTGGTTGCGCAGGCGCAGGTATTCACCGCTGACCCAGTTCGCCACCTGCTTCGGATCGAGGCCCGGCTCCGCGGCCACCACGTGCCTCGAACAGCGCGCGCCGCATCGGGGTCGGCCGACGAGCACGCCTGCGTCGTAGGCGGAGAGGCCAAGGGCAGCCTGGTAGCGCGTCGCGTCGCGCGAGCCGGGAGCTCCGGCAAGCCGCGCACGGAGCGCGTCCAGCCAGGCCGGATCGAGGTGCAGGGGCGGCAGGTCGGGCTCCGGGAAGTAGCGGTAGTCGTCGGAGGTCTCCTTGACCCGCATCCGGTACGTCTCACCGCGATCCTCGTGCCAGCCCCGGGTCTCCTGCACGAGCTCCTCGCCGGCATCGAGGATGGCCGCCTGGCGCTCGATCTCGTAGGCGATGGCGCGCTCCACCGACCGGAACGAGTTCATGTTCTTGACCTCGACCCGGGTGCCGAACGGCTCGGTGCCACGCGCGCGGAGCGAGACGTTTGCCTCAACGCGCATCTGGCCACGCTCCATGTCCGCATCGGAGGCGCCGACCGAGCGGAGGAGCAGCTGCAGCTCCTCGGCGTAGCGCCGCGCCTGCTCGGCCGTGCGGATGTCGGGCTCCGTGACGATCTCCATGAGCGGCGCACCGGACCGATTGAAGTCGACGAGGCTCACCTTCGACCCGTCCGGGCCGGTGGCGTGCACGAGCTTCGCCGTGTCCTCCTCGAGGTGGGCGCGCGTGATCCCGATCGTGAACGGACCCTCGCTGGTCGCGATCGTGAGTCGGCCGCGTGACGCGAGCGGCAGGTCGTACTGGCTGATCTGGTAGCCCTTCGGCAGGTCCGGATAGAAGTAGTTCTTGCGGTCCCAGCGCGTCGCGGCGGGGAGGGTGGCCTCGATCGCGAGCCCGGTGGTGAGGACGTGCTCCACCGCCTGCCGGTTGATCACGGGCATGGCGCCCGGCAGCCCGAGGCAGACCGGACAGACGTGGCTGTTGGGCGGCGCGCCGTCGTAGGCCGTCGAGCAGGCGCAGAACATCTTCGACACGGTCCGAAGCTGGCAGTGGACCTCGATGCCGATGACCGCCTCGTAACGTTCGAGCACACCCGGAGTCGCCGCTGCGGTCGCTGTCGTCATCGGGCGGCCTCGGCCGCGGCGACCAGGAACACCCCGTACATCGCCATGGCAAGCCAGGCGAGCGACGCGGTCAGGTTCCGGACGGCGCGGCGAACGCGGGCACGCTCCGTGACTGGCCGGGTGGCTTCTACCGCGGTCCGCGTGGGCTCGCCGGGATGGGCCAGCGGCGCGAGCACGGCACGCGCGTTGACGTAGCCCCGCCACGAGCCGATGGCGGTGGCGACCAGCCCGGTGATGAGCAGCACGGGTCCCATGGCATGAGTGTGCCAGAAGCGCCCGGCTTCGCGTGGAGACGCCCCCGCGCGACCCCGCCTGCTCGATGACGGGCACCCCTGCCGCCCAACGGCACACCGCTGGACCGTTGCAATCGCTCTCCTGACAGGTGGTGCGTCATGGTGCCACCCGCGTGAGAGCGCTCTCACACCTCGGTCCAGCAAGGTCACTACAACCACGAGGGACACCCGCCGCAGGTCGCCCCGGGCGCGACGGCCACGCTCGTGGAATTGGGAGCTCCAGGCGACTGAGGCGTCGAACCCGCGGGCACTCGCCGAGCAGGTCGCCGCCGGCTGAGCCCGGGCAGATCCAGAGCCCGTCGGATCAGGCGAGGAGGCTCATGAACAGGCCGGTTGCCATGCCGGAGATCGCGGCGAGCGCGTAGAGCACCACGAAGTCTGGTCGCGTTCGGGCGCGCTTCGACCGCACGCGCACGCGCGTGACCCGATGAACGGGGCTGACATAGGCGGGCGGGGAAGGCAGCATCGCGGTGAGCCTCGTGCTGGGTACGTGCACGAGGGTCCCTCCGTTCGGGTGGAGGGCGTCCCCCTACGGCCCGATTGCGTGTTGCAGGTTCGCGTCAGCCCGCGACCGGTGCCGCAGCCTGTGTTCGTTCGACGAATCGGCCGATGCGCCGGAGCGCCTCCTCGAGCTGCTCGTAGGAGGTGGCGTAGCACATCCGGACGTGACCGGCGCCGGAGGGACCGAACGCCGATCCGGGTACCGCCGCGACCTTCTCCTCGAACAGCAGCCGCTCGGCGAAGACCTCGTCGAGTCGAGGCCTGTCGCGGCCGATCTTCGGGAATGCGTAGAAGGCCCCCCGCGGCTCGAACGTCTCGAGACCCATGGCGTTGAGGCCGTCGACGAGCAGGCGCCGGCGACGGTCGTACTCCGCGCGCATGCGCTCGACCTCGGATTCGCCCTCGATGATCGCCATGAGCGCGGCGTCCTGCGCCGTCGTGGGCGCGGACATGATCCCGTACTGGTGGACCTTGACGAGACCCTCGAGGATCCCGGCCGGCGCCGCCACGTAGCCGACCCGCCAGCCCGTCATCGCGTAGGCCTTCGAGAAGCCGCCCATGAGGATGGTCCGCTCGCGCATCCCGGGCAGCGCGCTCATCGCACGATGGGTGTAAGTCGCCGTACGCCAGCCGGTCGTAGATCTCGTCCGAGTACACCAGCAGGTCGTGCCGCACGGCAATCGCGGCGAGCTCGTCCTGGACGTCCTCGGGCAGGACGGCACCCGTGGGATTGCACGGGTAGCCGAGGAAGAGGGCCTTCGTTCGCGGCGTGATCGCGGCCTCGACCGCGGCGGGATCGAGCGCAAAGTCGTCCTCGAACCGCGTGGCGACGTGCCGAACGACGCCGCCGGCGAACACGACCGCGGGCACGTACGCGACGTACGAGGGCTCGTGGAGGATCACCTCGTCGCCCGGATCGCAGGTCGCGCGCAGGGCGAGATCGACCGCCTCCGACGCGCCGACCGTGATGAGGATCTCGGTGGCCGAGTCGTAGCGGACGCCGTAGCGTCGCTCGAGATGATCGGCCAGGGCGCGCCGCAGCTCGATCGTGCCGTAGTTGCTCGTGTAGTGGGTGCGGCCTTCGCGCAGGCTCTCGCACGCCGGCCTCGACGATCGCGCGCGGCGTGTCGAAGTCAGGCTCCCCCACCCCGAGGCTGATGACGTCGTCCATGGTCGCGAGGATGTCGAAGAAGCGCCGGATGCCCGATGGCGGCACGGTCCGGACGCGCTCGGACAGGGCGCGCTCGGCCAGCGGCGGACGCGCCGGGTTGGTGTCGGGCTCGACGCCGTTCGTCACGAGGTGGCGCCGGCGAGGAGCCGCTCGCGCGGACCACGCGTCGCGGGATCCTCGGCCCGTGCAAGGTCAGCCGGCTCCTGCAGGCGCCACTCCGCCTCGGCGGTGATCGCCTCGTAGCCGCGCGCAAGCGTGAACAGGGCATGCTCCGACCACGGCGCGCCGATCAGCTGCAACCCGACCGGGAGCCCTTCGGACAGCCCGCACGGCACCGAGATGCCGGGCAGGCCCGCCATGTTGACCGGCAGCGTGCACGCGTCCGAGAGGTACATCGCGACCGGATCCTGCATACGGGCGCCGAGCGGGAACGCGACCGTCGGGGAGGTCGGGGCCACGAGCGCATCGAACCCCTGCGCCCAGAGCGCGTCGAAGTCGCCCTTGATCAACGTGCGAACCTTCTGCGCCTTGAGGTAGTACGCGTCGTAGTAGCCGGCCGAGAGCGCGTACGTGCCGAGCATGATCCGGCGCTTGACCTCGGCGCCGAAGCCCTGTCCGCGCGTGGCGAGATAGTTCGTGAGCACATCGCCGTCACCGAGCCGTGGCCCGAACCGGATGCCGTCGTAGCGCGCCAGGTTGGCCGATGCCTCGGCCGGCGCCACGATGTAGTACGTGGCGAGCCCGTACTCGGTGTGGGGCAGCGAGACCTCCTCGACGGTCGCGCCGGCCGCCTCGAGTGACGCAACCGCCTCCCGCACACGGGCCTCGACGCCCGGCTCCATCCCCGCGACGAAATACTCGCGGGGCAACCCGAGCCGCTTGCCGCGCAATGCCGAGGCGGCCTCGTCGTCCGAGTCCGGGAGGCGCAGCAGGTCGGCGGGAACGGGGGCGGGTGACGAGGTCGAGTCACGCTCGTCCCGGCCCGCGATGGCGTGGAGCAGGACGGCGGCGTCGCGGGTGTCGCGCGCGAACGGCCCGATCTGGTCGAGCGAGCTGGCGAAGGCCACGATCCCGTAGCGGCTGACCCGGCCGTAGGTTGGCTTGAGCCCGACGATCCCGCACAGCGCCGCCGGCTGCCGAATCGACCCACCGGTGTCCGTGCCGATCGAGAGCGGTGCATGGAACGCAGCGACCGCAGCCGCCGAACCGCCGCTCGAGCCGCCGGGAACTCGATCGAGGGCCCAGGGGTTTGCGGTCGGGCCGTAGGCCGAATGCTCCGTCGACGAGCCCATGGCGAACTCGTCCATGTTCGTCTTGCCGAGGATGACCGCCCCGACCGACCGCAGCCGCTCCGTGATGTGGGCGTCATAGGGAGCGCGGTATCCCTCGAGGATGCGCGATCCGGCCGTGCACTGGCCGCCCTCGACCGAGACGAGATCCTTCAGCGCGACCGGCACGCCCAGGAGCGGGTGCTCGGTGTCAGCGCCAGCCTCGGCCCGCGCGGCGGCGATCCGGGCATCGGCCGCATCGGCCTCGGCAAGCGAGCGATCGCCATCGACGTGCAGCCAGGCATTGAGCGCCGTGTTCCCGCGCTGGATGACCGCGAGGTGCGCGGCAACCAGCTCGCGCGAGGAGATCGTTCCGGCGCGCAGCAATGCCCCCTGCTCGTGCGCGTGCAGGCGCGTCAGGTCCTCGGGACGTGCCGCGGTCGCTTCCGGCACGTCAGTCGCGCTCGGTGAGGATGGGCGGCACCACGATGAACTCGCCCTGTGTCGCGGGGGCGTTCGCAAGCACGGACTCAACCGGGAGCGACGGGCGTGCGACGTCCTCCCGAAGAATGTTCTCGAGCTCGATGGTCTGCGCCGTCGGCGGGATGGCCTCGGTGTCGAGCGTGGCGAGGATCGCGTACTGGTCGAGGATGTGGTTGAGCTGGCCCTCGAGCCGGGTCAGCTCCTCGTCGCTGAGGCCCAGCCGCGCCAGGTACGCAACGTGCTCGACGTCGGCTCGGGAGAGGGTCGCCATGATCCGATCATAGCCGAGGGACGGCCGCGGGCCGGGCGGACGGGCTCAGCGGCCGTGCGCCTGGACCAGCTCGCGGAACGCCAGATCGAGCCGCGTCTCGACGAGCCTGCTGTGGATCGCCGCCGTCGCCTCGATCAGTGTCGCGCCCTCGCAGCGGATCACCGTCGGGCCCGTGCGGGCCTCGAGCGCGATCACGAGGGCAACGGACGCCGACAGCCGATCCACGTGGATGGCTTCCACGCTCGCCCACCCGGCGACGACGGGGTCGATCTCGGGTCGGAGACGTTCGATGAACCGTTCGTCCGCTTCGGTCACCGGGCACCTCGCAGCATGTGTCCGCGACGGTAGCACGCCACTGTCGTAGGCCCGTGTCGGCCAGACGGCGTATCGGCCATGGCCCCTTCGGGGGATGTGCCGAGCGATGGGGCGAGCCGATCCTGACACCTGTTCCCCGCCCCTCGTCACCGGAGAGCCACGCGACCCATGTGGGACACCATCGAGCGCGCCCGTCGTCGCCTGCGAGGCGATCAGCCAACCGCAGCCGAACCGAGCCCCGGCGATGGGTCGACAGGCGGCATCGCCGATGCCGGACCTGCTGACCTGACCCTCGCCCTCGGGCGCCCCGAGCTCGAGCGGCTCATCGGTGCGCTCGTGGAGGGAACCGGACGCGAGAGCCGGGCGGACACCCCTGCTCGCCTGGAGGCTGCGTTGACCCAAGCGATCGAGATGGCCTCCGGATCCGGCCGACCAGCCGTGACGCGCCGGCCGGCAGGTCTCTACACACCCGAGACCTGGCAAATCGAGATTGCCGATGCAGACGGCCGCACCCGAGCGCTGCTGGAGCAGGCAATCCGCGGAGGAGCACGCTGATGGTCGCGACTGCCTGCCTCCAGTGCGGCACCCCGTCCGCATCGAACGCGGCCACGTTCTGCCGCCGCTGTGGCCTCCCGTACGGCGCGCCGCCACGAGCGGATGTCGAGCTGCCGAGCTGTCACGTGTGCTACCAGACCGTCGCCGACGACGGCCGGCTGCCGAGCATGAGCCTGCCCGGCCTCCGGGTCGATCTACACCACCACCTCGCCGAGCACGACCGCCATCCGGTCGGCGACGACGAGTGGCTGGAGTCCCTGCGGGTGGGCGACCAGATCCGGATCGGTCGCTGGCAGGCGTCATTCGACGTCGTCCGGCGCTATCTCGTCACCGGCGCCGTCGAGGGTGGCCGGCGGAGAGCGTTCGAGCACAACGCGATCGTCACCGCGATGACGCAGCTCAAGCGCTTCGGTGCCGACGCGTCGATCTTTGGTGACCAGCCCGAGTGGCAGCAGGCCCGAGCGGCCGTGAGCCAGCTGATGGAGCGCTACCACCAGCGGCGCGGCTGAGGGCGCGGACGACAGCCGCTAGGCCGTCTCCCCGGCCAGGATCCGCCGGAAGGCCTCCTCGTCGAGAACCGCGACGCCGAGCTCCTGCGCCTTTGCCAGCTTCGAGCCGGCGCTCTCGCCGGCCACGAGATAGTCCGTCTTCTTCGACACCGAGCCAGCCGGCTTCCCACCGGCAGCGCGGATCGCCTCCTCCGCCTCCTGGCGGCTGAAGCCTTCGAGCGTGCCCGTGACCACGACGCTCTTGCCCGCCAGCGGGCCGGCTTCGGTCGCGGCGCCCGGTGGCGGTACCGAGGGCCGCTCGGGGACGACGCCTGCCTCGACGAGCTCGGTGAGGACGTTGGCCGTGGCCGGATCGGTCGAAACAGCTGGCCACGGCGGCCGCGACCGTGGGGCCGATGCCTTCGACCTCGGTGAGCAGCTCCGGGGTCTCGGCGGCGACGCGACGCAACTCGGCGTCCACGGCTGCGAACCACGGTCCGGCACACGCTCGCCATCGGGGTCCGGGTGGTCCTCCGGCCGCACGCGGGTCGCGATCCAGCGCGCGAGGTCGATCGCCGTCGACTCCCCCACCTGCGGGATGCCGAGCGCCGTTGAGCACGCGCGCCAGCGGGCGGCCAACCCGGGCGCGCTGGATCCGGCCGTGCAGGTTCTCGGCGCTCTTCCGCGCGAACCGTTCGAGCGCCTTCCAGCTGCTCCACGGTCAGACGGAAGAAGTCGCCGCGGTTCGTGACCAGGCCCGTGCTCCAGCAGCTGGCTCGAGGACCGCCCATCCGGCACCCTCGATGTCCATGCCGCCGCGACCGACGAAGTGGCCGAATCCTGACCAACCCGCGCCGGACACGCCGGGTTCGGGCAGTAGTGCCGCACCGCACCCTCGTCCCGGACGACCCCCGTGCCGCACACCGGGCACGCGTCCGGCATGTCGAACTCGCGCTCGTCCCCGTCGCGCCGATCCGTCGAGCGGGCGCACGACCTCGGGGATGACGTCGCCGGCCTTCTGCAGGATGACCCGATCGCCGATCCGGATGTCCTTGCGACGGACCTCGTCGAGGTTGTGGAGCGTCGCGCGAGCCACCGTCGAGCCGGCAACCTTGGTCGGGGTCAGGTGGGCGACCGGCGTCAGCGTCCCGGTCCGGCCGACGTACGGGACGATGTCCTCGACGAACGACTCGACCTGCTCCGGCGGGAACTTGAAGGCGATGGCCCAGCGAGGCGCCCGGCTGACCATGCCAAGCCGTGCCTGCTGATCGAACCGGTCGACCTTGACGACGACGCCGTCGGTCTCGTAGGCGAGCCCGTGACGAGCCTCGCGCCAGTGCTCGGTGAAGGCGATCACGCCATCGATGTCGAGACCGGCCTCACGATGGGGCTTGACGGGGAAGCCAAGGGTCTCGAGCCGTTCGAGCGCCCCGGCCTGGGTCGTGACGCCGACGGCTGCCGAGTCAACGGACGTCCCTGCCTCGTCGGCGGTGGGCGCGTCGACGGCCTCCTCGAGGAGCTGGTACGTCCAGGCGGACAGCAGTCGCCGCGCCGTGACCTGCGGGTCCATCTGGCGGAGCGAGCCCGCGCCGCTGTTGCGCGGGTTCGCATAGAGCGGCAGCCCGGCCTCCTCGCGCTCGGCGTTGATCCGCTCGAACTCCTTCTTCGGCATGTAGACCTCGCCGCGCACGTCGAGCGAGGTCGCTGGCCGGGATCCGGTCCGGGATGGCCTCGATCGTCCGCAGGTTGGCGGTCACGTCCTCGCCGGTCGTGCCATCGCCGCGGGTCGCGCCCTGGACGAAGCGGCCGCGCTCGTAGCGCAGGCGTGATGGCCAGGCCGTCGATCTTGAGCTCCGCGACGTAGCGGAGGTCGCGGCGCGGCTCCGGGGCCGCGGCAGGCCCAGACCGCGCCGGACGCGCGCATCGAACGCGCGCAGCTCGTCGTGGCTGAACGCGTTCGACAGCGACAGCATCGGGCGGCGGTGACGGACCTCGTCGAACGTCGCCGGTCGGCGCGCCGCCGACGCGCTGGGTCGGCGAATCCGGCGTGACCAGCTCGCGGATGCGCGGTCTCGAGCGCGACGAGCTGGCGGAACAGCTGGTCGTACTCGGCGTCGCTGATCTCCGGCGCGTCCTGCGACGTGGTAGAGCCGGTTGGCCCGGTCGATCTGCTCGACGAGGCTCGCGTGGCGCGCGGCTGCGGCCTCGACAGTCCAGGGCGCCGCGATCTCGTCGACGAGGGCCGGGTCGACCGGCGGGCAGGTCGGATGGGCATCAGCGCTGAGGATACCGAACGCGTCGGGCATCACGGGCAGCCGGGCCGGCCTGCGCCGCTAGCGTCGCGGGCGGTGCCGCTGGCGACGTGGTCCGGACCGATGTCCGCCACCGTCGAAGCGCCGAGCAGCGCGCAGGTCGTTTCGCAGCTCCTCGCGCACGATCGACGAGGGCGCGCGTGACGCCGGCCTCGCCGGCCGCGCCAAGCGCGCACAGGAACGGCCGCGCCGACGAAGCACGCCCTCGGCGCCGAGGGCCAGCGCGATCGCGACGTCGAGCCGCGTCGGACGCCGCCGTCCGCATCCAGACCTCGGCGCGCCCGTCGACCGCGTCCACGATCGCCGGCAGGACATCGATCGTCGATCGGGACCCGGTCGAGCTGGCGGCCACCGTGGTTCGAGACCGACGATCGCGTCGGCGCCGTGCTCGACGGCCAGCCGCGCGTCCTCGTCGGTCAGGATGCCCTTGAGCACGAGCGGGCAGGATCGACCAGCTCGCGGATCTCGGCGAGGTCGTCCCAGGTGAGCCCGACGCTGCGGAGGTCGAGGACGTCGTCGATCTTGGCAGCCAGGTCGCCGCGGGACGGCAGCGTCTGCGTACGAAGTTGCCGAGCGCCGGCAGGTCGAACGCGGATGCGCAGGTCGTCGTCGCGGTAGCCGAGGACCGGCAGGTCGACGGTCAGCGACGAGCGCCTCGTAACCGGCTGCCGCGGCCCGCTCGACGAGCTCGCGGGTGATCCGGCCCGGTCGCGCTGCACGTAGAGCTGGAACCAGCGCGGGCCGCGTCGGGCGCAGCCGCGGCGACCTCCTCGATCGATCGCTCGACGCGACCGTCGAGAGCGTGACCTGGAGCACGCCGGCCGCTGCCGCTGCACGAGCCGTCGCACACTCGCCGTCGGCATGGGCGAGACCATGCGAGCGCCAGGCCGGCGCGACCGCCGACTGGCATCGGCAGGATCCTGCCGAGCACCGTCGTCCGGAGGTCGATGGATCTCGACGTCGACGAGGACGCGCGGGCGCAGCCGCGTAGCGGTGCCACGCGGACAGTTGCTCGGCGGAGCCGTCACCTCGTCGCCGGCCCCATTCGCGCAGTGACCCACGTGACGCTCGGATGGAGGCGGGCGCGGGCGGGCTCCTCGAAGTCGCGGCAGGGCGACGATCCCGTCGAGCGGCGAAGCGGCGGATCCGCGGGCAGCGGATAGCCCGTCGCGCCTCCTCGGCCACTAGCCCGATGATCTCGAGGTTGGCGAGGCTCGCCAGCATCGTCTTGCGGCCGACGCTCGAGTCCTTGAACGCCACCGTCACCTCCTCGTCGCTCGCGCGTCAGCTTGGAGGTGACGACGATGCCGTCACCCCAGCGGCGCGTGCCGGACGCGATCGCCGTCGCGGTATTGGCGCTCGCCGGGGATGACGGGCGCGCGGTCGCGCGGCAGGCGGCTCGGCGGCCGTCGAGCCGTCGCGGGCGCGACGCGGTCGAGCGTCGTCGTCCCAGGCCGGACCGGCGACCCAGCGGCCGGACGGCGGCCCCGCCGCGTAGGCCTCGCGCTTCGCGCGCGAGATCCCGCGACGGCCGGAACGGCTCGCCGGCGGCCGGCGCACCCGGCCGGCCGCTGCCCTGGCGGTAGCGCGCCGGCCCACCCGCCCCGGACCGGCGTCCCGAAGCGCGACGTCGCGCCGCGCGCCGAAGACCAGGTCCAGGTCGAGGTCGCCGCGTCGTCCGCAGCCGCCCGAGCTGCGGACCCGACCATCAGCTCGGCCGGGATCTCCATGCAGGAACCGCGACGGGACGCGTCGCCTGGCCCATGCCCCACGTCGCGCGGCGCCAGGCGTGCGTCAGGTACAGCCGGCGCTTCGCGCGGGTGATGCCGACGTACGCCAGCCGGCGCTCCTCCTCCATCTCCTTCTCGTCGTCGAGCGCTCGGCTGTGCGGGAAGACCCCCTCCTCGAGGCCCGCGATGAAGACGACCGGGAACTCGAGGCCCTTGGCGGCGTGGAGCGTGATCAGCGTCACCGCGTCCGCATCCCCCTCGTACGAGTCCTGGTCGGCGACGAGCGCCGTCTCCTCGAGCAGCCGGTCGAGCGCGTCCTCCGGGCGCGAGGTCGTCGTAGCGGGTCGTGACCGCGCGCAGCTCGAGCAGGTTCGCCCAGCGTTCCTCGCCCTCCTCGGAGCCGTCGGCGAGCATCGCCCGGTAGCCCGACGCCTCCAGCACGTCGTCGAGCAGCTCGGGGAGCGCCAGCACGCCGACCCGCGTCCGCAGCCGTCGGACGAGCGCCGCGAACTCGGCCAGCGCGTTCCGGGTCCGTGGCGCGAGCCCTCGAGCTCGCCCGCGGCGGCCGCCTCGATCGCGCTCCAGTAGGTCCCACCCTCGCGGGCGGCGAGCCGCGCGCAGCACCTCGATCGTCTTCTCGCCGATGCCCCGCGCCGGGCACGTTGATGATCCGCTCGAACGCGGACGCGTCCGTGTCGGAGCGCAGGATGCGCAGGTACGCGAGCGCGTCCTTGACCTCGCGCCGTGGTAGAACCGCGTGCCGCCGACGAGCTGGTAGCGCATCCCGTAGCGCAGGAACGACTCCTCGATCGCCCGGCACTGCGCGTTCATCCGGTACATCACCGCGATGTCGCGGGCGCGGAACCGGCTCTCGGACTCGTCGTCGTCGGCCGCGGCGGGCCAGGGCGCTGCCGCGGCCGCCGACGAGCCCCTCGACCTGGCGCGCGATCCACTCGGCCTCCTCGTCCTCGTTGTACGCCTCGAAGCGCTGGATCCGGACGCCGCCGGCGTTCTCGGTCCAGAGCTTCTTGTCCTTGCGCGCCGTGTTGCGCGAGACGACGGCATGCGCGGCGTCGAGGATCAGCTGCGTCGAGCGGTAGTTCTGCTCGAGCTTGACCACGGTCGCCTTCGGGCCAGTCGCGCTCGAAGTCGAGGATGTTGCGCAGGTCGGCGCCGCGCCACGAATAGATCGACTGGTCGTCGTCGCCGACCACGCAGAGGTTCCCGTGGGTCTTGCGCGAGCGCCCGGACCCACAGGTATTGCGCGCGGTTCGTGTCCTGGTACTCGTCGACGTGGAGGTAGCGCCAGCGTTCCTGGTACTGCGCGAGCACGTCGGGGGCCTCGTCGAACAGCCGGACCGCCTCGAGCAGGAGGTCGTCGAAGTCGAGCGCATGCGCCCTGCTTGCAGCCGCTCCTGGTAGCGCGTCGCCAGCCGGGCGATCGTGCGCTCGCGGTGGTTGACCGCGTGCTCGGCGAGGAACGCCGGGTCGAGCATCTCGTTCTTCGACCGGCTGATCGCGCCCAGGACGCGCACGGCCGGAACTCGCCGGTCAGCGGCATGTCCTCCTCGCGGAGGATCTGCTTCATCAGCGCCTGCTGGTCGTCGGTGTCGTAGATGACGAAGCGCCGGTCGATCCCGATCGCCTCGCCGTCCCGGCGCAGGACCCGCGCGCACAGCGAGTGGAACGTGCCGGCCTGGACGTCTCGGCCCGGCTCGCCGACGAGGCTGATGATCCGCTCGCGCAGCTCGGCCGCGGCCCGGTTGGTGAACGTGACGGCGAGGATCCGCCACGGCGCGACGTCCTTGACGCCGATGAGGTACGCGACCCGGTGCGCCAGGACGCGCGTCTTGCCCGAGCCCGCGCCGGCGAGGATCAGCAGCGGGCCCGTCGGTCGTCGTGACCGCGCGGGCCTGCTCGGGGTTGAGCGCGGGCGACGATCTCCTCGCCGCGCGCGTGGCGCGCCGCCTTCCGTCGCGACTCGGCCTCGGCGAGCGCCATTGCGTCCGGCGGCGCGGGCGGGTCGGCATCAGCGGGGCCCGGCGCCTCGCTGAGCCAGTCTGGCTCCTGCGGCGCGGCGGCGGGAGGATCGGCAACGTCCGCGAAGAGGGTGCCCGGGGCGCCGATCGCATCGTCGAGCGGCTGCGCTCGGCTGCGCCGACGGGAGGTGGGACTCACCCGGTCATTGTAGGTCGGGGCGCTCTCCGCGGCCGTATCCGGGGCACGTCGGGACGTCAGGCGGGCTCGATCCGAAGGGTGGTCTCGAGGATCTCGGCACCAAGCATGGACCGGGTCGATGGGTTGCCGGCGTATTTCTCCTGGAGGGCCTCCGAGCACCGCTCGATCGAGTCGGGATCGCTCGCCGGGATCGCGGTTGCGGGCAGGCGCACCTTCCCCAGGTGGAGGGCGACGGCCGGGTTCGCGACCGCCTCACGGTACCAACGAGCCGTCGCGCCCTTCCACGAGCGGACGAAGACGCGATCGCCATGCACGACGGCCCAGATCGTCGCGTGATGGACCGGACCGTCCGGCGCCTGGGTCTCGATCCGGACCGTCTTCGACTGGGCGAGGCGCTCGAGCGTGTCGGTGTCGAACGGCATCGCTCAGTCGTTGCGGGGCGCCGCCGGGTCGTATGGCGCCGTGTCCGTCGTGGACGGCGGTGCCGACCAGCCCGTCTGGCTCGGGGTCGTGGGTGCGCTCGTCGTGGAGCCGGCGGCCGGCGGCGGTCCCCAGGATCCGGCGGGGGCGTCTGGCGTACCGGCGTTCACGGGTCCCCAGACCGGGGCCGGGGACGGGGGGCTGACCAATTCGACCTGCACCTGGATCCCGCCGACCGAGCCGGCCACGATGTTGTAGATCCAGCAGACGATGGCGGTGATGATCGCCCCGATCACGCCATACAACAGGGCGACGACCACGCCCCCGATGAGTACTCCAGCGGCGCCGCCCGCAGCGAAGCCGCTATCGGCACCGGCCACCGCGATGAAGACCGCCGCCAGCGCGACGAAGAACAGCGTGGTCACGAAGTACATCGTGCCCGCGACCACCGCGGTGCTCCTGATCCCGAACCGTCGAATCCGATACATCTGCACCCTCCGGATACCTTCTCCGTTTGGGTGCAGTATCACGACTCGGTCCAGCCCCGTACGAGCCGGCGCGCACTGCTCAGCCGTCAGCGAAGGCGAGCCCGCGTGCGGTGAGCTCCTCGCGCAGCACGCGGACGGCCTTTGGTCCGATCCCGTGCAGCGCGAGCAGCCGGACGGCGGTCACCGTCGTCAGGTGGTCATACCGCGTGATGCCCTCGATCGCGAGCACGCGCGCAGCCGTCCTGCCGATCCGCGCCGTGAGCTCGGACTGCGGCCTGCGACTCCTCCCTGTCGGGCTTCGATCCTCCGGATAAATCGAAAGAGCCCGGGCCGTGGGCCCGGGCTCTCTCCTGTTCGTCAGAGACGAGGATCGGACTAGAAGTCCATCCCGCCGCCGCCGTGCTCGTGGCCGCCGGCCGCGCCTGCCTTCTCCCTCTCCGGGATGTCGGTGACCAGCGTCTCCGTGGTCAGGACCATCGCGGCGATCGAGGCAGCGTTCTGCAGCGCGGAGCGGGTGACCTTGGCTGCGTCGACGATCCCCTTCGCGAAGAG
This sequence comes from uncultured Chloroflexia bacterium, assembly GCA_963759495.1. GTDB lineage: Bacteria > Chloroflexota > Limnocylindria > Limnocylindrales > CSP1-4 > DASTYU01. The sequence continues at coordinate 167,101 of CAVWZL010000007.1, read as the reverse complement.
GTCGCCGTACTCACCCTTGAGGGCGTCGTAGCCGTGGCCGGCTTCCATGCCACGGACCTGGTCGACGATCACCTCGCCACGAGCGCCGGCGTTGTCGGCGATCTGGCGGGCGGGCGCCTCGAGGGCCTTGCGGACGATGTCCACGCCGACCTGCTCGTCACCCTCGAGCTTGAGGCTGTCGAGCGCCGGGATCGCCTGCAGGAGCGTCGTGCCACCGCCGGCGACGAGGCCTTCCTCGACGGCCGCGCGGGTCGTCGAGAGGGCATCCTCGATGCGGTGCTTCTTCTCCTTGAGCTCGACCTCGGTCGCAGCGCCGACCTTGATGACGGCGACGCCACCGGACAGCTTGGCGAGGCGCTCCTGGAGCTTCTCGCGGTCGTAGTCCGAGGTCGTGTCCTCGATCTGCGCCTTGATCTGGGTCATGCGCGCCTTGATGGCGTCGGCCGAGCCGTCGCCGTCCACGATCGTGGTGTCGTCCTTGGTCGCGACGACGCGGCGGGCGGAACCGAAGTCCTCGGCCGTCACGGAGTCGAGCTTGCGGCCGACCTCCTCGCTGATGACGGTGCCGCCGGTCAGCGTGGCGATGTCGCGGAGCATCTCCTTGCGGCGATCGCCGAAGCCCGGGGCCTTGACGGCCAGCACCGAGATGGTGCCCTTGAGCTTGTTGACGACGAGCGTCGCGAGAGCCTCACCGTCGATGTCCTCGGCGATGATGAGGATCGGCTTGCCCTGCTGGAGACCCTTCTCGAGGGCCGGCAGCATGTCCGGAACGCTCGAGATCTTCTTGTCGGTGATCAGGATGAGCGGGTTGTCGAGAACCGACTCCATCCGATCGGGGTTGGTCACGAAGTACGCCGAGAGATAGCCCCGGTCGAACTGCATGCCCTCGGTGTATTCCTTCTCGAGCCCGAGGCTCTGGCCTTCCTCGACGGTGATGACGCCGTCCTTGCCGACCTTGTCCATCACCTCGGCGATGACCTCGCCGACCTCGGGATCCGCGGCGCTGATCGCCGCGACGGCCGCGATCTGCTCGCGGTTGTCGACCGGGCGAGCCTGGGCCTTGATCTCGGCCACGACGACCTCGACGGCCTTCTCGATGCCGCGCTTGACGACCATCGGGTTGGCACCCGCGGTCACGACGCGCAGGCCCTCGGAGACCATTGCCTGGCCGAGGACGACCGCGGTCGTCGTGCCGTCGCCGGCAACGTCGTCGGTCTTGGTGGCGACTTCCTTGAGAAGCTGCGCACCCATGTTCTCGAACGGATCGTCGAGCTCGATGTCACGGGCGATCGTGACGCCGTCGTTCGTGATCGTGGGCGACCCGAACTTCTTGTCGAGCACGACGTTGCGGCCCTTGGGGCCGATGGTCACCTTGACCGCGTCGGCGAGGCGATCGATGCCCCGCTTGAGCGATCGACGAGCGGTCTCGTCAAAGATCAGCTGCTTAGCCAATTCGGTGGTTCCTCCAGGAAATTCGTGGGTTGGGCTGGGACGAGCGTTCGACCGGAGCTAGTCCGTGACGACCGCGAGGATGTCCTTCTGGCTGACGATCAGCAGCTCGTCGCCGTCCACCTTGAACTCGGTCCCGGCGTACTTGGCGTAGAGGACCTTCTGGCCCACCTCGACGTCGATCGGCTGACGCTTGCCTTCGTTGTCGAAGGCACCCGGACCGACGGCCAGGATCTCACCCTCCTGGGGCTTCTCCTTGGCGGTATCCGGCAGGACGATGCCGCTCTTGGTCATCTCCTCGCGCGGAGTCGGCTTGATGACCACGCGGTCGCCGAGGGGGCGAAGCTTGGTCGAGGCAGCAGTGGCGGTTGCCAACGGTGCGTTCCTCCTCTGATGGCACTGGCCGGCCATCCGGCATCGGGTATCTGACTGCGACGTTCCGTCGCGACGCGCCGTCCGGGTGGTGTCCCCGGGGAGCGACAGGTCTGCGGACTGTTCGTCGCTGGCACTCTCAGTTCGAGAGTGCTAACACCTTAGCGAATCGAGGGGCCGAATGTCAACCCGTTCGAGAGTGTTCTGGACGGGTCTGGAGGAGTGTGTGGCGGGCGCGGCTCCACGCCTCGACGTTGGTTCCCGGCAAGAACCAACGGACCCAACTCCCGCAGATGGTGGCTGAGTTGGATCTCCGGGAGAACCGGATTCGCCTCTTTCGGCCGCCTTGGAGCCCGTGGGGAAGCGATTTCGCCCTTCCCGGGTGCCTCCATGGTCCGTTGATTCTCGGGAGAGAACCAAGGGGCGGGCCAGGTGGGGCCCTCCGGATCTGGAACGTTCAGCGACCCAACGGGCGAATGGCTGGACACGCCGCGGTCGGATGGAACGCTACGCGGACCACTCGGCGGACGTCAGGGCCCGCCGGCGGTCGGATGGATCGCCGGCCGGACCAATCAAGAACCGATGGACACCTCGTTCGCCCGTTGGAACGGCCGACGTTCCAGGGGCCGGCGCCGCCCGAGGCGCGGCTCCCGCGCCAACCTCAGCCGGCCGACGACCCCGCCTTCGTGCGGCCGAAGACCGGCAGCAGCTCCTGCTGCGCGAACCGGAAGAAGCCTTGCTGGTCGGGGCCGACCTGGTGCAGGTAGATGTGGTCGAAGCCGGCCTCCTCGTACTGCCGGAACAGGTCGATCACGGGCTGCGGGTCCGGGCCGCATGGGATCGCCTCGGCCATCATCTCGGGCGTGACTGACTGGGCGAGCTGCTCGAAGTGCGCCGGCACCGGCAGCTCCTGGCTGGCCTCGCCCTTGATCGCCGCGTTCGGCCAGATCTCGAGGGCTGTCTTGACCGCCTCGTCCTTGCTCTGCGCCCAGCACAGCGTCAGCTGGCCGTAGACGGGCTTGCCCTCGCCACCGGCCGCGCGGAACGCCTCGACGACCTCCTTGTTCGGGCCGACGCTGATCAGGCCGTCGCCGATCCGGCCAGCCATCTCGGCCGCCTTCGGGCCCGACGCGGCGACGTGGATCGGTGAGCGCGGAGTCGGGCAGGTCGTAGACCCGTGCGTTCTCGAGCGAGTAGTAGCTCCCGTAGTAGCTGGCCTGCTCGCCCTCCCACAGCAGCCGGATCACCTCGACCGCCTCCTCGAGCATCTCCTCGCGGACGTCGTACTCGGGCCACTTCTCGGCAAGGATGTGCTCGTTGAGGTTCTCGCCGGTCCCAACCCCCAGGAAGAACCGCCCGGGCATCATCGAACCGATCGTGCCCGCCGCCTGGGCGATGATCGCGGGGTGCGTCCGCATGGTCGGACACGTCACGCCGGTCCCGATCTCGAGGCGCTCGGTCGCGCGCGCAATCCCGCCCAGGATCGACCAGACGAACGGCGCATGCCCCTGGGCGTCGACCCACGGGTGATAGTGATCGGAGATGAGCGCGAACTCGAAGCCGGTCTCCTCGGCCGACCGGGCGTTGTCGACGAGCGTGTTTGGGGTGTGCTCCTCGCTCGAGAGCGCATAACCGATACGGGTCATCGTGGGGTGTCCTTCCTGGTCTCGCCACGCTCGCGGCGCTGCTTGTTGACGAGCCGCGCGGCGAGCTCCTCGGCCTTGCGGACCGAACGTCCGCGCGCAAGGTACGAAGCCTTCACGCGTTCGAACTGGCGTTCCTGCTTGTCGGTCCAGCCGGTTGGCATCGTTCGCGACCCTCGTGGGTGTCCTGGGACCACGCTACGAAGCCGCACGGGGCAGCCGCACGCCGCTCGCGTGGCGCCGTCTTGCAGGTGACTTGCACGCGCCGTTTCAGCGCGGGCGCGACCGCGGGAAGCTTCGGTCGTACGCGGCCACGAGGGCCGAACCCAGCTGCCCGGCATCCTCGCGGCGCTGATCCGCCACCCAGCTCGCGGTGATGCCGACCCACTCGGGAGCGTTGCGGCCGCGCGGTGCTCCGGGCGGCGCCAGGTAGGGCGAATCGGTCTCGACCAGCAGCCGGTCCGCAGGCACGATCCGCGCCACCTCGGCGGACGCCTCCTCGCCGGCCCGGAAGACGAGGCCGGAGAAGCTGACCGCGAGGCCAAGATCGAGGACGGCGCGGGCGTAGTCGACGGGACCCGAGAATGAATGGATCACCGCCGGCGGTCGATCGCGGAAGGCCGCGGCCCAACCCGAACCCCCCACGCCCGCCGAACGGAGCTCCTGCAGCAGGGCGTCCTGTGCATCGCGCCGGCCCGCCGCGGAACGACAGTGCAGGATCGCCGGCTTGCCCGTCTCGAGGGCCAGCGCGAGGTTCCGGCGCAAGTTCGCGAGCTGGTCCGGCACGGGCGAGAAGACCCGATCGTAGTCGAGCCCGGTCTCCCCGACCGCCACGACCCGCGGGTCGGCACCGTCGCGGGCCAGCCGTGTCCATGCGGCCTCGTCGACCTTCGCTGCATCGTGCGGATGCACGCCGACGGCCGCATCCAGCCACGGCACGCGATCCACGAGCTCGAGTGCGCGGGCGCTCGATGCCACGTTCCAGCCCGGGACGAGGATCCGTTCAACGCCGGCCGCACGAGCCGCTGCGAGCACGACGTCCACGTCGCCCTCGAAGCGGTCGGCATTGAGGTGGCAGTGGCTGTCGACGAGGCGCACGACCCCTGGCTACCCGGCGCCGGCGTCGACCGTCTCGGGCGCCTCGATCTCCAGTCGCGGAAACAGGGGCTCGGGCGCCGCGACACGGCCGGCCTCGCCGATGAAGCGGCCCCATTCGAGCTCCTGGGCCAGCCGCGGCCCGCCGTTCCCGTCCGGCCCGTACGCGTACGCGTGCCCGAGCTGGGCGAGGACGCGAGGCGCCGTCGCCGGCAGGAACGGGGCGGCGGCGAGCCCGATGAGCCGGCACGCCTCGAGCAGGTCACCCAGGACCGCCCGCAATCGAACCTCCGCAGCGCCATCACCCGCCTTGACCGCCTTCGCGAGCACCCAGGGCTGCTCCGCATCGACGACCTTGTTCGCCTCGGTGACGAACGTCCAGAGGCCTGCGAGCGCGTCGTGGAGCAGGCACGACTCGACACGCTCCGCGTAGGTGGCGGCGACCGCCCGCCAGCTTTCGGCGAGGGGCGCCTCCTCCGGCGATCGCGGATCGGGCCGCTCGCCATCCAGGTAGCGGTTCGTCATCGAGACCGTGCGGTTGAGCAGGTTCCCGAAGTCATTGGCAAGGTCGGCGTTGTAGCGCCGGACGAACGAGTCCCAGGAGACCTCGGTGTCACGGTCGAAGGCGACCTCGCGGAGGGTGACGTAGCGCGTGCCGTCGGACCCCAGGGCGGCCACCATGTCGTGCGGATCGAGGAAGTTGCCGCGACTCTTGCTCATCCGCTCGCCGCCGGTCAGGAGCCAGCCGTGGACCCACACGTGGCGGGGCGCCTCGAGCCCGGCGCTCCAGAGCATCGCGGGCCAGAAGATCGTGTGGAACCGGGCGATGTCCTTGCCGATGACGTGCAGGTCGGCCGGCCACCAGCGTGCGAAGGCCTCCGGATCGTCGGGAAAGCCCGCGCCCGTGATGTAGTTGATGAGGGCATCGAACCAGACGTAGATCTTGCCCGCGGCCGGGTCCCACGAGCCGTCGGGCAGCTGCGAGCTCGAGCCGTCCTCGCGGACCGGGAAGGGAATGCCCCAGTCGCCGGGTGTGCGCTCGCGACTGATCGAGAAGTCCTCGAGCCCCTGCCGGATGAAGCCGAGCATCTCGTTGCGCCGGAAGTCGGGCTGGACGAAGTCGGGATGCTCCTCGAAGTGGCGTTCGAGCCGCTCCTGGTAGGCCGACAGCCGGAAGAACCAGTTCTTCTCGGTGAGCCACTCGAGCGGGACCTCGGGGTGGTTCGGGCAGATGGTCCCGCGAGCGGTCTCCTGGACGTCCGTGGCGTTGCGGAACCCTTCGTTCGGGCAGTACCAGCCCTCGTAGGTGCCGAGATAGACGTCGCCCCGGGCGTGTGCACGGCGCACCATCTCCTGGGCGGCCCGAACGTGATCCGGATCGGTCGTCCGGATGAAGCGGTCGGGGCTGATCGCGAGGGCGTCCTCCGCGGCCTTGAACAGCTCGACCTTCTCGTCCACGAACGCCTTCGGCGCGAGACCCGCCTCGATGGCCTTTGTCGCGATGTTGATCGAGTGCTCGTCCGTGCCCGTGAGAAATCGCGTCTCCGAGCCGGTCATCCGATGCCAGCGCGCCAGCACGTCCGCACCGATCACCTCGTACAGGGTGTGCAGGCCGGGCTTGTTGTTCGCGTACGCGATCGCCGTCGTGAGGTAGTACGCGGTCGTCCATGGGAGGCCGATCCTAGCAGCGGCCCGCGCTCAGTGACGGAAGTGGCGGACCCCCGTGAGCAGCATCGTCGCGCCTGCCCGGTCCACCGCATCGATGACGTCCGCATCGCGCATCGAGCCACCGGGCTGGACGAACGCGCTGACCCCGGCAGCGAGACAGACGTCGACGCCGTCCGGGAACGGGTAGAAGGCGTCGGAGGCGCAGGCGGCACCGATGACGCAGTCCGCGCCGAGGATCGTGCGGGCCTTCTCGACCGCCTGGCGCGCCGCGTCGACCCGACTCGTCTGGCCCGAGCCGAGCCCGATGAGCCGCCGGTCGCGGACGAGCACGATCGCATTCGAGGTCACGCCACGCACGATCCGCCAGGCCAGGTCGAGGTCCAGGTGCTCGGTGTCGGTCGGGGCCCGGCGCGTCGCCTGCTGCCAGACCGCCGCGTCGTCGGGGAGCGTGTCGGCGGCCGTGACGAGGACTGCGCCACCGGCCGTCCTGATCGAACCGAGCGGGTCCGCGCGGCCATGTTGCGGGGCATCCTCGGCAAGGGCCGGATCGAGCAGGACCCGCAGGTTCGGTTTTGTCCGCAGGACCTCGCGAGCCGCGTCATCCACCGCTGGGGCGATGACGATCTCGAGAAAGATGCCGACGAGCGCCTCGGCAACGGCCCGGTCGATCGGCCGGGTCAGGGCGACCACACCCCCGAACGCGGACACGGGGTCCGATTCGAGCGCAGCATGCCACGCCTCGAGCAGGGTCCGGCGTTCGGCAACGCCACACGGGTTCGTGTGCTTCACGATCACCACGCCCGGACCACGCAGCGCACGGCCAACCGCGTCTGCGGCGGACGCATCGAGCACGTTGTTGTAGGACAGCGGCTTGCCCTGGAGCGGCGCGTCCCCCGTGGCGAACGGGCCGTCGGCGGTCGCTGCCCCGACCCGCCGATAGCGAGCCGCGGGCTGATGCGGGTTCTCGCCGTAGCGCAGCGTCTCGACCTTCTCGAACGTCACGGTCAGCGTCGGTGGGTACGGGTCGGCGGCGCCAGGGAGGCCGGGCTCGTCGGGCAGGTCCACACCGGCCGCCGTCATCCGAGCGGGCAGCTCGGCGGCGATCCGGGCGTCGTAGGCGGCCGTGTGCCGGAACGCCTCGAGCGCGAGGATGGACCGAAGGCCCGCGGGCACCTCGCCATCCCGTTCGAGGGCAACGAGCACCGCTGCGTAGCGATCCGGCGACGTGACGATCGCGACATTTGCGTGGTTCTTCGCCGCGGCCCGGACCATCGAGGGGCCGCCGATGTCGATCTCCTCGATCAGCTCGTCGAACCCGATCCCCGGGCGCGCGGCGGCCTCGGCGAACGGGTAGAGATTCACGACCACGAGCTCGAACGGGTCGATCCCCGCTTCGATGAGCTGCCGGCGGTGCGCATCGAGCCGGCGATCCGCCAGGAGGCCAGCATGGACCCGCGGGTGCAGGGTCTTCACACGGCCGTCGAGCATCTCGGGGAACCCGGTCAGGGCGGCCACATCGGTCACGGCGAGGCGCGCGTCACGGAGCGTGCGCGCGGTACCACCGGTGGACACGAGCTCGAAGCCGAGTTCGGCAAGCCGTGCCGCGAACGCCGTCAGTCCCGTCTTGTCGGACACGGACAGGAGCGCCCGCCGCGGCCGGGGAACGGCGGCGTCGGCGCGTCCCGCGTCGAGGCGGACGCGACGGCCCTCCGCGATCCGGGCACCCGCCAGCAGCTGACCGACGATCCGTGGCAACAGCCGGTGCTCAATCCCGCGAATCCGCTCGTGCAGCGACGTCTCGTCGTCCTCCGGCAGGATCGGGACCGGCTCCTGCGCGACGATCGGCCCCCCATCGAGCGTCTCGTCGACGAGATGGACCGTGACGCCGGTCACCGTGACGCCGTGGACAAGCGCGTCGCGGACGGCGTGCGCGCCGGGGAACGCGGGCAGCAGCGAAGGGTGCGTGTTGAGGATGCGACCCGCGAAGGCCTCGATCACGCGCGGGCCGATGAGGCGCATGTAGCCGGCCAGCACGATGACGTCGGGCCGAGCGCCGGCCAGCGTGTCGGCCAGGGCCGCATCGGCGCCGTCGGCAACGAGGGCCGTGTCGATCCCCTGCTCCTCGGCCCACGCCAGCGCCGGACATGCCCGATCGGCGAAGACGAGCACGACCTCGGCCCCAAGCAGACCGCGTTCCGCGGCGGCCACGAGCGCGCGCAGGTTCGAGCCGGCGCCCGACACGCCGACCGCGATCCGCCCCGTCACCCGAGCGAGCCCTCCACGTAGCGCGCCCCGCTCGGTCCGTCGGGCGCCACGACGACACCGATCATCGGCGCATCGAGCCCCTGTGTCCCGAATGCGCTCTGGGCCGCCTCGACGGCATCCGGTGCCACGACCGCGATCATCCCGATCCCGCCGTTGAACGTGGCCCGGATCTCGCGAGCGTCCATGCCCCCGAGCGCCCCGATGAGCCGCTGGACCGATGGCATCGTCCACGTTCCGGGATCGACGCGAGCCGCGAGTCCCTCGGGCAGGGCGCGGGGGACGTTCCCGGGCAGTCCCCCGCCCGTGATATGGGCGAGACCTCGGATGTCGTGACCGGCCCTTCGAAGCTCCTTTCGAGCGGCGAGGATCGCCCGGGCATAGATCCGGGTCGGCGTCAGCAGGACCTCGCCCAGGGTTGCCAGCTCGTGGCCCGGCTCGACCGCGAGGGCCTCGTCCCGCTCCTGGTCGCCAAGCGAGCGCCGGAGCTGCTCCTGGTATGGCCGGTGGAGATCGAGGTTCCATTTCGAGACGAGCGACCGAACGAGCGAGAACCCGTTGGCGTGGAGCCCTGAGGCGGGCAGGCCCAGGATCGCGTCGCCGGCCCGGACGGCGCTGCCGTCGATCACCGCGTCCCGCTCCACGACGCCGATGCACGTTCCGGCGAGGTCGAACGAGTCGACGGGCATGAGCCCGGGGTGCTCCGCCGTCTCGCCGCCGACCAGCGCGCAGCCGGCCTCGCGGCAGCCGGCGGCCACGGACCCCACCAGCTCCGCCACCCCGATCGGGTCGAGCCGCGCGACCGCCACGTAGTCCAGGAAGGCGAGTGGCTCGGCGCCGGTGCACACAACATCGTCCGCGCACATCGCCACGAGGTCGATCCCGATCGTGTCGTAGCGCCCGAGTGCGCTGGCAATCGCCGTCTTGGTGCCGACGCCGTCGGTCGAAGCGATCAGCAGCGGGCGGCGGTACCCCTCCGGGATCTCGAACGCCCCGCCGAAGCCGCCAAGACCGCCGACGACCTCCGGCCGGTGGGTCGACCCCACGGCGTCGCGCATGAGGTTGACCGCCCGCTCCCCCGCCGCGACATCGACGCCGGCCCGGACATAGGCATCACGCTCGACCGGCAACCGTCTCCTCCAGGACGAACTTGCGGGAGGCCGCGTCATACGGCACGGGCTCCGGATAGCGACCGTCGAAGCAGGCGAAGCAGAACCGCTCGTACGGGAGCTCGAGCGCCGCGAGCACGCCCCGGATCGAGAGGTAGCCGAGCAAATCGGCACCGACGAAGTCGCGGATCTGCTCCTCGGTGTGGGTCGCGGCGATGAGCTCGGTCTCGATCTGCGTATCGATCCCGTAGAAGCACGGGTGGAAGATCGGCGGCGCCGAGATGCGCAGGTGGACCTCGGTCGCCCCGGCCTTGCGGAGCAGCGCAACGATCTGCTTCGTCGTCGTCCCGCGCACGATCGAGTCGTCGACGACCGTGAGCCGCCGGCCGCGCACCACCTCGCGGAGCGGGTTGAGCTTGATGGTCACGCCCCGCTGCCGCATGGTCTGCGACGGCTGGATGAAGGTGCGACCGGTGTACCGATTCCGAACGAGGCCCTCGCGGTACGGGATGACGGCCTCCTCGGCGAACCCGGCAGCTGCGGGCGCGCCGGTGTCGGGCACGGGCATGACCATGTCCGTGTCGGTCGGGTGCTCGCGCGCGAGCTGGATCCCCATCCGGCGCCGCGCCTCGTACAGGTTGCGGCCTTCCATGTACGTGTCCGGTCGCGCGAAGTAGATGAGCTCGAACACGCACAGGGCGGGGGTGGCGTCGGCGAATCGAACTGACCTCGGGGCGACGCCCGGCTCGAGGATCACCAGCTCCCCCGGCTCCACGTCCCGGACGTACTCGGCGCCGACGATATCGAGTGCGGCGGTCTCCGACGCGAGACACCAGCCGGTCGTCGCATCGTCGTCGACCCACAGGCCCGTAGCGCCGGTCGGGTGCGGCATGCGGCCCAGCACGAGCGGCCGGAAGCCGAACGGATCGCGCACGCCGATCACGCGCCGCTCGTCGAGCACCACCAGGCTGTACGCCCCACGGACGCGGGGCAGGACGCGCCGCAGCGCCTCGACCGTGTCGCCAGCGGGCTCGTCGGCCAGCAGCGCGGTGAGGAGCTCGGTGTCGGTCGAGGCGGGCAGCCTGGCACGACCACCCGGCAGCTGATCGAGCAGCTCGCGCGTGTTCACGAGGTTGCCGTTGTGCCCGATGGCGATCGCGCGCTGCGGTCCCAGCCGGAAGGTGGGCTGCGCGTTCTCCCAGACCGTCGAGCCGGTGGTGGAGTAGCGGCAGTGGGCAATCGCGAGGCGCCCACGCAGGCTCGGCAGCCGTCGCTCGTCGAGGACGGTGCTGATCATGCCCAGGTCCTTGTAGAGCATGAGCTGCTCGCCGTCGCTCACCGCGAGCCCTGCCAATTCCTGGCCCCGGTGCTGGAGCGCGAACAGCCCGAGCGCGGCCACGTTCGCGGCCTCGGTCGGCTCACCGTTGGGCAGGACGGCCCCGAACACGCCGCACATCGCTACGACTCCCAGCCCAGCGCGCGCCCGAGCCCACGATCCCAGGCGTGGCGCAGGTCATCCACGGCGAGGTCGAGCTCATCGGCCACGTCACCGCCGCGGTCCTCGGCGGCACCCGTTGCCCCGGCCCCCGCGAGACCGATCACGAGCCGCTCCCCGCCGACCGTGCCGATCGTCTCGACGGGCAGCCCGTGCTGGAGGGCCAGGAGCTCCAGTGCCGGGGCATGTCGCGGACGGGCCGTGAGAACGAGCCGCGACGGGCTCTCCCCGAACAGCTCGACGGCCGGTGAGTTGGCGACGCCGAGCCGGACTCGGGCCCCATGACCGCCCCACATCGCGCCCTCGGCCAGCGCCACGGCCAGGCCGCCCCCGGACACGTCCTGGGCCGACTCCACGAGCCCGCGCGCGATCGCCTCCCGCACGAAGGCCTGCAACGCGGCCTCCCGCGCCAGGTCGAGGGTCGGTGCGTTGTCCTCGGCCGACATCCCGGCCAGGGCGGCGTAGGCGCTCCCCGCCAGCCCCGGGCCGCTCTCCCCGACCAGGACCACGACGTCCCCCGCCTGCATGAAGGCCGGGCCGACGGCCGTCGCGACATCGTCCAGCAGCCCCACGACACCGATCTCGGGTGTCGGGGCGATGGAGCCACCCGGCGACTCGTTGTACAGCGAGACGTTTCCGCCGGTGACAGGCAGGCCGAGCGCACGACAGGCATCGCCGAGACCGCGCACGCCCTCGGTGAGCTCCCAGAACGCCACGGGTCGGGTCGGGTCGCCGTAGTTCAGGCAGTTCGTGACACCAAGCGGCCGGGCCCCGGTGATCGAGACGTTGCGGGTCGCCTCGGCAACGCTGAGCGCGGCACCGAGCCACGGATCGAGCGCGCCGACCGCCTGATTGCCGTCCGTCGACGCGACCAGACCCTTCGACGTGCCGGGTATCCGCAGCACGGCCGCACCGCGACCCGGTCCGTTGGCGGTGCTCGCACCGACCGTCGAGTCGTACTGCTCGAACACGATCCGGCGAGACGACAGGTTCGCGGAGCCGAGGAGGCCGAGGAGGACCGCACCCGGATCCATGCCGCGCTCGGGCAGCCGGTCGCTGACCAGCGTCGGCGCTCCGGGGGCGGGAGCATTGCGCCGGTGGACGGGCGGCTCGGCGACGCGGGTATGGACGATGGCATCGCTCGTGAGCGCCGCGGCCGGCATGCGGCCGATCTCGCGCGCAGCGGGCGCGGGACGGCCGTCTGGGTCGAGGCCGCCCTCGACCACCGCGATGTCCCCATCTGCGGTCACGCGCCCGATCACCGCCACCGGCATCCCCCACCGCTGGCACACCTCGCGGACGACGTCCCAGCGCTCCGGCAGCACGGCGGCCAGCATCCGCTCCTGCAATTCGGAGATGAGCACCTCGAACGGCGCCATGTCGGGCTCGCGCCGGGGGATCGCGTCGAGGTCGACGAGGATGCCGGTCCCGGCGCGATCGGCGGTCTCCGACACCGCGCAGGTGATGCCGCCTGCGCCGAGATCCTGCAGCCCCTCGACGAGACCACGCTCGATCAGCTCGAGCGATGCCTCGATGAGCAGCTTCTCGGCGAATGGATCCCCGACCTGGACGCTCGGCCGTTTCGACGGGTCGTCATCGCCAAACGTGGCCGAGGCAAGCACCGATGCGCCGCCGATCCCGTCGCGACCCGTCGTCGACCCGAACAGGACGACGAGGTTGCCCGGACCGGGTGCGGCGGCGAGGGTCAGCAGGCGCTCCTCGAGGAGCCCGATCGCCATGACGTTGACGAGCGGGTTGCCCTGGTACGTCGGGTCGAAGACGAGCTCGCCACCGACCGTCGGCACGCCGACGCAGTTGCCGTAGCCACCGACGCCCCGCACGACGCCATCGACGAGGTGCCGCGTGCGCGGATCGGCCGGATCGCCGAACCGCAGCGCGTCGAGCACCGCAATGGGTCGCGCGCCCATCGTGAAGATGTCGCGCAGGATCCCGCCGACGCCCGTGGCGGCGCCCTGGTACGGCTCGACGGCGCTTGGATGGTTGTGCGATTCGATCTTGAACGCGACCGCCAGCCCGTCCCCGATCGAGATGACGCCGGCGTTCTCGCCGGGGCCGGCCACCACGCCTTCGCCGGCCGTCGGGAGCGTCTTCAGCAGCGGCTTGGAGCTCTTGTACGAGCAGTGCTCGCTCCACATCACGCTGAACATCGCCAGCTCGAGGTCGTTCGGATCGCGGCCACCGAGCCGGTCGCGGATGGCGTCGAGCTCCTCGTCGGTCACGCCGAGCCGGCGATGGAGCGGCTCCACGGGTCGCGCCTCCGCCACGGTCATCGAGCGCCCACGACCGCCGGCTCCCCTGTCCCCGTTCGCGCCGCGGCGCCGTCGACGAGCGACCGGAGGATCCCGAGGCCGTCCTCCGACCCGAGCACGGCCTCGCTGGCGCGTTCCGGGTGCGGCATGAGCCCGGCCACGTTTCCTGCGGCATTCATCACGCCTGCGATCGCCCGCAGCGAGCCGTTCGGGTTCGCGCCGTCCTCGTCCCCGGCGGTCGTTCCGTCGGGCCGGACGTAGCGGAACAGGACCTGCCCGTCGCGCTCGAGCGCGTCGAGCGTCGCGTCGTCGGCGTAGTAGCACCCCTCGCCGTGCGCGATCGGCATGCGCAGCGGCCGTCGTGCGTCGATCCCGCGGGTGAAGTCGGTGTCGAGACGCTGCGGCTCGATCGTCGACGTCCCGGCCGAGGAAGCGCAGCGATCGGTTGCGCAGCAGCGCCCCGGGCACCAGCCCCGCCTCGGCAAGCACCTGGAAGCCGTTGCAGATCCCGAGCACGAGCCCGCCCTCACGGGCGAAGTCCGCCACGGCGCGCATGACCGGGCTGAACCGCGCGATGACCCCGGCACGCACGTAGTCGCCGTAGGCAAAGCCGCCCGGCAGGATGACCGCCGCGACGCCGTCGAGCGAGGCGTGCTCGTGCCACAGCTCGACGGGCTCCGCGCCGGCGGTGCGCAGCCCGAGCGCCGTGTCGCGGTCGCAGTTGGAGCCCGGGAAACACGACGACGCCGATCCGGACCGGCATCAGGCGCGCTCCCCGCCACGGCCGGCGTGCCCATGGCGCTCGATCTCGTACGCCTCGATCAACGGGTTCGACAGCAGCTCGCGAGCAAGCCGTTCGACGACGCCGCGAGCAGCGGCGTCATCGGCTGCATCGACGGTCAGCTCGACGCGCCGGCCCGACCCGAACGCCGCGACACGCCCTGGATCCCGAGGTGCCCGAGGCTGCCCTCCACCGCCCGCCCCTGCGGATCGAGGATGCCCGGCTTGGGCATCACGTTGACGGCGAAGCGATGGCTGCTCATCGGGCGATGACGTCCTCCTGGAGATAGCGCTCGAAGCTGGCGCCGGTGATCCGCTCGTAGGCCTCGACATAGCGAGCGCGGGTCCCGGCCACGACTCCTCCGGCAGCGCCGGCCCGGGAGCCGTCCTGTCCCAGCCCTGGTCTCCAGCCAGTCGCGGACGAACTGCTTGTCGTAGCTCGCCTGCGCCCGACCCGGCTGGTACGTGGCCGCGTCCCAGAACCGCGACGAGTCCGGCGTCAGGACCTCGTCGATGAGGAGCAGCGCGTCTTCGAGCGGGCCGCGTGGAAGCCGCTCCTGGCCGCCCCCCGGATCGCCCTCGTCCCCGAAGCCGAACCCGAATTCGAACTTGGTGTCGGCAAGCAGGATCCCGGCTCGCGCTGCCACCGCGCCGCCGTAGCGGTACAGGCGGATCGCGTGATCCCGGATCGTCTCGGCAACCGCCCCTGCCAGCTCGGCAGGCACGATGCTGGCGGTCGCCAGGTGCTCGACCATGCCGTCGAAGGTGATGTTCTCGTCGTGCGCCCCCTGCTCGGCCTTCGTCGCAGGGGTGAAGATCGGCTCGGGCAGCTGGTCGCTCTCGCGAAGCCCGGGCGGCAACGCCACGCCGCAGACCGTCCCCGTTGCGCTGGTACTCCTTCCAGCCCGAACCGGCGAGGTAGCCGCGCACGACCGCCTCGACCGGCACGACCGCTGCACGGCTGGCAGATCATCATGCCGCCCGCGCAGCTCGTCGGCCGGCGTCGACGCCTTCGGCCAGTCGCCGGGTCTGTGTCGAGGAGGTGGTTCGGGACGATGCCCGCGGTCTCGCGCGAACCAGAACCGTGACAGGCCGGTCAGCACCCGGCCCTTGTCGGGGATGTCGGTGGGCAGGACGACGTCGAATGCGCTGACGCGGTCCGACGCCACGAGGACGAGGTGCCCATCGGGCAGCTCGTAGAGGTCGCGGACCTTGCCGGATCGGACGAACGCCGTCAGCGGCGAGCATCGGCCACGCCCTCGCCGAGTCGGCGACGCGCTCGCAGCGCGTCGAGGCGCGCGATGATCGTCGGGCACGTGGCGCAGGCACGATCGACGTCGTCGAAGCAGGCATCGAGCTGCTCGAGCGCCGAGCTTGCGCGCGACGTCCGGGTCGACCGCGAGCAGGTCGCGCAGCGGGCCGGCGCTCGTCGGCGGCGCGCAGGGCCGCGCGCTGGACGATCGCGTACGCCTCCTCGCGATTGAGCCCGGCCGACTCGACGAGCAGCGGTCAGGACGCGCGACGACGCGTGCAGCCCGAGGCCGCGCTCGATGTTCTCGCGCATCCGCTCCGGCCGGACGACGAGCCCGTCGACGAGCGCCGGTCATGCGCACGAGCATGTAGTCGAGCAGCGTCGTCGCGTCGGGCAGCGCGACCCGCTCCGCCGAGCGAGTGGCTGATGTCGCGCTCGTGCCACAGCGGCTGGTCCTCGAGCCCGGTCTGGGCGTAGCCGCGGAGCAGCCGGGCGAGACCGGCGATCCGCTCGGAGAGGATCGGGTTGCGCTTGTGGGGCATCGCGACTGAGCCCTTCTGGCCCGGCCTGAACGGCTCCTGGACCTCGCCGATCTCCGTGTGCTGGAGGTTGCGGATCTCCGTCGCGAACCGCTCCAGCGAGCCGCCCATGATCGCGATCGCGGCAAGAAACGCCGCGTGACGGTCGCGCTGGACGATCTGGGTGCTGACCGGATCGACGTGGAGGCCGAGCTCGGCCATGACCTCCGCCTCGACGTCCGGGCCGAGCTGGCTGTAGGTGCCGACCGGGCCCCGAGAGCTTGCCGGTGCCGATCTCGTCCGACGGCGGCCGCAAGCCGGCGCCGGTCACGGTCGAGCTCGAACGCCCAGCCGGCCAGCTTCAGGCCGAAGGTGATCGGCTCGGCATGGACCGAATGGGTCCGGCCCATCATCACGGTGCCCGGCCTCGGCGCGGGCGCGCGCGACGAGACGGCGAGCAGCCGGTCGCAGTCGCTCGAGCAGGAGCTCGCCGGCGGCGCGCAGCTGGAGCGCCAGCGCGGTGTCCACCACGTCGCTGCTGGTCAGCCCGAAGTGCAGGTACCGGCCCTCGGCACCCACCGTCTCCGCCACCTGGCTGACGAAGGCGATGACGTCGTGGTCGGTCGTCCGCTCCAGCTCGGCGATGCGGTCCACGTCGACGCGCGCGCGCGCCTCGATGGCGGCGAGCGCGTCCGGCGGGACCGAGCCCGCGCGCCGACCTGCGCGCGGGCGACCGCGATCTCGACCCGCAGCATGTGCTCGAAGCGCGCCTCGTCGGACCAGATCGCGCCCATCTCGGGCAGCGTGTAGCGGCGGATCATCGCGCCGGCTCCCGTCGCGGAGGCGGCGGTCGTGCGGATCACCGGCGCGATGTCGCGCCGGCGCTGGAGGCCCGGCGACGTTGATCAGCGCTGCGGCCGCGTTCGGCTGCCCGCGCGCCGCTCGCAGGTCGGCGACCGCGCCCGACGACCGTCAGGACGCCGCCCGCCGCGGATCGCACGCAGCCCTCGGCATCGCGGCGTGTGCCCGGCATGGAAGACGAGGCGCCGCCGGCCCGGGCGTCGTCGATGCCCTGCGATCCGGTCGCCGACCGCGGCTGCGTCCGGATAGCCCTGGCCGCCGCCAGGACGATGCCGACCGCAGCGCCCGGCAGCGTCGGGAGCCGTTGCCGCCCGACCGAGGGCCGAGCCGCGGCGCCGGCGAGCTCGCCGCGCGCAGCCGCGAGGAGCAGCGGGCCGAGCGGCACGGCGAGGCGCGGCAGGATCACCTGCGTCTCCGGGTCGCCGAAGCGGGCGTTGAACTCGAGCAGGACGCGGACCGTCGGCGGTCAGCATCAGCCCGGCGAACAGCGCGCCGCGGAACGGCGTCCCGCGCGGGCCAGCTCGGCCAGGACCGGCCGGTGGAATCGCGTCGAGCAGTCGCCGACCGCGTCGTCGGGCAGATCCGGGAGCGGCGAGTAGGCGCCCATGCCGCCGGTGTTCGGGCCCGCGTCGCCGTCGAGCAGCCGCTTGTGGTCGCGCGCCGACGGCAGCGCGAGCGACGTCCCGGCCGTCGCAGATGGCGATGACGCTCGCCTCCGGGCCGTTGAGCCGCTCCTCGACCACGACCGTCCGGTCCTGCCAGTCGGCGGTCGCCGTAGCAGCGTCGTGGATCAGGCCGATCGGCCTCGCGTCGGCGTCATCGACCGCGTCGCAGACCGTGACGCCCTTGCCGCCGGCGAGCCCGTCCGCCTTGACCACGACGCCGCGCCCGTCGCTCGAGCCAGCGTCCACGGCGAACGCGCGCGGCCGCGTACCGCGTCGCCGAACGCACGGCCCGCGCCATCGGCACGCCGGCCGCGTCGGCGACCTCGTGGCAGAACGCCTTGCTCGATTCGATCCGCGGCCGCCGCCGCCGTCGGACCGAAGACGGCGATCCGCGCCGTCGAGAGCGCGTCGGCGACGCCGGCCGCGAGCGGCGCCTCCGGCCCGATGACGACGAGCTCCACGGCCTCGCGCGCGCGCGACGCGACGACGACCGCTGTCCGGTCGAGCGGGATCGTCGGCAGGCAGCGGACGCGCGGCTCGGTCGCGATGCGCGTCGCTGCCCGGCGCGACGATGACCTCGTTGACGCCCGGCTCGGCGCCAGCTTCCACGCGAGCGCGTGCTCGCGGCCGCCACGCCCCACGACCAGGATGCGGGTCGGCATGACGGACGCGACGGGCTCATGCCGGCGATCCCCGCCCGGTGGCGCATGCGGCCGCCACGCACGCTCGATCGTCTGCGTCCGCTCCGGGCCGACGGACACGAGGACGATCGGGACGCCGGCCGTGCTCCTCGATCGCGGTCACGTAGCGGCGGGCGGTCTCGGGCAGGTCGCCGAGGGACGCGGACCGTCGTGCGATCGGCTCGCTCCAGCCCGGGAACTCCTCGTAGATCGGCGTCGCTCGCGCGAGCGCGGCGCCGCTCGATGGCCACGTCTCGACGCGCCGGCCGTCGATCTCGTACGCGACGCACACCCGGAGCGTCTCGATGCCCGACAGGATGTCGAGCTTGTTGAGCATGATCGAGCTGACGCTGTTGACCGCGACCGCGTAGCGCAGCGGGCACGGCGTCGAACCAGCCGACCCGTCGCGGGCCGGCCGGTGGCGGTCCCGAACTCGTGGCCCCGCTCGGCGATCCCTGCGCCGATCTCGTCGGGCAGCTCGGTCGGGTACGGGCCCGAGCCCGACGCGCGTCGAGTAGGCCTTCATGACGCCGATGACCTCGTCGACCTGGAGCGGCCCGATCCCGCCGCCGGTGCATGCCCCGCCGGCGACCGGGTTGACGCTCGTGACGTACGGGTAGCTGCCGTGGTCGAGGTCGAGCAGCGTGCCCTGCGCGCCCTCGAGGAGGACGTGCTCGCCCCGCGCCGAGCGCTCCCTGGACGAGCCAGGTCGTGTCGTCGAGGTGGTCGCGCAGCCGCTCGCCCCAGCCGACCGCCTCGCTCGACGAGCGCCTCGACCTCGAACGGCGTGCCGCCCGATCGCGCGCGAGCAGCGCGTTCTTGTCCGGCAGCAGCGCGCTGGCGAGCCGCTCGCGCAGGACCGGCTCGGTCGAGCAGGTCCTCCATTCGCAGCCCGAGCCGCCACGCGCGGTCGCCGTAGGCCGGCCCGATGCCGCGCCCGGTCGTGCCGACCTTCGGTCCTGCCAGCCGGGCACTCGTTGCCGACGGTCGAGCGCCACGTGGTACGGCATGATCACGTGCGCGCTGCGGCTGACCCGGACGCGGCTCGACGTCGATCCCGCGCTCGGTGAGCATGTCCAGCTCGTCGATCAGCGTGATCGGGTTGACCACGACCCCGTTGCCGATGACCGACGTGATGTGCGGGTACAGCACGCCCGACGGGATCAGCTGGAGCTTGAAGACCTCGTCGCCGATGACCACCGTGTGGCCGGCGTTGTCGCCGCCCTGGTAGCGCACGACCATCGAGACCTGCTCGGCCAGGAAGTCGGTGGTCTTGCCCTTGCCCTCGTCGCCCCACTGGAGCCCGACGATCACCGTCGCGGGCATCAGATCGCCGCCTTCGTCCGTGCCGCCTGGCAGGCGCCCGCCGGGTTCGACGGAGAATCAAAAAGCCCCCGGGCCGGGTGGCCGGGGAGCTGGATAGACGTCTCCCGTGTCGTCCCGCCGATCGCTCGGCGGACCGCATTCGGCTGGTCGCTCGACCGCCTCGCGGGACGACCGATGCGCCATCGAAGCGCGATCGCCTGGACCCTCCTGTTCGCGGACCTCGGGGAGCGCTCGCGAGGACCGACGGAGTATAGCAGTCCGGCGATCGGCCGTACAGCGGCCGTACGGACTTCGGCCCGTCCGGGGTCGGCCGGTACCAATGCCCCCGTACCTGTCCGACTGTCCGCGCGGCGCCGCACTAGCCTCGGGGAGTGATGCGTCTCATCGGCGCTCCTGGCGTGGCCGCTCCGGCGGTCGCTCTGGGATCTGTTGCTCGTCGTGCCCGCGACGGCCCGCTGCTCGGACTCGACGAGGGCATCCGAGCGGCCGTCCAGGCCGTCGCCGCCGCGATGATCGGCGTCTCGCTCGCGGCAGCGCTGCTCCTGGCCTACCTCCGCTACCGCTTCGGCCGCTCTCGTCGCGCGCCGCCGAGCGACATCGCCGCCGGCGACTACAGCGTCAGCGTGCCCGACCGGCGGCGGCGGTCTCGAGGCTCGCCTTGGCGCCGCCATCAACGCGATCGCCGCGTCCCTGGCCGACACGCACGCTCGCGCGACCGATCGACCGCCTGACCGGCGTGGCGAACCGTCAGACGCTGCTCGCGGCCCTCTTCACCGAGGTCGAGCGCGCCGACCCGCTACGACCGGCCCCTGTCCGTCGCCTTCGTCGACATCGACCACTTCAAGGCCGTCAACGACACCTACGGCCACGCGGCGGGCGACGATCGTCCTGCGCGGCGTCGCCCAGACGTCATCCGCGAGAACCTGCGCGCGACCGACCTCATCGGCCGGTACGGCGGCGAGGAATTCATGCTCATCCTGACCGAGACCGACGGTCGAGGACGCGTCGCCGCTCACCGAGAAGCTGCGCATCCTCGTCGAGCGCGAGCGGTTCAAGCGTCGACGGCAACCCCGCGCTGACGGTCACGATCTCGATCGGCATCGCCGGCGGGTTCGGGCGCACGCTCCGCGTCGATCCGCTCGTCCGCGACGCGGACGCGGCGATGTACTCGGCCAAGTCGCTCGGCCGCAACCAGACCTACATCTTCGCCGAGCCGGACGACGACGCCCGCGTCCCGCGCGCCCCGATCTCGAGCGCCGGTCGCGCACGAGCCATCGAGGTCGGGCGGCATGGCGCGCGAGGCCGCGACGCACGCGCTCACCTCGGCCATCGCGCCGCTTCCCCACTACCGCGGCCAGCCGTCGGCCCTGATCGCCTCGATCGTCGTCGGGATGGCGCGACAGCTCGACCTGCCCGAGGCCGAGGTCGACCGGATCGAGATCGCCGCGCTGCTCCACGACGTCGGCAAGGTGGCGGTCCCGAGCGAGATCCTCGAGAAGCCGTCCGCGCTCACATCGGCCGAGTGGCGGACCGTCGTCCAGCACCCGCGCATCGGCCAGGTCATCCTCGAGCAGGCGGCGGCGCTCAAGGACGCCGTGCCGATCATCCTCCACCATCACGAGCGCTTCGCCGGACACGGCTACCCGTACGGCCTGCGCGGCAACGACATCCCGCTCGGCGCACGGATCGTGGCGATCGCCGATGCCTACGACGCGATGACCCACGACCGCCCGTACAAGCGGGCGATCAGCCACGACAGGCCGTCGCGGAGCTGCGCCGCCACGCCGGCACGCAGTTCGACCCGGAGCTGGTCGACCCTCTTCTGCGACCTGTACGCGACGACGCGCCCGAGCCCGACCCGGCCGTCCTTGCCATGACCGCGTCCCAGGCCGCGCATGGCCGCGCACGGTCGCTCGCCTCCGCGGACGAGCGGCCCGGCGCCCGCCGTCGCCCTGCAGCGTGTGGCCGTCGAGGTCGTTCGGCGGCACGTCTTCGACGCCATCGCCGGGACTCGCTGGTCGAGGCACCGGCCCCCTTTCGACCCCAGTCGATCGAGACGCGTGATGACGCGGCTCTCGACGCGACGAGGCGACATCGTCGGCCGCCGGGCCCGTGGAGGTCCGGAGCTGGCCGTGACGCCGGACTGCGGACACGACGGCGACCAGCGAGTCGCGAGGCGTTGCCGCCGGCTGACGTCCCGCGGCAAGGGACAGCGCAATGACCGCCGTCGGTGCAGCGGCTCCTGCTACGTTCCGTCATGCCCGCCGGTCATCGCCGGCCCCGCCGATCCGCCGACCCGAAAGCGGCCCGGCCCGTGCCGGGGCCGGCCACCCATCCCCCGCCGCCCGCAGTGATCCCGCCGCAGACGCAGGGTCGGGACCGGCGCACCGGCCGACCGGGAAGGAGATCGGACCGTGAACAAGGTCCTGCTCACGGGGCGCCTCACGCGCGACCCGGAGATGCGCAGCCTCGCGCGTCGGGCAAGAACGTCACGACGTTCACCGTCGCCACGAACGAGTTCATCGGGCACGGCAAGGAAAAGGCCGAGTACCACACCGTCGTGACCTGGGACCGGCTCGCCGAGATCGCGGGCACGCTACCTCGGCAAGGGCCAGCAGGTCGCCATCGAGGGCCGGCTCCAGACGCGCTCGTGGGACGACGATCGGGGCGTCCGGCACTGGAAGACCGAGGTCGTCGCGGCGCACGTCGAGATGCTGTCGGGCCGCCGGAAGAAGGACTACGAGGCGCAGCAGGCGGCAGAGGCGCTCGTGGCCCAGGCCGAGGCGTACGGCGAGGCGCCGCCCACCGAGCCCGTGCCGATCGACGCCGCCGTACCGGGCCGACGACGACGACGAGGAGGCCGACGAAGCCGCCGCCTGACCTCTCGCATGCTCCAGGGCGGCGGCGCGACCCCTCCGTCGGCCGCCGCCCAGCCCGCCCCTCGGTCTAGCCGTAGAGCTGGCGGCGCGGGATCCCGGTCTCGGCTCCCACGCGCCTCGCCGCGTCACCGCGCGCGACGCCATCGGCGACCAACGCCTCCACCCTGGCACGCGCAGCCGCAAGCGCGGCTTCGGGCGTCGACCGCATCGGGGCCGCGAGCCGCGCGTCGCCCTGCCCGACGACGAGCACGAACTCGCCACGGGCCGGGATCGCGCCGTCGCGGGCGGCCGCCGCCAGCTCGGCGAGCGTGCCGCGCACGATCTTCTCGTGGAGCTTCGTCAGCTCGCGGCAGACGGCCGCCGGCCCGGTCGGGGCCGCAGGCCTCGGCGAGGTCGCGCAGCGTGGCGGCCACGCCGCCTCGGCGCCTCGAACAGCGACGGTGGCCGCGCTCGTCGCGCCGCGATCCGCGCCGAGCCGCTCCCGCCGGTCCCGCCCGGACCGCGGCAGGAAGCCCTCGAACGCCCAGCGCGGCCCGGCGACGCCGCTCGCGACCACGGCGGCGAGCACCGCCGACGCGCCGGGGATCGGCACGACGCGTCCGCCCGTCGCCGGCCCACGCCGCCACGAGCTCGCCGCCCGGGTCGCTGACCGCCGGCGTGCCGGCATCCGTGACGAGCGCCAGGTCCGCGCCGCTGCGCAGGTGCGCCAGCAGCTCCTCGAGCCGCGCCGGGCGCGCTCCGCGCGTGGTAGCTGATCGTCGCGCGTCGCGATCCCGTGGCGGTCCAGCAGCCGTCGCGTCATGCGCGTGTCCTCGGCGGCGACGAGCGGCACCGCGCGCAGCACCTCGAGCGCCCGCAGCGTGATGTCACCGAGGTTGCCGATCGGCGTCGCGACCACGTACAGGGTCCGCCGCCGGTCGAGGCCGGCTCGCCGGCACGGGACCGCGCTCCGCGTCACGCCGCGTCAGTCCGGGCCGAGCCGGGGCGCCGTCGCGGGTACAGGTAGTCGACGCCGGCCGTCCGCGGCCCGAGCTTGGCGATCGGCGGCACCTGGCGCTTGAACTCCGAGCCCGCGACCAGGCGGTCGACCCGCTCGACCGTGGCCCGGCTCGAAGCCCGAGCGCGACCAGCTCCTCGAGCGAGCGCCGCTTGTCGATCCGCCAGAACAGCAGCCGATCGAGCACCGGGTAGCTGAACCCGCCCTCGCCCTCGTCGGTCTGGCCCGGCCACAGGTCGGCCGATGGCGCCTTCCGGATGATCGACTCGGGCACGCCGATCGCGGCGGCAAGCTGGCGGACCTGGCTCTTGTACAGGTCGCCGATCGGGTTGAAGGCGCGAGGCGTTGTCGCCGAAGAGCGTCGTGTAGCCGATCAGCGACTCGGTCTTGTTGCCCGTGCCGACGACGAGCCCGCCCAAGGTCACCGATCGGTCGTAGAGCGACGGCCATGCGCATCCGGGCCGTGAAGTTGCCGCGCCGCAGGGCAGTGGCGTCGAGGCCGGACGGTCCCGCCGCGCCCGGCACGCCGTCCGCCACGAAGTAGCCGTCGACCATCGGCGTGATCTCGACGAGCTCGCTCGGCGCAGCCCGAGCGCGGCGCACGACCGTCCTCCGCATCGCCGCGCGACGCCGGCGACGACGTCCGATACGGCATGAGCACGCACAGCAGCCTGTCGGCGCCGATCGCCTCGGCGACGAGGTAGGCCACGAGCGCCGAGTCGATGCCGCCGGACAGCGCCGAGCACCGCCCGCTCGAAGCCGGCCTGGCGCAGCTGGCCGCGGATGAACTCGCCGATGACCCGGCGGGCCACGTCGGTGTCGATCGGCAGCTCCGGCGGGCAGCTCGAACAGGTCGGCCTCGTCGTCGCGGGTCATCGGCCCACCGGCGCGGACGGCGATCGCTGGCCGAGCCCGCGACGCGGCCGCGACGCCGTCGCATCCGCCGGTCGACCGGTCGCGGTCGAGTCGGCAGCCCGGCTCGCTCGGCGACGATCCGCTCCAGCTCGCGCACCTGGAGCTCGGGCCGCTCGTCGCGCAGCAGCGGCAGCGCGATCCGCTCGCGCCGCACGTCGCCGAGGTCGACGTCGACCGATGAACAGGCCCTCGTCGTAGAGCGGCGCCGGAAGAGCGGCTCGCCGGTCGGGCGCGATGACCTCCGAGCCGCCCCAGAACGAGATCGACTCGTCGACGCCCGACCCGGTTGCAGAACACCACGAACGACGTCGTCAGCTGGGCGTAGGTGCGCATGAGCGTCCGCCACGACGTCGCCGTCCCCAGCCCGACCTCGTTCGTCGCGGCCAGGTCGCGACCCGGCGACGACGAGACGTTGACCAGGATCTGCGCGCCGTCGAGCGCCAGCAGCTGCGGCACCGCCAGGTGCCAGAAGTCCTCGCAGACCGCGATCCCGAGGCCCACGCCGAGGCGCGACGGCACCGCGCGCAGCACGTCGCCGGCGGCGAAGAAGCGCCGCTCGTCGAACAGGCCGTAGGTCGGGCAGGAACAGCTTTCGGTGGACGTGCCGGATCTCGCCGTCCTCGATGCAGCGCGGCGGCGATGAACAGCCGGTGATCGGCCGATTCCTCGACGAACGACACGACCGCCGACAGCCCGCGGTCGCTGCGCGCGAGCGTGGCCAGCCGCGGGTCGTCGAGCCGCATCGCGACCTCGGCCGCGAGGTCCTGGAGCAGGTAGCCGGTCAGCCCCAGCTCGGGGAAGACGACCAGGTCCGCGCCGCTCGGCGCGCGCCTCCGCGAGCACCTCGTGATGGCGCGCCAGGTTCTCGTCGAGCGCCCCGAGTCGCGGCGCGAGCTGGGCGAGCGCGATGCGGAGCGGTCTGCACGGCTCGGAGGATACGCGTCGCCCTCGTGCGCGGAAGGTGGCGTGACGCACGGACGCCGCTCGGATGCTAGGCTTCCGGCGCACTCGCGGGCCGATGGCGGCGATCGTGCTTGTGCGCCCGGAGACAGCTCGGCGCAGGGAGGTGCCGTCGGTCGGCGATGCGGCAGAGGAGGAGACAAGCATGTCACGACACCCAGAGGTGGTCGCCGACGTCGCGGTCCTTGCCGCGACGATGGCGATCGTCTTCGCGGCGTGCGGCGCCCCGCGGCATCGCCGAGCCCCAGCGCCGCCTGCGGCGACGCGGCGCCGTCGAGACACCGGGCACGCAGCGAGGCCCCGTCTTCGTCGGGTCCGTTCACCGGCCTGACGTATCCCGAGACCGGCGAGGCGCCGTGCGGCCAGGCCGAGGCGCCCGACGACGCACGATTCGGCCTACACCGGCAACTTCAAGAAGATCACGGCCGTCGACGAGCACACGGTCGTCTTCGACCTGTGCGACCCCGACGTCGCCTTCCTGTCGAAGATCGCCTTCACCTCGTTCGCGATCAACGACACCGACTGGCTCGAGGCGCAGATCGACCCGACGGCACCGGCGAGCAGGCAATCGTCAGCGAAGCCGAACGGCACCGGCCCCTTCAAGCTCGACTGCCTGGACCCGCGGCTCCGAGATCTCGATGGAGGCCAACGACGACTACTGGGGCGACAAGGCCAAGGCCGAGACGCGCGATCTTCCGCTGGAGCACCGAGGCCGCCCAGCGCGCTGACGGAGCTGCAGGCCGGCACCGTCGACGGCATCGACAACGTCCGGCCCGAGCCGACTTCGCGACCGTCGAGGGCGACGCGAACCTCCAGCTGCTGCCGCGCGAAGGCGCTGAACGTCCTCTACCTCGGGTTCATCAACAACACGAGTTCGACAACGCCCCGTTCGACAACGAGAAGGTCCGCCAGGCGATCGCCATGGGCATCGACCGCGAGCGCATCGTCGACAACTTCTACCCGCCGGGCTCCGAGGTCGCGACCCACTTCACCCCGTGCGCCATCCCGAACGGGTGCGCCGGCGACCAGTGGTACGACGTTCGACGCCGCGGCGGCCAAGGCAGCTGCTGACGGACGGCCGGCTTCCCGGACGGCTTCAAGACCAAGATCCAGCTACCGCGCCGGCCGTCCGCGGCTACCTGCCGGATCCGCCGGCCGTCGCGACCGAGATCCAGGCCCAGCTCAAGACGAACCTGGGCATCACGGTCGACGCTCGACCAGCAGGACGACACGACCTTCCTCGACAACGCCGACGCGCGGCCTGCTCGACGGCATCCACCTGCTCGGCTGGGGCGCCGACTATCCGGACGTGACCAACTTCCTCGACTACCACTTCGGCGCCGGCGCGTCGACGCAGTTCGGCGACAAGTTCGACGACATCACCGCCGCCCTCACGACGGCGCCGGCGGCGCCGACGATGCCGCGCGCGAGCCGGCCTACGCCGACGCCAACAACGCGATCAAGCACGCACGTGCCGATGATCCCGGTCGCGCACGGTGGTTCCGGCGTCGCGTTCCGGGCCGACGTGACCGGCGCGCATCGTCGCCGCTCGGCAACGAGGCGTTCGCGGTCATGACGCCGGGCGACCGCGACCAGCTCGTCTGGATGCAGAACGGGGAGCCGGGCGGCCTGTACTGCGCCGACGAGACCGACGGCGAGGCGCTGCGCGCCTGCGAGCAGTCATCGAAGGCCTCTACGGCTACGAGGTCGGCGGCACCGCCGCCGAGCCCGGCCCTGGCCGAGGCGTGCGAGCCGAACGCCGACCTCACCGCTGGACCTGCACGCTGCGCGCAGGGCGTCAAGTTCCACGACGGTGCGACGTTCGACGCCAACGACGTCGTCGCTCACGTTCGCCGCCCAGTGGGACGCCGAGCATCCGCTCCACAAGGGCCGCGACGGCAGCTTCGACGTACTTCGCCGCCCTGTTCGGCGGGTTCCTGAACCCGCCGGCGCCGCGCCCCGGCCGAGTAGGCCCGGTCGGAGCGCGGACCCGCTCGATCGACGAGAGGCGCCGTCGGCGCCTCTCGGCGCAGCGCCCTTCCATCGACAGGCGAGCGGGTCCGATCGGTGATCGCGCTTCATCCTCCGCCGCCTGCTGCTCAGCATCCCGGTCCTGCTCGGGGTCGTCGCTGCTCGTCTTCGTCGCTCGCGCGGGTCATCCCGGGCGACCCGTGCGTGGCCGCGCTCGGCGAGAAGGCCACCGCGAGCTGTGCGCCGCGTTCAACGACCGCTACGGCCTCGACCAGCCGATCCCCGACAGTTCGTGATCTACCTCGGCTGCGACCCTCGCGACCGGCGACCTGGGCGACGCTCGTGTCCGACGTTCGTCGGCGGCCGGTCGACGGACGCTCGCTCGATCGAAGCGACTGCCCGGCTGACCGTCGAGCTGACGCTCTTCGCCCTGCTTCTTCGCGCATCGACCGTCGGTCGGCATCCCGCTGGGCGATCTCGTCCGCGCTGCGCCGCAACTCGCCGGTCGACGTCGGCACGATGGTCATCGCCAACCTCGGCGTCTCGATCCCGGTGTTCGTGCTCGGTCTGTTCCTCGCATTCGTCTTCGCGGTCGTGCTCAAGGACACGCCCTTCGCGCTGCCGCCCGTCGGGCCGCCTCGACGCCCGGCATCATCGTCGCTCCCGATCGCCGAGGCGTGGGGCCTGCAGGACCTGGGCGGGCCGCCGCGGACCATCCTCGACTTCTTCTCGAACATGTACATGGTCAACGCGCTGCTGACCGCTCAACTGGGCGCTCTTCGTCGACGCCCTCCGGCACCTGATCCTGCCGGCCGTCGCGCTGGGCACGATCCCGCTCGCGATCATCGCCCGCATCACCCGCTCGAGCCTGCTCGACGTGCTGGGCCTCGACTACATCCGCACCGCGCGCGCGAAGGGCCTGCGCGAGCGGATGGTGGTCATCCGGCACGGCCTGCGCAACGCGCTGCTGCCGGTCGTGACGGTCATCGGCCTGTCGTTCGGCGCCTCCTGTCCGGCGCGGTGCTGACCGAGACGATCTTCAACCTCGACCGGGATGGGCCAGACGATCTTCGAGGCGATCAACGGCCGCGACTACATCGTGATCCAGGGCTTCACCCTGCGTCGTCGCGATCGTGTACGTCGTGGTCAACCTCTCGTCGACGTCTCCTACGCGTTCCTCGACCCGCGGGTCCGGCTCGATGAGCGACGCAGGCGGCACGACTGCCGGAGACGGCCGAGGCCGACTCGCTCGGCCGCCGCAGACGAACGGCCAGCCTCTGGCGCGACACGCTGCGCAACATCCTGCGCCAGCGCTCCGCGGTGGTCGGGCTGGTCATCCTCGCGTTCCTGTTCCTCGTCGCGGTCTTCGCCGACGTCATCGCGCCGTACGACCCGAACGCACGTCGATGCTCGACATCGGCGCAGGACGCAGCCGTCGCGCGCGGCGCCGCCCTGCATCCACCTGCTCGGCTGCCCGCGCGGACCAGTCCGGAGCACTTCTTCGGGCCTCGACGGGAACATCCGCGACGTGTTCAGCCGCGTCGTGCTACGGCGCCCGGGTCTCGCTGCAGGTCGGGTTCGTCACCGTCGGCTTCGCGATCGTCATCGGCACGCTCCTCGGCGCCGTCGCGGGCTACGCCGGCGGGCGCGCCGACAACGTGCTCATGCGGCTCGATGGACGTGCTCCTGGCCTTCCCCAGCCTGCTCCTCGCGATCGCCGATCGTCACGGTCCTCGGCCCGGGCCTGTTCAACGCCCAGCTCGCGATCGGGATCGTGGCCATCCCGATCTATGCCCGCGTCATGCGCGCGTCGGTCCTGTCGATCCGCGAGCAGGACTTCGTGACCGCGTCGCGGGCGCTCGGCGAATCGTCGCGCGGGCATCCTGCTCGCGCCGGATCGTGCCCGAACGCGCTGACGCCGCTCATCGTGCAGGGCACGCTCGGCATCGGCGGCGGCGATCCTGGAGGTCGCGGCGCTCTCGTTCCTCGGGCTCGGCGCCCAGCCGCCGCACGGCCGAGTGGGGCTCGATGATCGGCCTCGACCGCAACCGTTCTTCACCGCGCCGCACCTGATCCTCTTCCCGGGCCTCGCGATCACGCTCACCGTCCTCGGCGTTCAACCTGCTCGGCGACGGCCTGCGCGACGCGCTCGACCCGCGGCTCAACCGATGACCGACCCGCGGCGCCACGGCCAGCATCGGCACCGACCTCAGCCGAGACCGTCGTCGAGGAGCTCGTCCCGGCCTCAGCCCGCAAGCCGCGGCGCGAGCGCGGCGGGAAGCCGCTCCTCGAGGTCAAGGGCCTGCGCACGTCGTTCGCACACGCGCGACGGGCTCGTCCGCGCCGTGGACGGCATCGACTTCCACGTCGACCGCGGCGAGATCATGGGCCTCGTCGGCGAGTCGGGCTGCGGCAAGAGCGTGACGAGCCTCTCGATCATGCGGCTCGTGGCCCGGCCCGGCCGCATCGAGGCGGGCGAGATCCTGTTCGACGGCGAGGACCTGCTGAAGCGTCTCGGACGAGCAGATGCGCAGCATCCGCGGCGACCGGATCTCGATGATCTTCCAGCAGCCGACCTCGTCGCTCAACCCGGTGTGGGACGTCGGCCGCCAGATCGAGCGAGGTTCTCGAGATCCACCGCGAGCATGAAGGGCAAGGCCGCGCGCGGGCCGCGCGCTCGAGCTGCTGCGGATGGTCGGCATCCCCGACCCGGAGCGCCGGCTCAAGGCGTACCCGCACGAGATGTCCGGCGGCATGGCGCAGCGCGTGATGATCGCCATGGCGCTCGCCTGCGAGCCCGAGCTGCTGATCGCCGACGAGCCCACGACGGCGCTCGACGTGACGATCCAGGCCCAGATCCTGGACCTGATGCGCAAGCTGCAGCGACGAGACCGGCACGGCGATCATCCTCATCACCCACGACCTGGGCGTCGTCGCCGAGATGTGCGACCGGGTCGCGGTGATGTACGCGGGCGAGATCGTCGAGCAGACCGACGTCGTGCACGCTCTTCCGCGAGCCCGAAGCACCCCTACACGCGCGGGCCTGATCGGCTCGATCCCGGTCGTCGGGCGACCTGCGCGAGGAGCTCGCCGTCATCCCGGGCAACGTCCCCAACCTCATCGACCTGCCCGGCCGGCTGCCGGTTCGCGCCGCGCTGCGTCGCGCGGATCGAGGAGAACGTCGACGATCGCGCACTCGAGGTGCATCCCGGAGCTGCTGCCGGTCAGGCCCGGGCCACGACGTCCGCTGCTGGCTGTACCACGACGCCGAGGGCAACGTCATCGATCGCCCCGCCCCCCTCCCGCGGCGGCCGCCGGCGCGTCCGTGGCCGCTTCGCCGGAGGCGGGCGGCGTGACCGTCACTGCGGCCGCGCCGACGCCGGCCACACCGCGGTCCGGCGGATGGCGGCGAGCTCGCCCGCTGGTCGAGGTGCGCAACCTCGTCAAGCACTTCCCGGTGCAGGGCGGCGTCCTGCAGCGGACGATCGCGCCAGGTCCAGGCCGTCGACGGCGTCAGCTTCGACATCCGGCGCGGCGAGACGCTCGGGCTCGTCGGCGAGTCGGGCTGCGGCAAGACGACGGTCGGCCGGCTGCTGCTGCGGCTCATCGATCCGACCGTCGGGCACGATCCGGTTCGACGGCGAGGACATCAGCGGGCTCAGCGGGGCCAGCGCTCAAGCCGTACCGGCGCCGCATGCAGATCATCTTCCAGGACCCGTACGCGAGCCTCGACCCGCGCACGCCGATCGGCGACAGCATCGGCGAGGGGCTGCGTATCCACGGGCTCGGCACGTCCGCCGAACGGCGCGCGGAAGGTCTCGAAGATGATGGACATGGTCGGCCTGCAGCCGTACCACGCCCGGCGCTACCCGCACGAGTTCAGCGGTGGCCAGCGGCAGCGCATCGGCATCGCGCGTGCGCTCGTCCTCGAACCGGACCTGGTCGTGTGCGACGAGCCCGTCTCGGCGCTCGACGTGTCGATCCAGGCGCAGGTGCTGAACCTGCTGAAGCGAGCTGCAGCGCGAGCTCGGCCTCACATACCTGTTCGTCGCCCACAACATGGGCGTCGTCGAGCACATCAGCGACCGGGTCGCGGTGATGTACCTCGGAAAGATCGTCGAGATCGCCGACCGGCGCGAGATGTTCCGCGACCCGGAGCACCCCTACACGCAGGCGCTCATGTCGGCGATCCCGATCCCGGACCCGGAGCAGCGCCGGAAGCGCGTCATCCTGCGGGGCGACGTGCCCTCACCGGTCAACCCGCCGAGCGGCTGTCGGTTCCATCCACGCTGCCAGCTGCGTCAGTCGCTTGGCGATCCACCGATCTGCGCGCTCGAAGAGCCGCCCCTGATCACGCTCGGTGCCGACCAGGGCGAGGACGCCCACCGCTGCGCGTGCCATTTCCGCGGGCCGAACGCGCCACAGGACGCAGGACGCCGGGTGGCCCCCGCCTAGCCGGCTCGCCGCCCCGCCGCGTCAGGCGGTCGGCGGTGGGGTTCGGTCGTCGCGGCCCGTCGTCCCGGAGGCAGGCGGTGTGCTCCCGTTGCCGTCCACGCCGCCGCTGGCGGTGAGGTCGGGGTCGATGTTGTAGCGCTCGGAGCCGACGCTCGTCTCCTCGATCGAGACCGTCTTCTCGATCGCGTCCACGCCGCCGTCCTCCGGCCGGATCGACCGCAGGGCGGACTCCGGCGTGCCGCGACGGACCTGCGTGACGTCGATGTGCGCCGACGCCGACATCGGTCTTGAGTGCCTCGGCCGCGTAGTGGCAGGCCGCCTGGTGATCCGGGACGAGCTCGTACAGCGGCGGATCGACCGTCCGGCAGTTCTCGGGCTTGCCCAGCCGCTCGTAGAGCCAGCACCGCGTGTGGAAGCGGCAGCCCGACGGCGGGTTGACCGGGCTCGGGACGTCGCCCTGGAGCACGACGCGCTTGCGCTTGCGCTCGGCAACGGGATCGGGGACCGGCACGGCGGACAGGAGCGCCCGCGTGTACGGGTGGCCCGGCGCGGCATACATGATGTCCGGTGGCCCGATCTCGACGACCTTGCCGAGGTACATCACCGCGACGCGGTCGCTGATGTGCTTCACCACCGACAGGTCGTGGGCGATGAACAGGTAGGTCAGGCCGAGCTGCTGGCGCAGGTCGGTGAGCAGGTTCAGGACCTGGGCCTGGATCGACACATCGAGCGCCGAGATCGGCTCGTCGCAGACGATGAACTCGGGCTCGACCGCGAGCGCGCGGGCGACGCCGATGCGCTGGCGCTGGCCGCCCGAGAACTCGTGCGGGTAGCGCGATGACGTACTTCGGGTCCAGGCCGACGATCCGCAGCAGGTCGGCGATCCGCTCCTTGCGTGCCGCTCCCTGACGCGAGGTGGTGCGTGTCGATCGGCTCTGCGATGATCGAGCCGACGGTCATCCGCGGATCGAGCGACCCGTACGGGTCCTGGAAGATGATCTGCATGCGGCGGCGCATCCGGCGCAGCTTGTCGGGCTTGAGCGTCTCGAGCGGCGATGCCGTCGAATCGCACGGTGCCGTCCGTTGGCTCGCGCAGCCGGATCATCGCCCGGCCCGTCGTGCTCTTGCCGCAGCCGGACTCGCCGACCAGCCCGAGCGTCTCGCCGCGTCGGATCGCCGAACGTGACTCCGTCCACGGCCTTGACCGTGCCGATCTCCGTCTGAAAGATGCCCGACCGGATCGGGAAATGGACCTTGAGGTCCTCGACCTCGACGAGGTTCCCGGCAGCGCGGCTCGACCGGCGCGGGCCTGACCGGAACCGTGGCCGTCATGCGTTGATCCATCCGTCTGGCTCGGTCGCCCAGCAGCGGGCTACGTGGAGCGGCGTCGCGCGTGGTGTCAGGTCGGGCTCCTTCTCACGGCAGACATCCCGGGCGAACCGACAGCGCGGCTCGAATCGGCACGCGTCCGGCGGCTGGATGAGGAACGGCGGCAGCCCTTCGATCGTCCGCAGCCGATCGCCGCGGACGTCGTCGAGACGCGGCAGCGAGTCGAGCAGGCCCCACGCGTAGGGCATCTGCGGGCTCTCGAACAGCTCGTCGGTCGTGCCGGTCTCGACGATCCGGCCCGCGTACATGACGTTGACCCGGTCGCACATGCCGGCCGCGATCCCGAGGTCGTGCGTGATCATCAGCACCGCGGTATTGAACTCATCGGACAGGACCTGGATGAGCTCGAGGATCTGGGCCTGGATCGTGACATCGAGGGCGGTCGTGGGCTCGTCGGCCAGGATCAGCTTCGGGTCGCACGACAGGGCGATGGCGATCATCACGCGCTGGCGCATGCCGCCGCTGAACTGGTGCGGGTAGTCCTTGAGCCGGTCCTTCGCGCGCGGGATGCCGACCTTCGAGAGCAGCTCCACGACCCGATCCACGGCGGCCTTCTGGGCAGCCCCATGTGCTGTTTGATGGCCTCGGCGATCTGGTAGCCGATCGTGAGCGTCGGGTTCAGGCTCGTCAGCGGATCCTGGAAGATGAACCCGATCTCCTTGCCCCGCAGCTTGCGCATGTCGTCGTCGCTGAGCTTCAGGACATCGATCCCGTCGAAGAGGATCTCCCCGGCGACGATCCGGCCGGGCGGGTTCGGCACGAGCCGGGCGATCGACAGCGCCGTGACGCTCTTGCCGCAACCGGACTCCCCGACCAGCCCGAGCGTCTCGCCGTAGCCGAGCTCGAAGGTCACGTCGTCCACGGCCTGCACCACGCCGTCGGGCGTGAAGAAGTGCGTCGACAGACCGCGCACGGTCAGGAGCTTCTCGGCCTTGGGCCGCGAGTCGAGCCCGTGCGGTGCGGTCTCCTGCATGCGCCGGGCGTCCTCCGGCGCGACTTCGATGAGGGTCGGTGCGTCGCCCGTGCCGTGTCTCGGCGGTCGACCACCTACTGCTTCCCCTTGAGCTTCGGGTCGAGCGCATCGCGCAGACCGTCGCCAAGGAAGGTGAAGCTGACCAGCGCGAGCGCAATCGCGATCGCGGGGAACATGACCAGGTGCGGCTCGGAACGGATGTACTTGTAGCCCTCGGCGATCAGGCTGCCCCACGAGGCGCGCGGCGGCTGGACGCCCACGCCGATGTACGCGAGCGTCGACTCGGCGAGGATCGCGCCCGGGATACCGAGCGTGACGGCCACGATGATCGGGCCGATGCCGTTCGGCAGGAGGTGCTTCGTCACGATCCGCCGGTCGCGGACGCCGATCGCCCGGGCCGCCTCGACGAACTCGGTCTCCTTGAGCGCCAGCATCTGGCCGCGCACGAGCCGGGCGACGGTCACCCACGAGGTGAGGCCGATCGCCACGAACACGAGGAGAAGCCCGTCCATCGCCTGCCCGAGGAAGGTCTCGCGGAGCGCGACCGACAGCAGGATGATGAACAGCAGGTCCGGGAACGCGTAGATGATGTCCGTGAAGCGCATCAGGATGTTGTCGAGACGCCCACCGAACCAGCCGGCAATCGCACCGATCGGGACGCCGATCAGCAGGATGACCATCTGGACGACGAGCGCGACGCTCACCGAGATGCGCGCCCCGTCCAGCAGCCGGCTGAGCAGGTCCCGACCGAGCTGGTCGGTGCCGAGGACGTGGCCGGGCTGACAGCGGCGGCAGCGGACCGCCGCCTGCCGCGCCCACGGCGGCGAGGTCCTGACGCTGATAGGGCCACGGTGCCAGGAACGGGCCGATCAGACCAGTCGTCAGCAAGAGGATGACGAGAACGAGTCCGACGATTGCCAGGCGATTCTTGCGCAGCCGTCCCCACGCGTCACTCCACAGGCCCGCGGATCGCGTCTGCCGAGCAAGCTGCCCCTGGATGGGCGGGTTTGCGGTGGCCATCTGGCGCTCCTAGCTGTACCGGATGCGCGGGTCGATGTACGCATAGAGCACATCGACGACGACATTCAGGAAGGCGACGGCAAAGGCATACAGCATGGTCATGGCCATGAGCAGGCTGTAGTCGCGCGTCGCGATCGCATCAATGTAGAAGCGACCGACGCCGGGAATGTTGAACATACGCTCGATGATGAACGAGCCCGTCACGAGGAACGCGAGGGTCGGGCCCAGGATCGTCACGACCGGGATCAGCGCGTTGCGGATCATGTGCCGCGAGACGACCGACTCGTTGCGGATGCCCTTGCTGTGCGCCGTTCGGATGTAGTCCTTGCGGGTCACCTCGAGCATCGACGCGCGCGTGTAGCGGGCAATGACGGCGATCGGGAAGCCTGCCAGCGCGACCGTCGGGAGCACCCAGTATTCGGGCCCCTTCCACCCGCCGGTCGGGAACCAGCGCAGCTGGACTGCGAAGAAGACGGTCATGAGGATGCCGAGGACAAAGCTCGGCGTCGATATGCCGATGATCGAGACGCTCGTCGAGAGGTAGTCGGGCCAGCGATTGTGACCAAGCGCCGCGAAGATCCCGAGCGGGATGCCAATGATGACGGCAAGCAGGAAGGCCATGATCCCGAGGTGGACCGTCATGGGGAGGCCGTCGGCGACGATGTCGTTGACGCGGCGATCCTGGAACCGGTACGACGGGCCAAGGTCGCCCGTGATGAAGTCGGTCGCCCAGTTGATGTACTGGATGTAGAGCGGCTGGTCGAGCCCGTACTGCGCGTTGAGCCGTGCTTCAACGGCCGCTGGAAGGCGCTTCTCGCGGTCCCATGGACCGCCGGGCACCGAATGCATGAGCAGGAAAGTGATGACCGAGACCGCGAACAGGACGGGGATGATCCACAGAACCCGTCGGGTGATGTAGCTGATCACGGCACGCTCCGCAGTCTGTTGACCAGGACTGGGTAGGTGCGGTGGGCCGGCTCGAAAGCCGGCCCACCGCGAGGTGCGCCCGGAGGGCGTCGCCTACTGGCGCTCGAGCATCTGGATGGTCTCGTAGAAGTGCTCGCCCGGGACCTGCGAGTCCATGGGCGTCGTCGTGAGACCACCGACATAGGGCTTGACGAGCTGGGAGCTCACGCCCCAGCGGAGCCACAGCGAGGCGGCATCGTCCGCGAGGATCCTGCCGGCCTGCTCGTAGAGCGCAACCTGGGCAGCCGGATCCGCTTCGGCCGCTGCCTGGGTGATGAGCCCGTCGAACTCCTCGTTGCAGTACTGCTGGTCGTTGTTGCCGCCGCCGCAGGTGAACAGGCCAGCGAGCTGGTTGTTCGCGTGCGGGTAGTCGGCACCCCAGGCGTTGCGGGCGATGTCGTACTCGCCGGCGGTGCGCTGGCTGAGGAAGACACCGAACTCGCTGCCGATCTGCTCGGTATCGATGCCGAACGCGTCAGCCCACGCCTGGGCGAGGAACGCGACGCGCGGCTCGTGGCCGGAACCGGTGTTGAAGCCGAACTTGAGGGTCGGGACCTCGTCGACCGACGCGTAGCCGATCTCCTCGATCGCCGTGTCCATCGAAGCCTTGGCGGCCTCGAGATCGTACGGGTACGGCTCGTAGTCCTGGATGGCGCCCGGGATGCCCGGCATGACCATCGTGCCGGCCACGATGCCGATGCCCGCGAAGGTCGCGTTCTGGAAGGCGGTCTTGTCGACTGCCTGGGTCAGCGCGATGCGGAAGTTCTTGTTCATGGTCGGGCAGGCCTTCGGGTCTTCGCAGCGCGCGAGCGTGCCTTCTCCCGTCGGGTTCGTGCCGTTGTTGTAGTTGTAGTAGGTGATGCTCAGCGCGGCCGGCTCGGAGTACTCGAGGGACAGGACCGGATCGGCCTTGACGCGCTCGATGTCCTCGGACGGGACGGGCAGGAGCATGTCGATCTCATCGGCCTCGTAGGCCGCCATGGCCTGCGCGGGCTCGGGGGACATGGACATGTGGATCTCGGTCAGCGTCGGCTTGACCTCGCCGTACCAGTTCGGGTTCGGCTTGAGGATGATCTCGCTGTTATGGTTCCAGGTGTCAAGCATGAACGGACCCGAGGAGACGTAGTTCGCCGCCTCCGTGGCGTTCTCGCTCTCGATCCACTCCTGCTGCATCGGCACGCCGACCCACAGGGTCATCGCCGATCAGGAAGTACGTCGCGGGGGTGTTGAGGGTCACGACGAACGTCTTGTCGTCCGGTGCCGCAACGCCGAGGTTCTCGAGCGCAGCATCGATCTCGGCGTCCGACGGGGCCGGCTCGGCGCCGGCCATTGCCAGCAGCTCCGGCACCACCTTCGACCTCGGCCATGACGTAGCGAGTACGGGGCCGCGGTGCGCGGGTCGACGAGCCGCTTCCAGCTGTAGACCAGGTCGCCGGCGACGATCGGGTCGCCGTTGCTGTACTGGGCATCGCGCAGCGTGAAGGTCAGCTCCTTCGCGTCGTCCGAGATCTCCCACGATTCGGCCAGGGCCGGAACCGTCTCGAGCTCCGCGTTGATGTAGACCAGCGGGCGATGGAGTGCGCGCAGGACGGTCAGCGAGTTGCTGTCCTGGGCCTTGTTCGGGTCGAGCGTCGGCGGCTCGCCGGCGATGTCGACGCGAAGGATCTGCTCTGCGGCCAGCGGGCCGGATGCGGCGGGCGGCGTGGACGCGTCAGCGGACGCACCCGGCTCGGCCGAGGTTCCCGGGTCGACCGACCCGGCCGCGGGCGGCGTCGCCGTCGGGCCACCGCAGGCGGCTGCGAAGATCGCTGCCGCGCCGACGAGGGCGAGGAGACGTTTCTGTGACATGCATTTCCCTTTCAACGGTGTCCGTCGTCACGGTCTCCTGCCGGGACGTCCGGTGCGTCGGACGCGGCGGGCCGCCCATGCAGGCCCATCGCGTTACCGGCCCGGCTGGTCGATCCTCCCATCGACAAGCCGTGCGCGGAAGCACCCGCGGTCTCGATGACGAGCCGCGGGCTCCAGAATGCGCCTATCATTCACGCAAGGGTTGCCTCCGTCAAATACCAGTGCGTGGAGTCGGTCAGTCCGGACAGGGCATCTCGCGCCCGGTCATTCCCCGCCAGCGAAGGTTCGGCTGTCGTGCCGCCCGGGCTTCGTCGAGCCGCCGGACCGGCGCGGTATGGGGGGCGCCACGGACGGTATCGGGAGCGGAGTCGGCCTCGGCCGCGATCGCGATGAGCGCCTCCACGAAGGCATCGAGGGTCTCGAGGCTCTCGGTCTCCGTGGGCTCGATGAGCATTGCCTCGTCGACGATGAGCGGGAAGTAGATCGTGGGCGGGTGGTAGCCGTAGTCGATGAGCCGCTTGGCGATGTCCAGCGTCCGCACGCCCGTGCGCTTCTTGATCGACGAGGCCGAGGCGACGAACTCGTGCTTGCACAACCCCGGATGCGGAATGTCGAACGTGTCCTTGAGCCGGTGCATCAGGTAGTTCGCGGCCAGGACGGCGTCCTCGGACACCTCGCCGGAGTCCCGACGCGCCGTGGGCCCGGATATAGGTGTACGCGCGCACGAGGACGCCGGTGTTGCCGACGAAGCCACGCAGCCGGCCGATCGAGGTGGGGCGCTCGCCGGGCCGCTCGAGCCGGAACGTGCCGTCATCGTCGCGCAGGACCCGCGGCGTCGGCAGGAACGGCAGGAGGGTCTCCCCCACCCCGACCGGACCCGCACCCGGGCCGCCACCGCCGTGCGGCGTCGAGAACGTCTTGTGGACGTTGAAATGCATGACGTCGAAGCCGGCCTCGCCGGGCTTGAACCGACCGAGGATCGCGTTGAGGTTCGCCCCGTCCATGTAGGCGAGTGCACCGGCCTCGTGGACGGCGTCGAGCAGCTCGCCGATCCGGCGTTCGAACAGCCCCAGCGTCGACGGGTTCGTGATCATGACGGCGGCCGTCTTCGGCCCAAGGGCCGCGCGGAAGGCGTCGACGTCCACGCCGCCGTCGGCGGCCGACGGGATGGTCACCGTTCGGTAGCCGGCCATCGTGGCCGTGGCCGGATTCGTGCCATGGCTCGAGTCGGGTACGAGCACGTCGGTCCGCTCGGTGTCGCCACGGCTGCGGTGATACGCGCGGATCATGAGGATGCCCGTCAGCTCGCCCTGCGCCCCGGCCGCAGGCTGGAGCGACACGGCCCGCATCCCGCTGATGGCGGCGAGGGCGCCCTCGAGCTCCCACAGGAGCTGCAGCGTCCCCTGGGCGACCTCGTCGGGTGCGAGGGGGTGGAGCTCGGCAAACCCCGGTAGCCGGGCGGCCCACTCGTTGAGCTTCGGGTTGAACTTCATCGTGCACGAGCCAAGCGGGTAGAACCCGGTGTCGACCGCGAAGTTGAGCTGCGAGAGATTGACGTAGTGCCGCACCACCTCTGGCTCGCTCACCTCGGGCAGTGCCGGTGGCGTGGCGCGACGGGCTTCCGCCGGAATGCGATCGAGCGCGCCCGCGGGCGGGTGCGGGATCTTGCCGTTGCCCCGGCCCGGGCGGGACCGCTCGAACAGCGTGGCCTGGAGCCGCGGGCCGGTGACGCTCATCGGGTCGCCTCGGCCAGCTGCGGTGCCTGGGCCAGCCCCACTCCTATCTCCTCGGCAAGGGCCGCGGCAAATCCCACGATCTCCTCCCCGGTCGTGACCTCGGTCGCGCACACGAGGAGCGCGTCCGTCAGCGTCGGGTCGTCGGGCTCGGCGTCGGCCAGGGCGAGGCCGGCGAGGAAGCCGCGTCCGATGAGCCGGCGATGGACCGCGCGAGCGTCGGGGACGCGGACCGCGAACTCGTTGAGGTACGGACCGGGATGGAGCCGCGGCGCCCCGGCCGCGGCGAGCGCGGTCTCGAGCTCCCCCGCCCGTGCCGCGCCGAGCGCCGCGACATCGCGCAGGCCGTGCGGACCGATGATCGCGACGTAGATCGATGCCGCGAGCGCCAGCAGGGCCTGGTTCGTGCAGATGTTGCTCGCGGCCTTGTCGCGCCGGATGTCCTGCTCGCGCGCGCGCATCGTCATCACGAACGCGCGCTGGCCGTCAAGGTCGGTCGTCATGCCGACGAGCCGGCCCGGGATCTGGCGGATGAGCGCATCCGTCGAGGCGAGGATGCCGAGATAGGGCCCGCCGTACTGCGGCGCGATCCCGAGTGGCTGACCCTCGCCGGCCGCGATGTCCGCGCCGTACGCACCCGGCGGCTGGAGGACGGCGAGCGACACAGGCTCGATGACCGAGACGAAGAGCGCACCGGCGGCGTGTGCCGCCTCACCGATCGCCGTCATCGGCTCGAGCAGGCCGAGGAAGTTGGGGTGCGCGGCGATCACGCCGGCCACCGGGCGGTCCGTGTCCCCGAGCAGCCGCTCCAGCGCCTCGAGATCGGTCGTGCCCGCGGCCTCCCCCTCGCGGACGAGCGGGATCTCGTCGATCTCGAGGCCGCCCGAGAAGTACGTCTCGATCGTGGCCCGGATCTGCGGGTGGACCGCCCGGGAGACCAGCACGCGCTCACGCCGGGTCGCCCGACAGGTCATCAGCGCCGCCTCGGCGGTCGCGGCCGCCCCGTCATAGTGCGACGCCGAGACGACATCGAGGTCGAGCAGCTCGGCCATGAGTGACTCGTACTCGTAGATGCTCTGGAGCGTCCCCTGGCTGACCTCCGGCTGGTACGGCGTGTAGGCCGTGTACCACTCGCCGCGCAGGAGCAGCTGATCGACAGCCGGCGGTGTCCAGTGCCGGTACACGCCGGCGCCCAGGAACGACACGAGATCCGTCCGATTGCGGGCAGCGAGCGAACGGAGCCTGGCCGCCAGCTCGAGCTCGGGCTCTGGCGCGGGGAGGTCGAGCCCGCTGGCACGGAGCGCTTCAGGAATGTCGGCGAACAGCTCGTCGACGGAGCTCAGGCCGAGGGCCGACAGCATCCGCTCCCGGTCGTCGGCGGTATGCGGTCCGTACGGCATCGCCGGTCAGCCTGCCGCGACCAGCTCGTCGTACGCGCCTGCTTCGAGGAGGTCCTCGAGCTGGCCGGCGTCCCCCACCCGGAGCCGGAGCATCCAGCCTTCGCCATACGGGTCGCTGTTGACGAGCTCCGGGCTGCCGGCGAGCGCGTCGTTCGCCGCCACTACCTCGCCCGCGAGCGGCGCGAAGAGGTCGCTCACGGCCTTCACCGATTCGACGACCCCGAACGTGGCGAACTGCTCGAGCGTTCGACCGGTCTCGGGCAACTCGACGAACACGATGTCACCCAGCTGCTCTGCCGCGTACTGGGTGATCCCGATCGTCGCCTCATCACCGTCCACGCGGACCCACTCGTGGTCCTTGGTGTAGCGCAGGTCCGTGGGCACCATCGCGGCGGCTTCCTCCTCACACGTCGGTGGCGGGGCCGTTCGGACCGTCGTGGTCCGGGTCGATCTGCTGGCGGCGCATCCCTGCGCCGTCGGTCAGGCTGGTCGCTTGTAGAACGGCAGCGAGACGACGCGGGCCGGCACACGCTGGTCGCGGATCTCCACCTCGACCATCGTACCCGGCTCGGCATCGGCGGGGGCGACGTACGCCATCGCGATCGGGCTGCCGAGCGTCGGCGACTGGGTCCCGCTCGTCACGACCCCGGTGCGTCGCTCGCCCGCGTGGACGGGATACCCGTGGCGGGCGATGCCGCGACCTTCCATGACCAGGCCGACCAGCGTCCGGGTGCGCGGTCCCTGACCCGCCTTCTCGAGGGCGGCCCGACCGACGAAGTCTCCGGGCTTGTCGAGCTTGACGACCCGACCCAGGCCCGCCTCGTAGGGGTTCGTCGTGCGGTCCAGCTCGTTGCCGTAGAGCGGCATCCCGGCCTCGAGCCGAAGCGTGTCGCGCGCACCCAGCCCAATCGGTGCGCCGCCCGCGCCCTCGACCGCGGGCAGCAGTGCGTCCCACAGCTCGGCGGTGCGGTTCCAGTCCACGAAGAGCTCGAACCCGTCCTCGCCCGTGTAGCCCGTCCGGGCCACGAGCGCCTCCATCCCGGCGACGTGCCCCTCGGCAATCCCGTAGTAGCGCAGCGCCCCCAGGTCGACATCGGTCAGCGGCCCGAGGACGTCCACCGCACGGGGACCCTGGACGGCGACGAGGCCGGTGGCCAGCGAGCCATCGTCCAGGACAGCCTTGAAGCCGGCCATCCGCTCGGCCAGGGCGTCCGACACGAGCTCGGCATTCGAGGCGTTCGCGACGACGAGGTAGCGAGACTCGGCGAGCCGGTAGACGATCAGGTCGTCGAGGATGCCTCCGTCGGCCGCGGTCAGCATCGAGTAGTGCGCCCGACCCACGGCGAGCGCCGGCGGATTGCTGACGAGCGCGCGTGCCAGGGCCTCGCCAGCGTCGGCGCCCTCCACGAAGAGCTCGCCCATGTGCGAGAGATCGAACAGCCCGACGCGCTCGCGAACGGTCCGGTGCTCCTCGATGATCGAGCGGTACTGGACCGGCATGAGCCAGCCACCAAACTCGATCAGGCGCGCTCCGAGCTGTGCGTGCCGCTCCGCCAGCGGGGTCGTCGTGAGACCGGCGTCGAGGTCAACGGTCATGCCTCCGCCTCGGCCGGGAGCAGCCCGCCACCGGCCAGCTCGAGGGTGGCGGCCGCCTTGGCGACCAGCGCACGCTCCGTCTCGAACGTCAGGAACCCGCGCGCCTCGTGGAAGCCGACCCAGCGCACCTCCTCGAACTCGTGATCGTGTCGGGCGAGGTCACCGCCGACCGGCTCCATGAGGAAGTAGTGCACGGTCTTGTGGATCCTCGTGCCGCCCTGGACGAACCAGTACTCGATGGAATTGAGCGGCGCCAGTGATGCGCACCTCGAGCCCGGTCTCCTCGCGGACCTCGCGAAGGGCCGTCTCCTCGGTGGTCTCGCCTGCGTTCGGGGTGCCCTTGGGCAGCGTCCACGTCCGGCTGTCACGCTCGCGGCGGCGGCTGCCGACGACGAACTGCGGCACGGACCCCTCGACGCGAATGACGACGCCGCCTGCGGACGTGGCGGTGGCCGACCTCAGGCGCGCCACGGCGCCGAGGCGGCGCTGGAGCGACCGGCCGTCCCGGGGCGCCCGGAGCGGGACCACTGCATCTCCACGAGCGGCCGGGGCCGGCCACTGGCTGGTCTGCGTGGTGTCGCCGGCCGGATGGCGCGCCAGCTGGCGCGGAGCCGGATGAGGGGCCCGAGATCGGCGCGGCGGAGCACGGTCGCGCGACCGGCGGATGCCTGGAAGGATCCGGTCACGCGGAGCCCGAGTCGCCGCTCTCTCGCCCGGGCCGATGGCCGGACGAAACGAGCCGCCGGCCGGGCCGCGTACTTGGCGGCGATGCTGTGCTCCATGGGCGTCAATGGTAGCGGTTCAGGGGACTGATGCAAGCACTGCGCGCAGCCCATCGGCCCCTGCCGGTGTCAGCGCGCCCCGCGTCTCGGCGAGGTCGATCTCGCGGACGGCGGCAGCACGGTACAGGTCGAGGACGCCGGGGGCGTTGGCGCGGAGCGCGTCGAGGTGCGCCTGGAGCGTCCCCGCGTCGCCACGCGTGATGGGACCGGTCAGCGCTGCCCGGATGCCGAGCGACCGGGCGTTGCCGAGCGTGCCCTCGATCAGTGGCCCGTAGATCGCCAGGGAGCCCGCCTCGTCAAGACCGGCGACCCGTCCCGAGCTCCGCGATGGCGTCGAGCAGCGCGACGAACCCGCCGGCCGCAAGCACGGCCGCCGCGTGATAGGCCGCCTTCGAGCCGGGGGCGAGTCGGACCGGGGTCGCCCCGAGCGCCTCGGCCATCTCGGCGAGGAGGGCGAGCAGCTGGTCGTCACCCTCGATGGCGACCGTTGCGCCACGGAGCGCCTCGACGGCACGCTCCGTGTCGGCGAAGGCGACCAGCGGATGGAAGGAGCCGATCTGGGTTCCGGCCGCCATGGCGGGGAGCAGGACCTCTGCGCCGAGCGCACCGCTCGTGTGGATCATCGCCTGCCCGCCGTA
The DNA here is from genome assembly GCA_963759495.1 of uncultured Chloroflexia bacterium. Taxonomy (GTDB): domain Bacteria; phylum Chloroflexota; class Limnocylindria; order Limnocylindrales; family CSP1-4; genus DASTYU01. Next base: position 123,134 of record CAVWZL010000007.1, on the reverse strand, counting down.
CATCCGGACTGAGCGAGCCAGGGGCGCCAGCGCGTCGTCGGGGACGGCCACGATGATCAGCTCGACCTCCTCGACGAGCGACTGCGCGTCCGGGAATGCACGGACGCCGTCAACGAGGCCCCGAAAGCGCTCCCGCCGGTCCCGGTCGCGGCTGGCCACGGCATGGATCCGCCAGCCGGCCCGCGACAGGGCCACGCCGAGGGCCGTCCCGACAGCTCCTGCTCCCACGATCCCGATGAGCGGCGGCTCGCCGGGGCCGGCGTGCTGGTGGGGATGGGCGTGATCGCTCGCGTGCACCTGGTCGCCGTGGCGGTGCATCCCGGGCGGTGCCGGCGAGAGATCGATGCCCGCCGCATCGAGCTCCGCAGCCGTCTCCATGCGCTCGCGCTGCCGCTCCAACGCGTCGCGCGCCGCTCGCTCGGCGTCCCGTTTCGGGTCGTCGCCGGGCAGGTCGCCCCACGGACGCCTCACGGAAGCCGGCCTGTCGTACGTCCCGTGCGCGAGCAAATCGTCATCGGCTCCGAGTGTAGCGATGCGCCGGAACGCGCCGGTCGTCGTACCGGGATCGCAACCTCCCCTGCTATACTCGCGGCCGATCTCGACCCGGGACGGGCGCACCCGTCCGGCGCCGACTGAGCCCGCGCATCGCGCGGATGACGAAGGAGGCGTGCCCACGATGGCATCCCGGCAATCCACGATCGATCCTCTCGGCGCTCGCGCCAGCCTGACCGTCGGCGACGACCGCTATACGGTGTATCGGCTCGACGCCGCGGGCGGCGGCCTCGACCTCGGGCGCACCCCGATCACGGTCAAGATCCTGCTCGAGAACCTGGTCCGCCATGCCGGTGGCGGGATCGTCCGGGCCGAGGACGTCGCCACGCTCACCGCATGGTCCCCCGGGGTGGCGGCCGAGGCCGAGATCCCGTTCATGCCCTCGCGCGTCATCCTCCAGGACTTCACCGGCGTCCCCGCAATCGTCGACCTTGCCGTGATGCGCGACGCGATGGCGGGCCTCGGCGGCGATCCGGCCCGGGTCAACCCGCTCGTTCCGGCCGATCTCGTGATCGACCACTCCGTCCAGGTCGACCAGTTCGGCACGCCGGGCGCCTTCGCCTTCAACGTCGAGCGCGAGTACGAGCGCAACGGCGAGCGGTACCAGCTGCTGCGCTGGGCCCAGACGGCGTTCCGCGACCTGCGGGTCGTGCCGCCCGGCACCGGGATCGTCCACCAGGTCAACCTCGAGTTCCTCGCCACGGTCATCGACAGTCGCCCGGACGCATCCGGCGAGACCGTGGCCTTCCCGGACACGCTCGTCGGCACCGATTCGCACACGACGATGGTCAACGCGCTCGGCGTCCTCGGCTACGGCGTGGGTGGCATCGAGGCCGAGGCCGTGCTCCTCGGCCAGCCGCTCTACCAGCCCATGCCGCGCGTCGTCGGCGTCCGGCTGCACGGCGCGCTGCCGCAGGGCTCGACCGCAACCGACCTGGTCCTCGTGGTGACCGAGATGCTTCGCGCGCACGGCGTGGTGGGGGCGTTCGTCGAGTTCGCCGGGGACGGCCTCGCGGACCTGACCCTGGCCGACCGCGCGACGATCAGCAACATGAGCCCGGAGTTCGGGGCCACGTCGACGCTGTTCCCGATCGACGACGAGACGCTCGCCTATCTGCGTCTGACCGGCCGGCCGGCGTCCCGCGTGGCGCTCGCCGAGGCGTACGCCAAGGAGCAGGGGCTGTGGCGCGAGCCCGGTCCGGGTCCCGCCTTCGATGACGTGCTCGACCTCGATCTGGGGTCGGTGGTGCCGTCGGTCGCCGGACCCCGTCGCCCGCAGGATCGGGTGCCGCTCACCGCGCTTCGCGAGAACTTCCGATCGAATTTCCCCGACGGCCTGGATTCGGTCAGCGGCAACCTCCAGGACGTGGAGGAGATCCGGCCGGCCGGGACACAGGTCGAGGAAGCCTCGGTCGATTCGTTCCCCGCCAGCGACCCGCCGGCGTTCGCCTCGGCCGACGCCGGTGACGCGCCGGCGCCATCCGCACCGATCAGCGGGGCGCACGACACGCGCGCCTACCGCTCCGTCGACGTGACGGTGGACGGCAGGCACGTGGCGGTCTCGAGCGGGTCCGTGGCCATCGCCGCCATCACGTCCTGCACCAACACCTCGAACCCGACCGTCATGGTCGGCGCCGGCCTGCTTGCCCGGAACGCCGTCGCGCGCGGGCTCACGGTGCAGCCCACGGTCAAGACCTCCCTTGCGCCGGGCTCGAAGGCGGTCACCGGCTACCTCGAGGCGGCCGGGCTCATGGAGCCGCTCGAGCAGCTCGGGTTCGCGCTGGCGGGCTACGGCTGCACGACGTGCATCGGCAACTCGGGCCCGCTCGCCGAGCCGGTCGCGGCCGCGGTCGAGGCCAACGACCTGGTGGTGGCCGCGGTGCTCTCGGGGAACCGCAACTTCGAAGGCCGGATCCATCCCCTCGCGCGCGCGAGCTATCTCGCCTCCCCGCCGCTCGTCGTTGCGTTCGCGATCGCGGGTCGGGTGGACCTCGATCTGACGCGCGAGCCGCTCGGGATCGGATCGGACGGCCGGCCGGTGTTCCTCGAGGAGGTCTGGCCGTCGCTCGACGAGATCCGCGCGGTCATCGGCTCGTCGATCGACCCGGAGCTCTTCCGGCGCACGTACGCGGTCGTCTTCGAGGGCGACGAGCGCTGGCAGTCCCTCCCGATCCCGACCGGCGACCGCTACGCCTGGCAGCCCGACTCGACCTACATCGCCAAGCCGCCCTTCTTCGACGGGATCAGCGCGACGCCCAGCCCGGTCCGCGACATCGTCGGCGCGCGTGTGCTGGCGGTGCTCGGCGACTCGGTCACGACCGACCACATCTCTCCCGCCGGCTCGATTGCTGCGTGGTCACCCGCTGGCACGTGGCTCCAGGCGCACGGGGTCGGGCCGCTCGAGTTCAACTCCTACGGCGCGCGCCGCGGGCACCACGAGGTGATGATGCGCGGCACGTTCGGCAACATCCGGCTGCGCAACCGCGCTCGTCGAGGGCCGGGAAGGCCCGTACACGGTGCACCTCCCCGATGGCGAGGAGACGTTCATCTACGACGCCGCGATGCGTTACGCCGCCGAGGGCGTGCCGCTCGTCCTGCTGGCCGGCCGCGAGTACGGCTCGGGCTCGTCGCGCGACTGGGCGGCCAAGGGCACGGCGCTCCTGGGCGTGCGAGCGGTCATCGCCGAGAGCTACGAGCGGATCCATCGCTCCAACCTCGTCGGGATGGGCGTGCTGCCGCTCCAGTTCCGCCCCGGTGACTCGACAGCCAGCCTCGGGCTCACGGGCCGGGAGTCGTTCGCCCTCTCGGGCCTCGACGGCCTGTCCCCGCGGGCTTCCGTCACGGTGGAGGCGACCGACGATGACGGGCGCCGAGCGTCGGTTCCAGGCGATCGCACGGCTCGACGGCCCCATCGAGGTCGACTACTACCGTCAGGGCGGGATCCTGCCGGCCGTGCTCCGGCGCCTCGCCGCCCCCGACGCGTAGGCGCGCCAGCCGGACACGAAGAAGCCCTCGGGGGAGGACCGAGGGCTTCGTTCGCGGAGGAGGAGCGAGGTCCGGGGCGGTCTGCCCGCCGTGCTGCACGTTGGACGCCGGGGGCGGACGGTTCGTGACGCCGCGATCGATCAGGATCTGGACGACGGGGTGCTGCTGTCCTCCTGCTCGCTCCCGCTGAGGCTTGCCGCGGACTCGCCGGAGCTCTCAGGGTCGAACCCCTCGTCGACCTCCTCGCGGCCGCCCTCGGCGGGTTGCGTCTTGGCGGCCGGATCGGACAGGTCAGCGCTGTCCGTGTCGGCACCCGCGCCGGAGGCGTTCGACTCGGTCATGCCGCACCGCCCGGGTGCTCGGGCTGCATCTGGGTGCCGCAGCAGCAGGTGAACGGCTGCATGTTCGGCATGCGGGCCGGGTCGCCGTGGTGCTTGATCGTGATCTCGCAGTTGCAGTTCGGACAGACGAAGTCCTCGCCGTCACGCATGAACATCTCGGTGCTCGCCGAGCCCTGCGTCATCTGGTCCATGGATGCCCTCCGGCTGCCGAGCCACTGATGCAGCTCCAGTGACGCAACCGTACGAGGTGGGGCCTTGGCGGGAACCGGTCCGATGCTCCGGCCAGGTTGCAGCCCGATTGCACCCGAACCTCCGGTCAGAGCGCGCGGGGCGCGCGCGAGAGAACTGCAACGCGCGCCCCACACGCTCCCGTGGCGGCCGACCCCGGCGCGGTCATGCTGCGATGACCACCGCCCGAGGAGATATTCCATGACCAGCGTCGCCCTGCTCATCCTTCGCGCCACTGTCGGCGGCCTGCTCGCCGGACATGGCGCGCAGAAGTTGTTCGGCTCGTTCGGGGGTCACGGCGTCGAAGGCACGGCGGGCTGGCTCGAGTCGATGAACCTCAAGCCCGGCCGCCAGTGGGCCTTCATGGCCGGGTTGTCCGAGTTCGGCGGCGGGGTTCTGACCGCGATCGGCGCGCTGAACCCGCTTGGACCGATCATGGCGCTCGGCGCGATGCTGACCGCCACGATCAAGGTCCACGCGGGACGCCCCATCTGGGTCACCGAAGGCGGCGCCGAGCTACCCGTGACGAACATGGCGGCGCAGGCGGCGCTCATCCTCGCAGGGCCCGGCAAGCTCTCGTTCGACGGCCTCCTCGGGATCCGCGTTCCGCGCTGGTTCGGGCTCGTCGCCCTCGTCGCCACCCTGGCGTCCGTCGCGGCAGCCATCCGGATGTCCGAGCAGCCGCTGGAAGCCGGAGGCGATGCGCAGGATCAGCAGGCCGGGCAGGAGCTCCAGGGCGCCACGACCGAGCCGGAGCCAGTCGACCCGGCGAGCGGCGCACCGGCAGTGCCATGGGATGCGGCCGACGACCGCGCCGAGACGGCGGACCCAGCCGTTCCCGCCTGACCCGCCCCGACGCCCGAACATCGAGGCATCCGCCCGACGGATCGCTGCGTACCCACGTCATGACGTGGTATTGCGAATGGTGCGGGCGGCGGGCGAGCCGTGTCGAGCGGCTTCGAGGCCGCGGCGTTCAGCTGGCCGGGCAGAGCGGGCTGCATGTCTGCGCACGGTGTCGCGCCGGAGCGGCGCTGTCGAACGGGCCGCATCGCCCACGACGTTCCTGGACGCACCTAGCGACTGCCCTTCTCGCCGTGGCCCTCGTCGTCTTCGTCGCCGGGATCGTGGTCGTACCGCGCATCACCGACCCAGGACCCGGTGGGAGTGTCCTGGGGGTGGTCCAGGGAGTCTCCTCTGCGGCACCCACGCAACAGACCGATGCAGTCGACCCATCCGCCGGTGCATCGCCGCCGGCGCTCCCGTCACCGGCGCCGTCTCAGCCGGCCGCGCAGGTGGCTGAGGATCGTGCCGTGGTCATTGCCTGGACCGACTCCTTCGGCCGTCGGCGGCTCCAGGTCATCGTGCCCGTGCGCAACGAGAGCAGCGCGTGGCTGGAGGTGTCGAAGCGCCACTCCCGGTACCGCCTGATGAGCGCGGACCAGGAGCTGGCCCGAGGGACCTTTGAGGCGCTTCCGCCCCTGCTGGAGCCAGGCGGCACGGGCTACCTCGTCGTGACGAGGGAAGACCCCTCCGACGGCCGAGGGTCGTTGACGGTGAAGACGAGCATCGTCGCGGTCCCCGCGACCGAGCCGGATATGACGCTGTCAGTCACGGGCCTCGCCCTCGACGCGGCCATCGGTGGAGGAATGCGGGCGAGCGGACTGGTGCACAACGACGGACCCCACGACACTGGCCCGCTGACGGTGGGGGCAGTCGCGCTTGCAGAGGACGGGCGGCCGCTCGGGATCGTCCTCGACATGCATGACATCGTGCGGATTGCGCCGGGCGATAGCCAGACGTTTCGGACCGATGTGGCTGCCGGCGCGCCAGCCGTGCGAGCCACTGCCGTCGAGACGGTGATCGCCGTCGCCTTCGGATCCGGGCCGTAGCGCCGCACGAAGGCCTCGGACACAGAGACAGGGCCCGAAGGCCCTGCGGTCTGTGTGCGGTGCGAATGGTGGGCGATACTGGATTCGAACCAGTGACCCCGCGGATGTGAACCGCGTGCTCTAACCACTGAGCCAATCGCCCGGGTGCCGGCCGATCATACCCGGAGCCCCGGCCAGCGGGCAATGACCGCCTCGGGCTCGAGGCCGTCGACGACGACGAGCTTGCGGCGGCTGCTCGCGCCCGCGACGATCCGCACGTCACGCCGGGCGATCCCGAGGTCGTCGGCGAGCAGCTTCACGAGCGCGTTGTTCGCGGCGCCTTCGACGTTTGGTGCCGACACGCGAGCGCGGAGCTCACCCTCCACCACCCCGTCGACACGGTCGGCTGCGGATCGCGGGGTGAGTCGGACGGCGAAGCGGCTCTCGGTCCCCGTCACATCGGCCCGACGACACGCATCAGCGTGCCGAGGACGAGCAGGACGACGAGCGCGCTGAAGTCGAACATGCCCGATTGCGGCAGCACGCGCCGGACCGGGGCGAGGATCGGCTCCGTGGCCTGGATGAGGAACGCGACACCTGGTTGCTGCGACCCGGGTCGAACCACGACATCAGCACGCGGCCGAGGATGAGCAGCCACAGGGCGAGGACCAGGAACTGCAGGAAGTTCCTGGCAAAGGTCTCCAACACGGCTGGATTCTACCTCCGGACGGGCTCTGCGCCGCCGCCCGGTCAGTGGCGATGGTCACCGTCGTGGTGCTGATGGGGACGATCACCGAACAGCGCCCGACCAACGCGCACGATCGTCGCGCCCTCCTCAATCGCGACCGCGTAGTCGTTGCTCATGCCCATCGAGAGCGCGGGGCCGAGCTGCGGCGCACGGGTTCGGAGCCGGCCGGCGAGCTCGCGCAGACCGGCGAAGGTCGCGCGCGCGTCGTCGGGTCGTTCGACCTGTCGACCGATGGTCATCAGGCCCGCCACGTCAAGCCGGGGGCAGCCGGCAAGGGCGTCGAGCGCCTCGGGAAGGTCGACCGGCTGGAAGCCGAACTTGCCCGCATCCTCGTCGACGTTGACCTGCAGAAGCACGCGGATCCGGTCGCGTCCCGACTCCCCGGCGAGGCGGTCCAGCCGCCGGCCGAGATCGACCGAGTCGAGGGTCTGGATGAGGTCGAACGCCTCGAGCGCGCGGCGCGCCTTGTTCGACTGCAGCGGGCCGACGAGGTGCCAGCGGGCACCGGGGACGTCCGGGATCTTGCCGAGTGCCTCCTGGACCCGGTTCTCGCCGAGCAGGTCGAGGCCGGCCGCGACGGCGTCGCGCAGCCGTTCGGGAGCGACGGTCTTCGAGACAGCGACGAGCATCACGTCGGCAGGGCTGCGACCGGCGCGCACACAGGCTTCGGCAATCCTGTCGTGCACCCGCTCGCGCGCGGCCTGGAACCCGGCGACGCCGGACGGATCGGACACTGTCGTCGTGGCCGGACGAGCCGGCCGGGTCTACTTGCGGCGGAGGAAGCTCGGGATCTCGAGATCGTCCGCGTCGTAGCTCGAGCGCTTCGGAGCGCCGTTCTCACCCACGCTCCGCTCGTACCGAGGCGCGCCGACCGCGGCGGTCTCGTCGTCACGACGGGCTCCCCCGCCGTTCGTGCTGTCGCCGGTGTCCTCGCGCTGGCGCTGCAGCTCCTCGAGGAAGTCGCGCTCGCGCGGGACGCGCACCGTGTTCGACGTCTCGACCGGCGCCTTTTCCTCGAACCGGCTCGTCTGCCGGCGCTGCTTGCCGTCGAACCCGGTCGCGATGACCGTGATCATCACCTCCTCGCCCAGCCGATCGTTGAAGCTCGTGCCGAAGATGATGTTCGCCTCGGGGTCCGCAGCGGCGCGGATCTCCTCGGCGGCCTCGGTGACCTCGTGCAGGCTCAGGTTCGAGGAGCCGCTGATGTTGAAGAGGATGCCCTGGGCGCCCGCGATGTCGACCTCGAGCAGGGGGCTGGCGATCGCCTGCCGGGCTGCCTCGACCGCGCGATTCTCGCCGCGTCGCCCGGCCGATGCCCATGAGCGCCGAGCCGGCGTCCTTCATGATCGCGCGGACGTCGGCGAAGTCGAGGTTGATGAGGCCCGGCATGGTGATGATGTCGCTGATGCCCTGGACGCCCTGGCGAAGGACGTCGTCGACGACCCGGAACGCGTCGAGGATCGAGGTGTTCTTCTGGACGACGTCCTTGCAGGCGGTCGTTCGGGACCGTGATGAGCGTGTCCACCTGGGCCTTGAGCTCCTCGGCGGCACTTCTCCGCGACCAGCTTGCGCCGGTTGCCCTCGAAGCTGAACGGCTTGGTGACCACGCCGATCGTCAGCGCGCCCTGCTCCTTGGCGAGCTGCGCGACGACGGGTGCGGCACCGGACCCGGTGCCACCGCCCATGCCGGCCGTGATGAACACCATGTCCGAGTCGGCCAGCGCCTGGGCGATCTTCTCCGAGTCCTCCTCGGCCGCCCGCTGGCCGATCGAGGAATCGCCGCCTGCGCCGAGACCCCGGGTGATCTTGTCGCCGATGCGGATCTTGTGGGGAGCGTCCGACTGGAGGAGCGCCTGCGCGTCGGTGTTGCAGGCGATGAACTCGACGCCCATCATCTCGGCCCGGATCATCCGGTTGACGGCGTTGCTGCCGCCTCCGCCGACCCCGATGACACGGATCAGCGCGAAGTTCTCGGAATCGGAACGCAACGGCATGGCCTCTCCTCCGGCAGCCCTCGAGGGCCAGTGTGCGGGCGGTACGACGACGGTGGCGGCTCGTCCACGGACCGGGTCGCAGGCTCCCGGTGCTGCCTGGTCCGCGTTGGCGCCGAGTATACCTGCCGACCGGCCGGACGTGGCGGTCCACGGGACAGAAAATGCGCGTTTCCCGTCCACTACGATCCGCCGCGGAGCCGGGGCGACGGTCCGTGCGGACGGCCCGGGCGACGGGGAGGTGGCCCATGCAGGGATTTCCACGGTGGATCATTCCCATCGCGATCATCGCGATCATCGCGGTCGGTGGTTTCATCTTCCGGGACCGGCTGTCGGGGGCAGCGCAGGACCTCGCGGTAGGCGACTGCTTCGATGCGCCGACGACCGACGCCGAGGTCGAGGACGTCCAGCACAAGCCGTGCAACGAGGCGCATACCGCCGAGGTGATCTTCGTCGGTGACATGCCAGAGGGCGATGCCCTGCCAAGCGGCGCGGAGATCGACCGATTCGTCGAGGCGCAGTGCGTCCCGGCCTTCAACACCTACACGGGACTCGACTACGCCACCGACCCGACGTACGGCATCAGCTCGCTGTCGCCCACGACCTCGGGCTGGCAGAGCGGTGACCGGGAAGTCTCGTGCTTCGCCGTGCGGATCGATGGGGCGACGATGACGGCCTCACTCAAGGGCACGTAGGCCGGCTCTGGCGGGACACGGGTCGTGTGGGCCTCCGGGTCGCGCGGGTCGTCCGTGCCCGGAGGGTTCCGGCGCGCGGGATCCTGCGCACGGTCCCGGTGGTGGCGCCCGGGTTGTGTCACCTACACCCGGGAGACGTACGAGTCAACGACGCGGGGCCGTCAGGACGCCAAGTCCGCCCCCATGCGGCGGATTGGCTGCCAGATACCCACCCGGGGTGTACGTGGCAGCACCGCGGCTCCCGTCAGCTGACTCTCACAACCCGGGGATGTACGTGGCAGAACTGGGCGCCCGTCGTCTAGCGGTCGGCTGCCGCGAGGAGGCCCGCCTGAACACGCCCCGATCTCCGCCCACCCTGCCGGCTGCCGGGCGCGTCACCGGTCCGCCGAAGGTACCGGGTGCCGTGGTGACAGGGAGCACCGACAGGTTGCGGTGGGCGGGGCGGCGATGGGACGTCCCGGTCGGATCGGTGGCGTTCGGTGCACTGGAACCGGTCGGCGGTCCTGCCACGTCCTAGGGCAGATGCCGGATGGACACCCCGTTCGGGTCATCCACATACTGGCCGAAAGGTCCTGCACCGCCGTCACCGTCACCGGAGGGCTCGTGCCCCGTTCGCTTCGCCATCTCCTCGCCGTCGCCGTTGCGATCCTCGCCCTGTCAACTGCCGCCGTCCCGGCCTTCGCCGCCGACGAGCCCGTCCTGACGGGCACGATCGTCAAGGCCGACGGCACGCCGTTCCCGATCGAGGTCGCACGCATGACGATGACCGGACCCGACGGTGGTGGGATCCACGCCGAGGTGATCGAGCCCGGTGTCGATGGCTCGTTCGAGGTCGTGCTCATGCCCTGGGGCACCGCGGAGGCACCGGCCGAGGTGCGGATCACCGTCACCGGAGCAGGCACGGAATCGGTCCCGAACGCCGCGGGCTGCGTCGACGAGGTGGCCCACGTTGCGGACGCGACGTTCGAGGTCGCGCTCCAGGACGGTGGCGAGCCGCAGCCGGTCCAGGTCGTCGCCGAGGCGCAGATCGTCGGCACCGTCTGCGGCGCGCAGGCCACCCCGGGCACGACCCTCCCACCGTCCGGCGTTTCTCCCGTGACTCCGGCTCCCAGCGCCGCCCCGGCCGCCCCTGTCGCGCCAATTGCGGACACCGAGGGCAGCCCGCCCTGGCTCCCGCTGCTCCTGCTGGCGGTAGTCGCGGTGGCCGCGATCCTCGGCGCCTGGCGGGTCCTCGCGGGTCGCACCCGGGGCTGATGCGGCCCGGGCGGTCAGCCCGGGAGGAAGCTCAGGCGGACGGTCCGCTGACCGTTGTCCCCATTCGGATCGAGCAGGCAGATCGACTGCCATGTGCCGAGCGCAAGCCGGCCGCCCACGACCGGCACGACAAGGGACGGCGCGACGAGCAGGGGTACCACGTGGTCGGCGCCGTGGCCGGGCGATCCGTGCCGGTGGCGATAGAGCGGCTCATCGCGAGGCAGCAGCCGGTCGAGGGCATCCACGAGGTCGTCGTCCGATCCCGCCCCGACCTCGACGATCACCAGCCCGGCCGTGGCGTGCGGCACGAAGACGTTGAGCAGGCCGTCGTCCACATCTGCGACGAAGGCCGCGCATTCCCTGGTGAGATCGGTGAGGCCGCGCCGGCTGCCGGTCCGAACCGCCAGCTCGGTTGTCCTCAGGGAAAGATGCTCCGCAGCGCGTCGCGGATGCGGCCGAGCCCGCCGCCCGCCGGCGTCGACTCGTAGCGCGCCGGCTCACCGGCCATCAGCGTTGCCGCGCCCCACTGGAGCAGCCCGATCGCCGGTGCTGTACGACGGGGTCAGCAGCGTGTCCACCAGCCCGCCGATCCCCGTCGGCGACGCGACGCGAACCGGCATCTCGAGCACCTCGCGGCCGAGCTCGGCGGCACCGGCGAGCTGCGCCGCCGCCGCCGGTCAGGATGACGCCCGCGGGCAGCATCCCCGCACCCGCCGCGCGCATCTCGTTGCGGACGAGCTCGAAGGTCTCGCGCATGCGGGATTCGATGATCCGGCACACCTCGAGCCGGCTGACAGTCCGGCCCGCATCCTCGCCCAGCACCGAGACGCTGATCTCCTCGTCATCGCCGATCGTGCGGAGATCGCAGGTGCCATGGCGGATCTTCAGCTCCTCGGCGACCTGCAGGCTCGTCTTGAGCCCGATCGCGACGTCGTTCGTGACGTTGTTGCCACCGACCGGCAGGACCCGGGTGTGGAACGGCGAGCCCTCCTGGAACAGGCCAGGTCGATCGTCCCCGCGCCGATGTCCGCGACCGCGACGCCCAGCTCCTTCTCGGTCTCGGTCAGGACGGCCTCGGCCGATGCGAGCGAGTTGACGACGAGCTCGTCGATCTTGACGCCGGCTGCCGGCGACGCATTTGGTCAGGTTCTGCACGCGCCGTGGCGGCGCCCGTGACGATGTGCGTCTCGACCTCGAGGCGCAGCGCGCTCATCCCGAGCGGATCCTTGACGCCCTCCTGGCCGTCGACCTTGAACCCGCGTCGCTCGACGTGGAGGACCTCGCGGTTCGACGGGATCGACACCGCCCGCGCGACCTCGATCGCCCGGTTGATGTCCTCGCGGGTGACCTCGCGATGGTGGGCGGTGACGGCGACCTGGCCGGGCGAGTTGAGGCTCTCGACGTGCTGCCCGCCGACACCGACGAAAGCCCGATCGATCTTCCAGCCCGACAGGCGCTCGGCCCGCTCGACGGCGTCCGCGATCGACCGGACGGTCTGATCGATGTTGATGACGACGCCCTTCTTCAGGCCCGAGGCGGGAACGGTGCCGTGGCCCATGATCGTGAGCCGCCCGTCGCGGCTCACCTCGCCGATGAGCGCGCACGACCTTGCTGGTGCCGACGTCGATTGCCGACGAGGACCGCTTCTCGTTCCACCGTGTCGTCAGTCTCCGATCTGCTGGAGGTCTAGAGGAAGTGGCGCCGGATGAGTGCCACGTTGTTGAAGATGCGCAGGCCGAACGTGATCAGCGCCACGAGATAGAGGTCCAGTGCGAGCCGGTCACCGATGAACGTGAGGACGACCGCCGACGATCGCGTTGACGAGGAAGCCGCTGATGAAGATCCGATTGTCGTAGACCCCGTCGAGCTCCGCCCGGACCGCGCCGAGCACCGAATCCAGTGCGGCCAGGATGGCCACCGCCGAGTACCGGCTGAGCTCGAAGCTGACGTTGACGTTGAGGACGAGGCCCGCCAGGACGCCCACCAGGAGCCCCAGCAGGGGTAGCAACACGTGCGGTTCGTCCTCCCTCGCTGATCCGGTCAAGGGTAGTCGACTGCGGAGAGGAGCGGCAACCTGCGCGGCCACGCCCCGCTGCCACGGCGCGATCACGGTGTCTCGCTGGGTGCCGGCGTCGGCGTGTTCCGCGGGATGTACGTGCCGTCGTTCTCGTCGGCCAGGATGATCCGACGCGACGCCCTCCTCGCGCCCCTGGCAGCAGGCTGCGCAGCAGCCGGACCTGGCCCGGGATGATCGCTCCGTCGTCCGCAGGCTCGGCGTGTAGAAGCCGAAGACGGCCGCCCAGCCTCGAGGATGCGCCCGGAGCTCGAACCCATGCTCGTCGGTCACCATGACTGCGAGGCGCTCGAAGCGGCTGCCGACATCGCCGCGGGCGTGAGTGACGCAAGCCGGGTCGCGGCATCGAGGTCCACCGCATCGAGACGCGCCCCGATGCGTCAGTCCCGGGGACGCGGCCCGGCGATCGCTCGATCACGGGCAGGCCGGCCGGCACCGGCCGGTGGTGCATCGCCGAGCCGGCCGAAGAGGACCCCGTCGTCGTCAGCGAGGTAGCGCGCTGTCCCCGACCCCAGACAGGACCGGCTCGCGCTCGATCAGGTCGACGGCCACCGTCCGGGCAGCGGCAACGCCGACCGCGGCATCGCGCACGGTCGGCAGCTCGCGGAGCCGCGGCTCGAGCGGGGCGGTCGAGAGGCGGAACAGGTTCGCGCCACGGACCTCGTCGAGCAGTCGTCTCGACCCGTTCGCGCTCGGTGTAGACCGCGCCGTCGATCTCGAGATCGCGTAACTCGAACGCGGACGACGCACCGACGCCGTAGATCGCGGCCGCGCGAGAGCAGCATGGCGAGCGCCGCCCCGGCCCGGATCGGCGAGAGGCCGGCCGATGCGCGCTTGACGGGCTTCGGTCCGCCGGATCGGCGCGCGGCGTGGCGCGAGTCGCCGGCGAGCGCCCGCCGGCGTCGAGCGCGAGCCTCGATCGGCGCACGCTCACCGCGGCAGGTCCGCGGGCCGGCAGGCGCGCGCCGGACGCGGCCGGCGTGGCGCTCGAGCGCGAGCTCGACGATGCGGACGCAGACGTCGGCGAAGGTGTAGCCGCCCTCGGCGGGCATCGTCGGGAAGAGGCTGATCGGCGTGAAGCCCGGGATCGTGTTGATCTCGGACAGGTAGATCTCGCTCGCCCGCGAGCGAGGAAGTCGATCGCGGGCGAAGCCCTCGGCCCCGATCGCGCGATACGCGTCGCGCGCGAGCTTCTGCATCGATGGCTCGCTCGCGGTCGCTCACCTCGGCGCGCGTCGAGGTCTCGGACAGACCCGGCGTGTACTTCGCGGCGTAGTCGTAGAACTCGTGGCCCGCCGACGATCTCGCCCGGGCCGTAGAGCTCGAGCCGGGCCGGGTCGTTGCCGATGACCGAGACCTCGAGGTCGCGGGCGCCCGCGAGGTACGGCTCGACGAGCGCGAGCGTGTCGTAGCGGAACGCGAGTGTCGAGGGCGGCCGCCACGCTCGCCCGGGCTCGTGGGCGAGGGTCATCCCGACGGAGCTGCCGAGGCGGGCCGGCTTGACCATCAGGCGCGGGTCGCCGGCCCCGGCGGCGAACGCCTCCAGCTCGCCGAGGACACCGTCGCGTCCGCGCCCAGCGCGCGGCGCGAGACCTCGCGCCAGTCCACGACCGGCAGCCCGAGCCCGCGACACATCCGCTTGAACAGCGCCTTGTCCATCCCGAGCGCCGACGCCGCGACGCCCGAGCCCGTGTAAGCGAGGCCGGCGGCATCGAGCAGCGCCTGGACGGTCCCGTCCTCGCCGAACGGCCCGTGCAGGCGCGATGACCACGACCGGGGCTGGCGGCTCGCGCGGCGAGGCGGTCGATGGCGGCGCCGCACGGTCGACGGGCCCGTCCGCCCCGAGCGCGGTCGGGTCGTCGTACGCGGCGGCCGGCCGGTCGCCGCGCCGATGGTCGGGCGGCAGCCACCACCAGCGCCGTCGAGGTCGATGCAGGACCTGGCGGACGTCGGTAGCCGGCCTCGGCGAGCGCGTCGGCGATGGCCGTACCCGAGACACGATCGAGACGTCGTGCTCGGCCGACGGGCCGCCGAGGAGGACCACGACGGGTGGCGGACGGCCGCGTGGCCCGGCTCATCGCGTCGCCGTCGGCGCCGGCCACGGCCAGCCCACCAGTCGCCGAGGAACTCGATCTCGAGGCTCGAGCTCGCACGCCGTGCCGTTCGCGCGACCGCCGGCGCGGACGTGCTCGGCCAGGCGGCGCACGTCGGCGGCCGTGCCCTTCTGGTCGTTGACGATGAAGTTGGCGTGCTTCTCGGAGACGACGGCGCCGCCGATCCGGAGGCCCTTGAGCCCGGCCTCGTCGATCAGCCGCCCGGCCGAATCGCCGGTCGGGTTGCGGAACACGCTGCCCGCCGAGGGCATGCCGAGCGGCTGGTGCGCCTGGCGCCAGCGGCGGATGTCGTCGAGCCGGCCCTTGATGATGTCCGGGTCCGCGGCCGACGAGGCGGAACGTCGCGCCCAGGACGAGCTCGTGCGACGGCCACCCGGCCGGGGCGTGCTTGAAGCGGCTGTCGCGGTAGCCGAGCGCCAGCTCGGCCGCGCGGGACGACCGTCTCGCGGCCGTCCGCGAGCAGACGCGCGCGCGACTCGAGGACGCCGGCGACGTCCGACTCGTGCGCCCCGGCATTCGCCCAGACCGCGCCGCCCACGGTGCCCGGGATCGCCAGCCCGAACTCCAGGCCGGTCAGCCCGGCGCGCTGCGTCTCGGTCGCGGCCCGGGCCATCGGCACGCCGGCTTCGGCCGTGTAGCGCTCGCCTCGACTCGGATGCCCTCGGCGCGGTTCTGGATCACGAGCCCGCGGACCCCCGCGATCGGCAGATGACCATGTCGCTGCCGCGGCCGAGGACGAGGTGCGGCAGGCCGCGTGACGCGCGCGAACCGGACGAGGGCGCGCAGCTCGAAGGCGTTGTGGGCGGTCGCGAACAGGTCCGCCGGCCCACCGACGCGCATCGTCGTGAACCGCGCCAGCGGCTCGTCGCGCGACGTCTTGACGCCGATCCGGCGCTGGATGTCGGTGCCCGGCCGCGATCGGCGTCGAACGGGGGCGGTCGCCGTCCGGCGGCCCCGTCTGCTCGGCCGTCACGTGCCGCCGTCGATCGGCGCTCGACGGCCGCGGCATCGGGAGCGGCCGGCGTTCGGCGGCGGCCAGGACGAGCTCGGCGACGGCGTCGGCGGCGCCCGGCCGGCCCAGCGCACGCGCGCCGCGGCGGACATCGCGGATGTGCGGCGCGGGATCGTCGAGGAGGCGCGGCCGCCTCGAGCAGCGCGTCGGCGTCGAACGCCTCGTCGTCGATGAGCCGCGCCGCCCCGGCCTCGACGAGCTCGCGGGCGTTCGCACGCTGGTGGCCCGCCGCGTGCGGGTACGGGACGACGACCATCGGCAGGCCGAAGGCGGTCGCCTCGGCCAGCGTCGACGAGCCGGCCCGCCCGACGACGAGGTCCGCCGCGGCCAGGGCGGCGAGCATCTCCTCGCGCAGGAACGGGTACGGCCGGTAGCGGTCTGCGGCGCTCCGCGGGCAGCGCCTCTCGACCGGCCAGCGCAGCGGCGTAGCCGTCGCTCGCCGGCGACGTGGATGACGGTCACCCGTCTCGACGAGGCGTCGGCAGCGCCTCGGCCACGGCGGCGTTGAACCGCCGGACGGCCTGCGAGCCGCCGAAGATCAGCAGGACCCGCTCGGCCGGCGCGATCCCGAGCCGCTGCGCGGGCCGCCTCGCGGTCGACCGCGCGAGGTCGCGGATCGGGCGTGCCGGTCACGTAGCACGGCCGCTGCCGCACCGGCCGGCGAGCGCGGCACACGTCGCCTCGAAGGAGACCGCGATGACGTCGGCGAGCCGCGCCGTGCGCCCGGACAGCGCGCCCGGGACGACGTTGCCCTCCCAGAGCACGACCGGGATGCGCAGCGGCGCCGCGGCGAGCAGGACCGGGATCGGCGACGTAGCCGCCGGTCGTGAAGATCGCCGCGGGCCGGCCCGTGGCGAGGAGCGCCGCGGCCTGCGGCACGGACGCCGCAGGCGCAACGGATCGAGGACCGCGTGCGACGTCCCGCTCGACCGAGCGCAGCGAGCGCAGCGACCAGCCGGCGCAGCGGGATCCCGGCCGCCGGGACGAGCGCTGCCCTCGAGCCCGCGGTGGCCGCCGACCCAGCTGAGCTCGGCGGCGGCCGTCGCGGGCGTCAGCGCGGCAGCGACCGGGCGACGGCGAGAGCCGGGTAGATGTGCCCGCCCGTGCCCCCGCCCGCGATCAGCAGTCGCATCGTCGTTCCAGGTTCCCTTCTCGACGGTCTCGCGCGAGATCGACAGGAGGATCCCGACGGCCGCGAAGCTGATGATGAGCGACGAGCCGCCGGCGCTGATGAACGGCAGCGTGATGCCCGTGATCGGCACGAGCGCGACGACGACGCGCGATGTTGATGAACGCCTGGATGCACAGCCAGGCGGTGATCCCGGCGGCGAGCAGCGCGCCGAACGTGTCGGGCGCCGACAGCGCCGTCGCGGATGCCAGCGTAGGCCAGCAGGAGGAACAGCACGATCACGACGCCGGCGCCGATGAACCCGAACTCCTCGCCGATGATCGCGAAGATGAAGTCGTTGAAGGCGTTCGGGCAGGAACAGCCGCCGGCCAGCGGCTCTCGCCGAGCCCGGTGCCGAACATCCCGCCGACCCCGAGCGCCAGCAGGCCCTGGATCGTGTGGAAGCCGCGTGCCGAGCGGATCCGCCCACGGGTCGAGCCACGCCCGGATGCGCTCCATCTGGTAGCCCTGCAGGCCCGACGAGCGATGGCCGCCATGCGGCCGGCCGCGCCCATCAGCCGCCGAGGTGGAACAGGTTCGCCCCGGCGACGAAGAACATCGTGAACGCCGTCAGCGTGATGACGATCGTCGTGCCGAGGTCGGGCTCCTTGAAGACGAGGGCGATCGACCGGCGCGGCGATGATCAGGAACGGGATCGTGCCGCGCCCAGAACCCGCTGATCCGCGTGCCGCGCTTGGCCAACCAGTGGGCCAGGTAGATGATCAGCGCGAGCTTCGCGATCTCGGCCGGGTGGACGGCCGGCAGCGGCCCGAGCTGGAG
The DNA here is from genome assembly GCA_963759495.1 of uncultured Chloroflexia bacterium. Taxonomy (GTDB): domain Bacteria; phylum Chloroflexota; class Limnocylindria; order Limnocylindrales; family CSP1-4; genus DASTYU01. The sequence goes on along the minus strand of CAVWZL010000007.1, from coordinate 105,324 downwards.
CCAGCGCGCGGACCCGCCGACGACGCTTCGGCTGGAGCGGCCGATCGCAGACGAGGACCGAGCACGAGGAGCACGAGCGCGATCACGTAGCACGGCACCGAGACCAGCCGCAGCTAGCGGTAGTCGATGCGCATCATCGCGAGCATCGCGATGATGCCCAGGAGCGCCCACTGGATCTGCGGTCCGACGATCGCGAACGTGTTCGCGCTCGACGACAGTATGCCCGCATCGCCGACGACGAATAGACCATCAGGATGCCGATGGCGGCGAGGGCGACGACCGGCGACGAGGATCACGTAGTCGGGCTGGTGCCGCTCGCGCTGCAGCGTGCCGGACGCGACCCTTGGCGGTCGAGCGGGCGACGGTCGTCGCGACGGAGCCTGGCCGCGGCGCACGGTCGCCGGCACGGCCCGTCAGTGAGCTCTCGAGATTCGTCGCTCCGTCCTCCGGTCGATGTCGGCGCGGGCGTGCTGGCGTGACGTCGGTCGGCGCGGCGCGGGTGGCGGCAAGCGCGGCGACGGCGTCCTTGAAGGCGCGACCGCGCGCGGCGTAGTCCTCGAACATGTCGAAGCTGGCGGCGGCGGGGCTGAGCAGGACCGTCGCGGGTCCGGCGGCCTCGCCTCGCGCTGCGAGCGCCTCGCGGGCGATCGCGTCGGCGCGTTCGACGGCGGCCTCGAGCGACCCGGCCCGCTCGGTCCGCGCGAGCCCGGCCGCGCGGAACAGCCGCTCCAGCGTCCGGCCCGCTCTCGCCGATGAGCACGGCCGCGGCGGCGCGCTCGGCGACGACCGGTGCCAGCTCGCGCAGGTCCACGCCCTTGTCGCGGCCGCCGGCGATCAGCACGATCGGCGCTCGAAGCGCGCGAAGCGCCGCGATCGACCGCGTCCGGCTGGGTCCCCTGCGAGTCGTTGACGAACCGCACGCCGTCGATCACGCGCGACCGGCTCGAGACGGTGCTCGACGCCGGTGAACGCTGCCGCGGCCCGGCGGATGGCATCGGGCGCGACGCCGAACAGCAGCGCGACCGCGACGGCGGCCAGCGCGTTCGAGACGTTGTGCGCGCCGGGCATCGCCAGCTCCGTCGATCGGCAGGATCCGTCCGTCCGGGGCCCGTGGCGGCGGCACCGCCGCCGGCCAGCGCGAGACGGCCGACGCCCGCCGGCGACGATCCAGCCGTCGACGACGCCGACGCCACCCGGCATCGGGCGGTCGAGCCGGTACAGCACGACTCGGTGCGCGCGCCCAGGCCGGCGTACGCCGGCGACGACCGGGTCCTCGGCGTTGAGGACCAGGGCGCCCGTCGGGATCGACGAGCTCGGCCAGGCGCCGCTTGACCGCGCCGATACGCCTCGAGCGAGCCGTGGCGGTCGAGGTGGTCCGCGGTCACGTTCGTGTAGACGGCCACGGTCGTGCCGCGCGAGAGCGTCGGCAGCTGCAGCTCGGACAGCTCGTAGACGACGCGGTGGCCCGGCGTCAGCTCGGGCAGCCGCTCGACGATCGGCATGCCGATGTTGCCGCCGAGGACGACCGGGTGCGCCGGGTCGGCGGCGAGCAGCGCTGCGTCAGCGACGAGGTCGTGGTCTTGCCCTTCGTGCCCGTGACCCCGATCGTGGGCGCCGGGCACAGGCGCAGGAACAGGTCGGCCTCGGACACGAGCGCCGGGGCGTCGGGATCGCCGCCCGCGCGCGCGGCCGACGAGGTCGCGCGAGCGCCGCGCGCAGTCGCGGCTCGGTCGTCGGGTAGTCCGGGTTGATCGACGGCGACGTCGTCACCAGCGCGGCGCCGTCCGCACGGCCGCGGCGGGGTCCACGTCCGGACCCAGCAGCAGCGCGACCGGCGCGTCCCTCGAGCGCCGCGATGGCCTGCGCCGAGCTCGTCGGCCGGCCGGCCGTCGTAGACCGTCACTCGGGCGCCGGCATCGGCGAGGAACCGCGCCAGCGCGATCCCGCTCCGGGCGAAGCCGAGCACCGTCACCGGCGCGATCGCGCAGGACGCCGGCACGCAGCGCGTCCAGCGTCGAGCGCGTCGGGGTCGATCGTGCGGTCGCGCGGTCGTCATCGGCCGCTCACCCGAGCCGGTTCGATCGATGGCGAGGAAGAAGGTCACGCCGAGCAGCGCGGCGAGGATCGCCGACGATCCAGAAGCGGATCGTGATCTTCTCCTCGTCCCAGCCACCGAGCTCGAAGTGGTGGTGGAGCGGGCTCATCCGGAAGATGCGCTTGCCGCCGGTCGCCTTGAAGTAGCGCGACCTGGATGATCACCGACAGCGTCTCGATGCACGAAGATGATGCCCGATCAGCGGCAGCACGAGGATCTGGCCGGTGATGAGCGCGGTCACCGCGAGCGTCGCGCCGAGCGCCAGCGAGCCGGAGTCGCCCATGAAGATCTGGGCCGGGTGGACGTTGAACCACAGGAACCCGAGCAGCGCCGCCGATGATCAGCGCGCACAGCAGCGCGAGGTTCGCCTGGGTCGGGCACGTTGAGCAGCGCGATCGAGCATGAACGCGACGAAGGCGAAGACCAGCGTCCCGCCGGCGAGGCCGTCGAGGCCGTCGGTGAGGTTGACGCCGTTGGCCGCGGCGACGATCGCGAACGCCGCGAAGCCGATGTAGACCGCGGATCGACGATGACGTCGCCGACGAACGGCACCGCGATGGCCGTGATGTCGTAGGTCTGCTGGATCTGCCAGGCCGCCACGACCGCGACGACGGTCAGCCAGATGAGCTTCTGGCGGGCGCGGATCCCCTCGCCCGTCTTGGCGTTCAGGTAGTCGTCGAACGCGCCGAGGGCCCCGACCAGGAGCGAGCGTCGCGAGCGGCGCGAACGTCGCCGCGTCCGGCAGCTGCCGCAGGAACGAAGTAGAGCCCGAGCGACGACGCCGATGATCAGGCAGGCCGCCCATCGTGGGCGTGCCCTCCTTGATGTGGTGGCTCTCCGGGCCCTCCTCGCGGATCCGCTTGCCGAACCCGAGGGCGCGCAGCAGCCGGATGTACGGCGGCATCAGGATCACGACGAGCGCGAACGCGAGCAGCAGGCCCTGGATCAGCTCGACGGTCACCGGGTCAGCCGGCCCCGCCGAGCTCCGGCGCGCAGCGCGTCGACGAGCAGGTCCAGCCCGATGCCGCGCGACGCCTTGACCAGCACGACATCGCCGTCACGCAGCCGGGCCGCGAGGACGTCGAGCGCCGCGCTCGCGATCCGGCGACGTCGAGGATCCGCGACGGGTCGAGGCCGGCCGCCTTCGCGCCCGTCGGCGATCCCGGCCGCGCCCCGGCCGACGACGATCAGCAGGTCGACGGTCGCGCCGGCGGCCTCGCCGACCTCGAGGTGGCCGTCCTCGTGCTCGTCGCCGAGCTCGAGCATCTCGCCGAGCACCGCGACGCGCCGGCCGGGCAGCCCGGCCGAGCAGGTCGAGGGCGGCCGTCACCGAGCGCGGCGATGCGTTGTAGCTGTCGTCGATGACCGTACGCGCGCCGAGGCGGACGAGCTCGGCCCGATGCGGCGCGGACCAGCCAGCGGCCGAGCGCCGGCGCGATCTCGTCGAGGGTCAGCCCGGCGGCCATGCCCGACGGCCGCGGCGGCGAGCGCGTTGTGGACCGACAGGCCGCCCGAGCGTCGGGATCGCACGGGCCGCCGCTCGCCGGCCGGCGCCGGAGGACGAAGCGCATGCCGTCGACGCCCGCGCGACGTCGACGCTCGTCGGCGCGCACGTCGGCGTCGTCGCGCGAAGCCGTAGCCCACGCTCGCGCGCCGCGGTCCGCTCGCGCCATCCGGCGCACGATCGGTCGTCGGCGTTGAGGACCGCCGTCGCCGTCGGCCGGCAGCGCCTCGACGCAGCTCGCCCTTCGCCTGTCTCGATCGCCTCCAGCGAGCCGATCCGCGACAGGTGCACGGCCTGGACGGCCGTGACGACGCCGATCGACGGCTCGGCCATGCCGGGCCAGGTCGGCGATCTCGCCGCCCGACGTACATCCCCATCTCGAGGACGGCCGCCTCGTGCTCGGGCCCGAGGCGCAGCAGCGTCAGCGGCAGCCCGATCTCGTTGTTCTGGTTGCCCTCGCTCTTGAGGGTCGTGAACGCGCGCGCCGAGGACCGCCGCGACGGCCTCCTTGGTCGAGGTCTTGGCGATGCTGCCGGTCACGCCGACGACGAGCGGGTCGAAGCGGCTCCGCCAGCCCGCCGCGATCGCGCCGAGCGCCGCGCAGCGCATCGGCGACGCGCGACGACCGTCACGTCGCCGAGCGCGTCGAGGTCGGCCGGGCGGCCGCGTGACGAGCGAGCGCGGCGGCGCCGGCCGCGATGGCCTCGGCGAGGAAGCGTGGCCGTCGGTCCGCTCGCCCGGCAGGGCCACGAACAGCTGCCCGGGCCGACGAGCCGCGAGTCGACGGCGGCGCCGCGGATCGGGTCGGGCGGACCGGGCGAGCAGCCGGCCGCCGGTGAGGCGGACGAGGTCGTCGGCCGTGAGCGCGGGCGCGGTCGGCGTCGGACGGCGTCCCGATGGCGGCGGCTCGACGTCGGTCACGCCGGCCAGTGTCGCATAGGCGGCCGCTCACCGGTCGTCGTCGCCGACGGCCGGTCGTGCGGCCGACGGTCCGGCGAGCAGGTCCGGCGTGTTGATCGCGTCCGTCGCGATCCGCCGGAACAGCTCGAACGACATGACGGGCATCTCGAGCTGTCCCGACGCGGGCGACGGTGCGGCGTGCCCTCCTCGATCCGGACGGCGATGACGAGGTCGGGACGCCCGCCTTGCGAGCGATGTAGCCGACGAACGAGTAGTTGAAGAGGTTGTGCTTCCAGTCGCCGCGCCGTGCTCGGCGTCCCAGATCTGCGCCGTACCGGTCTTGCCGCCGACGTAGTAGCCCGGCACCGAGCGTGCGGTCGCGGTAGAACGGGACCTCCGTGACGACGTGGTCCATCAGCCCGATCAGGCGTGGGCGACAGTGGCTGCGTCGACGCACCGCGTCCGCGCGACGGCGGCTCGACGTCGCGCGGCGCCGATCGCCTGCGACGACGTGGGGCTGGACGAGCGTGCCGCCGTTGACCAGCGCGGCGTACGCGCGTCGCGAGCTGGATCGGCGTGACCGCCACGCCCTGCCCGAACGCGCCGTTGGCGAGGTCGATCTCGCGCCAAGGGCGTGATCGCGGGGTCGTGGACGTAGTGCCGCCCGACCCTCGCCGGCGACGTCGATCCCGGTCGGCTGGCCGAACCCGAGCCTCGGCCACATGTCGTAGAGGATCGCCGACGACTCGTCGGTCGTCGTCGCCGAGGCCGAGCGCGACCTTCGCGGCGACGACGTTGCGCGAGTAGGCGATGCCGTCCTCGAACGTCATCCAGCCCATGCCCTTGCGGTCGGCGTCGTCGATCTTGGTCCGGCCGCCGTCGAGCCGCAGCGTGCCCGCGTCCTTGATGCGGGTCGTGCGTCGTGACCGTGCCCTGCCTCGAGCGCCGCGCACGGCGGTCATCATCTTGAACACGGAGCCGGGCTCGTAGACGTCGGACACGACCGGGTCGATGAACCGCGATCGGATCCGTCGTCGGCGATCGCGCGGTAGTCGTTCGCGTCGTACGAGGGGTACGTCGCCTCGGCGTAGATCTCGCCGGTGTACGGGATCCATGACGACCGCCGAGACGCTCTTGGCGCCGTCGGCGATCCAGGCGGCCAGCAGCTCCTGCTCGAGGGCCAGCTGGAGGCCCGCGTCGATCGTCAGCCGCAGGTCCTCGCCGGGCATGCCCGGCTGCTCGACGACCGCCGGTCTCGGGCATCGGCCGCCCGTTGACGTCGCGCTGCGCGACTGACGATCCGCGGCGTGCCCGCGAGCGCGTCCTGGTAGTACTGCTCGACGCCGTACTGGCCCGTGCCCTCGCGGTTCACGAAGCCGAGGAGGTGGGCGGCCAGCGTGCGTGTCCGGGCCGCCGCCGTCCTGCGGATAGACCCGCACCGGCTCCGACTCGAGCGCGACGTGCTCGATCCGTCGGCCGCGCGACGGCCGCGCGGATCGCGCTCGGACGTGGCTCGGCGTCGAGGTCGCGGGCGAGGACGACGTACGGCCTTGCCGCTCGCGAGCTTCGTCGTGCAGGTCGCGGCCGCGGCCTCGTCGAGCTCGAGGAGCCGGATCAGCTGCGCGCTCGGTGCGCTCGCGGTCGCTCCGGCGACGTAGCTCGGTCGGCGCCGCGACCAGGCGGTCGCGGTCGACGGTCGTCGCGAGCACGACCGTGCCGCTGCGGTCGTAGATGTCGCCGCGCCGGCTCGGCGCCTCGATGCGTGATCGGTCGTCTGCGCGGCTGCCTCGAGCGAGCAGCTGTCGCCGCTGCGGCGACCTGCCAGTAGCGCGAGCCGCGCGACCAGCGCCAGCGACCCGACGACGAAGACGACCAGGAGGAGGAGCAGGCGGCGCCGCGAATCGGTCCGACCCAGCATGCGTGCGATCCGCTCGCTCAGCGGGCCGGCAGGACGAGCGGGCTCGCCCAGCTGGCCGAGGCCGGCATCGATGCGCCAGCTTGCGGATCGCCGGCTCGCTGGCCGAGCCGATTGAGGTCGGAACGAAGGTCCTGGTCTGGGCGACGCAGCCGCTCGCGCTCGAGCTGCAGGCGGTCGATGTCGTAGCCCGTGGCGGAGACGCGGACGCCCTGGCGCGAGCGAGAAGAACGCGAGCAGGAACACGACGACGATCGCGCCGAGGGCGAGGCCCGACGGCGGCTCGGCTCGTCGCCGCGCGCGGACGGCGCCGCGGCATCCGGCGCGCGCGGCCGAGCGCTCGGCGCCTCGGCAGCCGGGGCGGCTCGACGCGGAAGAAGCGATCGATCCGTGGGCGGGCGCCCTCGTAGACGGCCATGTCACTCGCCGACGTAGCGAAGCGCAGGCGCGGGCGCGGGTCGTCGAAGGCGAGCGGATCGACTGACCGGAGGCGCCCCGGCCGTCGGCCGTCGAGCTCCGAGCGTCTCCGGGGCGGTGTCGGCGGTCGTGCCGCTCGTGGAGCTCGTGCTGGCGGCGGCCGTAGGTCTTGCGACGGCTGGCCTGGTGGCGCTTGCTCATCGGGGCTCCTCCTTCCTGTCGTCGTCGGGCCTCTCACGCGGCGCAGACGCTCGGCGGCGCGCAGGCGGGCGCTCCGGGCGCGGGGGTTGGCGGCGATCTCGGCGGCCGATGGGCGTGACCGATCGGCGGGTCACGAGGCGCAGCCGCGGGGTTGCGGCCGCAGACGCACACCGGCACCTCGGGCGGGCAGATGCAGCCGCGTCGCTCCGCCTCGAAGAACCGCTTGACGATGCGGTCCTCGAGCGAGTGGTAGCTCAGGACGACGAGCCGGCCGCCGGGCCGCAGCAGGTCCACGGCGGCGGCGAGCGCCGGCCTCGAGGGCGTCGAGCTCCTCGTTGACGGCGATCCGCAGCGCCTGGAAGACGCGCGTCGCGGGATGGATCCGGCGCGGCTGCCGCGGGTTCGGCGGCGCGACGCGCTCGACGAGCGCGGCGAGCTCCTCGGCGGTGCGGATCGGCGCCGTCCGGCGGGCCTCGACGATCGCGCGGGCGATCCGCCCGGCGCCTGCGGCTCCTCGCCGTACCGCCGGAAGAGCGCGGTCAGCTCGCTCGGCGTCGAGCGTCGCGAGGAGCTCGGCGGCGGGCACGCCGCGTCGCGGTGTCGAAGCGCATGTCGAGCGGGCCGCCGGCGCGGAAGCCGAAGCCACGGTCCGCGTCGGCCAGCTGGAAGCTCGACAGGCCGAGGTCGAACAGGCAGCCGTCGACCGCGCCGAAGCCCGCCTCCGGCGCGACGGTCCGCGAGCTCGCGGAAGTTCGCCTGGCGGAGGACGCAGCCGGTCGCCGAAGCGCGGCCGAGCCGGTCGCGGCACTCTGGCGATGGCCGCCCCATCGGCGTCGAGACCGAGGAGGCGGCCATCAGGATTGGTCGCTTCCAGGATCCGCTCGGTGTGCCCACCGCCGCCGAGGGTGGCGTCGATCTGAAGGCTGCCGGACGCCGGCGCGAGCATCTCGATGACCTCCTCCGCCAGCACCGGCACGTGCCCTTCCTTCATCTCTCCTCCACCACGACGGACGGATCCCGATCGGATCCTGGAAGCGCATGTGGTCCCGCCTAGATCCCGAGGCCCTGGAAGGCCTCGGCGAGCGTCGTCGGGGTCATCCAGCGCCCTGCGGTACGTCGTCCCAGCGGGTCCGGCGCCCAGATCTCGGCGTGGTCGCGCGAGCCGACGACGACCGCCTCACCCTCGAGCCCGGCCGTCGTCGCGCAGGTACTGCCGGGATGAGGACCCGGCCCTGCCGGTCGAGCTCGGCCTCGACGCCGCCCGCGAAGATGAACCGCTGGAAGAGCCGCGATCGCTGGTCGGTGATCGGGAGCGCTCGCGACCTTGTCGGCCAGGGCGTCCCAGCCGGCGCGGGTGTGGATCGCGAGGCAGCCGTCGATCCAGCGCGAGACGACCGCGCCGCCTCGAGCTGCGCGCGGAACTTCGACGGGACGGCGATCCGTCCCTTGTCGTCCACCGAGTGCCGGTACTCGCCGGTGAACACCTGTCGGGGTTCCCCTGTCGGTCCGAGAACGGGGCTGCCGCCGGGGCGATTGGGTGGGTCTCCTCCGCTCCCCACTTTCCGCCACTTCGTGCCACTTGGGTGCATTGTACGGCACCGGAATCACCCGTCAATGGGCGAAATGCACCACGGGTCGGGATGTGGCTTCCGGCTCGCGGCGGCGGCCCGCGGGCGCGGCGGCGCCTCGAGGCGGCGGCGGCTTGCGGGCGCGGTTTGCGGCGGCGGTTCTGCCACGAACCGGTTCTGCCATCTACACCCCGGAGGCGTGAGAGTCACGGCCTTGGAGGCAATGCCGCCCGATGCGTATCGTGGATTAGCCCAAGCGGGCTACTTCTGCCTCACGATCCGGTCGCGGAGCTGTGGCCGCTCTGACTCCTACACCGGGGAGGCGTAGGTGGCCAAACCGAGGGTTGCGCGCTCGGGCGCCGGGGCCGCGCCGGGGCCGCCCGGGCGACGTCCGGTTACGGTCGAGGACGCGCCGGGGTCGGCATGCGGACGATATCGCCCGCCCGCAGGCTCGCCGGGTTCGTGATCTCCGGCGTCATCTGCAGGACCCGGTCGTACGAGACCCTGTAGTAGCGGGCGATGCTGTACAGGTTGTTGCCGGGCTCCACGACGTAGATGTAGCAGTTGTCGCGGCCGCGGCACGGGCGCAGCTCGGGGAACCGGGCGACGATCGGATCACCGGCCGGCCTGGGCCGGGCCGTGGGCGTCGGTTCGCGCGTCGGTTCGGGCGTGTTCGGGCGTGGGCGTCGGTGTCGGCGTCGGCGTTGGTGTGGGTGTCGGGGTGGGCGTTGGCGTTGGTGTGGGGGTCGGAGTCGGATCCGGCGGCGCCGCCGAGGGCACCGGGCTGCCGACCGACACGACCGGGGCCACGGCGACGGCGGACGGGGACGGGCTGGCTCGTTCGGCCATGACAGCCGCCGGGAGGCTGATTCCGCCGCGCGCGATCACGAACGCAACCGACCCCGAGAACGCGGCAAGCAGCGCGAGCAGCGAGAGCCCGATCGCCGGGCTGAACGGGAGCCTGGCCGTCGCGGCCGTCGCGGCGCGCGCGCTTCCGACCGGCCTGATCCCCGGTCTCGAGCCACCCACCCGGCCGCGTGGCACCTGGACGGACGGCAGCGAGCGTCGCGCGGTCGCGACCGCGTGACCAGTCACAAGCCGAATTCGCGCGCCAAGCCCCACCATCGCCACCCGACCGGCCGCCTGCAGACGACGGAGGCGGGCTCGCGCGGACAGCATCCCCTGCGACGCGTCCGCCCTCGAGCGCGCGACGACCGGCGCCAGTGACGAAGCCATTGGCGAGCCGGCCGGGACGAACGTGCGGGCATCCGACCTCGGTGCGGGTGTGACTACCTCTGTGATTGCCGGGGCGACCAGTGAGCGGGCGCTCGACCGCCTGGGTACCGACACGGTAGGCATGGCGATCCGAGGGATCGTGAGGCTGGGCATGTGCACGGCAGGCAAGGACGGCCGTGGCAGATTCAGCCGCGGCAGGCGCGGTCGCGCCACTCCCCCGCGCGTGGGGGCTGGTCGACGGACCTCCTCGTCCGCCACCATTGCCCCTCGAAGGTAGCGAGGGCAGTTGACGTGGCCGCCGGTCAGGCACACCAGCTCCTGCTGACGGAGCGACTGCGGAACCGCCTCGCGGAGGGCACCGCAGCGATTGACGGCGTCGGGCGCATCCACGGCGACGGTCAGCTCGCCCGTCGCCTCGATCCCGCGCAGGAACGGGCAGACGGCCGCGTCGGAGGCACGCAGCTCGAGGCGGGTGATCCAGGGGCTCTGCCCGGTGGAGGTGTCGGTACCACGCCGCTCGTCGATCAGCGCCTGCAGCGGAGGGACAGGAAGATCGCCGCGCAGCGCCGATGGCTGGGCACCAAAGGGCGAATCCTCGACCTGCGCCCACGCCGAATTGTCCGGACGGCGTTGCCGCCGGGGACTCTGACCAGACCCCGGGTCCTCTACCACACACCCCTCGGAGCGGGTACTAGTATCGACCGGCGCGGAGTCTAGTACCTTTCGAGCCTTGCCGTGTGGGTTTCCTGGGTGCTAGGCTCGATCGCCGGTGGATTGGATCATCCGTTCCACCCCCGAGGTCAGTCGAGGATCGGCGCCGCGTCATGGCACTTCCGCTCCCTGTCATTGCACAACAGCCGGAGGCGTTTCACCTCGCCCCGCACCGCATCAGGCGCTGCACATTTCGCCGTCTGATCCACGTCGACACGACCGCCGAGCGCGTCTTCGACGTCGAGTGCCTGTACCCCGATCGTCGCGTGCCGATCCCCCTGGGCGACCTCGAATCCGCCATCCCGATCTGCAACGGCTGCACCGCCCCGCACATCTTCCGTCCCGACGAGGACTGACCTCCTCCGCGAGGCCGGCGATGCGGTTCCGCTCCGCCATCGGCCTGCTGCTCCTCGCCGGTTGCATTGCTGTGCTGGCGTCGCCACCCGCCGCTCGGGCCTGCACCGGGCTGACCGTTCCGCTCGATGACATCCTGCAGACTGCTCGATCGATCGTCGTCGTGGAGATCGTCGAGGTCCGCGAGCCGACGTGGCAGGGGGAGATCGAGGTCACGCCATGGCACCACGCGTTCCGGGTGGAAGAGGTGCTGGCCGGCACGACCGAGCCTGCATTCGTGCTCGAAGGTCCGATCCGGACCTCGGTCTGCGATGGCCTGGTCGGAACAGCCGGCGACCGGGTCGTCATGGCGCTCGGCGCTCGCGGCTTTGAAAAGTCGCTGTATCCCTATTGGCCGCTCGAGGTCGCGGATGCCGGCAGTCATCCGGGCGCCAGGGATGACCTCGACGAGCTGATGGCGCGGCTCGCCGCGATCAGACCGGCGCCAGCGGGGCGACAGGATGTTGACTGGCGGCTCGCGCTGGCAGCCTGCGGCTTCGCCCTGGGCGTGCTCGCGCTGTTCGCGCTCGACCGTGGCCGACGAACGAGGGCCCAAGGAAGTTGAGCGGGCGCCTGGGTCGCCGTGCGGGCCGCGCGAGCCGACGGCGTCGAGACCCGTTGAGACTGTGTCCGAGAGCGCCGCTGAGGTGGGTTCAGCGCAAGGCGCCGACGACTACAAGAACGAGCGGATCCGAAAATACGTGAGCGAGCGCGTGCGGGAGGCAACGCCGCGATAGGCGCGCATCAGTGGTGCCGCTGCGGTGTCAGCGAGGCGGTCTGTAAGCCGAGTTCTGTCCCGCAACGTGCGTTGCGGGGATGGCCATCCATCTCGGGCCGCCGGTTACCCGACGGCTCATGCGGCCGACCCGAGGGCTGGGCAGCGCCCCTCTCTCCCGGCCGAAGCCGGGTTGCGCCCTCCTATTTGGCCTTGCTCCGGGTAGAGTTTGCCGCGTTTCACTCCGTTCCCGGCTTGCGCCGGAACCGGCATCGTCACTGTGGCACTGGTCCTCGCCTCACGGCGGACGGGCGTTACCCGCTACCCTGCGCTTGCGGAGCTCGGACTTTCCTCACGCCGTTCCACGGGGTTGCCCCCGACGTGGCGCGCAGCCATCCGACCGCCTCGCTGACCCCTCGATTCTACTCCTGATGCAGCGGCCGCCCCTCGCGGCACGCTGCCCGACAACGCTACCCTACGCGCCGGGCCGGTGGACCACGACAGAAGGACCACCGGCATGGGTCCGATCGATCGCCTCATTGGCGAACGCGTCGGCCACCGAGTTCTGGGCGCGCGGGACGTGCGCGGCGCTCCACCGTCCGAAGCCACCCGAGCGTCCGCCGGGCCGAGGTCCAGAGCGGGATCAGCTTGGCGTCCTTCACGCGCCAGCGGCCGGCAAGCTGCTCCACGATGAGCTTCGAGTCGAGGAGCAGGTCGACCTCGCCGGGCGCCGAGCTCGCGGGCCAGCTCGAGCGCGCGGACCACCCCCGTGTACTCCGCGACGTTGTTCGTCTGGACGCCGAGATACTCCGAGATCGAGGCATCGGGCCGGGCGCGCGGGTCACGGGCGTCGGGCCGCCGAAGGTCGATAGAGCGCGGCCCCGCGCGACGCGGGTCCAGGATTGCCGCGGGCGGCACCGTCGGTCCGGATGACGGAGCCCGTGGGGACCGTCGGCCACCGCGGGCGCGGGCTCGAGATCTGGGAACAGCGTGTCGCTCAGGTTCGGCGTTCCACGATCGCCGCGCTCACCTCGAGGATGGCCTGGGTGATGTGGATGCCGCGCGGGCACGCATCGGTGCAGTTGAAGATCGTCCGACAGCGCCAGACCCCGTCCTTGTCAGCGAGGATCTCGAGCCGCTCGTCCCCGCCCTCGTCGCGCGAATCGAAGATGAAACGATGCGCGTTCACGATCGCGGCCGGCCCGACGTACGACGGCGTGGCCCAGAACGACGGGCACGAGCTCGTGCACGCGGCGCACAGGATGCACTTGGTCGTGTCGTCGTAGCGGGCGCGCTGCTCGGCCGTCTGGAGCCGTTCACGCTGCGGCGCCGGCTTGTCGTTCATCAGGAACGGCTGGACGCTCTTGTACTTCGCGAAGAAGCCGTCCATGTCGACGATCAGGTCCTTGATCGACCGGCAGCCCGGGCAACGGCGCGACCGTGATCCGCCGCTTGCCGAGCTGCTCGACCCGGATCTTGCACGCGAGCCGGTTGCGGCCGTTGATGAGCATCGCGTCGGAGCCGCACACGCCGTGCGCGCACGACCGGCGGAAGGTCAGCGAGCCGTCCTGCTCGTACTTGACCCGATGGAGAAGGTCGAGGACGCGATCCATCTTCGGATCGGACTCGACGGTGTACGCCTCCCAGTGCGGCTTGGTGTCGCGCTCCGGGTCATAGCGGAGGATTCGAAGGTCGACCTGCATGGTCGCGTTCAGTACGTCCGTGGCTTTGGCTGGAATTTCGTGATCGTCACCGGCTTGTAGGTCAGCGCCGGGCCGCCGTCGGATCGGGTGGCGAGGCTGTGGGCAGAAAGTTCGTGTCGTCGCGTTCGGGGTAGTCCTCGCGGGCATGCGCGCCGCGACTCTCCTTGCGAGCCAGCGCCGCCACGACCGTGGTTCCGCGCACTCGAGCAGGTAGCCGAGCTCGCGCGCCTCGAGGAGATCCGTGTTGAACACCGTGCCCTTGTCGTCCACGCAGACGTTCCGGTAGCGGCGACGCAGCTCGCGGACCTTGGGCAAGGCCGCGGTCAGGAGGGCCTCGTCGCGATAGACCCCGACGTTGTCCATCATCACGTCCGCGAGCTCGGTGCGCAGGCGAGCGGCATTCTCGCCCCGCTTCGCGCCCCGGATCGTCTCGAGCTCCGCGCGCACCGGCTCCTCGGCGTTGCCCGGGACGTCGGCGAACTGCAGGCCCTTCACGTCGGCGGCCATCTGGCGACCGGCGCGGCGACCGAAGACGAGCAGGTCGACCAGCGAGTTCGTGCCAAGCCGGTTCGCGCCATGGACGCTGACGCAGGCCGTCTCGCCGGCGGCGTAGAGGCCCGGAACCACGGTGCCTGCCGCGTCGCGCGTGACGCGGGTGTGGATGTCGGTCGGGATCCCGCCCATCGCGTAGTGGGCGGTGGGCTGGATCGGGACGGGCTCCGTGATCGGCTCGACGCCCTGGTAGACGCGGGCGAAGTCGGTGATGTCGGGGAGCTTCTCCTCGATGACCTTTCGACCCAGGTGCCGGACGTCGAGGTACACCCAGTCCTTGCCGCCGATCCCCCGCCCGGCCCGGATCTCCTGGTGGATCGCGCGGCTGACCATGTCGCGGGGTGCCAGCTCCATGAGCGTCGGCGCGTAGCGCTCCATGAAGCGTTCGCCGCTGTCGTTGAGGAGGTAGCCACCCTCGCCGCGCGCTGCCTCCGACAGGAGGATGCCGATGCCGACGATCCCGGTTGGATGGAACTGGTAGAACTCCATGTCCTGCATCGGCACGCCGTGGCGGTACGCGAGCGCGACGCCGTCCCCGGTCAGCGACCAGGCGTTGGACGTGATCCGGAACATGCGCCCGAAGCCGCCCGTCGCCAGCAGGACGCCCTTCGATCGGATCGTGTGGAACGAGCCGTCCGCGATCCGGTACGCGACGACACCCGCCGCGCGGCCACCGCTGCCGAGCTCCCCGCCGTCGCTGAGCAGGTCGACCACGTGGTACTCGTCGTAGAAGGTGACCCCGTGCTTGATCGCCTGCTGATAGAGCGTCTGCAGGATCATGTGCCCGGTCCGGTCCGCGGCGAAGCAGGATCGGCGAACCGGCCCCTCCCCGAAGTTGCGGGTATGACCGCCGAACCGGCGCTGGTCGATCTTGCCCTCGGGGGTTCGATTGAACGGCAGGCCCATGTGCTCGAGCTCGATCACGGTCTCGACCGCCTCGCGCGCGAGGACCTCGGCCGCGTCCTGGTCGGTCAGGTAGTCGCCTCCCTTGACCGTGTCGAACATGTGCCACTCCCAGTGGTCCTCCTCGAGGTTCCCGAGCGCGGCGCACACGCCACCCTGCGCCGCACCGGTGTGGGAGCGGGTGGGATAGAGCTTGGTAAGGACGGCTGCATCGACCCCGGCCTTGGCGAGCTCGACCGCGGCCCACAGGCCTGCCCCGCCGGCGCCGACGATCAGCGCGTCGTGATCGAACCGCATCAGGCGGGCACGATCCGGTCCGTCGGCAGCGTCATGACCACGAGGGTCCCGACGACGAACAGCAGGACGCCCAGCAGGTAGAGCGTCGTCATGATCAGCGTCCGGACGCCGCCGTGGGTGTAGTCCGCCACGACCGTGCGCATGCCCATGAACGCGTGGAACAGGACGAGCATGAGCATCAGCCAGTCGAAGGCCCGCCAGAAGAGATTGTTCCAGCGGAACTGCGCGATCCACTGCGCGTCCTGCTGCGCCGGGTCGTAGAGCACGTGCAGGATGAGGTAGTGGGTCAGGACGAGCACGAACAGCCCGATGCCGGTCAGCCGCATCAGGTACCAGACGGCGAGCTCGAACCCGCTCGACTGCGGCTTGGTGCGGCCCGAGCGCGAGAAGCGACTACTCAAGGGGCGCCCACCATCCCATCGACCGCGCGAACTGGCCGAAGATCACCCAGGTGACCGGTAGCCCAACCGCGGCGAAGACCAGCCAGTTCAGGTACCACATGTGCCGGTGATAGCGCGTCAGGGCAGGCCAGAAGTCCATGACGATGATCCGCAGCCCGTTCAGCGCGTGATACAGCACCGCGGCGCCGAGCAGCCACTCGAGGATGATCCCGGCCGGCGTGGCGTAGATGACCAGCAGCGTGTCGTACGTCTCGGGCGCCGCGCCGACGAGAAAGATGTCGATCACGTGGAGCACGAGGAACGCCCAGATCGCGATGCCGGAGATGCGGTGGAATGCCCACGCGATCATCCCCTCCCCACCGCGGTACCGAACCAGCATCGAACCTCCGAGGATCTGCGCCGCGCCGGTCCGTGCCGGGGTCAGGACGCGACGGCGGGTGCGGCCGCCAGGCGTTCGATGATGGCGTCGGCGAACTGGCTCGTGCCGGCCGAACCGCCGAGATCGTAGGTCACGGTCCGGCCCTCGGCGACGACCGTCCGGAGGGCCGTCTCGACGCGCTCGGCCACGTCGGGGTAGCCGAGGTGGCGAAGCATCAGCGCGCCGGAGAGGATGAGGGCCGTGGGGTTCGCCTTGTTCTGGCCGGCGTACTTGGGTGCGGAGCCGTGCACCGGCTCGAAGACGGCCGCCTCCGTGCCGATGTTCGCGCCCGGCGCAACGCCCAGCCCGCCGACGAGACCCGCTGCGAGATCGCTGACGATGTCGCCGTACAGGTTCGGCAGGACCATCACGTCGTACAGGTCGGGCTTCTGCACCAGCTGCATGCACATGTTGTCGACGATCCGGTCCTCGAATTCCACCCGACCTTCGTACTCTGCCGCGACGGTCCGGGCGCTCTCGAGGAAGAGGCCGTCCGAGAGCTTCATGATGTTGGCCTTGTGCACGGCGGTCACCTTGCGCCGTCCGTTCGCGACCGCGTAGTCGAAGGCAAACCGGGCGATCCGTTCGGACGCCTCGCGCGTGATGATCTTGATGCTCTCCGCGGCGTCCCGGCCGACCATGTGCTCGATCCCGGCGTACAGGTCCTCGGTGTTCTCGCGCACGATCACGAGGTCGACATCCTCGTAGCGCGACACGACGCCCTTCATCGACCGGGCCGGCCGCAGGTTCGCATACAGGCCGAGCACCTGGCGGAGCGTGACATTGACGCTCCGGAAGCCCGATCCCACCGGGGTCGTGATGGGGCCCTTCAGCGCGACCTTGTTGCGCCGGATCGACTCGAGGACGTGCTCGGGGAGCGGCGTGCCGTGCTCGGCCATGACTGCCTCGCCCGCGTCCAGCACCTCCCACTCGAACGCCACGCCGGAGGCGTCGAGCACGCGACGGGTCGCCTCCGCCAGCTCCGGGCCGATGCCGTCGCCGGGGATCAGGGTCACTGGGTGGGCCATGGACCCATTCTAGCCACGAGCGCCGGGGACGGCTGGCCGAGCCGAACGGGTTGAACCGGCAGCCGGTCGGCTGCGGGCTGCCGCGGTACCATCCGGGTCCGTTCACCGGACCCGCCCAGCAGGAGTCGCCGCGCGTGAAGATCCAGGAAGCCGACGCAAAGTCGCTGCTGCTCGCGCAGGGACTGCCCGTTCCTGCGTGGGACGTCGCACGCACCGCGACCGAGGCGCGTCAGGCGGCCGAGCGCTGCTTCTCGAGTGGAGCGCCGTCTGTCGTCATCAAGGCGCAGGTGCTCGTCGGCGGCCGCGGCAAGGCGGGCGGAGTCAAGCTCGCCGCCACCCCGGACGAGGCCGAGCGGATTGCCGGCGACATCCTCGGCATGGAGATCAAGGGCATTCCCGTTCGGAAGGTGCTCGTAGCCGCCGCAGCCGACATCGTCACCGAGTACTACATGGCCGCGCTCCTCGACCGCGCCGTCGGCCGGATCATGCTCATGGGCTCAGCCGAGGGCGGTGTCGAGATCGAGCACGTGGCGGAGACGAACCCCGAGGCGATCATCCAGCGCCACGCCCACCCGACCCTCGGGCTCCTCCCCTACCAGGCGCGCGAGTTTGCCTACGCCATGGGTCTCGGCCGGCACCTGAAGGCGGCCGTCGCCATCGCCATGGGTCTCGTCGCGACGATGCGGGCATACGACGCCGATCTCGTCGAGATCAACCCGCTTGCGGTCGTGCGCGAGACCGGCCCGGACGGTGCTGCGGTGGAGCGGCTCGTGTGTCTCGACGCGAAGGTCACCCTGGACGACTCCGCGCTGCCCCGGCACCCCGAGCTGGAGACGCTGCGCGATCCCGACGAGGAGGAGCCGACCGATCGTGAGGCCCGTCAGGCGGGCATCAGCTTCATCAAGCTCGACGGGACGATCGGCTGCATGGTCAACGGTGCGGGGCTGGCCATGACCACCATGGATCTCGTCAAGCGCGCCGGTGGCGAGCCGGCCAACTTCCTGGACATCGGCGGTGGGGCGCGGGCGGACAAGGTCAGCGAGGCGATGCGCCTCATCCTCCGCGACCCGAAGGTCAACTCGATCCTCGTCAACATCTTCGGCGGCATCACCCGGGGCGATGAGGTCGCGCACGGGCTGATCGAGGCGAGAGCCAGCCAGGAGCGCGAGGTTCCAATGGTCGTTCGGATCGTTGGCACGAACGCGACCGAGGCGGCCCGATTGCTGCGCGAGGCCAACTTCGAGACGGCCGACTCGCTGGACGACGCCGCCGAGAAGGCCGTGGCCGCGTCACGCGGGACGGCGGCATGAGCATCCTGATCGGCCGCGACACGCGCCTCGTCGTCCAGGGCGTCACCGGGCGCGAGGGCGAGTTCCACAGCCGCGCGATGCTCGAGTACGGGACGGCGATCGTGTCGGGCGTGACGCCCGGGAAGGGCGGCCAGTCCGCGCTCGACGGCCGCGTTCCCGTGTTCGATACCGTCGCCGAGGCCGTTCGGGAGACCGGCGCCAATACGTCCTGCATCTTCGTGCCGGCGGCCGGGGCGCCGGACGCGATCATGGAGGCGGCCGGAGCCGGCATCGCCACGATCTTCTGCATCACCGAGGGGATTCCCGCGCTCGACATGATCGCCGCGTCGGAGGTCGTCCGGGCTGCCGGCGCGCGGCTGATCGGCCCCAACTGCCCGGGCGCGACGTCGCCCGGTCGGGCCAAGGTCGGGATCATCCCGGGCTCGATCCATGCCGAGGGGCGGGTCGGCGTGGTGAGCCGCTCAGGCACGCTGACGTACGAGGCCGTGCAGGCGATGACCGACGCGGGGCTCGGGCAGTCCACGTGCGTCGGGATCGGGGGCGATCCGATCATCGGCACGACCTTCACCGACGTCCTCCGCTTGTTCGCCGCAGACCCCGGGACCGACGCGATCATCCTCATCGGGGAGATCGGTGGCGCGGCGGAGGAAGAGGCAGCAGCGTTCGCCGGGGAGCACCTCCGCGGGACGCCGATGGCGGCGTTCATCGCGGGTCGGACCGCCCCCGAGGGCAAGCGCATGGGTCACGCCGGCGCGATCATCTCGGGCAACACCGGGACGGCCGCGTCGAAGGTGTCCGCGCTCGAGGCGGCCGGCATCCGGGTGGCAGGCTCCCCCACCGAGCTGCCGGCCCTCCTGCGCGACGCCGGCTACCGGGGCTGACCGTGCTTGCGACGCTGCAGTTCCTGTCGACATACGAACGCTGGGCGACCCTCCGCGTCGTCGATGCCGCGGAGGGGATCGACCCGGCATCCTGGTCGGCGGCGAACATCGTCGGCGAGCGGGGCATCGGTGGGATCCTCGTGCACCACCTGGGTGCCTTCCAGCGCTGGCGACACTTCCTCTCGGGCAGCAGCGAGGAGCCACGACCGGAGCGTGAGCCGCTCCT
This sequence comes from uncultured Chloroflexia bacterium, assembly GCA_963759495.1. GTDB lineage: Bacteria > Chloroflexota > Limnocylindria > Limnocylindrales > CSP1-4 > DASTYU01. The sequence continues at coordinate 85,950 of CAVWZL010000007.1, read as the reverse complement.
CGAGCTCGCGGAGCTCCGATCCCGGTGGCAGGCCGAGTGGGATGCGATGGACGCGTGGCTCCGTTCGCTCGAGCCTAACGACCTGGACAGGATCGAGGACGGGATCGAGCTCTGGAAGTCCCTGCTGCACGTCTTCAATCACGGCACCCAGCACCGGTCGGAGGTCGCGGCACTCCTCACCGATGCCGGACGGTCGCCCGGTGACCTCGATCTGGTCGACTTCGCCGAAGGCCACTCGACGAGCGTGGGCGGCTGACGCCGTGATGGACCTCATCGCGGGCGACGCTCGCGACATCCTGCTCGTGCTGGCCGTGGACGACACGCAGGCCCTCGCCGATCGCACGCGCTTTGACGCCCATCTCCCGCTTGGCTCCGGCCTGGATCCCACCTGGCTCGACCTGTTCTGCGAGGCCGCGCGGGAGGTCGAGGACCGGGACGAGCCGCGCGACTTCCTCGACGCCCGGCACGAGCTCCAGGGACCCGACGCGATCGCGGAGCGGACGGTCGAGTTCGTCGACGCCGGCTGGGTCTCCGCGGTGGCACGGCTCCCCGATCACCGGCTCGACGCCATCACCGGTCGCTGGATCGACCTGCTCGAAGACGACCTCGGTCACCTCTCGAGCGAGGAGAAGCCGTGGATCCGGATGCTCGCCGCAGAGGTGATCGGGTTCTGCCGGGCTGCCGACCGATCCGCTGCGGTGTTCTTCGCCTGGTCGCTCTGAGGTGACGGGGCCGGCCGATCCGATCCGCGACAACCAGGCGCTGTGGGATTCGTGGACCGACATCCACGAGCGGTCCGAGTTCTACGACCTGGCCTCGTTCCGGGAGGGCGGCGTGCGGGTGCGGCCCGACGAGATCGAGGCGCTGGGTGACGTGACGGGCCGTTCTCTCCTGCACCTCCAGTGTCATTTCGGGATCGACACCCTGTCGTGGGCACGGCTCGGTGCGCGCGTCACCGGGGCGGACTTTTCGCCGAAGGCCGTCGCCCTCGCTCGCTCGCTTGCATCGGACCTGGGCTTCAAGGACGCCCGTTTCGTCCAATCCACCCTGTACGACCTGCCCGACGCGCTCGAGGGCGAGTTCGACATCGTCTACACGTCGCGCGGGGTGCTCGGCTGGCTGCCCGACATCGGCCGCTGGGCACGGGTCGTCGCCCACTTCCTGAAGCCGGGTGGCACCTTCTTCATCAAGGAGGCGCACCCGGTCATGCAGGCGTTCGAGAACGGTGGCGTCCAGCCGGGCGAGCTGCGCCTCGTCTACCCCTACTGGGAGCACGACGAGCCGCTCACGTTCGAGGTGAAGGGCTCGTACGCGGACCCCGAGGCAGACGCCGGCGACGTGGTCGAGCACGGCTGGGGCCACGGTCTCGGCGAGATCGTCACGGCGCTCATCGATGCCGGTCTCCGCATCGACTCGCTCGTCGAGCACCCCTACCTCGAGTGGGGCGCCGACTTCCTCGTCCGGGACGCGACGAGCGACGCCTGGGTCCTGCCCGAGACGGTCACGGGCGAGATGCCGCTCATGTTCACGCTCCAGGCCTCGCGCCCGGAACGGTGAGCCGGGTTCAGCCCAGGCGAACCGCGGTTCCCGAGGCCGTGACCATGAGCATCGAGCCGCCCTGCCCCACGGTCTCGTAGTCGAGGTCGATCCCGATCACCGCATCGGCGCCGAGCTGCGCGGCGGACGCGGCCATCTCCTCCATCGCGATCGTCCGGGCCTTGGCAAGCTCCTGCTCGTACGCGCCCGACCGGCCGCCGACGATGTCGCGGATCCCGGCGAACAGGTCCTTGAAGATGTTCGCGCCGAGAATGGCCTCGCCGTGGACGATGCCGCGGTATTCCGCGACGGTGCGGCCCTCGATCGTCTGCGTGGTCGTCAGGATCATGGTCTGGCCTCCTCGGGGTGACGGTCGGGCTCGAAGGGTCCGAGCCTAGCGCACGCCGGCCGGACCGTTCGGCGCGTCGAATCCGAGCGCGAGCCAGGCGGGCCCGCCGGGGGCCTCGATGAGCTCAACCAGCACGCCGTGCCCGGACCGCGGGTGGACGAAGGCGACCGGCCCCTCCGCCCCACGGCGCGGCGCCGTGTCGAGCAGCTCGAGACCGTCGGCAGCCAGCCGCTCCAGCGTGTTTGCGAGGTCCGGGACCTCGAAACAGACGTGATGGAAGCCCTCCCCTTTCGAGGCGAGAAACCGGGCAACACCGGTCGTGTCGTCGACCGGCTCGACGAGCTCGACCTTCGATTCGCCCACGCCGAGGAAGGCGATTCGGACCCGGTCGGTCGGAATGTCCATGACGGTCTCGAGCTCGAGACCGAGGATGTCGCGCCACAGGCCGAGCGACTCGTCGATCGAGCGGACGATCAACGCCACGTGGTGGACCTTGCCGATGTCGCGGAGCCTGGGCGGAAGGTCGATATCCGTCATGATGCCAACACCTCAGACCGTGATGAGCTCACGGTGCTCGCCCCACGCCACTCGCAGCCGATCGCTGATCTCGCCGACCGTCGCGTGGGCGCGGACCGCGTCGATGATCGCCGGCAGAAGGTTGTCCGTCCCCGCCGCCGTCGCTTCGAGCCGCTCGAGGGCGACGCGCCACGCCTCGGGATCCCGGTCGGCGCGAACCCGGCGTAGCCGTTCGATCTGCCGTCGCTCCCCCTCCGGGTCGATCCGCTGGATGGGGGGCGTCGTGATCGTGTCGTCGCGGTACCGATTCACGCCGACGACGATCTGGTCCCCGGACTCGATGGCCTGCTGGACCCGATAGGCGGATTCCTGGATCTCGCGCTGCTGGAAGCCGCGTTCGATGGCGGCGAGCGTGCCGCCCATGCGCTCGATCTCGTCCAGGTAGGCCCAGGCGGCCGCCTCAAGCTCGTTCGTCAGCGATTCCACGTAGTACGAGCCCGCCAACGGGTCGGGGGTCTCCGTGACGCCGGCCTCGAACGCGATGATCTGCTGCGTCCGGAGCGCAAGCCGGGCTGCCTCCTCCGTCGGAAGCGCCAGCGCCTCATCGCGCGAGTTCGTATGGAGGCTCTGGGCGCCACCGAGGACGGCGGACAGCGCCTGGATCGTCGTTCGGACGACGTTGTTGTCGACCGACTGGGCGGTCAGGCTCGAGCCGGCGGTCTGTACGTGGAACCGGCACATCATCGACCGCACGTTGGAGGCGCCGAACCGCTCCCTGACGATTGTCGCCCACATTCGCCTGGCCGCCCGAAACTTGGCTGCCTCCTCGAAGAGCTCGCTCCACGCAGCAAAGAAGAAGGAGAGGCGGCCCGCGAAGTCGTCGACGTCCAGGCCCCGGTCAACGGCTGCCTCGACGTACGCGATGGCGTCGGCCATCGTGAAGGCCAGCTCCTGCGCGGCGCTGGCGCCCGCCTCGCGCATGTGATACCCGCTGATCGAGATCGTGTTCCAGCGAGGCAGCTCGCGGGCACAGAACTCGAACACGTCCGTCACGAGGCGCATCGATGCGCGCGGCGGATAGATGTACGTGCCCCGCGCGATGTACTCCTTGAGGATGTCGTTCTGGGTCGTCCCGCCGATCCGGTCGCGCGGAACTCCCTGCGCCTCCGCTGCCGCGACGTAGAGGGCAAGGAGGATTGGCGCCGTCGCGTTGATCGTCATCGAGGTGCTGACCTCTCCCAACGGCAGGCCGTCGAGCAGGGTCGTCATGTCGGCCAGGCTGTCGATCGGGACGCCGACCCGACCCACCTCCCCTTCCGCCTCGGGTGCGTCCGAGTCGTAGCCCATCTGCGTCGGCAGATCGAACGCGACCGAGAGTCCCGTCTGGCCCTGCTCCAGGAGGTAGCGGAACCGGCGGTTCGTCTCCTCGGCGGTGGCGAAGCCGGCGTACTGGCGCATCGTCCACAGTCGGCTGCGGTACATCGTCGCCTGGACACCACGGGTGAACGGGTATTCGCCGGGCCTGCCCAGGTCGCGCGCCTCGTCGAGACCCGCGGTGTCGGCCGGGGTGTACAGGTCCCTGACCTCGATCCCCGACGACGTCTCGAACCGCTCCCGGCGCTCGGGTGCCGCAGCCCGGGCCTTGGCTCGGAGTGTCGCGCGCCACTGGTCCCGGGACGGGTCCGCGGCTTCGCCGAGGGGCCGCTGAGGCGTGTCCGCGGCGGGGCCCTCGTCCGGGGTCATGCGAGGACCAGCAGCAGGTCGCCGAGCTCAACGGTTGCGCCAGCGCTCGCGACGACACGCTCGACGGTGCCGTCGCGCGGCGCCCGAAGCTCGTTCTGCATCTTCATGGCCTCCACGACGACCAGCGGCTGCCCCGCCTGCACGACGTCGCCGGCGACGACGTTGACCGAGAGAACCCGTCCCGGGATGATCGCACGGAGCTCGAGCGCGCCACCGCCCGTTCCCGCGGCGGCAGCGCGGCTGGCGCGCTCCCGGAGCCCGGCCCGGGCTGCAGGCTCGACGTCGACCAGGATGCTCCAGCCATCGATGAGGACCTCGCGCCGGTGCACGCCCGGGCCCGGAGGCGTCACGTCGAGCAGGACGAGGTGGGTGGTTGTGCCTGCGCCATCCACGATTCTCGCCCGACCGCCGGGCCCGCGGACCAGGCTGGCCTCCGACGTCGTCGGGTCGACGATCAGCGGCTCCCCGCCGAAGGGTCGTCGCGGGTCGCGGTGGCGCGGATCGGCTCCCGCTGGCTCATCGGGGCCAACGGTCCGCTCCGCTCCGGCGGCCGGCGGCGCGCCACTCGGTCGCGGCCACGTGCGCTTCCACCGGCCGTGCTTGGCCAACGGCGGCCTGCGGGACCCGGGTGAGAAGGTCGAGGGCGGCAGCGAGCTTCGCAGTGCTGACCGCGCGAGCGAAGGCATCCGGGCCGTTCCAGTGCTCGTCGACCCAGCCCGTCGAGAGGTGTGCCGCTCGAAAGGCCGGAGACCGGGCGACGAACCGGTGGAAGGGCAACGTCGTTTGAATGCCGCCGATCTCGGTCTCGTCGAGGGCACGCCGGAGCCGATCGATGGCCGCCCCCCGATCCGACGCATGGACGAGGACCTTGGCAATGAGGTTGTCGTACTCGGGTGGGACGCGGTCCCCCGCCCCGACGCCGGTGTCGACGCGAACGCCTGGCCCGCCGGGCATCGCCCAGTGCCGGATGGTTCCGGGCGTGGGCCCGAAGTCCCTCCCTGGGTGCTCGGCGGCGATCCGGACCTCGATGGCGTGGCCGTCGGGCTCGGCGGCCCGAGCGGCCGCACGCCGCGCCGAGTCCGACAGGTCTCGCCCCGCGGCGAGGCAGAGCTGCTCCCGGACGATGTCCACCCCGGACACGAGCTCTGTCACGCCATGCTCGACCTGCAGCCGGGTGTTCACCTCGAGGAAGTAGAACGAGCCGTCGGCGGCGCGCAGGAACTCGGCGGTGGCCGCGTTCCGCAGTCCAGCAGCCGTGCCCAACGCCACCGCCATATCGTGGAGCGAGCGTCGCTCCTCCACGGACAGGCCGGGCGCCGGCGCCTCCTCGACCAGCTTCTGGTGTCGCCGCTGCAGCGAGCAATCGCGCTCCCCGATCGCGACCACAGCACCCGATGCATCACCAAGCAACTGCACCTCGATATGCCGGGCGTTTGTGATCTCCCGTTCCAGGTACACCGAGCCATCGCCGAATGCTGCTGCCGCCTCGGCCGATCCGGTCGTCAGCGCAAAGGGCAGATCGGCCTCGGCCACGACGCGGCGCATTCCGCGACCGCCGCCGCCAGCCGCCGCCTTCACGAGCAGCGGGTAGCCGATCCGCTCGGCCTCCTTCGCAATTGCCGCGACCTGGTCCGCGCGATCGACGGGCGCTGGATCGAGGGTGCCGGGGACGACGGGCACGCCGATCTGCTGCGCGAGCCGCCGGGCATGGAGCTTGTCCCCCAAGGCCGCGATCGTCGGCGCTGGCGGGCCGATGAACGTCAAGCCGGCCTCGGTCACTGCAGCCGCGAATGACGCTCGTTCTGCCAGGAACCCGTATCCGGGATGCACCGCGTCGGCGCCGGCTGCCACTGCGGCCTCCACGATCAGGTCTGCCCGGAGATAGCTCTCCCCTGGAGCAGCCGGTCCGAGCCGGACCGCGACGTCCGCCAGCGCGACATGCTGGGCCGCAGTGTCGGCATCGCTGTAGACGGCGACCGTGGCGATGCCGAGTTCCTGACACGCCCGGATGATGCGAACGGCAATCTCGCCGCGGTTGGCAACCAGGACGCGCTCGAACGGCCTGGCCGTCTCGTGCCGCTCCGTGTCTTTGTGCAAAGACACCGCTGGGTCAGAGCGGGATGTTGCCATGCTTCTTTCGCGGATTTTCCTGCCGCTTGTCCGCCAGCATCTCGAGGGCGCGAATCAGGCGGGGACGGGTTTCCGACGGCCGGATCACGTCATCGACGTAGCCCCGCGATGCGGCGATGTACGGATGGGCAAATTCCGTCTCATACGCCGCCACCAGTCGAGCTCGTTCGGCGATCGGATCGTCTGCTGCCGCAATGGTGTCGCGGTGAATGATGTTGACCGCCCCGTCGGCTCCCATCACGGCGATCTCCGCGGTGGGCCACGCGAAGTTCATGTCGCCTCGGATGTGCTTGCTGCTCATGACGTCGTACGCGCCGCCGTAGGCCTTGCGGGTGATGACCGTGAGCTTCGGGACGGTCGCCTCGCAGTAGGCGTAGAGCAATTTCGCGCCGTGTTTGATGATGCCGCCGTGTTCCTGGCCGACGCCGGGCAGGAACCCCGGCACATCGACCAACGTGACGATCGGGACGTTGAAGCAATCACACGTCCTCACGAAGCGCGCGGCCTTCAGCGACGCGTCGATGTCGAGTGCGCCGGCCAAAACCGCAGGCTGTTGCGCCACGATCCCGACCGATCGTCCGCCAAGACGCCCGAAACCCGTGATGATGTTGCCCGCCCATCCCGGCTGGATCTCGAGGAAGTCGCCGTCGTCGACGACCGCGCCAAGAACGTCACGCATGTCGTACGGGGAGCGCGGATCGTCCGGCACCAGGGAGTCGAGCGTCGCGTCCATTCGGTCGACCGGGTCAGCCGGGGACGACGACGCGACGGGCGGATCGGCGACGTTGTTCTGCGGCAGATAGGCCAGCAGCCTTCGGACCGCATCCAGAGCATGCGCCTCGTCCGGCTCGGCAAGGTGGGCAACGCCGGACCGTGTCGTATGGGTCAGCGCTCCTCCCAGAAACTCGGCGTCAACTTCCTCGTGGGTCACGGTCTTCACAACTGCCGGACCGGTCACGAACATGTAGCTGGTGTGCTCGACCATGATCGTGAAGTCGGTCATCGCGGGCGAGTAGACGGCACCGCCAGCGCATGGCCCCATCACGACGGAGATCTGTGGCACCACGCCTGACGCCATGACGTTGCGCAGGAAGATCTCTGCGTAACCGCCGAGCGACGCGACACCTTCCTGGATCCGTGCACCGCCCAAATCGTTGAGACCGATGATCGGCGCGCCGACGCGCATTGCCAGGTCCATCACCTTGCAGATCTTCTCGGCGTACGCCTCCGACAACGACCCGCCAAAGACGGTGAAATCCTGGCTGAACACGAAGACGAGTCGTCCGTCGATCTTGCCGTGGCCGGTCACCACCCCGTCGCCGAGGATCCGATCCTGAGAGGGGCCATTTCCTGTCGCTTGATTCGTGACGAACGCGTCGAGCTCGACGAAGGACTCCGGGTCGAGCAGGAGGTCAAGCCGTTCGCGGGCCGTCAGCTTCCCGGCAGCATGCTGGCGCTCGATTCGTGCGACGCCTCCACCCAGCCGCGACGCCGCTCGCATCTCGTCGAGTCGCCGCAGCCGCTCATCGTTCGTCGTCAAGCAAGCCTCCGTGTCTGTGCGCAAAGACGCGCTGCATCATCGCATGAGGCAGGAGCCCACATTCCAGCATGCGGATATCCACAAATTCGGTGAACAACTGCAGATCCGTGTGGATAAGCCGGTCCGATTGGCGGGGGGTGTGGGGTAGCATTGCCTTCCGTCGCCGACCCCCCTTCCGGTCCTTCCCGTGTACTGATTCGAGGTGATGCCCCGGTGTCCAACGTGATCGCAATCGCGAACCAGAAGGGCGGCGTTGGCAAGACCACCACCGCCATCAACCTTGCGGGTGCCCTGGCGGAGGACGGATATCGGGTCCTCTGCATCGACATGGACCCGCAGGCCAACCTGACCGCCGGTCTGGGCATCAACCTGAACACCGTCGAACGATCAATGGCGGACGTGCTGGCGGACAACCGCGCCACCATCTCGGACATTGTCATCCCCACCGAGATGCCGGGTATCAGCGTCGCGCCGGCCCACATCGACCTGGCGTCAACAGAGGGCGAGCTGTTCACGGCGTTGGGTCGCGAGCAGATTCTCCGAGAGGCGCTTGAAGGTCAGATCGACGAATACGACTACGTGCTGATCGACTGCCCGCCAAACCTCGGACTGCTGACCGTGAACGGCCTTGTCGCCGCGACCGGCGTCATCATCCCGGTCCAGACGCAGTACTACGCGATGAAGGGCTTGAACAACCTGGTCAAGGTCATCAATGCGATCCGCTTGAAGCTCAACCGCGACCTCCGGATCCTGGGTCTCCTCCCGACGTTTTTCGACGGGCGCACCAATCTCGCGCGCGACATGCTCGACGAGCTCCGAGTCGTTGGGGACCACCACGTGTTTGGCAGCATCGTTCGGACCACCGTCAAGCTCGGCGAGGCGCCGCTCGTCGGGCGGCCCATCACTGCGTACGCCGGCGCAAGCGTCGCGGCGCAGACGTATCGCGCGCTGGCAAAGGAGGTCATCGACCTTGCCTAGGACGGACTTCCGCGCAGCCGCTGCGCGCCGGCTCTCAGAAGACCAGGAGCTCTCCCCGGCGATCGTGAGCCTCCTCTCGGAGCAGCCGACGCGAAGCGTTGGCATCCGAGTCATCCCGCTGGACCGGATCGAGCCAAACCCGCAGCAGCCGCGGCTCGCGTTCAACGAAGAGACGCTGCAGGAGCTCGCCAACTCCGTCACGGAGCACGGCGTTCTCCAGCCGATCCTCGTCCGTCCGCTTGAGGGTGGCCGGTATCAGCTGATCGCTGGTGAACGTCGCTGGCGGGCGTCGAAGATCGCAGGACTCGACACGATCCCTGCCCTCATCGAAGACATCGACGATGACACAGCCCTCGAGATCGCCATCATCGAAAACCTGCAGCGCGAGGACATCTCGCCGCTCGATGAAGCCGCGATGTACGACCGCATGGTCCATGAGCACGGCTACAGCATCCGCAAGCTCGCCGACAAGCTCGGGAAGGACAAGGGCTATCTCGAAAACCGGCTGCGACTGGCCGACGCTCCGCCCGAGATCCGGGAGCTCGTGTCCTTGCGCAAAGACACCCTGTCCCACGCCTACGAGCTGATGAAGGTTGATGACCCGAAGAAGCGCCGCCGTCTTGCGGAGCAGGTTGCCGCCGGTCAGCTGACGCTGATCAAGCTTCGGGAGAAGGTCGAGGGTCGAAGGATGCGGCCACGGGACCTCGACACCGAGTCGGTCCCCGAGCCGATCCTCGAGGCCGACCAGGAAGATGAGACGAGCGAGGACGACAACCGGTGGGGGGCGGCCGCAGAGCCCGTCGACCTGACCGACGACTCACTGGTCAACGCGCGCCAGCAACTTACCGAGGCCGTCGAGGATCTCGTTGGCGTACTGCGGTCCCCTGACGTGGTTCGCTCGTTGCCGGACACGGACCGCTCCAATCTGGCCAAGTACCTGATGATCAACAAGCTGAAGCTCGAGAACGCCATCGCGCTCGTTCGCAGCGGCGACTGACGGAGCCCTGCCACAGGACGAAGCCGGCGCGTTGGCGCCGGCTTCCTTGTGTCCGGAACCTGACTCAGACGGACGTCAGCCCGGTTGCCGCAACGCCGCCAAGCCATCCGGCCGCGAGCAGCGCAAGGCCGATACCCTGCACCTTCCAGCCCCGCTCTCGTCTGGTCGGTCGCGAATGCAGGATCTCGAGCGCACCTCCAGTCGCCACTCCCCCACCCAGCACGACCACAAGCAGCATGGCTGCCGGGGCGGCGATTGCGATGAGCGATATCAGCGCCACGCCCGCAACGGAAACCGTCAGCGCTGCAGCCATGCGCGCGGCTCGCCGCCGACCCAACGCCGTGGCCACCGACGCGACGCCTGCAGCCTGATCACGCTCGACGTCCACTGCCGCATTCCCCAGGGCGAGCGCCGTCCCCGCCACCATCGCGACCGGAAGGAGCACGAGCCAGACGGCCGGAAGTACGCCCACCGCGCCCACCCAGCCGTAGGTCGGGAAGAGTGGGATGGCGAGGGCGAAGGGGACCCACGACCATGCCGTTCCCTTGAATGACAGGTCGTACGCATATCCGAGTGCGAGGAGGACGGCAGCCAACCCCACGGTCGCCGCACCGGACGGCAACGCCAGGACGACGCCGCCGGCGCCCGCGAGGACGGCGACGACGCGGCCCGTGGCCGGCCGAACCAGCCCGGCCGGAATGGGTTTCCCGGGCCTGTGACCCGCGTCATGTGGCGCATCGATGACGTCGTTCAAGGCGCCGACCGAGAACTGAAGCAGCGCCATCGATACCCCGAGCCGAGTCGCCGTTTCCGCTGCGCCACCTGCAACGAGCGCCGCGGCAGCGGCCACTGCGCCGTCGAGCAGCGACGGAAAGGGATGGACGACACGGACGTGGCCGACCAGACGAGCCGCGAATCCTTGCCGGCGTGGCGGCGGCACACGTGCGAGCGGGCGGAGCCCGCTAGACGTAGACGATTTCCTCGAAGTTCGCGACGAGGTACTCGATCAAGCGGTCACGCCCGTCCGCCACCTGCGCCCGGATGCCTGGAACGAGAGCAAACAGGGTGATGGCCGGGACCATGAGCCGGCCGGAGGCGTCGCGCCCGATCACAGCCGGGGGACCACCGCCAGAAGCGAACACCCGTTCGAAAGAACGCTCGTCGAGGTGCGCGGCCCGTCGGAAGTCCTCGAGCACGCGCAGCACACCTCGCCGGATCGCGACGTCCCGCATCAGCTCCGACGCCCAGGCGTCAATCTGGTCATCGCCCTGCTCGCCGAGCCGGTCGCGGTATTCGTCTTCGGTGGTCGACAGCCCCGTGGCTTCCAACGGCGTCTCCTGCATCAAGTGCAACGCGCCAAAGTATGCCAGAGCGCCCCCTCGGGGACGGCGGTCGACGGTCCTCAGCGGCGCATGTCGTCCCCCGCCGTGGCTCGGAGCGTCGCCTCGCGCGAGCCTTCGGGCCATTCGTTGAAGAGCTCCGTCAGCCAGCGACCGAAGCGTCCGGGGACGGGCACGTCCGGCGTGTCGGCGACCATGCCGTGCAGCGCAACCCAGGTCGCCGAGGTCAGCGCCTCCACGGCCTCGCGCGTCGGCCTCCCGACGGGGGTGATCGGCTGCCCGACCTCGACACGGATGCGCCGGCCAAAGGCCAACCAACTCGTGCCGTGGATCGCAATGGGCACAATCGGGACGCCGGCCCGGAACGCGAAGTACGCGGCCCCAGCGTTGAGTGGCAGGAGCTCGCGCTCGCGAGCATGGATCCGGCCCTCGCCCGCGATCGCGAGGACGCCACCCGCCCGGAAGACCCGGCTCACGCGGCGCGTTGCGTCGAGGAGGTCGTTCTTGCCCGGCTTGTACGGGATCGAGGCGCCGCTCCAGCCCATGAGCCGGTTCCGGGCGCCTGCGTCCATGTCCTCCTCCTTGGGGCCAAAGAAGTACAGCCGCGGCCTGAACGGCAGGACGGCCAGGAGCACGAACGGATCCGACCAGCTCAGGTGGTTGAAGCAGTAGACCGCCTGGCCCTTTGGCAGGAGCGAACGCCCGCGCAGCTCGAACCGGAGGACGGCGCGCATGATGAGCCACACGGCGACGCGCACGAGCCAGTAGCGGATCGTGCGGCGGGCGGGATGGACGTCCGCTCCCGGCAGGCTCTCCCCTGCGGCGCGGGCGGGCCAGGGACGCGCGAGAGGCAGCCGCCGGCTCAGGCGTCGGCCAGCGGAGCGGGCAGGGCCGCCACGCGCCGAGCATCGGCCACAGCCAGTGTGCCCCCCGCGAGTGATGGGATCGGCCGGCCGTCGAGGCCGGCGAACAGGTCCAGCGCAAAGGCGGTGACCGCGTCGCCATCCCGACCCATGCCGCGCAGCAGCTGGTTCTCTACCTGAAAGCTCGTGAGCGAATGGCCGCCCTGGTTCTCGACGCTCAGCTCGCCGACCTGGATGCGGCTCCAGCGGGAAAGCTTGCCAGAGGCGCGTGGCCCCTCCTGCGGCACGTTGACCCGGACGTGACACGTGACGAGGCCGACCTCGGCCAGGGCCAGGATCGTGTACCGCACGAGCGGGTCGTCACCCCAGACGATCCAGCACGGCGGATCCGCTTCGGCGCCAAGCCCCAGCAGGACGGGCTCGACGGTCGCGAGCACCTTCGCTGCGACGGATTCCTCGTGCGGGGCAGTGGTTCGCCACTCGCTCAAGCGCATAGATTCTCCACCCCGGTTGGGATGCCCGAAACCGGGGTGGAGGCTAGCACACGCGTGCCTCCGGACAACGTGCGCGGCGGGACTCGACCCTGGGTCAGACCGCCGCGGGCCGTCGATTGAAGATGCGCAGCCCGGCGAGGATCAGCGCTTCGATCAAGGTCCACCCGATGAGCGCGACGATGGCCGCGATATCGAGGATCGACCGGTCTGCGGTGGCGCGCTCCAGCGCGAACATGCCACGGAACGGCTCGACGAACGGGTCGGACACGCCGAGGACGAAGGACACGATGTCGTTGCCCTGGTTGGCGACGAGCAGGAGCAGGATGATGCGGAGCACCAGCAGGACCTGCAGGATCCCGAAGACAAAGGTGACGATGCGAGCCGCGACGGATGCCGGGCCAGGGCCTGCCGTCTCGATGTAGCGCTCGCTCACCCGGCGGGTGGCGGCGTCCCGTGTGACTAGCGGATCGGCGGTCGTCTCAACCTCCGTCCGGCGTTCGTACTCGGTCATGAATGGAAGCCTCCTGGGTTGACTGGGAGCCCATCGTCACGGCTTGCTTGCGCGGATGCGACGCGCCGTACGTTCAGGCCATTACATCCACGTGACGATGCAGCGGCCGTGTAGGCTGCTTCGGCATGCACCTCCGTCGCCGTCTCCTGACCTTTGGCGTCTTCCTGCTCGTCCTTGGCGCAGTCCCCCTCGCGGTGCGCACGGGTGTTCTCGACGCCACCGCGATCTCGGGCTGGTGGAACCTGTGGCCGTTGCTGCTTGTCGGCACAGGCGTGGGTCTCGTGCTGCAACGCACCTCGCTCGATGTCCTCGGTGGACTCCTCACCGCGGTCATCCTCGGGCTCATGGGTGGGGCCTTCCTCGCCACCGGCGCCGGCAACCTCCCGACAGCGGTATGCGGCAACGACCGCGCGACCGAGTCCGTCGCCTCCGAGGAGGGCACCTTCGAGGAGGCAGCGACGATCGATGTGCAGATCGATTGCGGCGAGCTCGAGATCGCGGGCGTTGCGGGCGCCTCGTGGACCTTCGAGGCAATGGGCAACCCGGAGCGGCCCCCGGCCGTCGCGGGCTCGGGGAGCAGCCTCGAGATCGAGTCAGGCGACAGCGGCCTGGGGATCGTCTCCCGGCGCGAGCACTGGGAGATCGGCATCCCCCTGGATGTGCCCACGACGCTGGACGTACAGCTCAACGCCGGGCGCGCGACGATCGCCCCGGGGCCGGCAGCGCTGGACGACGTGGATGTGCAGGTAAACTTCGGCGCCGTCGTGCTCGATCTCCGGACCGTGACGTCCATCGGTGAGCTCGATCTCCAGTCAAATGCCGGGTCGTCGGCACTGACACTTCCCAGCGTCTCGTTGACGGGTCGGATCCAGGCGAATGCCGGCTCCGTGCACGTCTGCGTTCCCGAGGGTGCAGCCGTCCGAATCGAGACGGGGAACAGCGTCGTCAGCTCATACGACCTCGATGGCTCGGGGCTGATCCAGGACGGCTCGACGTGGACGTCGCCGGACTACGAGACCGCCGCGGTTCAGATTGACCTGCGTGCCGAGGCCAATGCCGGGAGCTTCGCGCTCAACCCCGAGGAGGGCTGTGATGGCTGAGCGCCTGTATCGGTCTCGATCCGATCGCGTGCTGACAGGGGTTGCCGGCGGCCTTGCCGAGCGACTGGACGTGGACCCGTCGATCGTGCGCGTGGCGTGGGTCGTGCTGACGGTGCTGAGCGGCGGGATCGTCGCGCTCATCTACGTGGTGATGGCGGTGGTCGTGCCCGAGGGTGGCTCGGGCGAACCGCACACGCCGGCCGGCTCCTCGCCGCCACTGCCCGGATCGCCGTCATCGACCCCGCGCGCGCCGAACCGCCCAGGCGACAACAACGCCGCGCTCGTCCTTGGCGCGCTCCTCATCGTCCTCGGTGCCTTCTTCCTGGTCCGCCAGTTCCTGCCCCGGATCGATGTCGGCGCGCTCTGGCCCGTGCTCGCGATCGCGGCCGGCGTGCTGCTCGTCATCCTGTCGGTCGCGCCGCGCGGCCCTCGCCGCTGAACGGGAACGGCCCTCGAACCGGGGCCGTCCGCGCCCGGGTCGTCCCGTACGATGCGGTACGTGAATGAGCCGTTCGCGCCGCAGCTCGCAGCGTTCGCCGTCGGCGGCCTCATCGCCGGCCTCGGCCTGCTCCTGCGCGGGTTCACGGGCTACCGAACGGCACAGCACATCGCGGATGTCGCCACATCGCCCATCTCGACGATTCCTGCCGGGGAGGTGCGCGTGACCGGCGTGGTCGAACCGGCCGAAGCGCTCCTCGTCTCGCCGCTGCAGAGCGTTCCGTGCGTCTACTACCGCGCGGTGGTTCGCCAGAGCGACGACGACAGCGAGACCGAGGTCATGGCCGACGAGCGCGCGATCGGCTTCCGGGTACGGGATGCGACCGGCACCATCCGCGTGTTCCCGCGCAACGCACGGTGGGATGTGCCCGCCAGATACGAGGATCGATCGTCTGCGATGGAAGGGGAACCAGTGGGCCTGCGCGTGCGGACGGGCTCGATGTACGCCATGGCCCAGCCGGATCGAGCTGCGCAGGTCGCGGCGCTGCTGCGGACGAGCGCCGACGGGGCGACCCCCCTGTTCATGCGGTCCGGCTCGGGCCAGCGCCGCTACGTCGAGGCACGGATCGAGCCGGGCGAGTCGGTCACCGTGCTCGGCCGCGCGATTCCGTTTGGCGAGCTGCGCGACCCGGCCGAGGCGGACATGGCGGGGGGCGACAGCCTGCCGATCAACGATCCCGAGGTCGCAGCCAGCATCGCCGAGGCCCAGCAGGCGGGGATCCTGCTCACCGACCCGGCCGAAGCCTGGGGCAACGCCGCGATCCCGGGCTTCGGGATCGGCCAGCCGGTCCGCGAACCGGAGCTGGACCCGGACGCAGACCGTCCGGCCCTTGCGGAGCCGGAGGCGGCGGCTCGTGCGTCTCGCACGTTCGAGATCGGGCCCGAGGAGCTCGTCGTCGCGTCGGGCCCGACGATGCGCCTGCTCGTCGCACTCGGCGATCCAGTGATCGCCGGAGGCCGCAACCAGACCGCGTTCCTGATCGGGCTGCTCGGCGCGGTGCTTGCGATCGGCTCCGCGATCGTGCTCGGGCTGTTCGTCAGCTCGGCGGTCGGCGCATGAACCCGGGGCCGCTCGTGGCCGGCTTTGCGATCGGCCTCGTGCTGCTGATCGTGGGCTTCCTCGTGCTCGAGACGTACAACAGCGTCGTCGGGCTCCGCCTGCGGATCGATAAGGCGTGGGCCAATATCGACGTGGCCCTGAAGCAGCGCCACGACATGCTGCCGGCGCTGGTGTCGGCTGTCCGTGGCGTCATGCAGCTCGAGCACGACGTGCTCGAGGAGGTGGCTCGCGCACGGGCCGCCTACTCCCCCGCCGAGCCTCTCCCGACGCAGGCCGTCGTCTCGGACGCCACGACGTCGGCCGTCCGATCGCTGCTCGCCGTGACCGAGGCCTATCCCGAGCTTCGCTCGCAGGAGAACGTGCTCGACCTGCAGGACGAGATCGAGCGAATCGAAGGCGTGATCGCCGACCGGCGCGAGCTGTACAACGACCAGGTGTTCCAGCACAACGCCCGAATTGCCCAGGTGCCGGCATTGTTCCTCGCGCCGATCCTTGGCTGGGAGCGGCGCGAGTTCTTTGCAGCGCAGCCCGCCGAGACGGCCACACCCGATACGGAGCTTCGACCCACATGACTGCCGACGATCGCCCTGCAACACCGGAACCGGTCGAGCGGCAGCTCTGGCTGGCGCGGCACGGGGAGACCGAGTGGTCGAAGCTCGGGCGCCATACCGGGCGAACCGACATGCCGCTGACGGACGAGGGCCGCGAGCAGGCCGGTCGACTGGCCGAGCTGCTGCGGGGGCGGCCGTTTGGTCTCGTGCTCACGAGCCCGCTCCAGCGCGCCGCCACCACGGCGCGTATCGCGGGCTTCCCGGACGCAGTCCCCGAGCCCGATCTCATGGAGTGGGACTACGGTGCCTTCGAGGGCCTGACCACGCCGCAGATCCGCGAGACGTACCCCGGCTGGACGATCTGGCTGGGACCCGTGCCCGACGGCGAGACGATCGAGGACATCAGTGCCCGCGCGGATCGCGTCATCGCGCGCGTTCGAGCCGTCGACGGCGATGTGCTGGTGTTCGCGCACGGCCATCTGCTCCGCGTCCTGGCGGCGCGCTGGCTCGACATGCCCGCGACGGCCGGTGCGCATTTCGCCCTCGCGACGGCAACCACGTCGCTCCTGGGCTGGGAACGTGGCGCGCCCGTGATCGAGCGCTGGAACGAGGCGTGCCCCGGTCCCGGCTAGGCGCTCGGCACCTGGAAGATGTGCGGGTCGATGGCGGCTCGAGGATTGGGGCCATTCGCGGGCTGGCGGCCACCCGCACGCTCCCCACTGACCGGCGGAAGCGCTCGCGCGACCGCGGCCCGATCGCGGCCGTCACGCTTGGCCTGGTACAGCGCTTCGTCGGCTGCCTCGATCACGTGCCAGACGCTGACCCCCGACCCGGTCTGTGCCGCTGCCCCCGCGCTCATCGTCACGACCCGACCCGGCTGGGCGACGTGCGGCAGCGCCAGCCGTCGAACCGCGTCGAGGACGCGCCGCGCGGCAAGCAGCGCCCCTTCGCGCGTCGGCTCCTCGAGCAGGACGAGCAGCTCCTCACCACCGTAGCGGTAGACCCGATCGACCTCGCGGACGGCGCCGCGCACGGCGGCCGAGACGACGCGGAGCACCTCGTCGCCGGCCGGATGTCCGGAGCGATCGTTGTACGTCTTGAAATGATCGAGATCGAGCATGATCGCCGAGATCCCGGGCAACGCATCGCGTCCGAGGCGGGCCTCCAGCTCGTCGACGTCCTCGTTGAGGCGGCGTCGGTTGCTCAGGCCCGTGAGCGAGTCTCGTGATGCCATCTCGCGCAGCTCGGCACTCAGCCGGCGCAGCTCGGCACGCTGGTCGTGGAGGGCAACCTGCTGGAGGTGGACGCGCATGCGCCGGCGTCGCACGAGCACGTTGCCGGCAGCGCTCGTTGCGGCCGAGGCAAGGATCAGGATGCTGAACTCGATCGCGTGCTCGACGGATCTGGCCGAGATCGCGGCCGCGCCAAGACTCGCGGCGGTCGCGGTGAGCAGCCACGCGGCGTGCCAGCTTCGACTCCAGGGGAGGAAGAGGGCGCTCGCGATGATGATGACCGCGAGGTAACCGGGCATCAGGGAGGTCGCAACCGGCATGAGGAGCTCGGGGGCGATCGAGGTCACGAGGAGCGTGACGACGACGGCGAAGCCGGCGGCGTGCGGCCGGCGACGGGCCTGCGGCGTGAACAGCAGCAGCAGGGCCACGATCCCGACCAGGTTGACGAGCACGAGCGCCGGCTCCCGTGGCGCCTTGAGCATGAGGTCGACGGCGAGGATGCACGCACCGATCAGCGCCCCGAAACGGACCGCCTCGCGCACGTCACGCCGTTCCTCGACCCGAAATCGTCGATCGAGACGCCGGCCACGGCCAACGGTCGCGGCGCCGGTCGCGGCCCTTGCGACCGTCCGCGCGCCGTCGGCGGGCGCGGGCGGCCGGTCCATCACGCGCAGCGCGAGGCGACGGAACGGCGACGATCGGGGCGGCACGGAGGCGCTCACGCGTGCGACCCTCGAATCATGGTCTGTCCATCGTTGTGCACAGATGCAGCGTCGGGCCGGGGTCCTCCAGCGACTAGGTCCCACACGGACGAGGCCGCGGCGGCGGTAGTACCAGCGCCTTCCCCTGCCTGCGACGTACCTCGCCGTCCCCCGGCGAGCTGCCGACCGTCTACCGTACGGACATGACGTCGTCCAGCCCGGCCCTCACCGCGCCATCGGCGGTGCTGTTCGACCTCGACGGGACCCTCGTCGACACCGTTGAACGGCGGATCAGCGGCTGGCGCACGGCACTCGACGCGCACGGCCTCCCGGTCACGCGCGAGGGCCTCGCGCCGCTCATCGGGATCGACGGACGCCGGCTGGCGCGGGAGATTGCCGCAGCCGCCGGTCGCAGCCTGACAGCCGAGGACATCGAGACCCTCGACCGAACCGCCGGCGAGGTGTTCGCCACCCTGAACGAGACCCCGATCCCGCTCCCCGGGTTCGCGCCGCTCGTGCGGGCGCTCGACGAGCGGGGCGTGCCGTGGGCGATCGCAACCTCGAGCCGTCGCGAGCAGGTTGCCGCGTCGGTGCTGGCGCTCGGCCTCGCGGTCGAGCCACGGATCGTCGATGCAAGCCATGTGGCGCACGCCAAGCCGGCCCCCGACCTGCTGCTGCTCGCAGCCGAACAGCTGAGCGTCGCGACCCGAGGGCTGCTGGTACGTCGGCGACTCCACCTGGGACATGCTCGCCGCGGTGGCGGGCGGCATGACCGGGATCGGCGTGACCGCGGGCTCGGCCGTGGACGCCGCGGCGCTCGAGGAGGCCGGCGCGCGGCTCGTCGTTGCGACGCTTGACGAGCTTGCCGAGGTGGTGGTCGGTACACGATGAGCGCTGCCGGCCCGATCACGGTCACGCCGGTCCTCGTTGCCGACCTGCACGTCGAGGGCGAGCGAATGCCCGTGTACGTGCACGTCATCGATCATCCCGACGGGCGGGTGCTGGTCGACACGGGCATGACCGAGCGGCATCCGTTGCTGGCCGACATGGACCCCCGCCTCTGGCCGCTCAGCGAGCAGGACTTCGACCTCGCCGGCGTCGACATCGTCGTCAACACGCACCTGCACGGCGATCACTGCGGCGGCAACGGCCTGTTCGCCGGCAAGCCGATCTACGTGCAGCGGCGGGAGCTCGATGACGCACGGAGCCAGGACGACTACTCGATCCGCGAGTGGGTGGAGCCGCCGGGCGTTCGCTACGTGCCGGTCGACGGCGAGCTGGAGCTGCTTCCCGGGGTCCGACTGGTCCCGGCGCCCGGCCATACGCCGGCACACAGGTGGTCGTCGTCGAGACCGGCGGGCGTCCCGTCGTCATCGGCGGCGACATGGCGGTCTGGCACGGCGAGCTGGACGAGCCGAGCACCGAGGGCCAGCTGCTGGTGATCGGCCTCGATCCCGAGCTGGTCTGGCTCTCGCACGAGCACGAGCCATGGCGGCCCCAGAGGGTCTGACGCAGGAGGGAAGTGGCTCCGGCGGTAAGATTCGAACTTACGACCAAGCGGTTAACAGCCGCCCGCTCTACCACTGAGCTACGCCGGAGCGAGGCGCCCGGGTGGGGCGCGAGGGTGCCATCGCGACACCGCGGCAGAGGATAGCACGGGCTCCCGGCGGACGGCCTCGATGATCACCTCGCCGTTCAGCGGACGACCTGCCGCTCCCCTACCCTCGCAGTCGTGCCTTCCACCATTGCAAGCCCCGATGCCGCCGCGTCCTCGAATCCTCCCCCGGCCCTGCCAACACGCCGCCTCGCGGCCCTCGCGTGCATCGGATTCCTGCTCATCGGCTGGAGCGGGCTGCTCGTCCCGGGCCTCATCCGATCGATCAAGACGGACTTCGTCCAGACCGATGCCGGGATTGGCATCTTCTACCTGGTCGGAGCGATCTTCTATGCGTCCGGGTCCTTCCTCGGCGGCCTGCTGACCGAGCGGATCGGCCGTCGCATCGTGCTTGCCGGGGCGGCGATCCTCATCGGTGCGGGGCTGGCGCTCCAGGCCGGCGCGCCGACGTGGCTCGTGTTCCTCGTTGCGGCGGCCCCCACGAACATCGGCAGCGGGATGGTCGATGGCGGCATGAATGCGCTCGTCATGGACCTCTTCCGCCGACGTCCCGGCGGGGCGCTCAACCTGCTGCACCTGTTCTTCAGCCTCGGAGCTGCCGGCTCACCGCTCATCGTCGGGCAGCTGGTGTCGGCGCAGGTCGACTGGCGATCCATCGTGTTCGGCACGGCCGCGGTCGCGACGATCCTTGGCCTGGTTCTGGCGTCACAGTCGATGCCGTCGGGCAGGCATATCCGCGAGCCGATCGAGCCGGGGACGCCGGCCGCGGACGGACGCCGATCGACCGTCCCGTTGGTGCTCCTTGCCCTCGCGATCGCCTTCTACGTGTCGTCCGAGATCGGCGTCTCGAGCTGGCTCGTGCGGTTCCTCGAGCAGGCATCGAACGACGTCGCAACCGCGACCCTGGCCGGGTTCTGGGGTGCCCTCGCCCTCAGCCGCCTGCTCGCCGCGCGCGTCGCCGATCGGTTCCGGCCGGCGCGCTTTGCCACGACCTGCGCGGCGGTCGCTGCCCTGGCGCTGTTCGGGGCCGTCCTTGCCCCGTCGGTCCCGCTGTCGATCGCATTGTTCGCCCTCAGCGGCTTCGCGTTCGGGCCTGTCTACCCGATGATCATGACCATCGCCGGAGCCCTCTATCCTCGCCGGCTCGCGGCAGTATCCGGCGGGCTCGCCGGGTCGGCGGTCATCGGCGGCATCGTCTACCCCCCGTTGATGGGCTTCATCTCGGTCGAGGCCGGCATCACGGTGGCGATGCTCGGCGCCTGTCTGCTCGGTCTCGCCTGTGTGGCGGCGTTGGCAGGCGCGAACGTCGCGGCGCGACGGCTGCTCGGCAACACGGCCGGATGAGCGCTAGACGGTCTCGATCGGGCTGTCCGGCCGGTTCCCCCACTCCTCCCACGAGCCGGCGTAGCTCCTGACCTCCTCGTACCCGGCGAGCTCGCGAAGCACGAACCAGACGAGCGCTGCGCGCACGCCGCCCTGGCAGTAGGTCGCGCGGAGCCTCCCGGGGTCGACACCCGACGCCCGCAGCAGGGCAAGCATCTCGTCCACGGGTCGGAAGGTGCCCTCCTCGGTCAGGAGGTCGACGAAGCAGCGTTGCCGCGCTCCCGGGATGTGCCCGCCCCGCCGCGCTCGAAGATCGGTGCCGACGAACTCTGCGGCCGTTCGCACGTCGAGGAGGCGAGTCGGGCCGTCGGGTTGGGTCGATTCCTCGCTCCAGGCAAGCACCTGGTCGAAGGTCGCGAGGAACGAGTCGTCGCGTTCGGTCAGGGCGACCGGTTCGCGGATGCCGTCGGCCAGATCGGCAGGGAGGACCTCGGTCGTGGTCTCGTAGCCCGCCCGTCGCCAGGCCTCGACCCCGCCATCCATGATGTGGATCCGCTCGCGCGGAAAGCCGTACATCCGGAGCAGCCAGTAACCGCGGATCGCCTGCCGATTCTGGCCGACGTCGTCGTACAGCACGAGCCGATCGCCCGCGCCGACGCGCCACCGACGAAGCACCTGCGCGACCTGCTCCCTGCTCGGGACGAGCCATTCGCGCTCGGCATCGCCCGTCTCCGGTGCGGTGCCACGGAGGGCAAGTTCCGCGTGGAGATCGCTCCGGATCGCGCCCGGGACGTGGCGCCGGTTGTAGATCCGGCGGTTGGGCGCGACGTGGACGAGCCGCAGGTCCGCATCGCCGAGGTGGGCGTGGACCCACGCCGCCGACACGAGCGGTCCCGGGTTCGAGCCGGCCGTTGCCCCTGCTGCCGGGGAGCCCCTGTGCGAGCGAGGAGCGGGCGAGGTGGTGGCGCGTGCTGATGCCATGGCGCCGATCCTAGGTGATCGGCCGTGAAGCGGCCCCCGACATCATTCCTCCGTGGGACGTGGACAACGGCCGGCGGACGTGGGTGCGGATCGTGCGCGGTCTATCGCTGCCTCCATCAGTTCCGAGATCCGCGTCGCACGACGGGACCGCGGGCTGAGCCAGGGGCTCGTCGGCCGAGCGGTCGGGCTTTCCGCGGCGCAGGTAAGCCGCATAGAACGAGGTATCGCGGACGAACCGACCATTCGACAGCTCGCGATGCTGATGGCCGTCGTCGGTCTCGAGCTATCGGTCCGGGCCTATCCGGCCGGGCAGCCCCTGCGCGACGCAGCGCACGCGGCGCTGCTCGAGCGGCTCAGGGGGCGACTCCATCGATCGCTTCGGTTTCGGACAGAGGTGCCACTGCCGCGGGCCGGCGACCTGCGCGCATGGGATGCGGTCATCTCCGGCGGGGGCTGGCTGCTTCCCGTCGAGGCTGAGACTCGGCCGCATGACCTGCAGGCGCTCGAACGCCGTCTCAACCTCAAGCTCCGCGACAGCGATGCGGATGCTGTCCTGCTCCTGCTGCTCGACTCCCGGCACAACCGGGCGTTCGTCGCAGGGCATCGCGCGGCGCTCGCGGAACGTTTCGTAATCCCAGGCCCCCGAGCCCTCGAGCTGCTGGCCGCGGGCGCGCGACTCAGCGGGAGTGGGCTCGTGCTTCTCTAGCCCGGCGGCTGTGCACCACATGCACATAGCGCGGGAGCCTGGCGGCGCCGAGAGCGAATTTCGGGCTGATTTGTGCGCCACGTGCAAAGACATGGGCCGTGGTGTCCGTTCCACGCTGCGTTCGTGCATCCCAGGCACCGTTCAGACGGCCGACGCGACTGGAAGCCCCGCTATGTGCACCGCATGCAAGGCGAGGTCGAGATCGTGCACCACAGGCAAGAAATCGACCGATTGGAACAAGGGGGCAGACATGGTCGCGCTTCGGCCCCTGACTTTGGCACGAGCCCGAATCAAACGGCCCGGATCCCCGGGAGGGACCCGGGCCGCACGGATCTGCGAAAGCCGGGACCTACTCGAGGTAGTCCTTGAGCTTCCGGCGAGCGGGACGGGTGGCGCAGCTTGCGCAGCGCCTTGGCCTCGATCTGGCGGATCCGCTCGCGGGTGACGTTGAACTCCTTGCCGACCTCCTCGAGCGTCCGGGCACGCCCGTCCTCGAGGCCGAACCGGAGCTGGAGCACGCGCCGCTCGCGGCCGGTCAGCGAGTCGAGCACCGCCTCGACCTGCTCCTTGAGGAGCTGGTGCGACGCGGCCTCGGCCGGCGCGAGGGCGCCGCGGTCCTCGATGAAGTCGCCGAGGTGCGAGTCCTCCTCCTCGCCGATCGGGGTCTCGAGCGAGACCGGCTCCTGCGAGACCTTGATGATCTCGCGCACCTTCTCGGGCGTGACCTGGACCTCCTGGCCCTTGGACATCGCCTCGGCGATCTCCTCGACCGTCGGCTCGCGGCCGAGCTCCTGGAGCAGCCCGCGCGAGACGCGGATCAGGCGGTTGATCGTCTCCACCATGTGGACCGGGATGCGGATCGTCCGCGCCTGGTCGGCGATGGCCCGGGTGATGGCCTGGCGGATCCACCACGTGGCGTACGTGGAGAACTTGAAGCCCTTCTCGTAGTCGAACTTCTCGACCGCCCGGATCAGGCCGATGTTGCCCTCCTGGATCAGGTCCAGGAACGACATGCCGCGCCCGATGTACTTCTTCGCGATCGAGACGACGAGTCGCAGGTTGGCCGACGTCAGCTGCTCGCGGGCGTCGCGCCCGATCTCGACGATCGTGCCCTTGCCGGTCGCGCAGCTTCGTGTTGAGCGGCACCTCCGGGTCGAAGCCCATCCGCTTGAGCAGCTCGGCGTCGTGGCCGGCCGTGATCCAGCGCTCGAGCGCCGGGAACGCCACCTAGTCGCGCGTCCAGTCGTAGATCGCGCGCAGACCGACGTTGTCGCGCGAGTCCAGGTCGCCGTTGTGCACCGGCGAGGTACGCCCAGTCGAGCAGTGCCAGGAACGTGTCCGGGCGTCGAGCGCCTCGTTGTAGGCGTGCGAGGAGCTTCTTGCGCCTCCTTGAGTCGCTCCTTCGTGCCGTCGGGCTGGGCGTCCCGGCCGGCCTTCACGAGGTGGAAGTCGGGCGTCGGGACGAGCAGATCCGGCGGCCTCGGGAGCCGAGATGGCGTCGCGCACCATCTTGTGCGCCTCGGCGCCGAACGGCAGGCGGTGCTGCGGCTTCGCGGTTCGGGTCTTGCGCTCCGTGTCGTGCAGCGTCCACTCGTGGAGGGACACGATGCCCTTCCACGGCGCCTCGACCAGCTGCTCGCCGAGCTCGATCGCCTTGGCGAGGACGACCTCTTCCTCGGCGGTCAGCAGCGCGACCTTGCCGATCTCCTTGAGGTACATCCGGACCGGGTCGTCGATCCCGATCATGTCGGCGGAGAGCGCCTCGAGCTCCTCGGCCGTCGGCTCCTCGACCTCCTTGGGGTCGAGCTTGGTCGGGCCCTCGGCGGGCAGCTTCGAGCCGCGGCGCCGCGACGCCCGTCGTCCTCGACGACGACCTCGACCGTGTCGTCGTCATCGGCCTCGGGCCGGCAGCCAGCTCGAGGTCGTCATCGTCGTCCTCGTCCTCGTCGTCATCGGCGACGGCCGTGGTGGCCTTGCGGGACGGGCGGAGCCCGGCCAGCTTCGCCTCTTCGAGGTCGGCCTTTGCCCGGCGGGGACGGGTCAGGACGGCTTCGACGAGTTGCTTGTCGAGCGGGTCAGCGGGCATGCGTACCTCCGGGTGCGAGCGTTGTGGCCCGGCCGGCGATGGACGGGCGGGTGAGCAATCGGGTCTGTTCGCGACGCCGATCCAGCGATCGGCGCGCTTCGTTGATCGGAGCGTCGTTCGAGCATGAGCCGAGCGATCGGCCTCGCGATCGTCCGTCGCGCTCGGCTTCAGCCTGGGCGACCTCGTTGTAACTCGCTCCGCTCGCCGGAGCTGATCGTCCTCGAGCTCGATGAGCAGCCGGGCGATCTCGTAGTCGATCTGGGTGGCGGTCAGCGTCCGCGGGTCCGGCCGGTCCGCGCATACAGCGCCCGGGCGAGGGCAGCCGTCTCGTCGTCGAGCGACGCCAGGAGCGCCGCCGAGTCGAACGGCGGGTGGACCCCACGCTCGTCGGCTGCTCGCTGCAGCACGATCGCCCGGTACAGCTCGCGCGCGATCGTGCTCGGCAGCTGGTCCGGCCCGAGCTCGTCGGCCACGCGAACCTGCTGGTCCGGCACGAGCAGCAGCAGCCGCAGCAGCTCCGCCTCGACCGGCGTGATCGCGCGCAGCAGCTCGCCGACCGGCAGGGCGTCCGGGCGAGCGCCAGGACGGAGTCCGCTGTGATCCGGCCGCGTCCGCCTGCCGCGCCCGGCCGGCCGCGGCGAGTCGCCGCGTCGCAGGACCTGGCGCAGGACCCGCTCCTCGACGCCGCTCACGCGACGGACCTGCTGGAGCGCCTCGTCGCGACGCAGCGGATCGGCGATGTCGCGGAGGATCGGCATGACCGCTTCCACGAAGCCGATCCGGCCGGCCGACGTCTTCAGGTCGAACCGGGCCGCGTGATGGCCGATCAGGTATTCGACGATCGGCTTGGCCGCGGCGACTCGCCTCGGGCCACGCTGCGGGGTCTCGCGGATCGACCTCGTCGGGGTCCTTGCCATCGGGCAGGCGGACCACCCGCACGTCCTCGAGCTTGACGCCCGTGTCGTCGGGCATGCCTGGAGCTGACCGATGAGCTCCGGCCAGCGCGCTGGACCCCGAGCGTGCCCGCCCTCTCGCCGGCCGCATCGACGTCGTACGCGAGGGCGATCCGCTTGCGCGTACCGACTGAGCAGCGCGACCTGGCCCGGCGTCAGCGCCGTCCCGAGCGAGGCAACGACGTTGTCGAAGCCGGCCTGGTGCGCCATCAGCGCGTCGGTGTAGCCCTCGACGATGACGGCCTGGCCCGATTCTTGCGGATGGCCCCCTTCGCCCGGTCGATCAGGTACAGCGTCCGGCTCTTGTCGAAGAGCGGCGTCGCCGGCGAGTTGAGGTACTTCGGGCCCCTCGCCCTCGAGCAGCCGCCCGCCGAGTCCGACGGCGTGCCCGTCTGGCTCGCGGATCGGGAAGATGACCCGGGCGCGGAACTTGTCGATGGCGCCGCCACCGCCGCTGGCCGCGGCGTGCGCGAGCCCGACCTCGACGAGCTCGTCGGGTCGCACGTCGCGCTTGGCGACGAGCTGGCGGGCCATCGTGGTCCCAGCCGGCCGGCGCCCAGCCGAGCTGGTAGCGTCTCGATCGTCTCATCGGTGAAGCCGCGGCCGCGGAGGTAGTCGAGGCCGCCTCGCCGGCCTTCGAGCCGGTCAGGACGGCGTGGTAGAAGGCGATCGCGTGATCGAGGACCTGGCGGAGTCGCGCCTTGTGGGCGTCCTCGCGCTTCGTCCGCTCGTCGATCTCGACGCCGGCCTTGCCGGCGAGCGTGCCGCAGCGCCTCGGGGAACGTGAGCGCCGTCGCGCTGCATGACGAAGCTGAAGATGTCGCCGCCCAGGCCGCAGCCGAAGCACTTCCAGCTCTCGCGCACGGGCGTGACGACGAACGAGGGTGTCTTCTCCCCGTGGAACGGGCACAGGCCCTTGTAGGTCGTGCCCGCCTTCTTGAGCGTGACCGTCTCGCCGACGACGTCGACGACCGACAGCTTGCTCTTGACTTCGGCCGCGACTCCGACCGCCAATACCCGACCTCCGTCCGGTGCCATCCCTCCGACCAGAGGGGCCTCCAGGCGCCGGAAATGACTGTGGGCCTGTCAAGTCTTGACAGGCCATTCGAGTCCGAATTGTGCTCCCTTGCCCGCGAGTTGTCAATACCCTGTCAATACCCCCTGGGAGTATATGTCCCCCGGCACGACGTATCGCGTGGTCGATGGACTGGACGACCGTTGCCACGCGCACGATCAAGGTCCGCGTCAGCGGCACCGCGGGGCGGGCGCGCGTCGATCTGGATGGCTTCGTGGTGATCCGCTAGGCCGCCCGGGGACCCTGAGCCTGCCATCGTTGGCCGGACGAGATCGAGGACAGTGGTAAACGACGAGGGCAGGATCGCCCTCGCCGTTCGTACCTGGCGGTCCGGACACTATTCGACGGTGAACTCCTGGAGCATGCCGAGCGTGAAATGCGGCGCGCCGGCGGGCAGCGAGGCGGCCGGATCCGGCGTGCCTTCGGGGATCTCCGTCCAGCCCTGCGGGAAGAAGCAGATCGCGAGGTAATCGCCGGCCGCATCGGCCGTGAGCTCGCCCTCGGCGGTCTCGCCTGGATTTGCCATCAGCTGGCCGATGAACGTGACAAGCTTGCTCGACTCCTCCTCGGGCATGGCCAGGAGCTCCTCGAACGTCGTCGTCACGCCGGCATTCTTGCGGGCGAGGACGATCTCGTGCGCTTCCTGCCCGCCGTTGCGGAACGTCATCACGGTGCCGACCGGGAGCGTCTCCGGAATGCCTTCGTAGGCGTAGTCGACGCCAACGACCTCAAGGCCGGCACCCGCCGAGGCGGAGGCGGACGCGGATGCGGACGGGCTTACCGAGGCAGCCGCGGGGGATTCAGTCGCCGCAGCGGTGGGCGCGGCGCTGGCGCTCGGGCTCGCCGTCACGCTCGGGCTCGCCGACTGGGCGGCCCCTGAGCATCCCGCGAGAACGAACACCGCGAAGGCGGCGAGAAGGGTAGAAGCAGTTCGGCGCATGGAAGACGCACCTCATGTGGGCTGGGATGGCCTCGCACCGAAACGAACGCGCCGTGTCGCGCGAGTCGTCGCTACGGTGCCCCGTGGCGCGGCGGCGAAACATGACCTTCGCGCCGAGCGTGCCTTGCAGTTGCGTGTCGGGTCCGCGGCGGAAACTGGGCCGCCGGTATCCAGTCCCGCCGACCCGTGCATCGGGGGTACGTTTTCGACCAGGGCTTGCACCACATGCACAGAGCGCCGCCGCGGGCGAGGCACCGGGCTCAATCCGTGCGCCCCATGCACAACGCCGCGCGGGAGCCAGAGCCCCCGCTCCAGTCCGTGCACGCTGTGCACAACGTCGACCGGATTCGAGCGCTCGGTGCCCAACAAGCCCTCGCTACGTGCACCTCGTGCAAACCGCCCCCGCAGATCGGGAGACGCCGGCAGCCGGCAGCCCGCGGCCGCTACGCGCGTACTCCTGGCGCATGAACACCACGTAGGCCGCCGCGAAGCACACGACGGTCAGGGCCACGAGCGCGGTGATCTGCGGCCAGACGATGAGCAGGCTCTGATCGAGCGACAGGAGTGTCCCGATCTGCTGGTGCGCCTGCCCGATGGCCGCCGGAGCGGATACCTGCGTCGTCGAGGCTTGTGCAACGCGATCGAGATCACCTGCCACAGGTTGCATCGGGACGGGCGGGCGCTCGACGGGGATCCGACCTCGCCGATGACGAGCCGATCCGACGGAACTGTGCCGCACGAATGTGCACCTTTGGCAAATGGCCGAGGAACGTTCTGAATCCTTTCGCCTACAGCCTGGGGATCGAGCAGCGGCCTCGACTGCGCGTTGGTCCTTCGCCCGCGCTACGCTCCGAGGATGCGCGTTGCCGTTGCCGCAGACCATGCCGGGTACCCGTTGAAGGGTCCTGTCCTCGAGTGGGTGCGCAGCCTCGGGCACGAGGCCGTCGATTTCGGGACGGACGGCACGGCCCCGGTCGACTACCCCGACGTCATCGCGCCGGCGGCACGGGCCGTGGCCGCCGGCGAATGCGACCTCGGCATCGTGCTCGGTGGCAGTGGCACGGGCGAGGCCATCGTCGCGAACAAGATCGACGGGATCCGGTGCGTCGAGGCAGCCGATCCCGTGACGGCGGGGCTCGGCCGGCGCCACAACGACGCAAACGTTCTCTCGATGGGCGCCCGGATCGTCGGGACCGAGGTGGCGCGCGGCTGCGTCGAGGCCTTTCTGAGGGACGAGTTCGAGGGCGGCCGGCACGTAGCGAGGGTCGCCAAGATCCACGAGCTCGAGCGGGGCTGACGGCCCGGGTCCAGTCGTTCCTGCTGGCGATGCAGCTCCGGACTCGTACGCACCTCCCGGCCGCGGATCCAGGCGGATATCGCTCCGCTCAGTCACCCGCGGCATGCCCGAGACGGCTCGGGCGGATCTGGCTTCGCTAGCAGTCCGCCGGTGCATGGGTCCCAACCGGGGATGACGCTCGACGACCTGGGTCCTCGGTGGGGCTGGACACGGGCAGTACAGTTCGGTGCACTTCGGGGCGGTTCGCGTAGGTCTATGGGCCCGTTCGTGGATGGCACCGTCGGGCCATGGTCGCGGCAGCGTGCGAGGGACATGCTGGCGGGCCACGCAGAGGTACCTGGTGATCCCCCACATCACTGCCCAGCCCCAGCGCTCCGTCACTCGCGCTCGTCGAACACCGGCACGGTGGCTCATCGCGCTGCTCGCGGTGCTCGTCGTCGCCGGCGGTGAGCTCGCTGCCCCGAGTCCAACCCTGGCCGCGTCCTCGTTCGTGACCCGCTGCGGTGACGTCAACGTGCGCAGCAGTGCCCGCACGTCGGCGACCCGGAAGGGAACCCTCGCCGGTGGGGTGACCGTCCGCGCCGTCGCCACCGTCAGCGGTGGCCGCTACAGCGCGACCTGCGGCGGGAAGGGCGTGTCAGGCCGCTCCTGGTACCGCATCGACCGGATCAACGGGAAGAGCGTCTCGTCGCTCTACGGCGTCACGTACGTCTACGGCGCGACGGGCCTGTTCAAGGCCGCATCGACCTCCACCGCCGTTCCCAAGTCGACCGACCCACGTGGCGCCGCCCTGATGCGCCTCGTCAATGCCGACCGGAAGGCGCTCGGGCGCTCAACCCTCGCCATCGACCCGACCCTCGTCAACCTGTCCCGGAACGCGTCGTTTGCGTGCCCCTCGAAGTCGTCGATGACGATCAAGGGTCGGGCCGCCGACATGGCTGCCCGGTCGTACTTCTCGCATTCGATCAAGGGCTGCCGGCGCTCCGACGGAAGCCTCTATCGCATGCGCGAGATCCTCGCCTCGAAGTACGGCTACACGAGCTCGCGCAGCGAGATCATCCACTGGAACATGGCCGGGTCCGCGGCGACGACCTACAAGTTCGGCTGCTCGAGCAGCTACACCAGCTGCGAGGGCGGCTCGACAACCGTCCCGCGCACCGTCGCGACGGCCCAGCGCAACTTCATGGCCTCCGCGGTCCACCGTGCCGTGGAGCTCGGCGCGTACGACCGGTTCGGGTGCGGCACCGCGGGCGTGCCTGGCACCAACCGGGTCTATTACGCCTGCCTGTTTGCCTACGGCGGGCGGAACCCGCTGCCAAAGCCGAAGCCGACACCGACTCCGACGCCTGCCAAGTCGAGCACGACGCTCGTGGCGGCCTGTGGGGACGTGAACCTTCGAACCTCGGCGAAGACGAGCGGAACGCGCGCGACCACGCTGGCCGCCGGCACGTATGTCCGCGTTGTCGGCAAGGTCAGCGGCGGGGGCTACTCGACGGACTGCGCCGGACGCTCCGTCGCCGGATCCACCTGGTACAAGATCGATCGAGTCGACGGACGGAGCGCCTCGGCGGCGTACGGGGTGTCGTACGTCTACGGGGCGACGGGACTCTTCAAGAGCGCGCCATCCTCTACGGCCGGGGCTTTCGCGGTGGCCGAGACGATCGGCATCGTGGGCGAGACCGCGGCCGATGGGGACGACGCCGCATCCGATGCCGCCTCTGTCGAAGCCGTACCGGTCGCGGGAGATCCGGGGACCGCGACGATCACCGCCTGCGACGACGTGATCCTGCGGTCGTCCGCCTCCACGACCGGCACGCGGAAGGCACTCGTTGGCGCGGGCACGTTCGTGACGGTGACCGCGACTCTCCGCGGCGGCTCGTACACCGCCGAATGCGCGGGCGAGGACGTGTCGGGTTCGTCCTGGTACCGGATCAGCGCCGTGAACGGCCGATCCGCCCTCGAGCGATACGGGGTCACGTACGTCTACGCGGCGACGAAGCTCTTCACCACGGTAACGCTTGCAACGCCAACCCCGACGCCGAGCCCGAGCCCAACGCCGACGCCGACGCCGGATCCGTCGCCGACGCCGGAGCCAACACCGAGCCCAAGCCCGACGCCGGATCCGTCGCCCAGCCCGACCCCCGTCGCGACCCCCACGCCCACGCCAACCCCCGTTCCGACGCCAACGCCGGTTCCCTCCCCTACCCCGACGCCCCGGCCGTCGCCGACGCCCGTTCCCATCTCGGGCGTGTTCACGCTCGGCACGTCGGTGACGTTCCACGGCAGTGGCTGGGGTCACGGGGTCGGGCTGTCGCAGTACGGCGCTCGCGGGAGGGCGGTCGCGGGCCAGGGCTACGCGACGATCCTCGCCCACTACTACAAGGGCGCCTCACTCAGCACGATGCCGAACGCGCAGATCCGCGTGCTCGTCCTGGACAACTACGGCGCAACGGCGACAAAGCCGCTGTCGATCTACGGGCGAGGTGACTCGTTCACGATCGACGGGATCGACAAGACGTTCCCCGTCAACGCGCAGGTCCGCGTCATCCCGACGGTCAGCGGCTCGACGACCACGTGGAAGCTCGTTGTGAACGCCGCGGACGGTTCGGTGCTGCACAACGCCGCGACCAACGGCACCTTCCGCATTCGACCGAGCACGGCTTCGAGCCAGTTCCAGCTCGCCTCGAAGGCAAGCACCTACAACAAGTACCGCGGCGTGCTCCGGGTCATCGCGACGACCAAGGCGGACGTGGTCAACGAGCTGCCGATCGAGACCTACCTCCGCGGCGTGGTCCCGGCCGAGATGCCCTCCTCGTGGCCGGCCGAGGCACTGAAGGCCCAGACCGTCGCCGCTCGATCGTATTCGGCCCGACGGCTCCGCCCCGGTGTCTCCACCTGGGACGTGTACGACGACACGCGCTCGCAGGTCTATCACGGGTCGCTGCGCGAGACCGCCAATGCCAACCTGGCGATCAAGAGCACGGCCGGGCAGGTGCTTCGAAGCGGCAGCGCGATCGCCAACACGGTCTTCCACTCGACGGGCGGCGGCGCCACCGAGCACAACGAGAACGTGTTCGTCTCCTCGACCGGCGCCAAGGTGGCCGGCGCGGTCACCTACCTGCGCGGGTCGCTCGATCGTGCCCCCAACGGGACCAAGTACGACGCCGCATCGCCGTGGATCAAGTGGAAGACGGCCACCTACACCCGGAGCCAGCTGTCGGCCTGGTTTGCAAGCGACAGTCGAACGAATGTCGGCACGCTCGTCAAGCTGGACCTGCGCAATCGCGGGGTCTCGGGCCGGCTCATCAGCGTGACGCTGATCGGGTCGACGGGCACCTCGCGGACGGTCTCGGGCGACGTCTTCCGGTCGATCGTCAACGCAAAGGCCCCCGTGGCCGATCCGCTGTTCCGCGGCAATCTCTTCGCGCTGACGCCGATCCCTTGAGTCGCCGGCTCGTTGAGTCCTCCCGGGACTCGTACGGACGCAGCGGCCACGCCGGTCTTCCGGCGCAGTCCTCCTGAGACTCGCGGGAACGCGCGACGCATCGGTTCACGCTCGGCTCGTGCACGCGGCGCCCGTTTGCAAGCCTCGGCACGTGCGTAGCAGTCCGGGGAGGAATGCCCCGAAGGCAACGACAGGGACGGACAGCGCACGGCAAGCAGGTGGCAACCCCGGCCCTGGCCCGGTGGATTCCCGTCCGGTGGGAGCTGCGCCGAATGGGGCGCCATTGCCACGGGTCGGAGGGCCACTCGTTCGTCGTTGCTCCCGTAGGACGGGAAGCGCGCGGCTGAATTGGTCGTTGGGCCGGCCCTGAAACGCGGGGTTCGCCACTGCGCCCGTGGGGCGGGAACGGCGCGGCGCGCGGCCTGGACCGGGGTGGTCGCCCGCAGCGGACGATCCGCGGGGTGAAGGACGCGAGCATCCCCTCCGGCCGCTGCATGTGCGCCCCTGGCGAACGATCCTCCAGCCGAACCCCCGACCGACACCGCTCCCGGCGGCGTTCGTTCGCCTTCCGCGAACACCCACCCGGCGAACGACCCGGTGACGCGTGTCAGGCGGCGCCGACCGCCAGGGCTCGGAGCATCGCGCTGCCGTTCGGCTCGGTGAGCTTCTCGTCGAGGTCGACTTTCTGGAGGTTCGGCTGCGGCATCGGCCGGCCGAGCAGATAGCCCTGCGCGTGTCCCAGGCCGATCGACCGGACCATCCGGAGCTGTGCCGGCGTCTCGACGCCTTCGGCCACGGCGTAGGCGCCCCAGCGGGTCGCGAGCTCGGAGAGCGACCGGACGACGTCGAGCGAGGCCTCGCGCTGCGCACCGGCCTGCACGAGCGAGAGATCGATCTTCACGATGTCGAAGTGGATCTGGCTGAGGAGGCGCAGGCCGGAGTTCCCCGCGCCGACATCGTCGATCGCGATCCGGAAGCCCGCCTCGCGACACGCGCCGAGCTTGGCCCGCAGCAGCTCGAGGTTGTCGACAGCCTGCCGCTCGGTGATCTCGAGCACGATCCGCTGCGGCGCGATCCCGGCTCGGGCAATGAGCCCGAGGAGCGGCTGCGGCTGGAACTCGGGGGCCTCGACCGTCTTCGGGGAGAGGTTGAGGCTGAGCGTCTGGTCGGGCCGCAGCATCGCCGCGCCCTTGACGATGGATCGGATGCACACCCAATCGAGGTCGGCCGTGCGACCGGTGGCCTCGGCAAGGCTGAACAGGCTGCCCGCATCGGCGAACGACGTTCCCGGCGCGGGTCGCGAGAGCCCCTCGAAGCCGACCACGACACCGGACCGAAGATCGACGATCGGCTGGTAGACGGGCGAGATCGCATCGCTGGCCACGACCTCGACCACGGCGTGGGCCGCGCGCGCGAGCCGCTCACCGTCGAGGGGCCGGTCGTCGTGCGCGTCATCGAAGACGCTGATCGCGGTTCGGCCGTTGCGCTTCGACCCGTAGAGGGCAAGGTCGGCCTTCGTGTACAGCTCGGCCCGGTTCGTCCCCATCTGGGGTGAGGCAGCGATGCCGGCAGAGAACGAGAAGCCACGCTCGAACGCGGACTCGCGTCGCGGCTCGAGACAGCTCGACAGGATCCGCCGCGCGACCGTGTGCGCCTCCTCGCCCTCAGTGCCGGGCATCAGCACGGCGAACTCGTCGCCCCCGACCCGGAACGCGCGATCCGAGCGACGCAGCCCGCCGCGCAGGAGCCGGCTGATCTCGACGAGTGCCTTGTCACCGACCGCGTGGCCGGCCGAGTCGTTGATCGTCTTGAAGTCGTCGAGATCGATCAGGAGCAGCGCGACCTGCTGGTTGTAGCGACGGACGGCGTCGAGCTGTCGGTCGAACTCCTCCTGGAACGCCCGGTGATTGCCGAGCCCCGTGAGCGAGTCGACGAGGGCATCGGAGAGCGCGGTCTCGTACAGGGCACCGAAATGGCGTCGAGCGGCATCGAGCTCCTCCGCCGGACGGACGACCTGGTGGGCAAGGCGGCGCATGAGCAGCGCGCTCCCGAGCACGATGCCGGCCAATGCGACCGCGGGCGGCACCGGGACGAAGCCGAGCGCCAGACCGACCAGACCGCTGGGTCCGGTCAGGACCACCACGGCGGCGGCGCTCGCGATGACGGCCGAGATGATCGCCGTGGCCATCACGACGAGGGCAAGCCGAAGCCGGACGAGCCTGAGCTCGCCGCCAGTGACTCCCCCGTCCGTCGCCTGGCTCCCCTCGGTGGAGTCGTGGAGCGTCTGCTGCGACATGTAGGGGAGTGGTATGGCAGACGTGGCTCCCAGGCGGCATGCCGCATTCGTTTCGCGGGGTAGCCCGAAAGTCCCATACATGCCGGCATCGGTCGTGCGGATGGGCGAGGATCGCTGCATGCCGAGAACCGCCTACCGTCCGATCAGCGCGACCGAGCTCAACCGCGCGACGCTCGCCCGCCAGCTGCTGCTCGAGCCGGCCGATGTCGACGTGGTCACGGCCATGGAGCGGATCGGCGGGCTGCAGGCGCAGGAGGCAGCGTCGCCGTTCATCGGCCTGTGGTCCCGCGTGGCCGGGTTCGAAGCCGAGACGCTGCGCCGCGCGTTCACGGACCGCCGCGCGGTCAAGGCAACCCTCATGCGGATCACGCTCCACGCCGTCAGTGCCGCGGACTACGTCCCGTTCGTGACCGCCCTGGGTCCGATGCATCGGGGCTCCGACAGGACGGTCCGCCGTGGCGTGGCCCGGCCCGATCGAATCCCCGAGATCGCAGCTCAGGCAGCTGCCTTCGCCGCCGTGCCCCGCCGGAGCGTTGACCTCCGTGCCTTCGTGGCCGAGCTGGCTGGCGAGGATCCGCTCGACACGCCGCTGTGGTGGTGGGTCCGACGCAACCTCCCGCTCATCCACGTGCCCGAGGAGGTTCCGTGGTCCTTCTCAAGACGGCCGGTGCTCGTCACGCCCGGCGCGTGGCTGGACAACCGGGGGTTGGACGGCGGGACGGCGATCCCCTACGACCTCGCCGTGGAGCACCTGGTCCGGCGCTACCTCGCCGCGTTCGGGCCAGCGAGCGTGGCCGACGTGGGGTCATGGTCGGGGCTGTCCATCGCGCCCTGCGTGCCGCGGTCGTCGCGCTGGATGCGGCCGGGGCGCTGGAGCGGTTCACCGACGAGACCGGTCGCGCGCTCATCGACCTCGTCGGGGCTCCCCGCCCACCCGCCGACACGCCCGCACCACCTCGGCTGTTGCCCATGTGGGACAGCGTGATCCTGGCGTTCCGGGATCGGACGCGTGTCATCGACGACGGCCATCGCCCGATCGTCGTCGCCAAGAACGGCGACGTCCTGCCGTCCATCCTTGTCGATGGACGCGTCGTCGGCCTGTGGTTCGCGGAGAAGGACGGGTCACGCACGAGGATCGTGCTGGAGCCGTTCGAGCCGCTCCGCCCCCCGGACCTGCTGGTGCTCGAGGAGACGGCCGAGCGGCTCGCCGCGTTCGTCGAGCCGTTCGAGCCGGCGGTGTACGCCCGATACCGGACGACAAAGGCGCGCCGCCGTTGACGCCAACGCGGCTCACCCCCGAGTCGTTCGCGGTCGCGCTCGGGGAGCTGACGGCGCGCGACACGGACCTGCGCGCGGTGGTGGACCGGCACGGACCGCCGCCGATGTGGGAGCGACCGTCCGGCTTCGGCACCCTCGTCCACATCGTGCTCGAGCAGCAGGTGTCGCTCGCCTCGGCGCAGGCCGCCTTCGACCGGTTACGTGCCGCACGCCAGCCCCTGACACCGGCCTCGTTCCTCGAGCTCGACGACGCAGCCCTCCTCGCGATCGGGTTCAGCCGCCAGAAGGCCCGCTACGCCCGGGCGCTTGCCGACGCGCTGGAGACCGGCGCGCTCGACCTCGAGGCGCTCGAGACGCTCGATGACGACGCGGTGGACGCGGCGCTCCAGGCAATCCCCGGGATCGGGCCGTGGACGACGACGATCTACCGGCTCATGGTCCTGCTTCGCGCGGATGCGTGGCCGTCCGGCGACATCGCGCTGGCCGAGTCACTCGGCGTGGTCAAGGGACTCGGACGTCGCCCGACGGCCGCCGAGCTGCCCGACCTCGCTGAAGGATGGCGTCCCTGGCGCGCGGTGGCGGCCCGGATCCTGTGGCACGACTATCTCGAGCGCCGGGCGGCAGCCCGTGCCGAGCGAACGGAGCGGAACGCGGCGCCGGGGCGTCCCTGATCCAGCGTCCCCTCGGTCCCCTACGTCCCGCAGGCGTACGTGGCAGGGCCGCGCCCCGTGCGTACCCGGAACCCGCCCAGGTCGTGCCACCTACGTCCCGGGGACGTAGAAGTCGGCCTCTCGGGCCGAATCCGGGTCTTGCGAGACGCGAGTTAGCCGTTTGCGGTTACTTCTCCGCCGGAGGACGGCTCGACAGCCCCGTATCCGGTGACCATCACATCCCCGAGACGTAAATGACAGAACTCGGCGGCGCGGGCAGACCGGTCCCGAGTCATCGCCCCGGCCCGCGCCCGCCCCCGCCCGCCCGCGCCCGCGCCCGCGCCGGTCGTGCCACCTACGTCCCGGGGACGTAGAAGTCGGCCTCTCGGGCCGAATCCGGGTCTTGCGAGACGCGAGTTAGCCGTTTGCGGTTACTTCTCCGCCGGAGGACGGCTCGACAGCCCCGAATCCGGTGACCATCACATCCCCGAGCGGTAAATGACAGAACTCGGCGGCGCGGGCAGACCGGTCCCGAGTCATCGCCCCGGCCCGCCCGCGTCCGAGCCCGCGCCCGCACCCGGCCCGCGCCCGCACCCGGCCCGCGCCCGCGCCCGCGCCCGCGCGCGCCCGCGCCCGCGCCGATCGAGCTCAGTCCTTCGCGCGGTCCTTGAGGATCTGCCCCGCCGCGAGCTTGCCGGGAGCGCCCATGACGCAGCCGCCGGGATGCGTGCCCGAGCCGCACTGGTAGTAGCCGTCGATCGGGGTGCGGTACTGCGACCAGCCGGGCGCCGGCCGGAAGAAGAACATCTGGGGCGCCAGGAACTCCCCGGCAAAGATGTTCCCTTCGCTCAGGCCCACGGTCCGTTCGATGTCGAGCGGCGTCCGGACCTCTCGCTGGAGCACGAGATCCGAGAACCCCGGGAAAAAGCCCTCGAGCGTCCGCTGGACCGTGTCGCCGAGGTTCTCCTTCTCGGAGTCCCAGTCGCTGTCGCGCAGCTTGTAGGGCGTGTACTGGACGAAGCAGCTCATCACCGCCTTGCCCGCCGGCGCCATGTCCGGGTCGACCTCGGACTGGAGCGCGCAATCGAGGTACGGCCGCTGCGAGAACCGCCCGTACTTGGCGTCGTCGAAGGCCCGCTCGAGATACTCCATCGAGGGCCCGATGTTCGTGAAGCCGCGGTACTGATCGGTTCGATCGCCGAGCGCCGGGTACTTCGGAACGCCGTCGAGCGCGAAGTTGACCTTCGACGACGTGCCCTGGAACCGGAACCGCTGGATCGTGTCGACGAGATCGGTCGGGAGCTCACGCGGCTCGACGAGCTCGAGGAAGGTCCGCCGCGGGTCGAGCGCAGAGACCACGACCGGCGCATGGAACTCCGTGCCGTCGGCGAGCGCCACGCCGGTCGCCCGGCCGTCCTTCGTGATGACGTGGTCCACCGGTGACTCGAGTCGGATCTCTGCGCCGAATGACTCCGCGGCACGCGCCAGCACCTGGGTGAAGCCGCCGTTGCCGCCCTTGTGGAACGCCCACGCCCCGAACTCGCCGTCGTGCTCGCCGAGGATGTGATACAGCAGCACGAGCCCCGAGCCCTGCGAGTACGGCCCCACCTTCGTCCCGATGATCGACGACGAGGCCATGTAGCCCTTGAGGATCTCGGACTCGAAGTAGTCGTCGAGGAAGTCCGCCGCCGAGCCGGTCAGCAGCCGGACCGCGTCGTGGAGCACCTTCTTGTCGAGCCCGCGGAACCGCGACGCGAGCCCGGCGAGGGCGATGAGCTCCTCGGGGTCATCGCTGAAGATGTCGGGCGGGACCATGTCGAGCAGCGGCTTGATCGCCTGGCACACCCGGCTGACGTCGTGGTTGAACGCCTCGTACGCGTCGGCATCGTGCTTGGAGTGCCGCCCGATCTCCTTGAGGTTCTCGCCGTGATCCTGGCCGAGGAGCAGGTAGTCGCCGTCCTCCTTCGGGCAGAACGTCGAGGGCATGAGGATCGGCATGAAGCCGTGCTTGGTCAGCTCGAGCTCGTGAATGATGTCCGGCCGCAGCAGGCTCAGCGCGTACGAGAACGTCGTGAACCAGAACCCCGGCCGCAGCTCCTCGGTGATCGCCGCTCCACCGACGAGGTGCCGGCGCTCGAGGATCAGCGTCTTCAGCCCCGACTTCGCGAGGTACGCGCCGTTCGTCAGGCCGTTGTGTCCGCCACCGACGACGATCGCGTCGTAGGTCCGATCGGCCTTCGTCGTGGCCCTGGCGGCCTTCGGGGTCGGGGTCGCGGTCGGCATCAGGCGGTCCTTCGATCGGGGTTGAAGAGGGGCATCCGGGTGACGTGGGCGTCGAAGTACTCGTAGCGGTGGTTGACACCCATCTCGAGCTTCACCTTCGAGCCGGGTTTCGTTCGGTCGAGCGGCACGCGCGCCAGGGCGATGTGGCGCTGGAGCATCGGCGAGTACATCTGGCTCGTGGCATACCCGAGCTGCGTCAGGTCGTCGTCGTAGACGTAGTACTCGTCCTGGACCGGCGTGTGGTCCTTCGGTGGGATGAGCCCGGCCTCGTTGTGGATCCGGTCGTACTCCTTCCAGTCGACCACGAGCCCGCTCAGCTTCCAGCGTGAGGACTTCGTGGCCAGCTCGCGCTCGATGGCGTCGCGACCGATGAAGGCGCGGTCGTCCTTGTCGAGCCCCCGCAGCATCCAGCCCAGGCCGAGCTCCGTTGGGGTCGTTCGGTCGGCATCGGTCCAGGCGTAGCGCGCGGAGCGAAAGTCGACGTCGAGCAGGATCAGCCCGGCTTCGATCCGGGCCATGTACAGCGCCGTCATGCCGAACGGAATCACGCCCTGGCCACGGCTCGTGGCCCAGACGGCATCCCAGACCTTGAGCGCATCGCCCGACGGGACCCACACCTCGTAGCCGAGATCGCCGGTGTAGCCGGTCCGCGAGATCGTGACCGGCACCTTTGCGATCGTCGTGTTCACCAGCCCGAAGTACGGGAGCTTCTCGACGTCGGGCGTGAGCGTCCCGAGCAGCTTGCGCGACCGCGGACCCTGGATCGCGAGGACGGCCCAGTCGTCGCTGACCTCCTCGATCGCGACGTCGAGCCGGCCGGTCAGCCCCTCGAAGTAGGCCAGGTTTGGCTCGGCGGCCGTGAGCAGGAAGTCCTGCGGTCCGTGGCGAAAGACCACGCCGTCCTCGATGACGAAGCCGCGGTCATCGCACCAGGCCGTGTACTGGCCCGTGCCCGGCTGGCAGGTGCGGATGTCGCGGATCATCACGCCGCCGAGGAACCGCTCCGCGTCCGAGCCGGTGATCCGGTACTTGTAGAGCGGCGACGAGTCGAACAGCCCGGCGCTGTTGCGGATCGCGAAGTACTCGAACTTGTCCGAGGCCTGGTAGCGGACCGCGGCGAGGTGGCTCGACCAGTGCTCCCACAGCCCGGTCTCGTTCAGCGCGCTCGTTCGCTCGTGAAATGGTGTCGTCCGGATCATCGCCGCCCTCTGCCGACGTGCCTGGTCAGGGCTGACCGGGTGCGTGTCCCGGCGCCGCGCCGCACGGTATCGCGCGCCCGGGGGCCCTGGTGCGGGTGTCTAGCCAGACGGGACGAGGGACCGAGGCGCAGGCTGCGCCGGGAGCTCAGTCGGGAGGCCCTCCGACCGCGTCGGTGTCGTCGACTGGCGTGAGATCGAGCGCCTCCCAGTGCTCGACCCGCCACTCGTCGAGGAGCTCGAGGTCGACCATCTTCGGCTGGCCGACGTCACGTCCGGTCCAGGCATAGAGATCGGACGGTGTTGCCCACTCGGTGACGAGCATCACCCGCTCGCGATCGTCCTCGATCTTGCGGGCGAACTTGACGTAGACGTTGCCGGGCTGCGAGCGGATCGCGTCGAGGCGGCCGCGCACGTTGGCATTGAAGTCGCCTTCGCGCCGCGCGGCCACGCGACCGGTGAAGACTCGAACGATCACGACCACCTCGGGTGGGTTGGGTCAGGTCGGCGCGGGGTCGCCGAAGAAGTAGTGTACGCCGCCGTCACGGCCCAAACGCGACTTCGTGCGACGATGCTGGCATGTCGACTGCCCCCCGAGCGCCCCTCGGCCCGGGTCTTGCCGCCGTTCTCGCCTGCCTGGCGGCGGGCAGCGTCCTCGTCCTCGAGATCGCCGCCGGCCGGATGCTCGCCCCGTACGTCGGCGTGTCGCTGACCACATACAGCGGGATCATCGGCGTGATCCTGGCCGGCATCGCCCTGGGAGCGTGGGCCGGTGGCCGGGCGGCGGACCTCTACGGGCCGGTCGACCTCCTTGGACCCACCTTCATGCTCGGCGGGCTGACGGCGATGGCCTCGGTGCCGATCGTCGACGTGGTCGGAACGCTCGGCCTCGGGACGGGCGTCGGGGCGATCGTCGTCCTTGCCACGGTGGGGTTCGTGCTCCCGGCCGCGACCCTGTCGGCGGTCGCCCCGATGGTGGTACGGGCCACGATCGTCGACGTGGCGACGAGCGGCTCGCTCGTCGGCAGGTTGTCGGCCGCGGGCACGATCGGGGCGATCAGCGGCACGTTCCTCACCGGGTTCGTGCTCCTGGGCGCCGTTCCGACCCGTTTCATCATCCTCGTGACGGGCGCCCTGCTCGTGCTGCTGGGCCTGGCGCTGGCGATCCGCGCCCGCCGTCAGAACGACGACGAGCCGGATGGCGGAGCGGGCCCGGGTACGACCGTGGTGGCAGTCGCGCTCGGCCTGGTTGTCATCGGTGGCGCGACCCTCGCCGCGCCGCGACCCTGCGAGCGCGAGAGCGCCTACTTCTGCATCCGTGTCGCGGAGGACCCGACCGACCCCTCGGGCCGGACGCTCATCCTTGATCAGCTGCGCCACGCGTATGTCGACCTCGAGGACCCGAACCACCTCGAGTTCGCCTATATCCGCTGGTTCGATGCAGTGGTCGCCGATCGCTTCGAGTCGACCGACGGCGACGTGGATGCGCTGTACGTCGGCGGTGGTGGCTTCTCGTTCCCGCGCCACCTCGCCGACGCGTGGCCGGCCAGCCGGCACACGGTGCTCGAGCTCGATCCGGTCGTCTACGACACCGCCCTGACGGAGCTCGGCCTGGTCCCGTCACCGGCCATCGACGTGCGGCTCGGCGACGCGCGAACCTCGATCCAGCCGCTGGCCGATGACGCGTTCGACGTCGTCATCGGCGACGCATTCGGCAGCCTGTCGGTCCCGTGGCACCTCACGACGCAGGAGTTCCTCGGCCAGATCGACCGCGTGATGCGTCCGGACGGTCGCTACGTCATGAACCTGATCGACGGGCCCGCGCTGTCATTCGTGCGGGCCGAGGCACGGACGCTGGCGCAGCAGTTCGGTCACCTCGCGGTCATCGCGCGGCCGGGCGCCTTCGATGGCATGGACGGCGGAGCCGGCGGCGGTGGCAACGTCGTGCTCGTGGCGGCCCACGACCCCATCGACGTGGACGCGATCCTCGGACGGCTGTCCGGCTCGGGCAGCGCGAGCGTGCGGGTCATCAGCGGCGCCGCGGCGATCGAGGCGTTCATCGGCGAAGCGCCGCTGCTCACCGACGACCTCGCTCCGGTGGATCAGCTGATCGGCCGGTAGCGGGTCAGCCGCCGCTCGAGGCGCTCACGGGCAGGATGAGCAGGTGACCCGGCGGGACTCCAAGGTTGACCCGAAACCGGTCGCGCGACACGAACTGCTTGCCGAGGCGGGTCGGGCTGAGCAGCGCGTTGGGCTTCGGCGAGGGGCCCCAGATCGAGTTGCCGTGCGGATACAGCGGGTCGAGGACGCGGATGCCCGTCACGTCGAACGCCGAGTCCGTACCCGGGTCGGCGCTGGCCTCGAAGCCACTCATCACCCAGGCGTGACGGCCACGCCACATGACGAGGCCGACGGGTCGGTTCGTCTCCCGGAGGGCGGCGGCGGCGACGCGCAGGGCCTCGTCGTAGTCGGGGATGGACACGAGCTCGTACGGCCCGACGCCCAGCTCGTTGAGCGCCGCGGTCCAGCCGCGCGGGTTCGCGCCACCGTACGGGCTCGCTGACCGGTCTCGCGCCAGCTCCCACCAGCGCTGCTGGGTGGAACGCGCGGTGGTCACCCTGGCGTCGGTGAGGTTGCGCATCATCTGGAGGCTCGCCCCGACGCACCACTCGAACGTGTACTGGCGGACGAAGTCGCCCTCGCGGTAGAGGTTCATCGCGAACGGCTCTGCGGTGGCGGGCTCCGGGGCCGCGGTCGCCGGGACGGGGGTTGCCGGAGCCGGCGTCGCCGGGACGGCCGTGGGCGCGAGGGTCGTCGGCGGGGCGCTCGGCGCCTGGGTGGGCGCCCGGGTCACATCGGCGGCGACGACGGGACGACCGCCGCAGGGGAGGCGGTCGCGGCGGGCTGGC
This sequence comes from uncultured Chloroflexia bacterium, assembly GCA_963759495.1. GTDB lineage: Bacteria > Chloroflexota > Limnocylindria > Limnocylindrales > CSP1-4 > DASTYU01. The sequence continues at coordinate 42,778 of CAVWZL010000007.1, read as the reverse complement.
CGGCCGTCGGGTCTGCGGCGAGCGCCCGTTCCGTCTCCGGGAACGAGCAGCCGGCCACCGCGATGGCGACGAGCAGTGCCGGGAACGCGCGAGTCAGGCGATTCATGTTGCTGACGCAAGTATGGCGGCCTCGTCCGGATCCGTCGCACGTCGCGCAAATGACAGGCACGAGACGCAACTGTCTCCCTTGCTCGTACGTCTCATGGGCAGCTCACCCACCAGTACCACCCGTCACACCCTGGAGTCCCGTGATCCGAGTCGCGCGCCGCCCCTTCACGATGCTCATCCCGGTCCTGCTGACCGCCGTCCTCGGTGCATGCACGACAGCGACTGCCGCACCGCCCTCGCCGGTTCCGACAGATCCCATCGACAGACCGGCGCCTGTCGCCGTGCCGACGAGGACGCCCGCCGTGGGCAACGTTGACTCGGTATTCCCCGAGCTGGCTGTGGAGCAGACCGAGGAGGCGTACGTCGTATCCGTCACGGACCCGGCCGCAAAGGCCTGGGAGATTGCGGTCGCAGGGACGGGGCCAGCCGCCACGGATCGCCTCGAGCTCGTCGTCGAGGTCGGTGACACAGCGCCCGGTGCGTCGGTCCGGGTGATCGTCGGCGGCCTGCTCGTCGACACGCTCGAATTTGGCAGCATGATCGGCGTCGCGACGGCGGCCGCGGGCGGCTGCCACCCGACCCTCGAGATCTGTCTCAGCTCGGGCGACATCTCGATCGACCCGGAGTCCGGAACGCTCAGCGTCCGGCTGGAGGACCTCGGCGGCAGGGGCGTCGCCATTCGGGGAGCCACGGCAGAGTGGCCGGGCGAGCCCTTCATCCTGGGACCCTGGCGCGAGACGGCGATCTTCGGCCAGTAACCGCCCGGGCCCAGTCGCCCAGGGGCCTCACGCTCGCCGACCGCGAACGAAACCGGATCCGAACGGCGACGGAGCACCTTCGCCCGGGGGTTTGTTCGCCTCGGCCGCACAAGTCGCCCGCGAGCGACCCATTGCGCGTCCTCGGCCGCCTCGTCGTTCGCGGGAGGCGAACGGACGGCGCCACCGAGCCCGCGCGCCCAGACCTCAGGCCGCCACGACCGCCGCAGTTCGGGCGTCTGCCGTCTCGGCGACAGGCGACAGGAGGGCCGGCATCGCGTCGGGGTGTTCGAGTCGGTCGAGGAAGATCGCCGACCAGAGCATCGACTCCTCGCCGATGAACACCTTGCGCGGGCTTACCTAGTTGCGCCCGTCATGGTTCAGGACCTCCCAGAACGTGCGTCGCGCTCGATCCAGCTCGACGTAGCGCTGCGTCTCGCGTCGCGCCGAGCGCCGGATCGGCCGTTCGAAGCACCTGCAGGTACATCGAGCCGAGGCTCGTCCACACCGTGCTGCCCTGGTAGTCCGGGCAGGAGGTGGCGCGTCAGCCAGACCTCGCTTCTCGGGCCGGCGCACCAGCTCGTATCGGAGCGGGTACGGGTAGCAAAGCCGCGGGTCTGAGGTAGTCGAGCGCCGGCCGAACGTCGGCCGGATCCGTGATGACACCCGTGTAGAACGGCCACACGTTCGCCTCGCCGGAGACCGTGTCGTCGTCGATCGCGTCGCGAAAGTGGTCGCCGGCCCACAGGTGCTCGACGAGCAGCCGGCCGTAGTCGCCCTCGAAATGGCGCTCGAGCGGCGAATGCGAACCAATCCGTCTCGGCGAGGGTCTTGGCGAGCAAGCGCGACCATCGTGTTGCCGTAGGTGTTCGAGCGGTTCGTGACCGTGTCCCGGTGCGCGAGTACTTGCGGTCCGAGCGCACGAGCCCAGTCTCGGGATCGACGACCCGCTCCGTGTAGTGCGCGATCTCCGCCTGCAGCTAGTCCCGATGCTGCTCGACCAGGTCCGTCGCGCCGGCGGCCCGCAGCGCTGCCAGGAACAGCGGCAGCGAGTCCACGCCGTACTCGTAGACGTCGCCCGGCAGGTCGAAGTAGTGGATGGTCGTCGTGATGTGGCTCTGGCGACGGGTCCAGGTCTCGAGCCCGTACGCGAGCGAGGCCCGGAGACGCGCCTCCTGCCCGATGCGCATCAGGGACGGCGCGCTGAACGACAGGTCGCGCGTCCAGAACATGTCGAAGTGGCCCGGGCTCGCCGTGAAGGTTCGGCCGTTCCAGCAGGCATCGATGCAGGCGCGGACGATCGCGGCCGCATCACCGCGATGTCGCTTGTGCCCGAGCAGGGCACGCCGAACCCGGATCGCGCCGGTGTGGGCGTATTCGAGCAGAACGGCCGGGTGGACCCAGGGGGCAAGTGCCACGGGCACAGGATGCACCCGTCCGTACCGTTACGTCAGTAGGACGATCGTCCTGGACCCGATCTCGGCTATCGTCGCGGTCCACCCCGACCGTGCCAGGAGATTGCTCGATGCCGTTCCCGGACCAATTCCTGTGGGGCGCGGCGACCGCCGCGTACCAGATCGAGGGCGCGGTCAGCGAGGACGGCCGGGGCGAGTCGATCTGGGACCGGTTCAGCCACACGCCGGGCATGACCGAGGACGGTGCCACCGGAGACGTGGCCTGCGATCACTACCACCGCTGGCGCGACGACCTCGACCTGATGGCGGACGTCGGCCTCAAGGCGTACCGGTTCTCCGTTGCGTGGCCGCGGATCTACCCGGAAGGGGCCGGGTCGCTCAACCAGCGCGGGCTGGACTTCTACGCCCGGCTCGTCGACGGGCTGCTCGAACGCGACATCGTGCCGATGGCGACGCTCTACCACTGGGACCTGCCGCAGGCGCTCGAGACGCGGCTCGGTGGCTGGGGTGCGCGCGAGACCGCCGACCGGTTTGCGGACTACGCCGCGACCATGTTCGGTGCCCTCGGCGACCGCGTGCAGCACTGGGTCACGATGAACGAGCCATGGGTGTCGTCGTTCATCGGGCACTACACGGGCCGGCACGCACCGGGCCAGCGCGATCTCGCCAAGGCTGTTCGGGCATCGCATCACCAGCTGCTCGGGCACGCGCGCGCGGTCCAGGTCTACCGCTCGCTCGGCCTGCCGGGGGCGATCGGAATCACGCTCGATCTCCAGACCGCGTCGCCGGACGGCGACACCGAGGAGGATCACCGGGCGGCCGAGCTCGGCGACGGCTACACGAATCGCTGGTTCCTCGATCCGCTCCTGCACGGCCGGTACCCGCAGGACATCGTCGACCTGTTCGGCGACCACGGGGCGCCAATGGATGTGGTCGAGTCGGGCGACCTGGCGGCGATCAACGCGCCGATCGACTTTCTCGGGGTCAACTTCTACATGCGCCGGCTGTTCCGGGCCACGAACGAGGGCCTGGGCTTCACGGAACGGCTCGCCCGCGAGGGTGACGAGACGACCGAGATGGGCTGGGGCATCGTCCCCGAGGCGCTCGCCGAGCAGCTGGCCCGGCTTCGCGCCGAGTACCCGAAGCTGCCGCTCTACATCACCGAGAACGGGATGGCCGAGCGCGACGAGGTCGGGCCCGATGGCCGGGTCCACGATTCGCGTCGGATCGACTACCTGGCCCGCCACCTCGCCGTCATCGACGAGGCCATCGCCGCCGGCAGCGACCTGCGCGGCTACTTCGCGTGGTCGTGGATGGACAACTTTGAGTGGGGGTTCGGCTACCGGCCCCGGTTCGGACTCGTGCACGTGGATTACGGGACGCAGGTCCGCACCCTCAAGGACAGCGCGACCTGGTACGCCGGGGTGATCCGCTCGAACGGCGCCGAGCTGGGCTGAGCGGCTATTCGGCGGCGGGCAGGTTGCCGGCCCGGAACGCCGCGATCAGCTCGGTATACCCGGGCAGGCCGCGCTCGTAGCCGATCGCCCAGAACCCGGCCCCGGCGAGGCCCCGCTCGTTGGCCAGTGCGAGCTTCGGCGTCAGGCTCCGTGGCGAGTCGAAGTAGAGCGCCGTCCACGGGGCGTCGCCACCCGACTCGGTCACGTGGAACTCGACGCTCTCGATCGGGTCGTAGGTCGGCTCGAACCCGTCGCCCTCGAGCAGGTCGAGGTTCCGGCGCGGCACCCAGCTGTCACCCCGGCCGAGCGCCGGCGCACCAAGACCGGGTCCCGAGACCGGCCACGTCACCCCGTACAGCGGCAGGCCGAGCAGCAGCTTCTCGACCGGCACCCCGAGCTCGGCATAGCGGTCGAGCGACCAGACCAGATCGCGGTCCGCGCCGTCATAGCGGTCCATCGGTGAGGACGCGCCAGGATCCGTGCCGGCCGTGTGGTAGTCGTAGCCCATGAGGAAGACGCGGTCCGCGCCCGCGCCGGCGGCGATCGCGGCCATGGCCGCACCCGTGTGGTTGGCCTGCGTCGATACCGAGACCTGTGCGTCCGGCAGTCGCGCGCGAAGGGCCTCGCGCAGGTCGCCCACCCACGCGCCGTAGGCCGGCACCAGCTCGATCGGGAGCCCCTCGACGTCCACGTTCACGCCGTCGAAACCCTGCTCCTCGATGAAGTCGACGAGCGCCTCGATCCAGCGTGTCTGTGCCTCGGCGTTGCGGTAGAACCGCTCGTTCTTCTCGGCCCCGAAGCTCGTGTACGTGATCTCGACCCGCGTGCCCCGCTCGTGCGCCTCGGCCAGCATCCGCCTGCCGACGTCGCCCGTGATGCGCCTGTAGCCGTTCTCACCGAGCGAAAGCTCGCCCTTGCTGTTGTGGGTGACCGAGAACAGGGCAAGCGTCGTGAGGTCGGTCTCGGCGAGGTGATCGGCAATCCCCTCGTCCATCTCCCAGTACGGCACGAACCCGTAGACCTCGTGGCCGGGGACGAGCGGCACCGCCGGCGTGGCGAGCGGCGGTGCGTGCCCGGAGGCGCCCGGTCCCGTCGAGGCGCCGGGACGGGGGCTGTCGCGCCCGTCCAGCAGTCCCCCACCGAACGCGGCAACGCCGGCTGCGGCCAGCACGACACCGAGCACGAGGGCGCGGATCGGGATCTGGCGGCGCGGCGGCCGGCTGCCGAGCCACGAAGGCGGTGGCGCGGGTCTTCGGGTACTCGCGGCAGGGTGCGCCTGCGCGCGGCCAGGACGGTGACGGTCCGACGGCATGGGTCACAGGGTACCGCGCGAGGCCGCCGCCCCCGCGCAGACCAGTGGCGGCGACATCGGCCGTCGCCCGGTAAGGTTTCGTCGATGACCGAAGCGGACCTTGAGATCGTCGACAACCCTGCGGAGCACCGGTTCGAGGCGCGGCTCGACGGGCAGGTCGTGGGTATCTCGGAGTACGAGCTCGACGACCGCACGATCACGTTCCATCACACCGAGACGGACGAGGCGTTCGAGGGTCGCGGCTTCGGCAGCAGGCTTGCCGCCGGCGCCCTCGACGCCGTTCGCGGGCGAGACATCCGCGTTCGGTCGCGGTGCCCGTTCATCACGGCCTACATCCGGCGGCATCGCGAATACCAGGATCTGCTGAGCCGCCCCTGATCCGGGCCGGACCGCCCGGCGTATGGTTGAGTGAATGGATGCGCCGGTCCCCGTGCTCCAGCCGGTCCTCCCACGACGACCGCGACGGCGCGGGCGCGTGGTCGTGGCGCTCATCCTGCTCGTCCTCGGCGTCGGCGCGTTCCTTGCCTATCAGCTGAGCCGGGCGAACTCGACGGCACCGGCTGTCGAGCGGCTCGTCGTCGTCGCACCCGACGGCTCGCTCGTCACGATGGATCGCGCGGGCCGTGCGCGGTCGAGCGTCGAGCTGCCGGGCGTCACCTTCCAGTTCCCGGCCTGGTCGCCGGATGGCATGCGCTTTGCCGCCATCGGGTCGAGCGCCGAGACGGGCGGCGTGTACGTCATCCCCGCCACCTCGACCGACGGCGAGCCCGAGCTGATCTACTCGAGCGAGAACAACCGCCCGTTCTACCTGTCGTGGTCACCCGACGGCTCGCAGGTCACGTTCCTCACGAACCAGCCGGACGGCATCGGACTCCGCGTCGCGCCGGCCGACGGGCGGACGCCGGCCACGCTCGTCCGCAGCGGGTCGCCGATGTACTGGGACTGGATCGACCCCGCGCGGCTGCTCGTCCACACCGGCAGCAGCGGACCGGACGCGTTCGTCGGCGAGGTGGACCTCGCGGGCGAGACCCTCGCGGACCCTGGCATGGACCCGGGCTACTTCCGCGCACCCGGCTTCGGTGGCGCGAACGGACGACGGGCGTGGACCGGGCCCGGGGCCGACGACTCGCAGGTGATCGTCATCGAGGGCTCCGGAGGTGGAGCCCGGCACGAGGTCCCGGTAATGGGAAGCGTCGCGATCACGTTCAATCCCGCGGGTGACACGCTGGCGTTCATCGCCACCGACCGGCCTGTCGCGGACTCCGTGCCGTTGCCGGTCGGCCCGTTGCGGGCGATCAATTCGGCCACCGGGTCGGTGCGAATCCTGGTCGAGGCGCCCGTTGTCGCGTTCTTCTGGTCGCCAGACGGCCGAACGATCGCCACGATCGAGGTGATCGACGACACGCCCGACAATGAGGTGCTGCTCGATGACCGGCTTGCCGCCGCTGAAGGGTTTGAGCCGGTCGCGGCCGCCGACGACGGTGTCCCGGTCCAGCTGCGGTTCGTGGACGTGGCGACGGGCGAGTCAAGGGCCGATCGCGAGATCCACCTGACGGACCTCTTTGCGTTTCAGGTGCTCCCGTTCTTCGACCAGTACGCGCTGAGCCACCGGCTCTGGGCTCCCGACAGCAGCGCCATCGTGCTGCCGGTCAGCGACGACGGGATCGATCGGCTCGTGCTCTTGCCCGGGGATGGTGGCGAGCCCGAGCGCCTCGCCGATGGCGTCATCGGCTTCTGGAGCCCCTGAGCGACCGGCCGCTGGGCACGCGGAACCGGCCACAATGCCGGCATGTCGCCCCACGCCGAGATCCTGACCGAGGACATCACCTACGACGGCGACGTCGCTGCGTGGCTGGTGCGGCCCGCGGCGATGGAGACGGCGGCGGCGAGTGCCGGCCTGGTGCTGTGGCACTGGCTCTCGACGGAGGAGCCCATCGGGACGCGAGACGAGTTCCTCGACGAGGCCCGCGAGCTGGCACGGCTGGGCGCTGTCTGCCTCCTCCCGGCGGGCCGCTTTCCGTGGTCCATCCCGCCGAGCGGATCCGCCCCTGACATTGCCCAGATCGAAGCCGAGGTGGCCCGGCTCAGGAAAGGACTCGACCTGCTGGCAGCGCGCGACGACGTCGATGCGACCCGGCTCGCGGTGGTCGGGCATGACTTTGGGGCCATGCTCGCGGTGCTTGCGATGGCCGCCGACCCTCGCATCGGGGGCGCGGCCCTGATCGCGCCAACTCCTCGCTGGGGCGACTGGTTCCTGCCCTTCTGGGACATCGCCGAGCCACGGAACGACTACCTCCGGGCGCTCGAGCGGTGGGACCCGGTGACGCAGATGGAGGCCGTGCCGCCGCGTCCGGTCCTGCTCCAGATGGCCACCCGCGACTTCTACGTCCCGGTCATGGCCGGCTTCGAGCTCCGGGCCGCGGCCGGCGACCGGGAGACGACCAGCGTCCGGCTCGAGACCTACGACGCCGAGCACGACATGTCGCTTCGCGCTGCCCGTGACGACCGGCTCGTGTTCCTGCGCGAGACGCTCGACCTCGACGAGACTGCCTAGCTGATCACGGGCCCGATCTCGACCTCGTGGTCGGCAGCATCGGCGGCGGCGAAGCGAAGCATCCCCTCGGACTCGGTCTCGACCTCTCGTCGTTCGACCGGCGTGAGTGCGCGCACGGGCATGACCACGAGCTTCGCGGTGCCCCGTTTCGAGGCGCGGTCGATCCGCCAGCCGGCCGACACGAAGCCGTCGATGAGGATCGATCCGCCGCGGAAGGCCTCCTCGAACTGCCACATCCCGTCCCCCGAGACCTTCGGCGCATCCCCGATGATCCGCGAGCGGTCCTTGTGGGACAGCACGATGTTGTCGTAGGCCGGGAGGAACCGCGGTGGTGCCGGGGTCTCGGGATCCGGCAACGGGGCGTCGGGCACGTCGAACAGCTCGCGACCCAGCTCGTCCCGGAAGGTCCGCAACTGCGGCCGCAGCCGATCCACCACCTCGCCGAGCTTCGTGAGCCAGCTCCACGTCTGGATGTCCATCACGGTGGCGGGGCCGAACGCGCGAAGGTAGCGAAGGATCCAGGGCGAGGGATCAGGGTCCGTGCCGATCGACCGGCCGAGCCAGTGCTCCGGCGTCGTGATCGTCGGCTGCTGGCTTCGACCCCAGATCCCGCGCGGTGTGGTCTGCACGTTGGGGACGAGCGCACGAACGGCATAGCCGAGCGACTCGGCATCCCAGCCGGGAAACCGCTCGGACAGTGCGCTGCGCAGCTCGCCCCCCGATCGCGGCCGCTCGTCGAGGAGCGCGCGGCCGTAGCTGACAACCTCGTCGATGTCGAGCCCGGCCAGGCGCCGTCCGAACGGACTACCGGTGAACAGGCCGCGCTCGGCGACCACGTGCAGGACGGGTCGAATGGCGAGCCAGTCATCGGCCGTCATCAGGTGGATCGTCGTCCGCAGCACCATCGTGGCCCGGACGACTCGGCGCTTCTCGAGGAGCGCTGCCAGCTCCTCCGGCTGGAACCCCTCGAGACGCGACCACAGCGCGAAGTACGGGTCGAGCGGGTTCTGGGCCTGCATCGCGACGAGGTGCTCGACCGCTTGCTGAGCCGGCATGGCGACGCGGCGAAGCAGCAGCTGTCGCTCGAGCAGGGCGCGGTTGAGCGCGCGGCGAGTCAGGACCGGCGCATCGGTCGTGGCGAGTCTGGGCATGGGGCAAGTCTAGGGACGGACCTGGTCACGTCATGACCACATTACGAGGTCAGCCCACCGTGACGTCGTGGTCGGCGAAGTAGACGCGCCACGGACCGGCCGCGACGATGAATGGCTGCATCAGGGCACGCTCGGCCTGGACCAGGTGCATCGTGTCGTGTGCCCACCACTCGCTGAGCAGCTCGCCCAACGTCACGGGCCCGAGCTCGGGGTGGCGACCAGTGTGGTCGAGATCGGCTTCGGTCAGCGACTCGACCAGGTCGATGCTCACCGCGCGCTTGGCCGCATGTGCCTCGGCTAGCAGCGTCGCATGGGTGTCGTCGGTGATCGGCGTCCCCTCGGCATCGGGATCGAACGCAGCGAAGTCGTCCCCTGCGAGCAGTGCGCGGATTCGGGCCGCGAAGACATGGTCCTCGGTGTCGGTGGCATGCCGAAGGCATTCGAGGGCGGACCACTCGCCCTCGGCAGGCCGACGGACGAGGAGCTCGCGATCGATCCCCGTCGCGAGCGCACGCCACCGCTCGCCGTTGAGGCGGAGGATCGTGGCGGTGCGCTCGACGAGGGTGGGCATCTCGCCGCAGCCTACGTGGCGGCGTCGATGATCGAGAGGATGTTCCCGGCCGGATCCTTGAACCAGGCGATGAGCGGGCCCTCGTTGTGCGCGATGCCACGCTCGTCCTGGTTCATGCCTTCGTATCGCTCGAACGTGACGCCAGCCGCAGTCAGCTCATCCACGGTCGCCGCGACGTCGTCCACGGGGAAGTTGAGGCACGTGTATTCGGCTGGCACGTGGTTCGGCTTCGGATAGATGAGCACGTTCGTGCCGCCGGCGAGCTTGAGGTTGAGCATGTCGCCCTCCTCGCTCACGTCGAGCCCGAGCGTCTCCCCGTAGAACCGCTTCTCGGCGGCCATGTCATCGGCGGAGAAGCCCGAGAAGGCCTTGGAGCTGCTGAGATTGGGCACTGGTGTCTCCTTGGGTGCGTTCGTGGTGTAGACCGGGGAGCGGCCCGAAACTCATCGGCGCTGTGCCATCGGCCGCCGCCGCGCGATGTCTGTCAGACCTCGAAACCGGCGGCGAACGTCGGGGACGACCGTGAGCAACACGCTCGTCCGCGTGAGTGAGGTATGGCAGTCCTCATGCCGGCGCAGCGCCCGACCACGACGCGCATGTTGAGGCCCGGCACGCCTCAGGCCGCGTCGGTCGTTCCGGCGGCCTCGCCTGTCTCGTCTGGCGACGCCGCAGCAGCGATGGCCGCCTCGGACAGATGGCTCGCCTCGACGACGGTTGGGCGCCCGTCGCGGTCCTTCCAGCGCAGCTGGAGGCGGGTCTCGGTCGACTCGCCGACGAGCTGCACGACGGTCGTGAAGCCCGACCCGGTCGTGTCGACCGATTCGACCTCCCCGCTGACGAGAGGCAACGGCAGCATGGCCATGATCTCGCCGAGGTTGCGATGCAGCTCCTGGCTCAGGTCCTCGATCGCCCGGTCGACGTCACCGGCAACGAGCGCATCGACGTGGGCCTGTGCGTGGTCGCGAACGGCCTGCTCATCCATGGGTCTGGGCTCCCGTACAAAATGGATCTCGCCCAACGTACGTGGTCTGGCCTTCCCGCGACGTCAGGCGTCCGGCCGATCCATCCCAGACGCATGGCGGCATGGCCCCCGAGGACCGCACAATGAGCCGGTTCCGGCGTGATCCAGACAACACCGGGAGGCTTCATGCGCTACGTGGCGGCGCTTATCGCGGGTGTGGCGGCGTTCGTGATCGCGATTCAGGGCGGAATCCGACTCCTCCTGAGCTCGACCGACGCGGGGCTGCTGTCGTGGGTCCCGGGAGGTTCGATCGTGCAGCTCATCGTCTACGTCCTCCTGGGCGTGGGCGGCGCGGTCCTCGCGGGCTGGGCGAGGGATCGGGCCCGCGCGACCGGGCACGACGTCTGAGAGTGGGCGTGGACGACACCCAACGGCTGCTGGAGCTCAATGAGCAATTCATCGGCGGATTCCGGGCGGGGTTACGGGAGCAGGTCGAGCCACTCCTGGCTCCGGACTTCGTCTACCTGGACGGCGTGACGGCCGAGCGCCGCGATCGTGCCGGGTATCTCGGGACGATGACGGGGCCCTCTCCGACGCTCGCCGTCGATCAGGTCGTCGTCCATGTGTCCGGCGACGTCGCCGTGGTGGCCGGCCGGATCACGCGGGACGGCACCTCGTTCCGGCGGTATGTGGACACCTGGGTCCGTCGGTCCGATGACGCAGGTTGGTCGTGCGTGCACGGGTGTCTCTGGCCCCTGCCATAGGGGTCTCAGGGGCGGCGTCCGTCCGAATACGCCTGCAACCTCGACGCGGGTCTCGCTCGACTGCGCTCCCATGGTCCGGCGGTACACTCGACCCCGGTCCGTCCGCTCGAAGGAGTCCCCGTGGCCATCGACACCCGCGACACCGCCGCCGACGCGGGCCCCTCCGCTCCCCTCTCGCCCGAGGAGCTCGACCGCATCCACGCGTGGTGGCGCGCGGCGAACTACCTGTCGGTCGGCCAGATCTACCTGCTGGACAACCCGCTGCTGCGCGAGCCGCTCAAGCCCGAGCACGTGAAGCCGCGCCTGCTGGGTCACTGGGGCACGACCCCCGGGCTCAACTTCGTCTACGCCCACATGAACCGGATCATCCGGGAGCGTGACCTCGACGCGATCTACATCATGGGTCCGGGTCACGGCGGGCCGGCAACCGTCGCGAACGCCTATCTCGAAGGCACCTACTCCGAGGTCTTTCCCAGCATCACCCGCGACACCGACGGGATGCGCAAGCTCTTCCGCCAGTTCTCGTTCCCGGGCGGCATTCCGAGTCACGTCGCACCCGAGACGCCGGGCTCGATCCACGAGGGCGGCGAGCTCGGCTACGCGCTATCGCACGCGTTCGGAGCCGTGTTCGACAACCCTGATCTCGTCGTGGCGTGTGTCATCGGTGACGGCGAGGCCGAGACGGGCGCCCTGGCCGGCAGCTGGCAGAGCAACAAGTTCCTCGACCCGGTCAAGGACGGCGCCGTCCTCCCGATCCTCCACCTGAACGGCTACAAGATCGCCAATCCGACGGTCCTCGCCCGGATCCCCCACGACGAGCTCGAGAAGCTGTTCGAGGGCCACGGCTACCACCCGTACTTCGTCGAAGGCGACGACCCCGAGCAGATGCACCAGGCGATGGCCGGAACGCTCGACACCATCGTCGACGAGATCCGCGAGATCCAGCGGCTTGCTCGTTCGGGCAACGTCACCGGGCGGCCGCGCTGGCCGATGCTCGTGCTGCGCTCGCCGAAGGGCTGGACCGGCCCCGAGGAGGTCGACGGCAAGCCCGTCGAGAACACCTGGCGTTCGCACCAGGTCCCGTTCTCGGAGGTTCGCACCAAGCCGCAGCACCTCGAGCTGCTCGAGGGCTGGCTGCGGAGCTATCGGCCCGAGGAGCTGTGGGACGACACGGGCGCGCTGAAGCCCGAGCTGTTCGACATCGCGCCACGCGGGAACCGCCGCATGAGCGCGAACCCGCACGCGAACGGCGGCACCCTGACCCGGGGCCTGACACTCCCCGACTTCCGGGACTACGCCGTCGAGGTCAAGGAGCCTGGCACCGAGCTGAGCGAGGCGACCCGCGTCCTCGGCCGCTACCTGCGCGACGTGATCAAGCTCAACCAGGAGACGTTCCGGCTGTTCGGCCCCGACGAGACTGAATCGAACCGGCTCTCACCCGTCTTCGAGGTCACCGACCGGCAGTTCATGGGCGAGATCCTCGAGACGGACGAGCACCAGTCGACCGACGGGCGCGTCATGGAGGTCCTCTCCGAGCAGCTGATCCAGGGCTGGCTCGAGGGCTATCTGCTCACCGGCCGGCACGGCGTCTTCAACTGCTACGAAGCGTTCATCCACATCATCGATTCGATGTTCAACCAGCACGCGAAGTGGCTCGAGACGACGAACCGGATCGACTGGCGCCGCCCGATCCCCTCGCTCAACTACCTCCTGTCGTCGCACGTCTGGCGCCAGGACCACAACGGCTTCAGCCACCAGGACCCGGGCTTCATCGACTACGTGGCGAACAAGAAGTCGTCGGTGATCCGGGTCTACCTGCCGCCCGACGCGAACACGCTGCTGTCCGTCATGGACCACTGCCTGCGCAGCCGGCAGTACGTCAACGTGGTGGTGGCCGGCAAGCAACCGACGCACAACTGGCTGTCGATGGACGAGGCGATCCTCCACGCGACCCGCGGCGTCGGGATCTGGGAGTGGGCATCGAACGACCAGGGTGGCGAGCCGGACGTCGTGATGGCGTGCTGCGGCGACGTCCCGACGCTCGAAACGCTGGCCGCGGTCGATCTGCTCCGCCGCTACATGCCCGACCTCAAGGTCCGCGTCGTGAACGTCGTCGACCTGATGCGGCTCCAGCCCTCATCGGAGCATCCGCACGGGATGACCGACGGCGAGTTCGATTCGGTCTTCACGAAGGACCGCCCGGTCGTGTTCGCGCAGCACGGCTACCCGTGGCAGATCCACCGGCTCACGTACCGGCGGAAGAACCACAACAACATCCACGTGCGCGGCTACAAGGAGGAGGGCACGACCACGACACCGTTCGACATGGTCATGCTCAACGACCTCGACCGGTTCCACCTCGTGATCGACGTCATCGACCGCGTGCCGGGGCTGGCCTCGCGCGCGGGCCACGTCCGCCAGCAGATGATCGATTTCCGGCTGAAGGCCCGCGCGTACACGCGGCTCGAGGGCCTCGACGCGCCCGAGATCGCGAACTGGACCTGGCCCGGCCGCGACTGATCGCGCCCGTTGGCGCGCACCGCGCCTGCGGGCCGTTGGCGCAGGCGCCGGCGGGCCGTTGGCGCAGGCGCCGGCGGCCCCCTTCGCGTGTAGTCCCGACGGGACTCGTATCTCAGCACGATCGATCTGTCCGGACCGCGCCTTCGCGGGCAGTCCTGCCGGGACTCGTACGGACGCTCGCCGCCGACGCCCTTCCCGGGGAGTCCTACCGGGACTGGCACGGACGCTCGGCGGGGCTCAACGCCGCGGTCCACGCACGAATGGTGTCGTGGGAGCGCGCAACCTCTGCGCCTGACGTGCGTACCAGTCCTGCCAGGAATGACTCCAACGGGCGGGGCGCGAGCTGGCCTTCCGACGCCGGCGGCTGCCTACCCGTTCGGGATCGTCTCGGGCTCCGGTGGCGTGGGCGTGGGGGTTGGAGTCGGATCCGGAGTCGGCGTCGGGGTAGGCACGGGATCCGGCGTCGGCGTCGGCTCGGGTAGCGGCGTCGGTGCGGGATCGGGATCCGGCGTCGGTGTCGCATCCGGGGTCGGCGTCGCATCGGGGGTCGGCGTCGGGGTCGCGTCCGGCGTCGGCTGGCCGTCTGGCGTCGGTGTCGGAGTCTCGCCGGGTGTCGGCGCCGGGGTCGGAGTCGGAACCGGCGCGGCGATGACCACCAGCGGCATCCGTTTCGTGACGGCCTTCGTGCGGAGCTGCAGGTTCCCGACGATCGACCGGTAGAACCCGCGCGGATACGACCCTCCGTGGTCGGGATCGAGCGCGTAACGCATCCCGGGCGTCCGCTTCGACCAGTACGGGCCGCGAATATGGCCGTGGTCGTTCGGCGCGGCCCTGAACATCTGCCACATCGTCCGGTCGAACCGGAACAGCTGGCGGACATAGTTCGAGGGCGACGGCCAGGGATGTCCGTCGGCGATGACGATGCCGGCACCGGCGTCGAGGAAGCCCGCGCCGTAGTTGTCGACGCGCTTCCTCGCCGCGGACAGCGGACCGACATACCGACCCGGCTCCGTGTTCCCCGAGGCGTAGCACATGCGGTACAGCAGGACGGCGGCGTCCTTCGCAAAGCGGATCGACTGGCGGATCCGGTCCTCGCCGTAGTTGACGTGCCGGTAGCCGTTCGCGCCGTACGCCGGATCGAGCCCCATCCCGTTCTTGGTTCGCCCCTGGTAGGGACCGTACGGTGAGGGGTACCCGTTGCCGTGGCCGAAGAAGACGAAGATCGACGCGCCCTGGGCGGCACGCTTGACGCGTTCCCACGTGGCGTATGGCGTGAACAAGGTCACGACGTTCGCTGTGTGCTTCCGAGCCTCGGCGACGATCTCGCGGGCCTCGCGCTTGTACAGCGCATTCGAGAAGCCGGTCGGTCCGACGACCACGACGACCTTCGGACCGGTTCCCGCCGCAACCGCGACGGGCGCGGCGAGCGCGGGAACGAACAGGCTGACGACGAGCAGCAGCAACGCTGCCCGCCTGGGGACGCGGGAAACCACCATCGATAGGGCGCTCGGGTGACGGGCTTGGGGATCGCCCTCTTCCTGCGATCCGGACCGCGTGTCCAGCTGGGGCTGGGTGAGGCACACGTGGCTGCCGCGCACAGTGCCGGGAATCCGCCGTCAGGTCAATCGAAATCGGGCCGATGGTGCGCGTGGTCAACACCAACGCGCTCGTTGGACACCGCGGTACAGCCCTTGTCGGAAGGGTATTGACACCGGCCGTATGGTTACTTCGTTCGGCGAGCGAAGTTAGTCGGAGGCATGAGCAGCAGATGCGAACGGGGCACCGAGATCTGATCCGGGACCTCAACCGCACGCTCGTGCTCAACCTCGTCCGCGAGCGCGGCGGGCCTGTCGCGCGCGGCAATCGCGCGTCTTCCGGGCCTCTCGCGCATCCACCGTGACCGCGATCACCGCATCCCTGCTCGACGACGGCTACCTCCTCGAAGACGAGGTCACCGTCGCGCCCGATGGGGCCGGGATCGGGCGCCCTGCGACCCTGCTGCGCGTCGACCCTACGGCCGGTCACGTCATCGGCATCAAGGTCACGACGGACAGGCTGGTGTCGACGGTCACGGACCTGGCGGCCACGCCCCTCGCGATCGCCACCGTTCCCCGCGGGTCACCAGACGCGATCCCGACGCCATCGGCGAGCTCTTCGAACGCGGCGGTCATCGGACGTCCTCGAGGCCGCGCGGGTCGAGTCGCGAACGCCTGCTCGGAATCGGGATCGGCGTCCCGGGCATGGTCGAGCCCGGCGAGCGGCCGCGTCGCGGACTCGCCCGCTGCTCGAATGGGCGCACCTCGATCTCATCGGCCTGCTGGAGACCCGTCTGGGCCTGCCGGTCCTGCTCGACAACGACGTCAACACCCTCACCGTCGCCGAGCAGCTGTTCGGAGCCGGCCGCGGGCTTGCGCACCTGCTCGTCGTGACGATCGGCCGCGGCATCGGCATGGGGCTGGTCGTCAACGGCCTCGTCCACCGCGGGGCCCACGGCGGGGCCGGCGAGATCGGTCACGTCGCAGGTCGTCCCGAACGGCCCGGACTGCTGGTGCGGCCGCCGCGGCTGCCTCGAGGCGGTCGCCGCCGAGCCGGCCATCGTGCGCGAGGTTCTCGCCACGACCGGTCGGCTGGTCCAGCCCGACGACATCGCTGCTCTCGCCGACCGCGAGCCCGCGGTCGCCGAGATCCTCGAGCGGGCCGGACGTCACGTCGGCCGGGCGATTGCGCAGCGTCGCCACCGTCATCGATCCCGAACGCATCGTGATCTCCGGCGAAGGGCGTCCGGCTCGGCAGGCACTACCTCGCAGCCGCATTCGACGCGGAGCTTGCCGAACGCGAGCAGAAGGAGGACCTGACCGAGGTCGTGATCGAGCCCTGGGGCGACGAGGCGTGGGCCCGCGGGGCCGCGACGCTCGTACTCCGCGAGCTGTTCCATCCCGCCCATCTCCGCGACGAGGCGATGCCGACGCCGGTGACCGGTCGAGCCGCGTGAGACCCACCAGAAGATGCGGCCCGCACGGGCCGAGGAGGTCGTCGATGAACGCCCGTTCCGTCACGCGCTCGCTCGCCTTGCTGGCGGCGATCCCGATCGTCCTCTCGGCGTGCCTTGGCACGACGACCACGACACCGCACCTGCGACTGCCCGCCGCGTCGGCCGCGCCTGCCGCGTCGGCCGCCCCCGGCGAGACGTCCCCGCAGCCCTCGGCCGCTGCCGACATCAGCGGCACCGTCACGTTCTGGAACGGCTACGCGGCGGACGGCGACGAGATCAAGACCTTCGACCGAGGTCGTCGCTGCCGGCTGTTCAAGGAGCAATACCCGAACGTCACGCGTCGAGCACCAGGAGGTCCCCGTACGACGACCTTCGCCAGAAGCTGCGTCACCGGCCTCGCCGGCGGGACCCTCGCCGGACGTCCTGCGGGCCGACATCATCTGGGTGCCCGGAATTCGCCGACCAGGGCGCCCTGCTCGCGCTGGACGAGGAGATGCCCGACTTCGACGACCGTCACGGCCGACGATGTACGCCGGCCCGCTCTCGACGAACAAGTGGGGCGACCACTCACTACGGCCTGCCGCTCGACACCAACACCCGCGTCCTCTTCTACAACAACGCCGTGTTCGAGGAGGCGGGCGTGACCGCGGCGCCGCGACGATCGATGAGTTCGAGGCGGCCATGGCCAAGGTCAAGGCAGCTCGGCGCCGGGACCGCTTCGGCTACGCCGAGGGCGGCACCGGCCCGTGGAGCGTCCTGCCCTGGATCTGGAGCTTCGGCGGCGGCATCACCGACGACGCGGTGACCGAGGCCACCGGGCACGCTGAACGGCCCGGCCACCGTGGCCGCCGTGACCAGGCTGCAGGACTGGCTCGCCAAGGGCTACCTATCTCACCGAGCATCCTCGGCGGCGGCCTCGCGACCTCCGAGCAGTTCGGCAACGACCAGGCAGCCATGATCCTCGAGGGCCCCTGGATGCCGGGCATCTTCAAGAACCAGTTCCCGGAGCTCGACTACGACGTACGCGACCGTCCCGGCCGGCCCGGGCGGCACGGCGTCGGTCGTCGGCGGCGAGGACATCGTCGTGTTCAAGGCGACACAGAACAAGGAGGCCGCCCTCGCGTTCACCCGGTTCATGGTCTCCGAGGAGGCGCAGCTCGCGATGGGCAAGATCGGCCAGATGCCGGTGCTCGAGAGCCTGGCCGGGAACGCCGACCTGCCCGACTACTACCCCGTCGTTCCAGGAGCAGCTCAAGACGGCCAAGGCGCGGACCCCGGTCCCGTCATGGCCGAAGATCGACGAGACGGTCTCGAACGCGGTCCTCAAGGCGCTGCGCGGTGAGGCGACCGTCCAGGCCGCGCTGGACGAGGCGGCGACCCAGGTCGACGCCCTGCTCGCCGGTAACTGACCTCCCCCGCCGGATGGAGATCGGCGGCCGCCTCGACCCCCATCGACTTCGGTCGCGTCTCCTCCCGGCCGATGGCGTGCTCGGGCCACATCGCGTGGCCCGGGCACGCCGACTCCTCCCCATCTACGCCCTGCTGCTGCCCGGACTGCTGCTGTACGGGGTCTGGGCGGCGTATCCGCTGATCAGCTCATTCCTCCTGAGCTTCACGGACTGGAACCTCGTCAAGCCGACGAGCTTCGTCGGCCTCGACAACTACACCCGCGCGCTCGGGGATCCGCTGTTCTGGCGCTCGCTGTGCTCGACCCTCGGCTACACGGTCGTGACCGTCGTGGGTCAGCTGATCCTCGGCCTCGGCGCGGCGCTGCTCCTCAACCAGCGATCCCGGGCCGGATCGGTCCTTCGGCTCGTGTACTACCTGCCGGTCATCACGAGCTGGGTCATCGTCTCGCTCGTCTTCCTGTACCTCTACAACGGCCAGGCGGGCGCGCTGAACTGGCTCCTGAACGACGTGCTGGGCGTCATCGACAAGGACGTCGCCTGGCTCGCCGAGCCGTCGACCGCCCTCTGGGCGATCGCGATCCTCGGCATCTGGAAGGGCATCGGCTGGACGATGGTCGTCTTCCTCGCGGGGCTCCAGTCCGTGCCCGACGAGCTGTACGAGGCGGCGTCCGATGGACGGCGCCGGCACGCTGGGCGCGCTTCCGGCACATCACGCTGCCCTTCCTGCGCGTCGACCTCGACCTTCCTGCTCGTCGTCCTGACGATCGGCGGCTTCAACGCCTTCATCAGCATCTTCGTGATGTCGTCGGCCGCGACCGGCACGATCGGCGGCCCCCTCAACAGCACCGACGTCGTGCTGACCTACATGTGGAAGCAGGCCTTCCGCGAGATCGACCTGGGCTACGGCGCGGCGCTGTCGTTCCTCGCTGGCGGGCGGCGATCGTGCTCGTCAGCGTCGTCGAGTTCCGGCTCATCCGGCGCCAGGAGGCCACATGACGCGCCGACGCGCGGTCGTCCTGAGAGCGCGGTCCGCCGCCGCTGGCTGGCGTTCGCGACTCGCGGTCGCATTCGCACTCGTCATGCTTGCGCCGTTCGCGCTGATGGTCAGCACGGCGTTCAAGCCGCACGCCTACGTCCTCGAGATCCCGCCGCGGCTCATCCCCGAGCAGCCCGACCCTCGACAACTTCGTCGAGGCCATCACGACGCAACGACTTCGGGCGGTACTTCCTCAACAGCGTCTTCGTCGCGACCGTTCTCGACGATCCTGTCGGTGACGCTCGCGTCGATGCTGGCGCTTCGTCTTCGCGCGCTACGAGTTCCCGGGCCGACGGCTGCTGTTCGGCGCGCTGCTGTTCACGCTCATGGTCCCGGGCCTCGTCCTCCTGATCCCGCAGTTCGTGCTGGCCCGGAACCTCGGGCTCCTCAACAGCCTGTGGGGCCTCATCGTCGTCTACTCGGTCCTCAACATGGGCCTCAACACGTTCCTGCTGCGCGGGTTCTTCGCGGCGCATGCCGAAGGAGATCTTCGACGCGGCGCAGGTCGACGGGGCGGGCCCGTTCCGGCTGTTCCGGTCCGTCGCGCTGCCGCTGGCCAAGCCCGGGCTTGCGACCGTCACGATCTTCAGCTTCCTCGCGGCCTGGGACGAGTTCACCTGGGCCATCGTCACGATCGCCGACCGCGAGCTGTACACGCTGCCCGTCGCCATCCGGCTCTTCCAGCGGGCGAACGGCACCGAGTGGGGCCTCGTCTTCGCCGCCTCGCTCATCGCGCTCGCGCCGGTCCTCGTCCTGTTCGTCGCCCTCCAGCGGCACGTCGTGAGCGGCGCGTTCCAGGGAGCGACGAAGGGATGACGGTCGACCTCCGGCCGCCTCGGCCGACCGTTCCGTCGACCTCGGGCGCGCGAGTCTCGAGGTCATCCTCGCTGGCAGGCGCCGAGCGGCGCGTTCATCGCCGCGCCCGACCTTCCCGCCAGTACCGCTACGCCTGGCTCCGCGATGGCGCCTTCATCGCCGAGGCGACTCGACCTCGCAGGCGAGCTGGACGCCTCGGGTCGCTTCCACGACTGGGTGGCCGGCCTCGTCCTTGCGGCCGACGGACGGCATCGAGCGATCGATCGGCGGCGGCCGGCTGATGGGCGCATGCCGGCGCGCCGAGGACTACCTGCACTGCCGCTATCAGCGCGACGGCACGCTCGGGCCCGGACGACTGGCCGACGTTCCAGCTCGACGGGCCCGGGCATCTGGCTCTGGTCGCTCGCCCATCACGTCCGGTGGGCGGCACCCTGCCCGCGCTCCACCTCGAAGCGGTGGTCTGGCGACGCGATACCTCAGCGCGCTCTGGGACCAGCCCTCGTACGACGCGTGGGAGGAGTCGCCGCAGCAGGTCCATACCAGCACGCTCGGCGCGATCCTGGCCGGGCTGCAGGCGGCCGAAGCGCTCGCCGGCGATCGGGTCGCGGACATCGTGTCGGGGGCGACGGCCGCTGATCGCGGATCGCGTCTCGGGATGGGGGCCGAGCCGCTCACCAAGTGGGCGGGCAATCCCGGGGTGGATGCGAGCCTGCTCTGGATTGCGGTCCCGTACGGGCTCCTGACGTGACGATCCGGTCTTCGCGGCAACACTCCAGCGCATCGAGGCGGATCTGGTCGATCGCCCGACGGCGGCGTGTCCACCGATACGCGGCGGACACGTACTACGGCGGTGGCGCGTGGCTCCTGCTGACTGCGGCCCTCGGGCGCGTGTACCTGCGCCGGGGGGCTCCGGAGGATCGGGAGCGGGCGCTGCGGTGCCTGCGCTGGATCGAGGCGCAGGCCGAACCCGACGGCTCGCTCCCGGAGCAGGTCGCCACGCGGGCACTACGCGCCGGACCGGATCCCCGAGTGGCAGGCGTCGTGGGGCGCGTCGGCCTCACCGCTGCTCTGGTCGCACGCCACGTACCTTGCCCTGCTCGACCGAGCTCGGCTGATGGCGGTCGGTCGCGAGTGCGATCTTGTCGCGGTTCGGCCTGCGCGGCCGTGGTACCGCCCCGGATCCACCGCCTCGATCGAGCTGGACCTGCGCTCCGACGTGCGGCACACCGTGCGGGTCGTGCCGTCGAGCTGCTCGATCTCGAGCGCGTCGTGCGCCGTGTCGAGGCCGGCTTCCGGCTGCCGGCCGGGTCGATCCAGCCGGACCGTTGAGATCGACCTGCCCGAGGCGCGGCGACACGGATACGGGCTGCGCGCCGTGGTCGACGCCGTCGGACGGCCGTGCCGTCGTCGGCCACGTCGGCGGTCGAGTGCCTGGACGGCTGGTGGGACTCACCGCGCCACGCGGCCCTGACCGAGTTCCGGATCGCGGCCCGCACGCGAGGCCGCCACCACCGCGCTCCGCGACTGGCACGTGACGGTGGTCCAGGCATACGACTGGATGTACCGCCACTACCAGTACGCGCCGACCTCGGGCGAGGCGGTGTTCCTCGATGCGCTCGGCCGGCGGGTCTCGCACGACGCGGTGCGGGCCGGGATCCGGGCCGCGCACGAGGCCGGGATCGCGATGCTCGCCTACGGGTCGGTCTACGGCGCGGAGCGCGAATACGTGGACGCGCACCCGGACGAGCGGGTCTTCGACGAAGCCGGCGCGCCGCTGAGCCTCGGCGAGACGTTCTACATCAACGACCTTCGACCGGGGTCGCCGTGGCGCAAGCGGCTGCTCGACGAATACGCGCGGACGATGCGCGACTTCGGCTTCGATGGCATCCACATGGACACCTACGGCCCACCGCACCGAGCGGTCAGCCACGACGGCGAGCCGATCGAGTTCGCCGAGCTCTATCCCGGGTCTGATCGCGGAAGGCGCTCGAACGGTGGGCGAGGCCCGGGACGGCGGCAAGGTCCTGTTCAACTGCGTGGAGGGGTTCCCGCTCGAGCACGTCGCCCGCGCGCCGGCTGCCGCGCTCTACCTCGAGCTGTGGCCACCGGACGTCGGCCTACCGCGACATCGTCGCGCTGGATCGACCGAGCGAGGGCGCTCGGCGACGGTCGAGCGGTGGTCATCGCGGCGTACATCTCGGCCCTTCGGTCGCACGAACAGGACGCTCCGGCGCCGTGCCGGTGCGGTCGAGGCCGCCGTGCTGCTCACCACCGTGATCGCCGCAGCCGGGGGCTACCATCACGTGCTCGCCGAGCGCGATCGCGTGCTCGTTGAGGGCTACTACCCGGAGGCCCGCCCGCTGCACGCCTCGCGAACGCGAGGAGCTGCGCGCCGCCTGGGTCTTCACGGCACGGTACCTGCACCTGCTGTCCGATCCGGCCCTGCATTCCGAGCCGCTGGATGCCGCCTCGGTGCGGGTCTCCGACGCCGACGGAGCCGCCATCCCGACGACTCTCGACCCGTGCGCCGGGAGCGTGTGGGTGCGCGCGACGCGACTGCCCGATGGCACCTCTGCTCTCCAGCTCGTCGACCTAACGGACCAGGAAGCCGACACCTGGGACGCCGTCCGCCAGGTGTCGCCCGACCGAAGGGGGTGGCGGATCCGATGGGGTGCCGCGCTCGACGCACCCGTTGCAGCGTCGCCTTGGACGTCGGGCGGAGAGGCGCGGCCCCTCGAGCCGTCGGCCGACGGGACATGGGCGCTCCCCGACTTCCGCCGCTGGCTCCTGCTCGTCCGGCGGTAGCCCGCCATCAGGCCTCTGGGCGGGTCCGGTCCTCGAGGAGCCTGGCGGAGGCTTAGGGTCGTACCGGCGACTTCTCGCACTGGGGACGAGATGACCCGACGGGCCTCACAGGGTTCGGCGCCGCCCGCGCCCGGTCCGGCGTTCTCGCGCAGTCACCCCAGGACTGGTACGCAAGCCTTACCCCGCTGACGGCGGTGACGGCCCTCCGCCCCACGCTTGACCCGACCGCCTCGCACGCCGAAATCGCCCTGGGTTCGTGCGTACGAGTCCGGGCAGGACTGGACGCGAACCTGGGGCCCGAACCTACTCCGAGGGCCTCCGGTACGAGTCCGGGCAGGACTGGACGCGAACCTGGGGCCCGAACCTACTCCGAGGGCCTCCGGTACGAGTCCGGGCAGGACTGGACGCGAACCTGAGGCCGGCAAACAACGCCGAGCCGCTCCGTCCGAGTCCCGGGAGGACTCAACGCGAAGATCCGGGCCCAATCCAGCCCCGGCGACGAAGTTAGCCCTGGGAGTCGCGCAGGTCTGCCGCGCCGTCGCCGCCCTGCGTCCACCACTCCGCGTGATCGGCCTCGAGACGCAACAGGAGCACGTTCGGGTCCTCGGGCCCATTCGGGAACCACCGGTCGAGCTCGGAGATCCAGTGCTCCTTCTTGAGCTCCACGTCCTCCTCGATCGTCACGCGCCCGCTGATCGAGGCAAACGCGTAGTCCTTGCCGGCGTACGCGGTCACCGCCGAGGGGTCGGAGCGAAGCTCGTCGGCCAGTCGCCCATCACCGGGCGCGAAGAACCATGAGACGCCGTCCCACTCGACCTGCCCGTTGTTCGACATCGGTCGGGCGTGGAGCTCGCCGTTCGAGCCGCGCGTCGCCAGCTGGCACAGATCGATCTCCTTGAGCAGCGCGGCAATCTCGGGAATCGCGTCGCGGCCGTAGGTGCGCGGGTGGTCAACCATCGTTCCGTCTCCTGTGACTGGTGGAAGCCAATCGTCGTCGAGTGTTCGGTCACTGTTTGCTTAAACGTTCAACCCGTTGATGTCTCGCCGCCGTTGCAGCGGTGATTGAACTTTCTTCGGGCGAACCGACGACTCATACCGGGTGACGGCGGATACACCGCCGTCGCGGGGGGAACGCAGCGCTTGCAGGCAGTCGACTCGAGCGGCTGCATGCACAGGTCGCGCGAACCCCGTCCATGTCCTGCGGACCAGTCCGCCTGTTCGACGCGCCCCGACACCCGACATCGACCCCGAGGGAAGCCACATCTCGAGCCCAGGAGGCACCCGATGCACCACGCCTACTCCCCCGCGCCCCGGGTCGCGCGGAGACGTCCCCACCTGATCCTCGCGGCCACGATGCTGCTCATCGCAGCCCTCTTCCCCGCGTCGGCGCGCGCCGTCGCCCCGAATGCCGTCGTCGTCTGGGACGGCCACGCGCTCGATGCCCTGGGCGAATCCCTCCGACCGCCGGCATCCCCGGCGCCGGGCAGCCGCCGCCCGTCTCGGCGCTGCACATGGCCATGGTCCAGGGCGCCGTCTACGACGCGGTCAACGCCATCGACGGCGGCTACGAGCCGTATCTCAAGGGCCTCCCGGCGGCCCCTGCCTCGGCCTCGGTCGATGCAGCGGTGGCCACAGCGGCCCATGACGTGCTGGTCAACCTGGTGCCGTCGCTGCCCGCCGGCATCGATGCGCGACTCGACACGCTCTACGCCGACTTCCTTGCCGGCATCCCGGCCGGTGCCTCGAAGAACGCCGGTGTCGCGGCGGGCGCGGCCGCCGCAGCGGCCATGCTTGCCGAGCGCGCCGGCGACGGTCGTTTCGGCGCCTTCCGGTTCAGCACGGGCACCGATCCGGGTGACTGGCGTCCGACGTCGGGCGTCAACGATCCGAGTGGGTGGATCGCACGCGTTCGGCCGTTCGTTATGCGGTCGACGGGTCAGTTCCGCACGGAGGGTCCCGCTCCGCTCACAAGCGAGGAGTACGCGGCCGAGTACAACGAGGTAAAGGCCCTCGGGTCTGCGAACAGCACGCAGCGAACGGCGGCCCAGACGGCGCTTGGCAACTTCTACATCGAATTGCCGGTGCTCCTGTTCCATCGGACGCTTCGGACCATCGCCACTGACCGTGGTCTGAGCACGGTCGATACCGCCCGCCTGTTCGGCCAGGTCAGCCTGTCCGTCGCAAATTCGGCGATCGGCTGCTGGGACGACAAGGAGCACTGGAGCTTCTGGCGCCCGGTCACGGCCATCCAACTGGGCGACACCGATGGCAATCCAGCGACGACGCGCGACCTGAACTGGGCGCCGGCCGTTGCCAATCCGCCGTATCCCGAGCAGCCGTCCGGTTACAACTGCCTGACCGGTGCCACCGTCAACGCGGCCCGCGCTTTCTTCGGCAGGGACCGGATGCCATTCACCGTCCACAGCAACCTGGCCAACGCGGACCGCACCTACGGCCGCTGGTCGGATGTTCTCCGCGACACGATCAACTCACGGATCTACATCGGCCTGCACTTCCGGTCGGCCGACGAGGACGGCGCCTGGCTCGGTCGCAAGGCCGCGCAGTGGGTCGCCAAGCACGAGTTCAAGCCCGTGGACTGAGCCCCAGCCGGGCGCGTGCCCGGAACGCATACCTCGGAACGCGCCGGTGGCAGGGGCCCGCCGGCGCGTTCCTCTTGTCGGCGTTCCTCTAGTCGGCGGCCCTCTACTCCCGCACCAAGGCGGCCCGCCCCTCGCGTTTGCCCTGGTTCGTGTCATCTACCTCCGGGGGATGTAGCGGACAGCATGTCAGGCGATGCACGGTCGTTCCGGCGTCGCGAAGTAGCGTTTCTCGGCTAACACTGGCCCTTCCCGTGCTCCCACCGGCCGTTCAGAGGCCGCATCTACATCGGCCAGGAGTAGATGGCAGGACTGCGTCCCGGGAACCTGCCACTCACAACGGCCAGGAGTAGATGGCAGGACTCGGCCTGACTTCTAAGGGATCGGGCCGACTACTCCCGGCCGGATGCCGCCGCAAGGGCGAACGGATGCACCGGGCCACTCCCCTGCTGTCGAAGGAGGTGGCCGGCGACCGTGAGGGTCCAGCCGGAGTCGACGAGGTCGTCGACGAGGAGCACGGGGCCCGAGGGAACCGCGACGGACGAGTCCACCGAGAGCGTTCGGTGCGCGTTCGCCAGCTGGCGGACCGAGTTGAGCATCTCGCCCTGCGGTTCCGCGTCCGCGGCGGCGACCAGGCACGGCACGAAGGGCAGGTCGAGCTCGCGCGCGAGCGCCCGCGCGAAGCCTTCCACGAGTCCGGGTCGTCGAACCGAGGGAACGGTCGCAACCCACTCCGGCCACGGAACGGGGTGCCAGCGATCGACGATCGCCTTCGCCGCGCCAACGACCACCTCACGGTCGAACCGGCCGTCCACCTCCCTGCCCCGCTCGACGTCGCGGCCCCAACCCGCGTCGCCATAGACGCACAGCGCCATCCCGAGCTCGTTCGGCGGATCGATCTTGCCCTTGAGGCCCGGCACCGCATCGGCCACCCACTGCTTGCGCGGCGCGATCGTCCGGAGGTCGCGGCGCAGGAACTCGATCGCGCCATCGACCAGCGAGCGATCCACCACCGGTGACATCGGCCGGCCCAGGTCGTTGGCGCACGTGCCGCACGGTTCGGCTGCGGGATCATCGAGCGCCCGGGCGAGGAACTCCATGAAGCAGCCGTCGTAGTCGACATACGCCTGCATCTCGGCCAGCTCGGCCCGGCGCGTGGCAATGACGCGCGCGATTCGTGCCTCGTCCTGCGCCCACGGCTCGTCGGTCCGCGCGTACCGCCCGCCGTCCTTCGTCACGGCGCCGTCGATCTCGAGCAGCTTGAGCGCCTGCTCGATTCGGCCCTTCGGCAGGTTGACCGCCGCCTGCAGCCCGACCACCGACATCGGCCGCCCGGCGGCTTCGAGCGTTTCGAGGATCCCCTCCATGTTCACCGTCGGCGGGAACGCGGTCTGGATGAAGTACTCCGCGATGCGGTCGTCCTCGCGTCCGGCCAGCAGGATCCCCCACGCCGAATCCACCGCCCGGCCCGCGCGACCCACCTGCTGGTAGTAGGCGATCGGCGAGCCCGGCCGCTGGTAGTGCACCACCCATCCGAGATCGGGCTTGTCGAATCCCATCCCGAGCGCGACCGTCGCCACGAGCGCCTTCATCTCACCGGCGATCAGGGCATCCTCGAGCCCCTCGCGCTCCTCGGTCGTCAGCGCCGCGTTGTAGGCACGGGCATCGATCCCGCGTGACCGGAGCCACGTGGCGACGCGCTGCGTGTCGGCGACGGTCAGGCAGTAGACGATGCCGCTCCCCGGCAGGTTCGGCAGGTACTTCGCGAGCCATGCCAGACGTTCCGCCTGGTCGCCGAGGGTCACGGTTCCGAGCCTGAGCGAGGCCCGTGCCAAGGGCCCGCGGATGATCCGAACGCCATCGCCGAGCTGCTCGGCCACGTCCCCGACGACGCGGTTGTTCGCGGTGGCCGTCGTGGCGAGAACGGGGATCGACGGTGAAAGGCTGCGCAGGATCCGGCCGATGCGCCGGTAGTCGGGCCGGAAGTCGTGGCCCCAGTCCGAGATGCAGTGCGCCTCATCGACGACGAAGAGGCCGATCGAACCCTGGATCGCGGGCAGGATCCGCTTCGCGAAGGCCTCGTTGCCGAGTCGCTCGGGGGAGATCAGCAGGACGTCGATCGCGTTCGCCGCGAGACCGGCTTCGACGTCGTCCCACTCCGCCGTGTTGCCCGAGTTGATCGTGGCGGCATGGAGACCCAGCCGGCCAGCCATCGCGATCTGGTTGCGCATGAGGGCGAGGAGCGGGCTGATGATCAGCGTCGGCCCGTGGCCCTGGTCGCGCCGCACGCGGGTCGCGATCCAGTAGACGAGGCTCTTGCCCCAGCCGGTTCGCTGGACGACGAGCGCGCGCTGCCCGTCGCCGACCACGGCTTCGATCGCCTCCCGCTGCCCCTCGCGGAACGTCGCGTCAGCGCCGAGCATGGTCTCAAGGTGGGACTGCAGGCCGGAGGTAGCCCCGTCAGGTGCCACAGGCGAGATGCCGGTCACCGAATCTCGAAATCGATGAAGAGGCGGCTTCCGTCCTCGAGCATTGTGAAGATCAGGATGACGCCGTCCGAATCGAACGAGGACAGATCTACGATCGTGCCGTCAGAGAGCTCGCGCCGGTACGTTCCTACAGGGTCGGTCACGACCGATTCCTCAGCCAGATCGAGCGCGAGACGACGGCCGGGGGTAAGGCCCGACCGTTTGGCCTCGTACTCGCGCGTTCTTCGCAGGGGCAATCAGGGATTTCGCTCGCTCGGCGAAAGGTCGGACAGAGTCCGAAGTCCCCGACCCCTCAGGAAGCTTCCGAACTGCTGCTCGTCCATCGCCATAAGTGCAGCGGCCCTCGGTTGACCCCGACGTACGCGAGCGACCAACCATGAGAGCGCGCCGAGCGTGATAAGGCCACCAATGACGGGTAGCTTGCTGGGCGATCGAAGCTGCGACATCAACCCACCCTCCACAACACTGGCCAGCCTCGCGGCTCAGCTACTTCCGTTCGGACTATACGCGCCGGTGCCCACCGGGCCGTTACCTGCCGCTCAATCGGCCCGTGGCGGTCAGGGCGTCCGGGTCTGGACGCCGTAGCGGCGCTGGTCGCGGTCGAATGTTGCGAGCGGGAGGGCGTTGGACTCCAGCGCGGCCGCAACGATCATCGCGTCCGGGATCGGGCGACCCGGCAGCGAGCGGGCGCGGACCAGCATCCCGACAAGCACATCCGAGCGGGCTCCGAGCACGCGAACGTTGGCGCGCTGCACGAGCTCGATGAGGGTGTCGATGATCACCCGCCCGTCGACCTCGTACTGGGTTCGAAGCACGTGCGCGCACTCGGCCAGCGCAACGACCGGGATCCCGATCTCGGTGTCGTCGTCGTCCATCAGGGCGGCCGCGCGACGCGCTTCACCGGCCGGCGTGCCGACCAGATACCGCACGATGACCGATGTATCGACCCCGATCACGTCGAGCGATCGGGATCCGGCGCGGCCCAGGCGGCATCCCGCAACGCCGGCCACGACTCGTCCGGCGGCGTTCGACCGAGGGCTCCCTTGAGCGATCCGGCCAGCGACCGCCGGTGTCGACCCGGGATCACCTCGATCACGATCCGGCCGTCCTCGATGCGCTGGACGGTCTCGTCCCCGGCGTAGATGGCCAGCTCCTCGCGAATACCCTTCTCGATCGTGATCTGACCTCGTTCTCCTACTCGACTTGGCATGTAGGAATACTGATCGACATTCATACTGGAGTCAAGGTGGCGGCCACGATGTACTGTGGGCGGGAGGCGCGATTGCACTGACATGAGTCGATGGCCACCGAGCAGCCCATGACCCGGTCCGAACTGCTTGCCCGCGGCACGGCCGCATTCGAAAAGCGGGCCTGGGCCGACGCGATGTCCAGCCTCATGGCGGCCGATGCCGAAGCGCCGCTCGACCTCGATTCGCTCGAACGGCTCTCGCAGGCGGCCCACCTGCTCGCCCGCGACGACGTCGCAACCGCGACAGGGATGCGGGCATTCCAGCTCGCCGTCGCCGCGGGCCAGGTCGAACGAGCCACGCGGTGCGGCTTCTGGACCGGGATGGCCTTCGCGCTGCACGGCGAGTTTGCCCAGGCCGGGGCGTGGTTCGGCCGCGCGAACGAGCTCCTGCAGACCTCGGGTCTGGACTCCGTGCAGGCCGGCTACCTGCTGATTCCGGCCGGGCTCGGCCAGCTCGACGCGCATGCTGGTGATGCGGCGTTCGCGACATTCGAACGCATCGCGGCATTCGCGGAGCGCTTCGACGACCCCGACCTGACGGCGCTCGGCCGGCTGGGGCGCGGCCAGGCGTTGATCGAGACCGGCGTCCACGAGCGCGGCCTGCTGTTCCTCGACGAGGCGATGGCGACCGTGATCTCGGGCGAGGCCTCGCCGATCGTGGCCGGGATCGTCTACTGCGCGACGGTCGAGGCCTGCTACCGGCTCCTCGACATGCGCCGAGCCCACGAGTGGACCGCCGCGCTCGAAGCCTGGTGCGCGACCCAGCCAAGCCTCGTGGCGTACCGCGGGCAGTGCCTCGTGTACCGAGCCGGGCTCATGCGCCTCCACGGCGACTGGGCGAGCTCGGCCGACGAGGTGACCCGTGCCCGAACGGTGCTGCTCGGCCCTCCCCCGCATCCGGCCGCGGGAAAGGCGCTGTACGAGGAAGCCGAGCTGCACCGCCTCCGCGGCTCCTTTGACGAGGCCGAACGCGCATATGTCGAGGCGGAGCCGGTTCGGTCAGGCGCCCGAGCCAGGACTCGCCCTGCTTCGTCTCGCCCAGGGTCGGCCGGAACCGGCGCGAGCGATGATCGCCAGGGCGCTCGAGGAGAACCCGGACGACCCGCGGCTGCGGGAGGCTGCGGTCGCCATCGCGCTCGCACGACGAGATCCTGGCGAGGCGCGCACGCATGCGGACCACCTGACCGGGGCGGTTCATCACGATGCTCCTGCGCTCCTCCGCGCGATCGCGGCCCATGCCGATGGGGACGTCCTCCTTGCCGAGGGGTCGCCGCGCGAGGCACTCCGCGCCCTCCGCCGTGCAGCGACGCTCTGGCAGGAGCTCGACGCGCCGTACGAGGGCGCGCGGGTGCGGGTCTCGATTGCCGCCGCCTGCCGGGCCCTCGGGGACGACGAGACGGCCGAGCTGGAGGTCGCTGCTGCGAGGAAGATCTTCGAGGACCTCGGGGCAGCGCCCGCACTCGCGACCCTGGACCGGGGATCCGGCAGGGACGCTGCCCGGCACGGCCTGAGCGCTCGCGAGGTCGAGGTCCTCGGGCTGCTGGCACGCGGCCGGTCGAACCGCGAGATCGGCGAGGAGCTGGGGATCAGCGAACGGACCGTCGACCGGCACGTCAGCAACGTCTACACGAAGCTCGACGTCTCCTCCCGTGCCGCCGCGACGGCCTGGGCCTACGAGCACGAACTGGCCTGACGCGTGGGGCGCCCGCCCGCGGCCCGCCGCCGGTACCCATGCGCCCGCCCGGCTCGATTGGGTACTTCCACCGATGCGTGGCGCTCGAGCGCGGTCCTAGCCTCGCCCTGGCGACCGGGTGATCCGGTCGCCTCCGACCCACCGGCGAGCAGCGAAGGACCCACCGATGACCGAACCACGAACCACCGTCAAGACCGACGTGCTCGTCATCGGCGCGGGCCAGGCCGGTCTCGCCGCGGGCTACCACCTGGACCGGCAGGGCATCTCCTACCGGATCGTCGAGGCCGACCCGCGCATCGGCGACGTGTGGCGCAAGCGGTACGACTCGCTCACGCTCTACTCCCCCGCCGGGTGGGACGAGCTGCCCGGGTTTCGATTCCCGCTGCCGAAGCGAACGGCCCCAACGGGCCGCCAGATGGGCGACTACCTCGAGTCGTACGTCGCGCACCTCGGGCTCGCCGTCGACACCGGCGTCCGGATCGAGCGTCTCGAGGCGCCACGGACCGAGGGCGCGCCGTTCGTGGCCACGCGCCGGCGACCGTCGTTACGAGGCGCGCCACGTGATCGTCGCCTCCGGGGCCTTCCAGCAGCCACACGTTCCGCCGTTCGCCACCGAGCTCGATCCGTCCATCCGCCAGCTCCACTCGGCGGACTACAAGAACCCTCGCAGCTCGCCGACGGACCGGTATTGGTCGTGGGCCTGAGCCATTCGGGTGCGGACCTCGCCCACGAGATCTCCGCGACCCACCCGACGATCGTGTCAGGTCGCGCGCACGGCCAGCTCCCGGCCTCGGTCGACAGTCGCCGGGGCAAGGTGCTGTGGCCACTCATCTCCTGGATGTTCTGGCACGTCATGACGCTCGACACCCCGATCGGCCGCAGGATGGCGCCCGAGGTCCGCAAGGGCGGCGGTCCCCTGCTTCGATGGCGCAAGCCCGATCTGCTCGCGCGCGGCGTCGAGCTCACCGATGCGCGCACGACCGGCGTCCGGGACGGCAAGCCGATGCTCGCCGACGGCCGCGTCCTCGATGTCGCGAACGTGCTGTGGTGCACGGGCTTCAGCCCGCGACTACTCGTGGATCAGCCCGGCGATCGAGCTCGACGAGAGCGGCACGCCCGTCCAGCACCGTGGCGTGACGACACGCCGGGGCTCTACTTCCTTGGGCTGCTCTTCCAGTACTCGTTCACGTCGATGCTCGTCCAGGGCGCCGGCCGCGACGCAGGGTATGTCGTCGACCGCATCGCGGAACGAATGCGCGACGCCGAGGTGGCGCAGCTCACCGCAGTCATCCAGGACAACGATGGCCACGTCGGGCATCAACGGGCTGAGGCGCTCCGGCCACGCCCGGTCGTTCGTCACGAGCACGTCAACGTTCTCGACCGACGCGCTTGCCGCGATCAGCGCGTCCGGCATCGGGAGCTCGGTTGCGGCACGAATCCTTGCAGCCTCACGGGCGACCGTATAGCTCACGTCGATCACGCGCAGATCGCCGAAATGCCGGAGGAAGCTCTCGGCCGTGGCGACCGATGCCGGCCCCCGACGGAACGGGCGGACCAGAAGCTCGGCAGCGGTCACCGCGGACACCGTCGTCGGGTTTCGCCCGGTTGCGGCAAACGAGTCGAACAGCTCGGTGGCGAGTGCGCTGATCCGCTCCCCGCCACCGAGGTACGCCAACACGACGGACGTGTCGACGGCAGCGATTGGCCGCGGTCAGCGCATCTCCAAGCCGGCTCGGCCGCTCGCTCACCGTTCCCAGCTGGCGCGTTCGTCCCTGACGTAGTCAGACGGGTTGCCGTACAGGTCCTTGAGGGAGCCGGCGTAGCTGTCGCGGACGCGATGAAGGCGGATGGTGTCGGGATCGTCCGGGGCGACTCCGACCACAAACCGATCGCCCGGGCCGACGTTCGCTGCCCGCACGACCGATTCGGGCAGGGTCAGCTGGCTCTTGTGACGGACACGGGCTTCTGCAGCGACGGGTTGGGATGGCATCGTGTCCGACACTATGGCACTCGGTACGACCCAGCGCAAGCGGGTAGTACTTCGCTGTCCTCGTTGTTCTCCCACCGATCCGAGACGCTAGTCTCGGGCGATGCACGACCTGCTCGCCGCGTACGACCAGCAGGTTCGGCGCGTCTCGAACTTCGACGGCGTCGAGCGCGAGGGACGAGTCATCCGGATCCTGCTCGAGCACTGGCGCGGGGTGCTGTGGAGTGACCTCGACGAGTCCACCGCCGACGACGCGATCGCGGGCGAGATCGAGCGCTTCGCCGGGCTCGGCGAGTTCGAGTGGAAGTACTACTCGTACGACACACCGCCGGACCTGCCGGACCGACTTCGAGCCGCGGGCTTCGTCCCCGAACCGACCGAGACGCTGCTGATCGGCGATGTCGACCAGCTTCCGAAGGCGAGCACGCTCCCCAAGGGCGTGGACCTGCGCGAGGTCACCGACGAGGCCGGCATCGCCGACATGGGCCGGGTCAACGAGGAAGGCTTTGGCGAGCCGGCGAGCGAGTCGTTCGGGCGCAACGTCCTCGACGAGATCCGGAAGGGCCGGACGCGGATGGTCATCGCATACGCGGGCGACCGGCCCGTCTCGATGGGCCGCCTCGAGTTCTACGAGGGCTCCGAGTTCGGTGGCCTCTTCGGCGGCGCGACCGTCCCCGACTGGCGCGGGCGCGGCATCTTCCGGGCGATCGTCGCGCAGCGCACGCGCGTGGGCCGCCGAGCGCGGCTACCGCTACCTGCAGACGGACGCCTCGGACGACAGCCGGCCGATCCTCGAGCGGCTCGGGTTCATCCCGGTCGGCACGACCACCCCGTTCATCCACCCCTGATGAAGCCGGGCCAGTCCCTCAATCCGCGCTTGCCAGCAAGGCGTACGGTCAGGTGAGGCCGCTTACCGAAGGAGGTGTCGCATGCGCTCCTACCTGGTCGTCGGAAACCAGACGCTCGACAGCACCGAGCTGGCCGAAGCGATACGCGAACGGCTCCAGCCCGAGCCCGCCACGTTTCACCTCGTCGTCCCGGCGACCCCGATCTCGCACCTACTGACGTGGGACGAGGACGAAGCACGCGAAGCCGCGACGGAACGCCTGAATGAGGCCGTCGAACGCATGCGCGCGAGTGGCGCCGAGGTCTCCGGGGAGATCGGGGTGCCCGACCCCGTCCAGGCGACCCGCGACGCCCTCCGCGGCCGTGAGATCGACGAGATCATCCTGTCGACGTTGCCGCCGGGCATCTCGCGCTGGCTCGGCCAGGACGTGCCGACGCGTCTGAAGGCCTCGGTGGAGGTGCCGGTCGTCGTCGTGACGACCCAGCGCCAACCCGCTGCTCGACCCTGACCGGTACCCCGACCGCAGGTCACGGAACCTGGCGCGTCCGAGCAGCGTCGGTTGCGGGTGATCAGTCGGTCTGCCGCGCTCCTGATCCTCGGTCTCACCATGGTTGCGTGCGGGCCGACCGCGGCCGTCGCCACGCCCACGCCGGCGACTGCCTCTCCCGAGCCTGCCTCCGCCGCGCCGCCTTCCACCTCCCCGAGTACGGCAGCCCCATCCCCCACGGCGACCGTAGCGGCCGGCCCCGCCTTCCGGGTCGTCGGCACCGAACCGGTGATCGCGCGCTCTGACGTCCCCGACTCCTTTGCGGTCCTCCCCGCTGCCGTGGTCTACGTCGACGGCACGTATCACCTCTGGGTCAAGGGGTTCGGGAGCGCCCCCGGCGAGCACGGCCTGTACCACCTCAGCTCCCCCGACGCGGTGACGTGGACCCTCGACCCCGCCGGGGACATTGAGTCGAGCGGCGTCGTCCTGGCGGATGTCGGCGTCATCCCCGGATCGGTGCTCTTCGAGGACGGCGGCTGGGTGATGTACGTGAGCGGCACACAGAGCACGGCCGGCGGTCGGGCCGACGTCTGGCGCGCGACCGCGGACGAACCCGGCGGGCCGTGGACGATCGAAGCCGAACCCGTCGTCGTGCGTGGTTCGGCCGGCTCGTGGGACGACGCGGGCCTCGACTTCCCGTCGGTCATCCCCACCGACGACGGCTACCTCATGGCGTACCAGGGCCTCACCTCGGCGGACCGAAACGCGAGCTCGGTCGGTCTCGCGACGTCGCCTGACGGGCTCGAGTGGACGAAGATCGAAGAGCCGATCCTCGAACCGGGCTTCTGCGGCGACTTCGACGCCCGGGCCCTCGCGCAGCCGCGCCTCCTGCAGGACGGTGATCGACTGCTGCTTGCGTACACCGCGTACGCCATGGTGCTCTCGCAGGACGCGACGATCGGCCTTGCCGAGAGCGTCGACGGCGGCGCGACCTGGCAGTGCGCGAGTCCGGGTCCAGCGCTCGACGGCAGCGGGTTCCCGAGCGGCGGCATGCACACCTTCGCGCTGTTCGAACGAGACGGCGAGCCCGCCGCGCTCGTCGAGTGGCTCGCAAACGACGGCACCGACATCTGGCTGACCGAGCTCACCGACGCGCCGTAGGGTCTCCTCGAGGGTCTGGCGGCGCTACGCTGGCGCGGATGGACCAGTGCGGCTGCGACGACGGCTTCGCCTCGATCTTCGACCGCAAGACGGCCGAGGCCGATCGCGAGCGCTACCGGCGCGACGGCCCCGACGCGACGACCCGGATGCTGCTCGACATGATCATCGCGCGCGGCGTCGAGGGCGCCACCGTGCTCGACATCGGCGGAGGGACCGGCCTGATCGCGCGCGAGCTGATCCGTGCCGGTGCCGAGTCGGCCGTCCTGGTCGACGGATCCGTGCCATTCATCGAGGTCGCGCGCGAAGAGGCGGCGACCGACGGGATGGCCGACCGGATGAACTTCGTCCAGGGCGACTTCGTGGCCCGTTCCGACGTGATCGAGCCGGCTGACATCGTCACGCTCGACCGCGTGATCTGCTGCTACTCGGATGTCGAGGCGCTTGTATCGCTCTCCGGGGACCGCGCCACCCGCCTCTACGGCCTGGTGCTGCCTCGCGACGGCTGGTACGTCCGCCTGGCGATCCGGCTGAACAACCTCCTCTTCATCCTGAGGCGCAGCCCCTACCGGAGCTACGCCCACCCCAACCGCCAGATCGACTCGATCGCCAAGTGGTCGGGTCTCACCCGGATCGCGGAACGACGCACCATGTTCTGGCGCGTCGTCCTGTACGCCGCCCGAGCGGATGACTAGCGACTGCGCCTCATCGAGCGGCCCGATACGTCTCGGGAGCGCGCAACGTTCGCCGAGGCAAAGTGCGCTTCCTTGAGCATCATTGCCGGCATCGGCGCCGAGAAGCGGGACGACTCGGCTTCCAGCTCGTCGACGATGCGCCGCAGCTCGCGATCCCGCGCCATGTAGGTGCGAATGCGCTTCGCGGTTGAATGGAGCACGGAGCGTGCCTGGAGGTAGTCGCCGGCGCGGTTGTGCTGGACTGCCTCCTGACGTGCTCGAGCGGCGAACTGCCGCGCCACGGCGCGATCCACCTCTCGGTTCGGGGCTGGGCGTCGTTCGACGCGTTGTCCGCGTACGTCCACGACAGGTTTTCGGCATCTCGCCGGTCGCCCGGCACCCCGATCGATGACGCCGGTCTCGCGACCGAGATCACCGTACGGGAACGTCAGCCGCAGCACGATCTCGACCGCCTGGTCGGCCACGATGTCGCCGACCGGACACGACCGTCGACTCCCGCGCCGGTGCACCGGTGGGGCGAGATCGCCTCGACGTGCACGCCCTCGGCCTGGATCACCTCGACCGCCACGTCACGTGCCGTCGACCTCCAGCGTCTCCCCGACCTCGCTCGCGATGTGGTCGCGGATCTGGGCCGTATCGGCGATGTAGTAGAAGTGGCCACCGCCCGCGTCGGACATGGCCTGGAGCAGGACTCGTCGAAGTCGGCCCCGACGCCGAACGTCGTCGTCGAGACGCCGCGGGCGCGAAGCGCGGCGGCGTGCGCGATCAGCTCGGCGGGATCGGTGATGCCGACGTTGGCCAGGCCGTCGGTCAGGAGCAGGCAGCGGTTGACGGCATCGGCCTCGAGCCGCATCGCGACCTGCTCGCAGCCGGCGAACCAGCCGCCCGACAGGTTCGTGCTGCCACCCGGTCCGATGCCGCGAACGCGCATCGCGGCGTCGTTCCGCGCTGCCGGCGCCGCGGTCGCGCTCGATCATGAGCGGACCTCGTCGTCGTAGGTGACGACGCTGAACCGGTCGCGCGGCGTCGAGCCGGCCGATCGCCTCGATGACGGCGGTCTTCGCGAGCTCCAGCTTCTGGCCGGACATCGACCCCGAGCGGTCGATGACGAACGCGAGGTTGACGGGCGGCCGCTCGCGCTCCTGTGTCGCCGGCGGCGCGGTCACCTCGACCAGCACGAAGCGTGGCTCCGGCCGTTGGCGCGGATCAGCTGACGATCGGTTCGGGCGTGATGGTGATGGCGGTCATGTGGTCATGACGGGTCCTCCTCGAGCAGGTCGCGGGCGATCGAGATGATCCGATCGACCCGCTTGGCCGTCGCTCGCGCGAGCGGCCGGCGGATGTGCAGTTCGACGTCCGGCGCCAGCTCGATCCGCTCCCATTGCGAGCGCTCGAGTCGGGGTTCGGACGGTGGTTCGAGAGCCGGAGCCGCCGGCGCGGTGGGGGCGATTGAGGGCATGTTCAGGCGCTGCGGCCCGCATGAGCGCCTCGCTGACCTGACGGGTCGGCGCGGTGACGCGCTGGATGTAGTCGAGGGCGGAATCCTCGGCGCAGGTTCGGGCGCCGCCTCGGCGGCAAGGACGTCCTCGTCGGCCAGGCCCTCGAGCTGGCGGCGGATCTCGGCGAGTGGCTGGTGCTCGCGCTGGAGCCGCTTGATCAGGCGCAGCCGGGCGAGGTCGGCATCGGTGTACTTGGGTCCCGGTCCCGGCGTGCCGGGCGACGCGAGCAGGCCCTGTGCGACGTAGTAGCGGATCGTCCGCGGCGTCACCCCAGCAACGTTGGCGAGCTCGGTGAGCGAGAAGCGGGGCGACGGATGTGGTCACAGCAAGATCGTACACCATGACGTTATAGTGTCAATATTGCCGTGCAGCCTCCGCCCACGGACCGGGCAATTCGTCGCCACGCCCGAACGCGAACAGCCTTCGCGAGGACCCTAGCGGTGTGCGTCGGTATTGCCCCGGCAGCATTCTGCGACGGCGACGGCTTCGTGTGCCGGGCGACCGCACTCGGGCAGAATGGCCCCCATCCAACCGAGAGGAGCACACCCGTGTCGAATGCCAACAACCAAGAGAGCCGCAACCGGGCCGGCATGCGCCTGCTTGCCACGATAGTCCGCGCCGGAGGGTCGTGCCGGCCGATGGGGTGACCGGAGCCACGATCGAGGCGGGGTACGCAACGCCTGGTTCCTGGGGACGTTTCCTGACCGGAGCGTCGCCGCTGCTCGCCAAGAGCGCGTGGGTCGTCATCACGGCTGAGGGTTGGACGTGGCTAGCATCGGTGCTGCTCCGTGTTGCGGAACTCGATACGCCCACGATGAACGCCCTGGGCGTCGACTGGCCCTAACTTCGGCGCGTCAACTCAGGGCGCGGCGGGTGGGCGCAATCAACCCAGCACGCTACGAGGGCATAGGGATTCAATTAGGGTTTCGAATTTGGGGCGGCAAAAACCAACCGCCGCGGGACTCGCGGCGCTCCCGCATGTCAACGATCCGAGTCCGCGTTTCACGTCACTGAGATCACCGACGCCGTCGTCGCCGATAGCAACCGCTCGCACGCTTACCCGGCCCCGTCACCTCGAGCAAGGGTTCCCCACTCACCGCGCGAGTAACACCCATGCACCTCAGAGACCGAGGCCGCGCCATCCATTTCGACCAAGCACCCAGGCGGCATGCGGCACGTACTTCCTCCGCACTATCCTTCTTCTTCGTCGTCGCCTGGGCCGACGAATTCGATCGTGACGCGCAGGAGCTCGCCGTCTGCGTCCGTCTCGCCAAAGACAGGGTACGTGCCATCGCCACCAAAGTTTCCAAGCCCCAGAACGAGGTTTCCGGGCAGATACCACCCGTAGTCACGGGTCGGATTGACTGTGGCATAGTCGATCCCCGGCTTACCCCGCTCCTTGTCGGGAAGGCAATAGGCTGGGTCGCCGAGGATCAACGATCCACTGTCAACTAGACGACTCCAAGGAACGACCGCTGTATTTGTGACTCCACGTCATGCTCCCCTTGTCGCGGGTTCCACCGAATCGACGCCTGGCGTTCTTGCAGCAGTCCGGGCGTTTGCCACCGATGCCGTAGTGACAGTGTGGCTTTCGGTTGCAACGCGGTCGAGGACCCGGACGAGGCGAAGCAGGTTCTCAGGGTCCTCGAGAACCCGGAATCGGAAACCGTGGCCACTTGCTGACCTGATACGGCGCGATGCGCACGCCGGTCATCTCGTTCAGGCCCTACGAAGCTCGTGGCGCATAGCCTCGATGTCGAAGGGCGGATGCCGCATGGCGCCGAACCAAACGACGACGTCACCATTTGCCTTGATGGAGATGCTGTTCTGCGATCCCCGGGGCGCGAGGTTGAGATCAACCGGGAACCACAGCTCGGGGTTGGCCGTGGTTCCGTTCGAACCCTCGTCAGACCCTTGGTCGCGACACCTGGCAGCGCTGGCCAGCTCGCGTTCCTTGTTGTCGGCCCAATTGACTAGCCGCTCGACGACCTCTCTGGCGGCTGGCCCGTGACGCCTGCCGATCTCCTCGGCGAACGACTCCTCGTCCCAGGGATGTGGCGTGCGTTCCGACGTAAGTGCAAGATCGAGGACCAGCGGCACGTGGTCCGACAGTCCAGCTCCGACCACATCCCGGTCCACGGAGACGGCGGTCACCTGATTGGCAAGGGCCGGCGATACGAAAAGGTGGTCGATCTCATCTGTGCCCCAGGTGGAGAGATGGCCGCACGTGCCGCCTGCCCCGCAGTTGCAGTCCGGCGATGAGATCGGAACGATTGGCGCAACAGCCTTTGCCTCAACCAGACCGAGAGAACGTATGGCGGCCAGGACGGCCTCTCCGCGTACGCGCTTGTTGGGGTCGCTGTGCGCCACAGATACGTTGAGATCGCCGCCGAGGATGATGCGTGCCCCGTGCGGCGAGTCGAACAGGGGAAGTAGATCCGCGATGACCCGGAACAGCGTGGACACCGGCGAGCCATCCAGGACGCCATAGACGCTGACGAAGACGATGGGATCAATGCCGGCCAGACTCAGCCGGGCGATCGCGACCGATCCCGGTGAGTGTTGTTGAGCAGATTACCGCCGGCGAGACCAGGGGATGCGGACGGACCGCAGCGGCTGCAGCGCCATCGCGGGGTCCAGCGCGACCACGGCGGAGCCCCAGTTCCGGTGACCGGCCATCTCGCCGTTCACCGCCTGATCCCCGCCGACGCCGGCCGGTGGCACTGCCTCCTGCACCAGTGCGACTTGCGACCTGAGGTGGCCGGCAAGGTGGTCCCAAGCAGCGCGGCGGGTTCATCGGCAGAAGCGTCTGTCGCCAGTGATTGAGGTTCCAGGAGACGACCCGCAGCGGCGTCGGCTTGGCAGGAGTGGTCTTTTCCGAATTGTCGGTCGGAGTCGGCTCGTTGGTGCCCGTGTGGACCTCGCTAGGCTGGACTGAGGGGATCGTGACACGAGGTCGTGACACCTTGGGTGTCACACCTACGTTGTTGAGGGATTGCAAGCCCACCCATGCTGATACGAAGGGCCGAGCAGGCTGGGACGGGAAGCGAAGGTGAATCGATGTCAACGATCCTGATTAGGACAGACTCCCGAAGGAAGCACCTGGGAACACCTCGAGCCGCTGGAGTTCAAGGACGAGGAGGAGCTCCAGACCTTGCTGCGCGACAGTTCGGCCCAACTGATTCCGCGGATGCATCCCTGGAGGAATCGCATGCCGTGTTCGTGCGGGAGGTGTACTCGCACTCGGGTCGGATCGACCTGGTGGGGATCGGCTCCTCCGGCTCCATCACCGTGATGGAGTGCAAGCGTGCCAACAACCTGCAGATCAAGCGCGAAGTCGTCGGGCAAGTGCTCGACTACGCAGGATCGCTGTGGGAGCGGCCGCTCGAGTGGCTGGTCAGCGCCTTCGGAGGTCACCCGTTTGAAGAGCTGCGGGCGAAGGTCGAGGCAGATGGCGGCGAGTTCAAGAGATGTGCCGCGCCGAAGTCACGAGACGCCTCGCAGAGGGCGATTTCCGGGCTGGTGATTCCGTCGACCACATCGACAAGGACCTGAAACGGATTATCAATTATGTGAACCGGCGAACCGGTGTCCGGGCCAGGGCTTCGTCTGGTGGCCTCGAGTCCCGCGATTCCAGAAGGGTTCGGTCCAGATTTGTGACGGAAGCCTACGGAGACGAGGTGGTTCCGCCACTCGAAGTGTCACACCGGGAGTTCTGGACCCATTCCGCACATTCCTCGACTCTCGTGGGCGAGGCACATACCTGAATACGCCGAACGCCGCGATCGCCGCCTCGGCACCAACGCGGGGGTTTGTATTTCGCGGGTACAACCTGCTGGGCGGCTCCTGGGGGCTCGAGGTCCAGGCAAAGACCCCGGAGGCGGCGGCCCGCCTGGCGGTTACCGAACCACGGTTGCGCGAACGGGTCGCCGCGGAACTGGATTTCCTATCGCGAGGTCACGATGCACCTGGATTCCAAACTGCCTCGGGTTGTGATCCATGGTCAGGACATCGGCGGCGGGCACGACATTAAGACGTGGCCCGAGCGCTTGAATGGCTGGACAAGGCCTGGACGCCATCCTCAACGTCACGCTCGTCGGTGATACCACCCCGTTCGCGCCGCAAAAGAGGTCCAGACGTCCAACACGTCACCGGCTTTATGGCAATCGCGACCAGCCTCGCCTGACAGCCGATGCGTTAGACGGGGTGGTTTATGGTCCCCACATGCGCGGGATCGATCCGGGACGGCCGGGCAATCGACAAGGTCGCAACGGCGTCATGCGGCTACCGAAGATCTTCTAGCCCAGCGGGCCACCGCGGAAGCTCGATGTCTAGCCTTTGGCAGCACGCGATGAAGGCCCTTGGACCGAGCTCAAGACTTGGCTGGCCGCGAGCTCGGCGCCGCAGGTCATTCGAGCCCTCGGGTCGAGAGGAAGCTGAACTAGGTGGAACGGCCGATCGACGCCCTGATCCTCGGCTGCGTCTCAGGAAAGCATCCTGGCTCCCGGCGCGCCAAGGACCTGTACGACTCGCCGCTCTTCTTTCGGCGGAGACGGCATGCCGAGGCGAGCCGCCGGCCTTGGTTCATCTTCAGTGCGAAGCACGGCATCCTCGATCCCGATGAAGAGATCGAGTGGTACGACGTTGCCTTGTCAAAGCAGCCCGTTGCGTACCGCCGCGCGATGGGCCGACAGGCCGCCGACCAACTTGAGCAGTTAGTGGGTCCGTTGGCCGGAAAGACGGTCGAGGTCCACGCTGGACAGTCATACGTCGGCGCTCTTCGGCCCGAAGTAGCACGTCGAGGCGGCATTCTGGCTAATCCCGTTGAGGGCCTGCAAATCGGACACCTGCTCCGGTGGTATGACCAGCAAGCCGGCGTAGCGAAGCCCTCGACCGGCGAGCGTTCCTCCAGTCGACAGAGACGGACGCCGCCATCACGGCCTCGCGCACCTTCGGAGGGTGCGATGCCGCGCCCTCAGCTCCCCCGGGTTGCTCTGACAATCCGTCGCATCACTCAGGGCCCATCGCTGCACTTCGAAGATGCCGCCGGCTTCGTCTTCGATTTCCTGCGTTCTGACGCGAGTGCTCAGGCCGGCGGCTATGACGACCTCGCGAACTCCGGTAGGGAACCGACCGACCGGATCACGCGCGACGACGTCGTGGCCATCAACACGACAATGCGGGCGCGGTCACCTCACACAGTCTGGGAGTCGCTGATCGAGTCATCGGACCCTCTCGAATGGCTCGTCCAAATCGATCCGACGTGGGATCTTGTCGAGCTCGACTCCGATACCTGGCACGACGCCGCGCGAGAGCCGGTCGCTCGTGCGCTCGAAGCGGCGACAGGACCGGGACGTGGGCTCTCGGTCGGCACCAAGGTCCTTCACCTGAAGCGACCTCGGATGTTTCCGGTCCTTGATCGATTGGTGATCGAACAACTCGGCGTGACCC
>CAVWZL010000006.1:0-162694 GCA_963759495.1 uncultured Chloroflexia bacterium | reverse complement strand
TCCTGCTGCCGATCCCCGGCAAGCGTGACTCCGACTGGAGCTACTCGTGGATCCCCGTGGTGGGGCCGCTCATCGGTGCCGCGATCGCCTGGGCCGTCTACAACTTCGGGTATACGAACTTCCTGATGGCGGCGTAGCCCCATCGACCGGAGCCATCCCCGACGACGCGCCTCGGCGCA
The DNA here is from genome assembly GCA_963759495.1 of uncultured Chloroflexia bacterium. GTDB lineage: Bacteria > Chloroflexota > Limnocylindria > Limnocylindrales > CSP1-4 > DASTYU01. The sequence continues at coordinate 162,515 of CAVWZL010000006.1, read as the reverse complement.
CCTTCCTGAACCACGGGAGCAGCAATGAAGAAGCTCATCAACGAACCGGATCGGCTGGTCGACGAGGAGCTCGCCGGGATGGCCCTCGCGCACGCCGACCTGCTCCGGGTCGAGTCGCCGAACATCGTCGTGCGGCGTGACGCGCCTCGATCCGGCAAGGTCGGCATCATCTCCGGCGGCGGCTCGGGCCACGAGCCGATGCACGGCGGCTTCGTCGGGCGCGGCATGCTCGACGCCGCCTGTCCGGGCGCCGTCTTCACCTCGCCCGTCCCCGACCAGATGCTCGCGGCCACCCAGGCCGTCGACGGGGGCAAGGGCGTCCTGCATATCGTCAAGAACTACACCGGCGACATCATGAACTTCGAGCTTGCGGCCGAGCTGGCCAAGGCCGAGGGGATCGAGGTCGAATTGGTCGTCATCGCCGATGACGTCGCGGTCAAGGACTCGCTGTACACGGCCGGCCGGCGCGGCGTCGGCGGCACCGTCCTTGCAGAGAAGATCGTGGGAGCGGCGGCCGAGGAGGGCGCTGACCTGCAGACCGTGAAGGCCCTGTGCCAGAAGGTCCAGGACAACGTCCGGTCGATGGGGATGGCGCTCACCTCGTGCACCGTCCCCGCCGCCGGCAAGCCCACGTTCGAGATCGGCGACGACGAGATGGAGCTCGGCGTCGGCATCCACGGCGAGCCGGGTCGTGAGCGGCGCAAGCTGGCCACGGCCGACGAGGTCACCGAGATGCTGGCGATGCCCATCATCGAGGACCTGCCGTTCCAGAGCGGCGACCGCGTCCTCGCGTTCGTCAACGGCATGGGTGGCACGCCGCTGCTCGAGCTGTACGTGATCTACCGGAAGCTCGCCGAGATCCTCGACGGGCGTGGCATCACGATCGAGCGCAACCTCGTCGGCAGCTACATCACGTCGCTGGAGATGGCCGGGTGCTCGATCACCCTGCTCAAGCTCGACGACGAGCTGGTGCGGCTCTGGGACGCGCCCGTTCATACCGCCGCCCTGCGCTGGGGCGTCTGACGCGATGGGCATCACCACGGCGGCGTTTGCCGCGGCGCTCGAGACGTTCGCGGACCGGATCCATGCGGCCCGCGACGAGCTGACCGCACTGGACTCCGCCATCGGTGATGCCGATCACGGCATCAACATGGACCGCGGGATGACCGCGGCCCGGGCCCAGCTCGAAACCCTCCGCGATGGGCAGGCCGGGGCCATGTTCAAGGGTGTCGGCCGAACGCTCATCTCGACCGTCGGCGGCGCCAGCGGCCCGCTGTACGGCACCTTCTTCCTGCGCCTCGGGACCGCGCTCGGCGAAACGGACGAGGTCGGCACCGCCGACCTCGCGCGGGCGCTCCGGGCGGGTCTCGACGGGATCATCTCGCTCGGCAAGGCCGGTCCGGGGGACAAGACCATGGTCGATGCGATGACCCCGGCCGTCGAGGCGGTCGAAGCCGGCGCGGAGGGCGACCTCGCGGCAGCCCTCGACGCGGCGGCCACCGCAGCAGCGGCTGGACGCGATGGCATCACGCCGCTCGTGGCCCGCAAGGGTCGTGCGAGCTACCTCGGCGAGCGATCGGCCGGGCACCAGGACCCGGGTGCGACGAGCGCCACGATCCTCTTCGAGTCACTACGCGACGAACTCGGGCACCGCGACTGACGTCGGGGACCCGCAGACAGGAGGAACAGCATGGCCAAGTACGTTGGCGCCCTCGACCAGGGAACCACGAGCACGCGGTTCATGATCTTCGACCACGGCGGCCAGGTCGTGGCGATCCACCAGAAGGAGCACGAGCAGATCTTCCCGAAGCCAGGCTGGGTGGAGCACGACCCGGCGGAGATCTGGTCGCGCAGTCAGGAGGTCATCCGCGGGGCGCTTGACCGGGCCGGGATCGCGGCCACCGACCTGGCGGCCGTGGGCATCACCAACCAGCGTGAGACCGCGCTCGTCTGGGACCGGACGACCGGCAAGGCCGTGTACAACGCGATCGTCTGGCAGGACACGCGGACCGATGTGATCGTCAACGAGCTCGCAAAGGACGGCGGCCAGGATCGGCTCCGGGCCAAGGTCGGCCTCCCGCTCGCGACCTACTTCTCCGGCCCCAAGGTCAAGTGGATCCTCGACAACGTCGACGGTGCACGAGCCAAGGCCGATGCGGGCGACCTCGTCTTCGGCAACATCGACACCTGGTGCGTCTGGAACCTGACCGGCGGCGTCAACGGTGGCGTCCACGTGACCGACGTCACGAACGCCAGCCGGACGATGCTGATGAACCTCGAGACGCTCGACTGGGACGACGAGATCCTGTCGCTCATGGGCATCCCGCGCTCGATGCTGCCCGAGATCCGGGCCTCGTCCGAGGTCTACGGCAACGGCGTCGGCGCGCTCGAGGGGATCCCGATCGCGGGCATCCTCGGCGACCAGCAGGCGGCCCTGTTCGGCCAGGCGTGCTACGACGTCGGCGAGGCGAAGAACACGTACGGCACGGGCAACTTCATGTTGCTCAACACCGGGACCGACCTCGTCCACTCGAAGAACGGGCTCCTGACCACGGTCGGCTACAAGATCGGCGACCAGCCGGCCGTCTACGCGCTCGAGGGCTCGATCGCCATCACCGGCGCGCTCGTCCAGTGGCTGCGCGACAACCTCGGGATGATCGCCAACTCGGCTGAGGTCGAGGCCCTCGCCGGGACGGTCGAGGACAACGGTGGCGTGTACTTCGTGCCGGCGTTCTCCGGGCTCTTCGCCCCGTACTGGAAGAGCGAGGCGCGCGGCGTCATCGCCGGCCTGACCCGCTACGTCAACAAGGGCCACATCGCGCGCGCCGTCCTCGAGGCCACCGCCTGGCAGACCCGCGAGGTGCTCGACGCGATGAACGCCGACTCGGGCGTCGCGCTGACGGCGCTCAAGGTCGACGGCGGCATGGTCTACAACGAGCTGCTCATGCAGTTCCAGTCCGACGTTCTCGGCGTGCCGGTCATCCGGCCGAAGGTCGCCGAGACGACGGCGCTCGGTGCCGCGTATGCCGCCGGGCTCGCGGTCGGGTTCTGGGGCGCCATCGACGACCTTCGCGAGAACTGGGCGAAGGACAAGGAGTGGACCCCCCAGATGGACGACGCCGAGCGCGAGAAGGAATACCGCTTCTGGAAGAAGGCGGTCACCCGCACGTTCGACTGGGTCGAGCTCTAGCAGCCCCGTGCGCCGGCGGGCTGGCCACCCGGCCTGCCGGCGCGTTTTCCTCCAACCACGGAGCATGCACAGCACACGATGAACGGACCCGAGGCCGCCACGCCGCTCGTCGGGATCGTCGTCGTGTCGCACTCACGCCGGCTGGCCGAAGGCGTCGTCGAGCTGTCCCGACAGATGGCCGGCGAGGATGTGGCGCTCGAGGCAGTCGGCGGCACGCCGGAAGGCGCGCTCGGGACCGACGCTGACGGGATCGTGGCCGCCATCGGCCGGGCCGATGCCGGGGCGGGCGTCCTCGTGCTCGGCGATCTCGGGTCGGCAATCCTCGCCGGGACCACGGCCATCGGGCTGCTCGAGCCCGATCAGGCCGGCCGCGTCCGTCTCTCGGGAGCGCCGCTCGTCGAGGGCACCGTCATCGCGGCCGTCCAGGCGAGCATCGGGCAGGGGCTTGACGAGGTCGCTGCTGCCGCGGCCGAGGCCGGCACGATGGACAAGGGCGTGGCGGCATGACCACCCAGCGGCTCACCATTCGCAACCCGTCGGGGCTGCACGCGCGGCCCGCCGCGCTCTTCGTGCGAACCGTTGGCGCCTTTCGGTCAACGGTGACGATCACGAACGTGACCGCCGGCAAGGGCCCGGTCGATGCCAAGAGCATCCTGTCGGTGCTGACCCTCGGAGTCGGGCACGGCACCGAGATCGAGGTGGGGGCCGACGGCGAGGACGCCGACGCGGCAATCGCGGCGATCCGAGCGGCGGTGGACGGAGGGCTCGGCGAGACGCTGGACGCCGGTTCGTGAGCGGGCCGCCGACACCCGTCACGGCCACGCTCGATCCCGCGGTCGCCTGGGACGCGCTGGTCATCGGTGGCGGAGCGACCGGCGCCGGCGTCCTGCGAGACCTCGCCCGGCGCGGGATGCGGACCCTGCTCGTGGACCGCTCGGATCTCGGGACCGGCACGAGCGGGCGGTATCACGGCCTGCTCCATTCCGGCGGCAGGTATGTGGCCAAGGATCCGAATGCGGCCCGCGAGTGCATCGTCGAGAACCGGGTGCTCCGACGGATCGCCCCGTTCGCCATCGAGGACACCGGCGGCTACTTCGTGGCGACCCCGGACGACCCGGATGACTACGTCGAGACGTTCCTCGAGCAGTGCCGGGCCAGCGATGTGGATTGCGAGGAGGTCGATGTCGCGCAGCTGCTCCGGCGCGTCCCGACCCTCAACCCGCGCATCCGCCGCGCCTTTGCCGTGCCCGACGCCGCCGTTGAGCCGTGGTCGCTGATCGACGCCAACGTCGCAGACGCCGTCGCCCTCGGCAGTGCCGCGGTTGCGTACCACGAGGTGGTCGGCTTCGATCGCTCGGGCGAACGCCTCCTGGCGGCCCGGATCAGGGACACGCGCACCGGGACGGTTCATCGGGTGATGGCCGGACAGGTCGTGTCCGCGGCCGGCGCGTGGGGCGGCGAGATCGCGGCGATGGCCGGCGCGGAGCTCAGGATGGCACCGGGCAAGGGCACGATGCTCGTGTTCAACCAGCGCATGACCGACACCGTCGTGAACCGCTGCCACAAGCCGGGTGACGGCGACATCATGGTCCCGGTCGGGACGGTGGCGATCCTCGGCACCACCGACATCCACGTGGCGGACCCCGACGACTGGGAGATCACCCGGGCCGAGGTCGACGAGCTGCTCGACGAGGGCGAGAAGCTGTTCCCGGCGCTGCGACGGATGCGCCTGCTCCGGGCATACGGCGGGGTTCGGCCGCTGTATGACCCGGGCGAGACGGGCACGGAATCGCGCGACGTGACGCGGGCCCACGTCGTGCTCGACCATGGCGAGCGGGACGGGGTCTCCAACCTCACCTCGATCGTGGGCGGCAAGCTCACGACGTACCGGCTCATGGCCCAGGACACGGCCGACACGGTGACGCGCAAGGCCGGGCTGTCCGCTCGGGTGACGACGGCCCAGGAGCCACTCCCCGGCGGCGAGCACGGATCGCGGTACCACTGGCTCGGGGGCCGGCTGGCAGCGCACGAGGCCGAGGGCGGCGGGGATGCGGCGCTCATCTGCGAGTGCGAGTTCGTGACGCGGACGATGCTCGAAGAGGTGCTCGAGCGGCGCTGGCCGTGCTCGCTCGATGACGTCCGGCGCGCCACCCGGCTCGGGATGGGGCCGTGCCAGGGCGGCTTCTGCACGTTTCGAGCGGCCGGTGCCGTTGCAGACCACGCGGCACGGGTGGCAACCAGCCCGGCCGAGGTCGGCGAGGCAACCGAGACCGCGATGCGCCAGTTCCTGCGCGAGCGACAGCGGGGCACGCAGCCGATCGCGCACGGCCGCCAGCTCCAGGAGGCGCTCATCACGGCCGGCTTCCAGTGGGGGACGCTGGGACTCGACAGCATGATCGAGCCGGGCGAGGGTCGCGATGGCCACGGCTGACGTCGCGGTGGTCGGTGCCGGTTTGGCTGGGCTCGCGACCGCGCTCCGCCTCGCGGAGAACGGTGCGCGCGTTGTGGTCCTGGCGCAGGGCAACGGTGCGACGCACTGGGCGGGTGGGCCGATCGATGTGGGGGTCGTGCCCGGTGCCGGGGACGCTGGTGCCGCGGTGGCCCGGCTGGCCGGGGATGCCGCCCATCCGTACGCGGTGCTCGAGCGGGACGTCGCGCCGGCGATGGACTGGTTCCTGGCGGTCACGGCGCGGGGTGGCCTGCCCCATGCCGGCTCCCTCGATGGCAGCTTCGGCGCGCTGCCGACGGGGATCGGCGGTACCCGTCCCGTGGCCATCGTCCCCGAGTCGCAGGCCGAGGCCCTCCGACCGTGGGGTCCGAACGAGCGGCTGCTGCTCGTGGGCCAGGCCACCTTCAAGGATTTCTGGCCGCGCGCCGTTGCGGCCAGCCTGAGCCGGCCCGCCGTGTGGGGCGAGCTGTCGCGACCGGCCCGCGTTGACGGTCTCGTGGTCGATCTGCCCGAGCTGGCCGACCGGCGCAACCTCAGTGCGCTCCGGATCAGCGACCATTTCGACCGGCCCGACTGGCGAGCACGGGCGCTCGACGTGATCGCGCGGGCTGTCGACGCCGCGGCAGGACGCGACGCGGTCCGGGTCGGCCTGCCTGCCGCCATCGGCTGTCGCGACTACCCCGAGGCGTGGCGGGACACGGTTGAGCGGCTCGGCCGGCCGGTGTTCGAGGTGCCGCTCGTTCCACCCGGGATCCCGGGCATCCGGCTGTACAACCTCCTCCGTGCCGAGCTCCTGGCGCGCGGCGGCCGGATCCTGCTCGGTGAGCCGATCGTGCGCTTCGAGGCCAGTGGTCGGCGCGTCACGAGCGTGGCCACCAGCGCGGCGACGCGCGAGGTCGTCACCCGGGTCGGCGCGCTCGTGCTCGCGACGGGTGGCATCGAGGGCGGCGGGCTGGCGGGCGATCCAGGCGGGCGTCTCGTCGACACCGTCCTCGGCCTGCCTGTCCACGGCCCCACGATCGAGCACTGGATGGCCGGCGATCCGCTCGATCCGGGCGGGATGCCGATCGCGGCCGCGGGCCTCCGGACCGATGCCGAGCTGCGTCCCGTCGACCCCTCCCGGCCGGACGACGGGCCGCTGTACGAGAACGTCCGGGTCGTCGGCAACCTGCTCGCCGGGCAGCGCTACCTGCGCGAGCGGTGCGGCGACGGCGTCGCCCTGGCGAGTGCCTGGCGGGCGGCCGCATCGCTCGGGGCGGAGCGTCCGCCGGCTCTCGCCGCCGCCGCGCCACAGGCCCGCGGAGCTGCGTCGTGACGATCGCCGCGGTGGTCGACCAGGCGCTCGAGGAGGCGGTCGGCCTCTCCACCGATGAATGCCTCAAGTGCAACATCTGCAACACCGTCTGCCCCGTGGCACGGGTCGACGATCGCTTCCCCGGTCCCAAGTACGTCGGTCCGCAGGCGCAGCGGCTCCGTCTCGCGGGCCCCGTCCCGATCAATCTCGACCCGGGCCGCGTCCGCACGCCGGACATCACCGTCGACTGGTGCTCGAGCTGCGGCTGGTGCACGACGGCCTGTCCCGCCGGGGTCAAGATCGCCGAGGTCAACAATCGGGCACGCGCGTCGATGCGTGCGGGGCATCGTCCAAAGCTCCGCGACTGGGCCATCTCGCAGACGGATCTCATCGGCAAGCTCGGTGCCCCGCTGACGCCGCTCGCCAACTGGACGCTCCAGAACCGGCTCATCCGGGCCCTGATCGAGGTGACGATCGGGATCCACCGCAAGGCACCGCTCCCGATCTACGCCGGTCGAACGTTCCGATCGCGCTGGCAGCGCCGCGGGGGTCGCGTCGGCAAGGCAGGCGAGACGCCGGCGCCCGGTCCCGACAAGGCGGTCGTCTACTTTCACGGGTGCGCGGTGAACTACTACGAGCAGCACGTCGCCGACGCCGCGATCGCCGTGCTCGAGCGGAACGGGTTCGAGGTCATCGCACCGCCGCAGGTCTGCTGCGGCCTGCCAATGATCAGCAACGGCCTCTACGGCCAGGCTCGCGAGCAGGCCCGCAAGAACCTCGGGGTGCTGGCCGGCTACGCGCGCCAGGGCTATCGGATCGTCGGCACGTCGACGTCGTGCACGCACACCCTGAAGGCCGAGTACGAGGAGATGCTCGACCTGCACGACGACGACACCCGGGCGGTGTCAGGCGCGACGTGGGACATCATGGAATTCCTGCGCGACCTGCACGAGGAAGGCCGGCTCGACACGAGCTTCGGACCGCTCGAGCAGGACCTGCCGTACCACGCCCCATGCCAGCTGCGCAGCCACGGAATCGGCCTGCCGGCGCTCGACCTGTTTGCGCTCATCCCGGGCCTCCGTGCGCGCGACATGGACCACGACTGCTGCGGGATTGCGGGCACCTACGGGCTGAAGCGCGAGAAGTACGACATCGCGATGAAGGTCGGCGCGGACCTGTTCGAGGCGATCGAGGGCAGTGGTGCGACCCAGACGGCCTGCGACTCCGAGACCTGCCGCTGGCAGATCGCCTCGGCCACCGGGCGACCGTCGCGCCACCCGGTCGAGTTCCTGGCGGACGCATACGCAGCGGGGGACCGGGCGGCAGCCGCACACTGAGCCGATGCGCGTCCTCATCGTCGGTGCCGGCGCCGTCGGGTCGTTCCTGGGCTGGGCCGTCGCGGCCGGCGGCGGGCAGACGACGCTCGTGCGACGCGGTGTCGTGGCCGCGGCTGCCGTCCCGCTCCGGCTCGTCCGGCCCGATGGGGCCGAGGACACCGTGACGGTCGCCGTCGTGCCGTCGGTTGACGCTGCCGCGGAAGCCGGTCCCCTGCGGCCCGACCTCGTCATCGTCGCGGTCCGTCAGTACGACCTTCGTCCGGTCCTCGATGACCTGCAGGCCCTGCCCGGCGTCCCGGTGCTCACCGCGCAGAACGGGTTCGGGGCAGAGGACGCCGCGACGGCTGCGCTGCCCGATCGCCCGATACTCGCCGCCTCGGTCACGGCGTCCGTCGAACGCGATGCCGACGGAACCGTCCGCTGGCTGCGTCGCGGCGGGGTCGGGCTCGCGCCGGTTCGCGCCGGTGCCGCGGAGCTGGATGCGCTCGATGCAGTGCTCCGGGCGGCCGGCGTTCGCGTGAGCCGGCATCCGAACGCCGCTGCGATGAAGTGGTCGAAGGTCGTCGCAAACCTCGTGTCGAACGCGACGAGCGGCCTCCTCGATCTGCCGCCCGCGGCGATCTATGCCGACGCCCGGCTCTTTGCGGTCGAGCGGAAGCAGCTCCGCGAGGCGCTTGCCGTCATGCGCGCGCGCCGGCTCCAGCCCGTCTTCCTGCCCGGCACGCCGGTGCCGCTGCTCGCCCTCGCGACGGTCCTGCCGTCGTCCCTTGCGCAGCGCGTCCTGTCGCGGGTCGTGGGCTCCGCCCGTGGCGGGAAGGACCCGTCGCTGCGAGGCGCCGTGCAGGCCGGCGGGACGACGGAGGTCGGCTGGCTGAACGGCGCGGTTGCACGGGCAGGAAGGGCGTCCGGTGTGCCGACGCCCGTGAATGCCGCGCTCGCCCGGCTCGTGGACGAGGCCGCCACCGACCCCGACCGTCGAGCCTGGTTCGCGGGCCGTCCCGAGCGGCTCCTCGAGGCGCTCCGCGGGGATTGACCCCGGCGCGGAGCGGCGCCTTGTCGCGGTCGGCACAGGCGGTGGCATACTCGGCCGATGGACCTCCCCACGCTCGTCGGCGCCGTCGTGCTGGTGGCCGCGGCGTACCTGATCGGCGGGATTCCATGGGGCATCGTGGTTGCGCGCGCGGTCGGCGGGCCGGACCCGCGAAGTCTCGGGAGCGGTCGGACGGGCGGCGCCAACGTCATGCGCGCCCTGGGGCTGCGGGCGGCGCTCGTCGCCGGCCTGCTCGACGCCGCGAAGGGCTCGGTGGCCGTGCTGCTTGCGATCTGGTTCCGGGCCGACCCGCTGGTCCAGGTGCTGGCCGCGCTGGCGGCGATCATCGGGCACAGCCGCTCGCCCTACATCGGCCTGCGCGGCGGCCGTGGCGTCGCACCCGCCTGGGGCGCCCTCCTCGTGATCCAGCCACTCGTCGCCGCCGCGATCATCCCGATCTTCGTGGGCCTGCTGTTCGTGACGCGGATCAGCTCGGTGGCGTCGCTGACCTGCAGCGTCGTCGGCGGGGTCGGCATCCTCGCGGCCGTCGTGGCGGGCTGGCTCCCGCCCGCGTTCGTGCTCTATGCCGTGGCCGGCACGCTCGTCATCTGGGTCTTCCACGCGGACAACATCCAGCGGCTGATCGCCGGCCAGGAGCGCCGCATCGAATGGGGCCTGCGCGGCCGGCCCGGTCCCCAGCCACGTGCCGAGCCGCCGGGCGGGAGCGGCGGACAGCGATGAGCCGCAAGCGCACCGACCGAGCCGAGCGCGACGAGCGCACCGCCCGCCTCGATCGTGTCGAGCGGCGCGGCGCCCTCAAGGAGCCCCGCCGGCGGCCGACCCGGGCCCCCGAAGGCGGCCCCGCGGACGATGCGCCGCCCGCGCGCGGCTCGTCGTTCCGCTGTCACCACTGCTCCCGCGACGTCCCGACGGACGCGCTCGGCACGCAGCACCGGAACCACTGCCCGTTCTGCCTGTGGAGCCGGCATGTGGATGTCGAGCCGGGTGACCGGGCATCGAACTGCATGGCCTCCATGGAGCCGATCGCGATCTCCGTTCGAAAGGATGGGGAGTGGCTGCTGATCCATCGCTGCAACGGCTGCGGCACGCTCGACAGCAACCGAACGGCGGGGGATGACAACCCGTTGCTGCTCCTGCGGATCGCGGTCAAGCCGCTCGCCCAGCCGCCCTTCCCGCTGGACCGACTCGCCGAGATCTGACCCGATCGGCGTCAATCGGCGATCGCGCTGGCGTGGACCTGCCGAACGAGCGCACCAAGCCGGCCACCGCCGGTGGGCGGTGGCGGCAGTCGTCCGAGCACCTCGCGAACCGCTGGTGACACGAGGCCCATGGCCCACGCGACGTGGTCATCAGCGGCGGTCGGGTCGTCAGGCGCTGCGAGGGCCGCCGCGATGGCACCGTAGGCAGGGACGCCACGCGCATGGGCGGCCATGTGGGCGGTCGCGGTCGCATGCCCCGCAGCCCGTGCCGCCGCAACAGCCGCGGCGTCGCCGACATCCCGGGCGGCGGCATGCGACGCGGCGGCCAGTGCACGCATGGGCCCGACCCGGAGCTCTCTCCGAGCAAACGCCCGCAGTCCCTCGATCGCGTCCCGCGGTCGCCGGTCGTCGGGTGCCTGTGCCTCGAACAGCGGAAGGGTCCGTTCGGCGCAGTCGGCGGCCCACGGCGCCAGGACCCGGCGGTCATCCTCGTCGAGCGTCAATGCCCCCGGCGCGTTCGTCACCATCGTCCCTCCCGGTCGAGCCCGGATCGTCGGGCGGAACCGCCGCCCAGGTCAAGAGATCGGGCCCCGGCGGTCAGGACGCGACGCCCGTCCATGTTCGATTCCGGCGGACGTCCCATCATGAAGTGAATGTCCCTACCGCTCCCCGTGCACGCCGCGGCCGATGAGGGCCTGTGGAGCGCACGACGCCGGTCGCTCACGGGCGGCCTGGTCCTCACCATCACGCTCGTCGCCTTCGAGGCGCTCGCGGTCGCCACGGTCATGCCCGATGTCGCCCGCGAGCTGGGCGGTCTGAGCAACGGCCTGTACGGGTGGGCGTTCACGGCGTTCTTTCTCGGCTCGCTCGTCGGGATCGTCGTCGTCGGTGGCGCCGTCGACGGCCGTGGCCTTGCCAGGCCGTTCATGCTCGGCCTTGGCCTCTTCGCGATCGGACTGGTCCTTGGCGGTGCCGCGCCGACGATGGAGATCCTGATCGTGGGCAGGTTCCTGCAGGGCCTCGGGGCGGGCGCGATCCCGCCGATCGCGTATGTGGCGATCGGGCGCAGCCTGCCCGAGCGCCTCCGGCCACGGATGTTCGCGCCTGATGTCGACCGCGTGGGTCCTGCCCGGCGTCGCTGGGCCCCGCCGTGGCAGGGCTCGTCGGCGAGACCCTCGGCTGGCGGGCGGTGTTCCTGCTCCTGCTGCCGCTCATCGGGGTCGCGGCCCTGTTCACGCTGCCGCGCCGTTCGAGCGGTCGCGACGCCGCCGGACGCCGTCGCCGCCGAGGCCACGGCCCTCGCAAGCCTGCGCCGGCGCCTGCCACTGGCCATCGTCGTGGCCGTGCGGCGGGTCTCATCACCGGTGCACTGACCGGCGGCGAGCCAGTGTTCCTCGCGGCGCTGGTGCCGTCGGGATCGTGCTCGGTCTCGTCGGCGCTCCGCCGGCTCACGCCGCCCGGCACGCTTCGGATTGCCCGGGGCTGCCAGCGGCCGTCGCGCTCCGCGGCGTGCTGACCTTCGCGTTCTTCGCGGTCGACGCCTACGTGTCGCTGCTCCTCGTCGAGTTCCGCGGCCTGAGCCTCGTCGCAGGCCGGCATCGTCCCTCACGGCGGCCACGGTCTCGTGGACCGCCGGGTCGTGGATCCAGGCGCAGGGCAGCGACCGCTGGCCGCCGGACCGGTTCGTCCGGTCGGATTCCCCATCGTCGCCGTCGGCATCGCCGCGTTCGCCTCGTCCTGCTGCCCGACGGTCACGGCCTGGCTCGCCGTTCCGACGTTCGGCCTCGTCGGGCTCGGGATGGGGCTCGCCTACTCGCCGTTCTCCCTGATCGTGCTGCGCGACGCGCCGCCGCGCCGAGCAGGGCACCGCCACGTCCGCCCTGTCCCTCTCCGACACGTGGGCACGGCGCTCGGGACGGGCGTCGCCGGTGCGATCGTCGCGGCCGGCGTGCGCGCCACGGGCGGACCCGCGCCGGGTCTCGCGGCGGCGTTCGGGCTGGCCGCGCGTGGTCGGCGGCTGCTCGCGGCCTTCGGGCTCGAGCTGGCGACTGCGTCCCGCGCGCGGTGGACCGGGCCGCCGGGGCTGGGGCTCAGACTGCACGGACTTCGACATGGCCCGCGCCGGCCGCCGCGCCCCGCTCACCGGAGGTCCCACATCGTGTCCGCCGAGGAGCTTCGCGCGAAGATCCGCGAGATCCCCGACTTCCCGAAGCCGGGCATCCTCTTCTACGACATCACGACGCTGCTCAAGGACGCGGCCGCGTACAAGGACGCGATCGACCTGATGCTGCGCGCCGTACCGCGACGAGCAGGTCGACCTCGTCGTCGGCATGGAGTCGCGCGGCTTCATCTTCAGCGCGCCGATGGCCTACGAGCTCGGATGCCGGCCTCGTGCCCGTTCGCAAGCTGGGCAAGCTGCCCGCGGAGACGCTCACGGTCGAGTACGCGCTCGAGTACGGCTCGAACACGCTCGAGATCCACCGCGACGCGATCCAGCCCGGCCAGAAGGTCCTCATCGTCGACGACCTGCTCGCGACCGGCGGCACGGTCAAGGGCACGATCGAGCTGGTCGAGCGGCTGAAGGGCGAGATCGTCGGCCTGGCTTCCTCGTCGAGCTCGAGTTCCTCAAGGGCCGCGATCGGCTCGACGGCCGCCGCGTCACCAGCGTCATCCAGTACTGACGGCGCGAGCACGGTCGAGCCGCGCGGTCGACGGACGCCAGACCGACCGGACCGCGAGCCTGGCGCGCCGACGACGCCGTCGACGGATCGTCGCCGGCGCCGCCGGAGCCGGCGCGGCGCAGACGTCGGGCGACGCCGCTTCTTCCGCCAGTTCGCCGGCGAGCTGCTCAACGGCGCCGCCACGGTGGCGGGCGCGGCACAGGCGCTCCAGCGCGCTCTCGGCGGAGGCCGCCGGCGCGATCCTCGACCCGGATCGCCGGCGTCGCCAACGGCCGACGCCGCCGCCGACACCCGACCGCGCCGCGACCGGCTTCCGCACCCCGTTCCGGTTCGAGGACGGACGGCGTCCTGCTCCTCGTCGACCAGCGCCGGCTGCCCGACGCGCTCGTCGAGGTACGACGCGCAAGTCCGCGGCCGAGGTCGCGCTACGCGATCCGCGAGATGGTCGTCCGCGGCGCGCCGGCGATCGGCCAGGTCGCCGCGATCGGGCTGGCGCTCACGGCGACGCAAGTCCGCGACGCCCGCGAGCCGTACGCCCGCCGGGCGACCCTGCGCGGCGCCGCGAACGCGCTCATCAACGCCCGCCCCACCGCCGTCAACCTGCGCTGGGCGGTCGATCGGCTGATGGCCGCGCTACGACGCGCATCGGCGAGCTGTCGGAGGATGGCGACGCGATCGCCGACGCGATGCGGGACGAGGCCGACGCGATCGTCTCCGAGGCGACCGACCGACCACGGCCGGCTGGCCGAGGTTCGGGCCTCGAGGTCCTGCCGCGGCCCGACGGACCGGCCGCTCCGCATCCTGACCCACTGCAACACCGGACCGCTCGCCTGCGGCCAGTTCGGGACGGCGCTCGGCGTCGTCCAGGCGGCGCACCATGCCGGGCGCGCCGTCCACGTCTGGGTGGACGAGACCCGCCCGTACCTGCAGGGCGCGCGGCTCACCGCCTGGGAGCTGGCCCAGGCCGGCGTGCCGCACACGCTCATCCCGGACGTGGCCGCCGGGCACCTCGATGGCCGCGGGCGAGGTCGACGTCATCCTCGTCGGCGCCGACCGGATCGCGGCCAACGGCGACACGGCGAACAAGGTCGGGACGTACACGCTCGCCGTGCTCGCCGCCCGTCACGGCATCCCGTTCTTCGTCTGCGCGCCGCTCGAGCTCGGTCGACCTCGGCGACGCCGGACGGCGCCGGCGATCCCGATCGAGGAGCGCGCCGCGCGACGAGGTCCTGGAGATCCGCGGCGTCCGCATCGCCCCGCCGGACACGGACGGTCCGCAACCCGGCGTTCGACGTGACGCCGGCGGAGCTGATCACCGCGATCGTCACCGAGGAGGGCGTCGCTCCGGGCACCGTTCGGGCCGGCGCTGCGTCGCCGCGCAGACGGACGCCCGGGCCGTCGGGCACGCAGCCGCGCCACGGTCGCCACGAGCCGGTCGCGGCCGCGGTCGCGCTGATGGCCACCGTCGCCATCGGCCGCGCGGACGGCGTCGTCGCCCGGCCCACGACGGACCGCGCGCTGCTCCGCGAGCTTCCTCGAGCGCGACCGGCTCTTCGCCGCCTACGCGCTCTGCGACCTCGAGGACCGCGAGTTCGGCCGGACCCGCTGGGGCGTCGCGTCCGACGGCGACGAGGTCGTCGCGCTCGTGCTCGAGTACGGCGGGCCGACGCCCCAGCCGCTGTTCGTCATGGGCCGCGCCGACGGCATCGAGGCGATCCTGCGCGACGTCATCCAGCCGCGCGCCGCCTACGTCGCGGCGCTGCCCGGAGACGCTGCCGGCGGTCGAGACGCCACTACCGGGTCGACCCCGGCCCGCAGATGGTCCGGATGTGGGTCGACCGGGCGCACGTTCCGGCCCGTATCCCGCGACGGTCCAGCGGCTCCTGCCGGTCGAGATCGGCGAGCTCAACCGGCTCTACCAGCTCGGGTTCGCGTCGTGGCTGCCGTCGAGCCCGATCGCCGAGGGCGTCTACTACGGCATGCGCGTCAACGGCCGGCTCGTCGCCGCGGCCGGGACCCACGTCATCAGCCCGGCGGCCCGGCTCGCCGTCGTCGGCAACGTCCTGACCCACGCCGGACTATCGTGGTCGCGGCTTCGCGACCGCCGTCGACCGGCGCCGTGACCGCCGAGCTGCTCGCGGACGTGCGACCAGGTCGTGCTCAACGTCCGCGCCGACAATCCGCCGGCGCTCAACGCCTACCGGCGGCTGGGGTACGCCGAGCACGTCCGCTTCGAGGAGCGGCTCGTCCACCGGCTCGGCTCGCCCTGGGCCGATCTCGCGGCCCGCTGCGCCGCCTCTTCGCGCGCAAGGAGATCGACCGCCCGATGACCGCCGACCAGCGACCCTGCCCGCCCACGACGTCACCGACCTCGGCCTCGCCGCCGAGGGCGTCCGGCGCATCGAATGGGCCGAGCGCGAGATGCCCGTCCTGCGCCTCATCCGCGAGCGCTTCGAGCGCGAGCGGCCGCTCGACGGCCTGCGCATCGGGGCCTGCCTGCACGTCACGACCGAGACCGCCAACCTGATGCGCACGCTCAAGGCCGGCGGCGCCGAGGTCGTGCTCGCGGCCTCGAACCCGCTGTCCACCAAGGACGACGTCGCGGCGGCGCTCGTCGCCGAGTACGGGATCGCCGTCCACGCCCGGCGCGGCGAGGACCGCGACACCTACTACGCGCACCTCGACGTCCGTCGCCGACACCCACCCGCAGCTCACGATGGACGACGGCTGCGACCTCGTCTCGCTCCTCCACAGCGACGCGGCCGGAGCAGGTCAAGGAGGTCCTCGCCGGGACCGAGGAGACGACGACCGGCGTCATCCGGCTCCGGGCGATGGCCGCCGACGGCGCGCTCGGCTTCCCGGTCATCGCGGTCAACGAGGCCCAGACCAAGCACCTCTTCGACAACCGCTACGGGACCGGCCAGTCGCACGCTCGACGGCATCCTGCGGGCGACGAACCTGCTCATCGCCGGGCGGAAGGTCGTCGTCGCCGGCTACGGCTGGGTCGGGCAAGGGGATCGCGTCGCGGATGGCCGGCCACGGCGCGCACGTCGCGATCGTCGAGGTCGACCCGGTCCGCGCCCTCGAGGCGCTGATGGACGGCTACGCAGGTCATGACCCACGCGCGACGCCGCCCGCTGGGGCGAGCTGTTCGTCACCGCGACCGGCAACCTCAACGTCTTCCGGCGCGAGCACTTCGAGGCGATGCGCGACGGGGCGATCATGGCCAACTCCGGCCACTTCGACGCCGAGCTCGACCTCGCCGCGCTGCGCGAGATGGCCGAGGGCCACGTCCGCGAGGTCCGCGAGAACGTCCAGGAGTTCGACCTCGGCGGCAAGAAGCTGCACCTCATCGCCGAGGGCCGGCTCGTGAACCTCGGCGCCGCCGAGGGCCACCCGGCCGCGGTCATGGACATGAGCTTCGCCAACCAGGCGCTGTCGGCCGAGTACGTCGCGCAGCACCACGCCGAGCTCGAGCCGAAGGTCTACGTCGTGCCCGAGGCGATCGACGCCGAGGTCGCGCGGCTCAAGCTGGCCGCGCTCGGCATCGAGCTCGAGCCGATGACCGCCGAGCAGGCCGACGTACGTCGCGTCCTGGCAGCACGGGACCTGAGCCGTCCGTCGACGACGCGGAGGGCCGCGACTGGCCGCGCGATCGCGGCCGACCGTCCAGCGCGTCCGCCTCGCGAGGTCGACTCGCGGCCGACCGCCGCGCCGTACGGCACCTGGGCGTCGCCGATCCGCGTCGAGGACCTCGTCGCGGACATCGTCCGGCTCGCCGAGCCGTGGCTCGACGGCGACGACGTGTACTGGCTCGAGGGCCGCCCGACGGAGGCGGGCCGGCGCGTGCTCGTGCGGCACGGCCGGCGACGGCACGACGACCGACCTGACGCCCGCCGCCGTTCAACGTCCGCACGCGGGTCCACGAGTACGGCGGCGGCGTCGTACACGGTCGCCGGCGGCACCGTCGTCTTCTCGAACTTCGTCGACGGGCGGCTGTACCGGCTCGACCCGGGTCCGACGAGCCGGTGCCGATCACGCCCGAGGGACCGTGGCGCTACGCCGACCTGCGCTTCGACACGCGCCGGCGGCGCTTCCTCGCGATCCGCGAGGACCACGAGCGGCGACCGGGCGAGCCACGCAGGCGACGCATCGTCGACGTGCCCTCGACGGCGGCGCGCACCGCGCGTCCTCGTGAGCGGCCCGGACTTCCTCGCCGCGCCGCGGCCTCTCGCCCGACGGCGACCGGCTCGCCTGGCTCGAGTGGGACCACCCGGACATGCCCTGGGACGCGACGCCGGCTGCGACGGTCGCCCGGTCGCCGAGGACGGCTCGCTCGGCCCGCCCGAGCTCGTCGCCGGCGGCCGGAGGACTCGATCGGCCAGCCCGAGTGGTCGCCCGACGGCGTCCTCCACTTCGTCAGCGACCGCAGCGGCTGGTGGAACCTGTACCGGCTCGCCGACGGGCCGCGCCTCGAGCCGCTGGCCCCGATGGAGGCCGAGTTCGCCGACCCGGACTGGGTCTTCGACCGCGTCGTCGTACGGCTTCCTGCCGGACGGCTCGATCGTGGCCGTCGCGCGCGTCCGCGTGGCCGCGACCGGCTCATCCACGTCCAGCCTGGGCGGCTCGTCGGCGAGGTCGAGTCGCCCTTCACCGAGTTCGAGGGCGCTCCGTGTCGGCGACCGCGGCGCGATCGTGGTCGCTCGCGGGCGCGCCCGACCGACGGCCGCCGTGGTCGTCGCGCTCGATCCCGCGACGCTCGGCGCCGTCGGGCATCCTGCGCCGCGAGCCGATACGTGACGCTCGACCCGGCATGATCTCGATCGCCCGAGCCCATCGCGTTCCCGACCGCCGGCGGCCGGACGGCCCACGCGCTCTTCTACCCGCCGGCGAACCCCGACTTCGACGGGGCCGCCGGGAGCTGCCGCCGCTCGTCGTCCGCTCCACGGCGGCCCGACCGCCGAACGCGTCCACGGGCTCGACCCTGCGACATCGCAGTTCCTGACGAGCCGCGGCATCGCGGTCGTCGACGTCGACTACGGCGGCAGCACCGGCTACGGCCGGGCCTACCGCGAGCTGCTCGACGGGCAGTGGGGCAGTCGTCGACGTCGACGACTGCGTCGCCGGCCGCCCGCTACCTCGCCGAGCGGGGCGACGTCGACGCCGAGCGGCTCGCGATCCAGGGCGGCAGCGCGGGCGGCTTCACGACCCTCGCCGCGCTGGCGTTCCGGGACGTGTTCGCGCGCCGGCATCAGCGTGTTCGGCGTCGGCGACCTCGAGCACGCTTGCCGCGCGACACGCACAAGTTCGAATCGCGCTACATGGACCGGCTCGTCGGGCCGTTGCCCGGAGATGGCCGCCGCGCTACCGCGAGCGCTCGCCGATCCACGCCCTCGACCGGATCACGCTGCCCGGTCCTGGTCCTGCAGGGCCTCGACGACCAGGTCGTGCCGCCCGCGCAGGCCGAGGCGATCGTCGACGGCCCTCGCGGCGAACGGGATCCCGCACGCCTACCTCGCGTTCGAGGGCGAGGGCCACGGCTTCCGCGGCGAAGTCGCGCTGCGGCGCATCGCTCGAGGCCGAGCTGTCGTTCCTCGGGCCAGGTCTTCGGGTTCGAGCCGGCCGATCGACTCGAGCCGCTCGAGCTGCCGCGGCCTCGATGGCGCCCAGGTCCCGACGGCACGACGCGCGCCGGGCTGAGCCCCGATGCTCGGCCGCTCGCCCCCGATGCGACCGTGCTCCACGACTCGGCCCGATCGAGCTCGTGCTGCTGCTGCTCGTCGTCGCGACCGGCCTCGCCTACGTCGCGCGGCTGGATCGGGATCGCCGTATCCGATCCTGCTCGTCCTCGGCGGCCTGGCGCTGGGCCTGGTCCCCGACCTGCCGGCCGTGGAGCTCGAGCCCGACGCTCGTCTTCCTCCTCTTCCTGCCGCCGATCCTCTTCGGGGCCGGCGTTCTTCACGCCGATCCGCGACTTCAAGGCGAACGCGCGGCCGATCCTGCTGCTCGCCATCGGGCTCGTCCTGTTCACGACGGCCGTCGTCGCGCGTCGTCGTGCAGGCGCTCGTCCCCGAGATCGGCTGGGCCGCCGCGTTCACCCTCGGGCGCGATCGTCGCGCCGCCGGATGCGGTCGCCGCGACGGCCGATCTTCCAGCGGCTCGGCGTGCCCGCAGCGGATCGTCACGATCCTCGAGGGCGAGAGCCTCATCAACGACGCGTCGGCGCTGATCGCCTACCGATTCGCGGTCGCGGCCGCCGCCACGGGCGCGTTCTCCGTTGCCGAGGCCGGTGCCTCGTTCGTCATCGTCGGCGTTGGGGGGCATCGCGGTCGGGGTCGTCGTCGCGCTGCTCGTCACCGCGTCCTGGCGGCGCACCGCCGACCCGATCGCTCGAGATCGTCGTGTCCCTCCTCGCGCCGGTCACCGCGTACCTCGGCGGCCGAGCCGCTCGGGTCGTCGCGGCGTCCTCGCCACCGTCACCGCCGGGCTCATCGCCGGCCGGACGCGCCTCGCGGGTCGCTGTCGCCGGAGGCACGCCTCATCGGTCGCGGGGTCTGGCACGTCGGTGATCTTCCTCATCAACGGCTTCGTCTTCATGCTCATCGGGCTCCAGCTGCCGGCCATCGCTGAGGGGCTGTCGGACGGCCGCACGGCCGAGGCGCTCGGGATCGCGCTCGTCGTGAGCCTCGACCGTGGTCGTGACCCGGATCGTGTGGGTCTTCCCCGCCACGTACCTGCCGCGCCTCCTGTGCCCGAGCCTGCGGGCGCGCGACCCGTACCCGCCGTCGCGGGCGGTGTTCGTCGTCTCGTGGGCCGGGCATGCGCGGCGTCGTCTCGCTTGCGGCGGCCCTGGCGCTCGCCGCGCGACTTCCCGGAGCGCGACCTCATCATCTTCATCACGTTCGTCGTGATCCTCGTGACGCTCGTCGGGCAGGGCCTGACACTGCCATGGCTCATCCGAGCGCTCGGCGTGACCAGCGTCCGCCGGGTCGAACGCCGAGGAGGCAACCGCGCGAACCAAGGCGACCGAGGCCGCCCTCGCCCGGCTTGCCGAGCTCGAGCAGCAGTACCCGGATCACGTGCCGCTCGTCCGCGAGCTGCGGGAGCGCTACGACCACCGCGCCTCGCCACGAGTGGGAGCACCAGGATGCGCGCCCGGGACGAGGACGGAGCAGGAGCTGCTCGAGCACCGGCCGATCCGGCGGCAGTCGTCCTCGACGCCGAGCGGGACGCCGTGATCCGGCTGCGCGACGACGGGCGTGATCGGCGACGAGGTCCTGCGCATGCTCGAGCGCGACCTCGATCTCGAGGCGCTCCGGATGGAGGCGTGAGACCGCGTCGTGCGGCTGGCGCGGGTCAGGCGGCGTGGTACCCTCGGCTGCCCAAATCGGAGGCCCAATGAGCATCGTCGACGCCGCGCAGTACCTGTTCACGTCCGAGTCGGTCACCGAAGGCCACCCGGACAAGATGTGCGACCAGATCAGTGACGCCATCCTGGATGCGTTCATCCGCCAGGACCCGCAGGCCCGTGTCGCATGCGAGACCGCGACGACGACCGGGCTCGTCATGGTCCTCGGCGAGATCTCGACGTCGAGCGAGTACATCGACTTCCAGACGATCGTTCGGGAGGTCGTCAAGGACATCGGCTACACCAGGGCCGACTACGGCTTCGACTACCTCACGTGCGGGACGCTCGTCTCGGTCAAGGAGCAGTCCGCCGACATCGCCCAGGGCGTCGACTCCGCCCTCGAGGTGCGCGACGACGCTGCGCCGGCCTTCGAGCTGGGGGCGGGCGACCAGGGGATGATGTTCGGGTTCGCGTGCAACGAGACGCCCGAGCTGATGCCGCTGCCCATCGCGCTCGCCCATCGCATGGCGCGACGGCTGGCCGAGGTCGCGCAAGTCCGGCCAGCTCCCATACCTCCGCCCCGACGGGAAGACCCAGGTCACGATCGAGTACGAGCACGGCGTTCCGAAGCGGGTCAAGACAGTCGTCGTGTCGGCCCAGCACGATCCTGACGTTCGCGCCGAGCGGCTGCGCAGCGAGATCGTCGAGGCGGTGATCCTGTCCGACGATCCCGTCCGAGCTGCGCGACCACGACCCC
This sequence comes from uncultured Chloroflexia bacterium, assembly GCA_963759495.1. GTDB lineage: Bacteria > Chloroflexota > Limnocylindria > Limnocylindrales > CSP1-4 > DASTYU01. The sequence goes on along the minus strand of CAVWZL010000006.1, from coordinate 141,209 downwards.
GTGATGCACGTGAACCCGACGGGCCGCTTCGTCACCGGCGGACCGATGGGCGATGCCGGCCTGACCGGCCGCAAGATCATCGTCGACAGCTACGGCGGCATGGCACGCCACGGCGGTGGTGCGTTCAGCGGCAAGGATCCGACGAAGGTCGACCGCTCCGCCGCGTACGCCGCCCGCTGGGTCGCGAAGAACGTCGTTGCGGCGGGGCTCGCCGACCGGTTCGAGGTCGAGGTCGCCTACGGCATCGGCATCGCACGCCCGATCAGCCTGTCGCGTCGACTCGTTCGGGACCGGGCGCGCTCGCCCGACGAGGAGATCCAGGCGATCATCGAGCGCCACTTCGACCTGCGGCCCGGCGTCGATCATCGCGGGCCTCGAGCTGCGCCGGCCGATCTACCGCCAGACCGCCGTCGTACGGCCACTTCGGCCGGCCGGACCTCGACCTGCCCTGGGAGCGGACCGACAAGGCCGCGATCCTGGCCGGGGACGCCGGGCTGCCCGAGCCGCAGCCGATCGCGGCGGACTGAGCCGGTCGGGCGGTCAGCTGCCCTGGTCTTCGGCCACGATCCCCGCGACGCCACCCCCGCCGCCACGTGCCCCGGTCCGGCGGGCATAGCGACTGAGGATCAACTGGCCGCCGAACAGCAGGCCGAGGGTGACGACCAGCATGATCGTCGCCACCACGTTCGTCGCGGGCGTGACTCCCTGCTTGATCTGGCCGAAGACGTACAGCGGGATCGTTGAGGTGCCCTGGCCCTGCACGAACGACGAGATCACGTAGTCGTCGAACGCGAACGTGAAGGCCAGCAGGAAGCCGGCAACGATCGCCGGGACGAGCTGCGGCAGGGTGATCTGCCAGAACGTCCGCAGCGGTGTGCCGTACAGGTCGTAGCTGGCCTCGACCATCGTCCGGTCCATCCCCGACAGGCGCGCCCGGACGAGCAGCAGCACCAGGCTGATGTTGAACAGCGACAACGCGCCCACCATCGTGTGATAGCCGAACCCGATCTGGATGCCCGTCGCGTTTGTCAGGATGCCGTCCCGACCGATGACGCTCGCAAAGAACACCAGGGTGGCCAGCGCGATGACGAGCTCGGGCACGATGACGCTCACGTACGTCAACGCATCGAACGGCCGGCGGATCCTGGGTGGGACGCGCTGCAGTCCGAGCGCCGCGATCGTGCCGATGAACGTCGAGATCGTCGCCGTGGCGAGGCCGACCACGACGCTGTTCGCCAGGTAGCGCTGGACTTCGCGGTTCTCGAACACGTACTCGTACCAGCGCAGGCTGAAGCCTTCCCACTTCATCACGCGGGTGGCGGTGCCGTTGAAGCTGTAGATCACGACGATGGCGATCGGGATGTAGAGGAAGGCGTAGACGAGCACCGTATGGCCGCGCAGCCACGCCTCGACGAGGCCGCCGAGACGGTCGGCCCCACGGCGTGCGGGGCCGCGGACGGCCCGAGCGCCGGAGAGAGGGACGGCGGGTGCGCTCATCGGGCCGTCACAGGACGCTCTGATCCCGGACCTGCCGGCCACGGCTGGTGAACCACAGGTAGAACGAGATGGTCACGAACATGATCAGGATGAGACCCACGGCGAGCGCGGAGCCGGCCGGCCAGTCACGGAACTCGAGGAACCGCAGCACCAGCGCGTTCCCAATGGTGAAGGTCTGGCCGTAGCCGATGATCTGCGGGATGACGTACTCGCCCATCATCGGGATGAACACGAGGATGCTGCCCGTGATGAGGCCCGGCAGCGCGATCGGGAGCGTGATCTGGCGGAAGGTCGCGAGGCGGCCGGCGCCGAGGTCTTTCGAGGCCTCGACCAGGGTTCGGTCCATCCGCTCGAGCGTCACGTACAGCGGGAAGACCATCAGCGGCAGGTACCCGTAGGTGAGGCCGAGCAGGACGGCGCCGTCCGTCCCGAGCAGGCGGAACGCCTGGTTGCCGGTCAGGTCGACCCCCAGACCAGCCAGCCCGTCACGGCCAAGCAGGATGAGCCACGCGTAGGTCCTGATGAGGAAGCTCGTCCAGAACGGGATCACCAGGAGGACGATCAGCAGCGTCTTGCGCCGCCCCGCTCGGGTGGCGATGAAGTAGGCGAGCGGCAGGCCGACGAGCAGGCACAGCAATCGTGCCGGCTACCGACAGGTACAGGCTCGTGATGAAGGGGGACGGGTTGCGGAAGGCGCCCTCGTAGTTGTCGAGCGTGAACCCACCGGCATAGCCGCCGGTCGAGCCTCGGTTGCCAAAGCTGAACAGGATGACGATGGCGATCGGCAGGACGAGCAGCAGGAGATACCACAGGCCTGCCGGCAGGATGAGCAGGGCCGTCACCAGGCGCGAGGAACGGCCCGCGTCGTGCTGACGCGGGCCGACCTGGGGTGCTGCTGCAGTCACGAGTGTCCCCGGGTGTTCGGGCTGTCGATCAGCCGCCGATGCTCGACTTGAACTGCTCCCAGATCTCCTGCCGGAGCGGGTCGAGCGAGACGTCCTTGGCCGCCTCGAGCTTCCCGGAGTCGATGACCGCCTGCGGAACGAAGATCGTCGGGTCCGCGAGGATGGCCGGGTCGATGTGCTTCTTCGCCTCCTCGTTGGGGGTGGCGTAGGCATTTGTCTCGGTCTCGCGGGCCTGGATCTCCGGCTCGTGGATGAAGTTGAGCCAGTTGTGCGCCATCTCGAGGTGGGGTGCGTCCTTGAGGATGACCCAGGTGTCCATCCAGTACAGCGTCCCGTCCTCGGGGATGATGTACTTGGTATCGGACGTCTCGGGATCGGCGATCAGCTCGTCGATGCCGCCCGTCCAGGTCAGGCCGAGCACGGCCTCCTCGGTCTTCATCGGCTCTTCGTACGTGTCCGAGTTGAGGGCGAGCACGTGCGGGGCGAGGCCCATCAGCAGCTCGCGCGCTTGCTCCAGCTCAGCGGGCACGATCGAGTTGAGCGAGTAGCCGAGCGCCTTGAGCGGTGCCGTGAAGACGTCACCCGGCGAGTCGACGATGACGATCCGGCCGGAGTACGTCGGAGCGATGTCGAAGAAGTCCTTCCAGGTCTTGATCTCCTCCTTGACCACCTTGGTCCGGACCGAGATCCCGGTCGTGCCCCAGTCCTTCGGCAGCTGGTACTCGTCGTTCGGGTCCCACCACAGCTTCTTGAACTGCGGGTTGATGTACTTCCCGTTGGGCACCTTCGACCAGTCGATCTTCTGGATGAAGCCGCCCTCCACGAGGGCCGGGACCCACTCACCGGTTGGCGATGCCACGTCGTACAGGCCCACGGCGCCACCCTGGAGCTTGGTCAGCAGCTCCTCGTTCGACGGGTAGGTGTCGTACGTCCAGTCCGCGTCCGCGATGTTGTAGCGCTTCTTGAACTCGGCGATGTTCTCCAGGTCGATGTAGTCGGCCCAGTTGTACATGAACAGCTTGTTGCTGGATGCGGTGCCGCCCAGGCAGCCCGCAAGCGCCGCGCCCATCGCGGTGAAGCCGCCGGCCGCAAGGAAGCCACGCCGGCTGACCCGGGTCTGGCTCATGTTCCGCAGGTGCGCTCCGATGTCCTGGTCCGCCACGGTCGATCCTCCTCCACTCGCCCCGATATGCCCCAGGTGGGGCTCTCGATGCCTCATCCCGCGAGGATGAGATGTGCGTCCTCGTGCCACCGCACGACCACGGGGTCGCCCGGGCCGACGCCGAGCGCGCCACCGGACCCGGCAGCGTTCTGGCGGCGGACGATGACCTCGCCGGCCTCCTTCGTCTCCACGCGGTACTCGGTCTGGTCGCCAAGGTAGGTGCCCTGTCGGACTCGGCCGGCAACCTCGAGCCGGCCGGCGCCCGCGCCTGATGGGGTCCCGGCCTCCGCCGGCAGGACCTCCATCCGCTCGGGACGGATCGCGACGGTCACGGCGTCGCCGAGGGCCGGGCTCGCGTCCGGATCGGTCACGTCGCCGTCCATGACGAGGCCGGTCTCGCTGCGCACGCTGACCCGCCGGGTCGAGCCCGCTGCCGTGACCGTGGCCGGGATGAAGTTGGACGTCCCGATGAAATCGGCGACGAACCGGTTGGTGGGCCGCTCGTACAGCGCGCTGGGCGAGCCCAGCTGCTGGATCCGGCCGTCGCGCATCACGACGATCGTGTCGCTCATCGTCAGCGCCTCTTCCTGATCGTGGGTCACGTACACGAACGTGATCCCGACCTCGCGCTGAAGCGCCTTGAGCTCGAGCTGCATCTCCTTGCGGAGCTTCAGGTCGAGGGCGCCGAGCGGCTCGTCGAGGAGCAGCACGGTGGGCCGGTTGACGAGTGCCCGGGCGAGCGCCACGCGCTGCTGCTGTCCGCCCGACATCTCCCACGTCCGGCGCTTGCCGTAGCCGCCCAGGCGAACGAGCTCGAGGGCCTCTGCGACCCGGCGCGCCTCGTCGGCCTTCTCGACCTTGCGCTGGCGCAGGCCGTAGCCCACGTTCTGGGCGACGTCCATGTGCGGGAAGAGGGCGTAGTGCTGGAAGACCGTGTTCACCTGGCGCTTGTAGGGTGGCACCCCCGCGATCGGCTGCCCGGCGAGCAGGATCTCGCCCTCGGTCGGCTGCTCGAAGCCCGCGATCATGCGCAGGGTCGTCGTCTTGCCGCAGCCCGAGGGTCCAAGGAGGCTGTAGAACTCGCCGGCGTTGATCCGGAGGTGCATCCGGTCAACGGCGACGACCTCGCCGAACCGCTTGGTGACATCCAGGATCTCGACGTCGGGGCTGCGCGGGCCGGCCGGGCTTGACGCCGGGGCGGCGAGCGGCGCGACGACCCGAGCGGCGACGTCGCCTGCCTGTGACGTGACGGGGGCGGTCAACGGCAGCCCTCGAGCTGGGGTCGAGCTGACCCTGTAGCAGTGCTACAGGTGCGCGCATGGTACGGGTCCGATCTCGCCGAGTCAACGCGTTCGTGGTACGAATCTCGTCGTCCGGGCAGTCGCGCTTCAGGGTCCGCGTTGGTCAACTGAAGCTATACTTCAGCCCGCTTCACCGCTCGGGAGACGCCTGCCTCGTGTCCACCGACCTCCAGCTCGGGCCCCGGATCCGCTCGCTGCGTCAGGCGCGCCGGCTGACCCTGCGCGACGTCGCCGACCGGGCGGGAGTGACCGAGAGCTTCCTCTCGCAGGTCGAGCGTGACGTGACGAGCCCCTCGATCGCCACCGTGCAGCGCATCGCGGGCGCCCTCGACCTCTCGATCGCGCAGCTCTTCGCCGAGGAGCCTGTCTCGGGCCGCGTGGTCCGGCGCGAGGCGCGACGGCGGATCGCCTACCCGGGCCTCAAGGCCGTGGACGAGTTCCTCACCGCCAACATGGCCGGGCGCCTCCAGGTGATCCTCTCGACGATCGAGCCCGGTGGTGGCACGGGCGAGGAGCCGTACACGCACGACTCCGACGAGGAGGTGGTCGTGGTCCTGACCGGGACGCTGGACCTGTGGGTCGCGGACGAGCACTACGTCCTGCGCGAGGGGGACGCGATCACGTTTCCGTCGCGCCTGCCGCACTGGAACATCAACCGCGGGGACACGCCCGTGACGGTGCTCTTCTGCGTGACGCCTCCCAGCTTCTGAGGCTGGGGACGGGCGCCGGCAGGGTCCGGCACGCTACGATGCGCGCAGATGTACGCCGTCATCCTGGCCGGCGGCGGCGGAACCCGGCTGCACCCGCTCAGCCGGCCCGAACGCCCCAAGCCCTTCCTCCCGCTGCTCGGGCGTCACTCCCTGCTCCAGCTGACCGTGGCTCGGCTGGTGGACGGCGGGGAGCTGCCCCTGCGTCCCTCCGACATCACGGTCGTGACGCATGCGAGCTATGTGAAGCTCGTCGAGGAGCAGCTGCCCGGGATCGCGGTCCTGGCCGAGCCACACGCGCGAAACACCGCCGCGGCCGTCGCCTACGCCACGCTTGCGATCGACCGGCCGGATGACGAGGTCATGTTGGTCCTCCCCGCCGACCACGCGATCGATCCGGCGCGGGCGGGTGTCTTCCGGACCGTCCTGCAGCGGGCCGCGGACCATCTCGCCACGGGCGCGTTCGACATCGAGGACCCGCTCGTGACGCTCGGCGTGCAGGCCAATCGCCCGGCCACCGAGTACGGGTACCTCATCCCGTGGTTCCAGCGGAAGGCGCACATCGAGGGCCTCGACGCGTACCCGCTGCGCGCATTCGAGGAGAAGCCGAAGGTGGAGCGCGCGGCCGAGATCCAGGCACTCCCCGGTGCCGCGTGGAACGCGGGCATGTTCCTGTGGCGACGCCGCGCGATCCGGGCCGTGCTCGAGCGGTACACCGGGCTCGTCCAGTCGCTCGAGCCGGTTCGTCGCACGCCGACCCTGCTCGAGAAGGCCTACGACGGGATCAAGGGCATCTCGATCGATCACGCGGTGATGGAGGCGGCGGCCCGTGACGGTCGGGTGGTCATGGCCGCGATGGACGTCGGCTGGTCGGACATCGGGTCGTGGAGCGCCCTGCTCGCGGCAATCGACGTGCCGGGATCGGGAGAGCTGGTGCAGGCCGGGGAGACGGTCCAGACATCGGCTGGCGATCTCGTGGTGCGCCGTCACGCGGGCCGGCTGGGGCTTGTCGCCGTGCCCGAGAGTGGGAGCATGAAGGCCCTCCAGACGATCGCCGTCCTGCGCAACGCGGCGGGTGGCGCGGACCGGCTCGAGGAGATGCTCCGGCGCTGCTCGACCGTCGCGGTTGCCTCATGACCGAGGTCACGCCGCCGCCGGCACCTGCCTCGATCGTCTTCGGCACGGACGGCTGGCGGGCTCGGATCGCCGAGGACTTCACGTTCGAGAGCGTGCGACGGTGTGCCGACGGCGTCGCCCAGTACGTGGTCGACCGGGGCGAGACCGCAAAGGGTGTCGTGGTCGCCTACGACCGGCGGTTCGCCTCGGAGCACTTCGCCGCCGCCGCCGCCGAGGTCCTCCTGGCACGCGAGATCCCGGTCGCGTTCGCGGCCCATGCGGTGCCGACCCAGATGAGCTCGTACGAGGTCGTCGAGCGCGGAGCGGCCGCCGGCATCGTCATCACGGCGAGCCACAACCCGTGGACCGACAACGGGTTCAAGGTAAAGGCGCCCACGGGGGCGGCCGCCGGGCCCGAGATCCTCGCGACGCTCGAGGCGCGCATCGCGCAGAACGGGGCAGGGGGCATCGAGCGAAGACCGTTTGCCGATGCGGAGGCCGCTGGGCTGGTCGAGCGCTTCGATCCCTATCCGGGGTATGAGCGGTTCGTGCGCCGGACCGTCGACCTCGACGCGCTCAAGGCGGCCGACGTCGACGTCCTCGTCGAGCCGCTGTGGGGCGCCGGTGCCGGCTGGCTGACGCGCCTGCTCGAGGGTGGGCGGATCCGCGTGACGGAGCTGCACCGCGAACGAAACCCGTTCTTCGGTGGCGTGAACCCCGAGCCGATCCGGCCCCATGTCGACGAGGCGCTGGGGATGCTTGCGGGGGGTGGCTACGACCTCGGCCTGCTGCTCGACGGCGACGCGGACCGCGCCGGTGCGGCCGACGAGCGGGGCACGTTCATCCACCAGCTCCAGGTCACCGGTCTCCTGATGTACTACCTCGCCGAGCACCGGGGCTGGCGGGACCCGGTCGTCATCAGCGTCAACAACACATCGATGGGTGCTCGCCTTGGCCGGCACTACGGAATCGACGTCCACGAGACGCCAGTCGGCTTCAAGTTCATCGGTCCGAAGATGATCGAGACGGGCGCGATGCTCGGCGCCGAGGAGTCAGGCGGTTTCGGGTTCGGCATGCACCTGCCTGAGCGGGACGGGATCTACGCGGACCTGCTCCTGCTCGACCTGTTCCTGCGCGAGAAGGCGGCCGGGCGCTGGCCGGTCTCGCGCATCCTGGAGCACTTCCACGCGCTCGCCGGGCCGTCGTTCTACCGCCGCATCGACGTGCACGTGGATCGGGCCGCGTATCCCGAGACGAGACGCCGGCTGCTCGTCGAACTCGCTGCGAACCAGCCTGCCTCGCTCGACGGGCGGGCCGTGGCGCGGGTCGAAGCGCTGAACACGAAGGATGGCTACAAGTTCTTCCTCGAGGACGGCTCCTGGCTGCTGGTCCGGACCAGCGGGACCGAGCCGCTCGTCCGGGTGTACACCGAGTCGACGTCCGAGGAGACCCGCGAGGGTCTGCTGCAGGCCGGCGAGGCGCTGGTGCGGGGCTCGTGAGCGAGGAGGCCCGTCATGTGCCAAAGCCGTGGGGCCACGAGCTCATCTGGGCACACACGGACAAGTACGTGGGCAAGATCCTCGTGATCGAGGCGGGTCGGCGGCTCTCGCTGCAGAAGCATGCGCAGAAGGACGAGGCGATCTACGTGCTCGCCGGGCGGCTGCGGCTCTTCCTCGAGGACGATGACGGGGTCGTGCAGGTCGAGGAGATCGGCCCAGGCAGCCACCGTCGCGTCCGGACGGGGCGGGTGCACCGCTACGAGGCGATCGACCGATGCGAGCTCATGGAGGTGTCGACCCCCGAGCTCGACGACGTGATCCGCATCGAGGACGATTTCGGTCGCGAGGGCACGTCCCAGGCGTAGGGCCGGACGGCCTGCTGCCGCTGATGCGTATTCGCGGCATCGTCGACGCGCCCGGTGGTGCATTTCGGGGGGTGACCTCGGCGTCGGACGGGGTGTACCCTTTGGGCTGCGACCGCCATCACCGGTCGATGGTGCAGAGACCGGACGGCGGCCACGCCAGCGCCTCGAAAGGGCGACGGAGGTACGCGTCGATGCACAGCTCACTGATCGGCAAGGTCGAGAAGGCGAACCGCTATGCGCGAGAGCTCGATCGGATGTCGATCGATCGTCTCGCACTGACGTTCCGTGGCGACAACGACACGCACCACGTCAGCCTCGACGCCGGCCAGTGGCACTGCACCTGTCACTACTTCGGCAGCTGGGGTTCGTGCGTCCATCTCCTGACCCTGCAGAAGGTCTTTGGCGTGATGCTGCCCGAGGAGTCGCAGGTATCGATCTTCTCGGCGAATCAGCCGGTCGGCAGCGCCTGACCCAGGCGGTCGAGAGGCCGCAGTCGAACCCGGAGGCCCGGCCCAGGCCGGGCCTCGGCATGTCCGGTCAGCGCAGCCACGCGACGGACGCCGCGCTCACGTCGCCGAGCTCGATGGTTGCCACGCGTCGCCACTCGCGGGATGCTGCGTGGACGGTGATCCGCGGCCCGCTGCCGTCGGCCTCGGACCAGACCACCGCGATCCGTCCGCCGGTCCCGTCGAGCGCGATGACCGCGGGCTGGAGGCCCGATTCCGGGGCGTCGATCCCGATCGCCGCTGACTCGCCGGCCAGCCAGGCGGCCGTCCCGAGCACCTCGACCCCTGCGTCCGACCCACGCCAGACTGCCGCCGTCGATGCGTCGGCCGACGTGGTCACGATGGCAGCTCCCGCAGGACCATCCCGGATATCGCCGGACGTCGTGTCGACGATGAGGCTCTCCGGCGTGCCACCGCTGGAGCCGAGCACCACGACGCGGTCATCGTCGATCCACGCCGGCGGAACCGGGAGCATGGTGCGATCCCCCAAATCGTTCTCGGTTGCCCCGAGCAGGGTCGGGTCGGTGACGACGATCCGCGACCCGTCGCCTGCCGCAAAGTTCCCGCCGAGCTGCGCGTATGCGCCACCCGGCGGATCCCACGCACCGTAGTAGCGCGGGGTGATCGGGGGCTGGTCGTCCACCGTCAGAGCCTCCACGGAGCGCCACTCGGGGTCGTCCGCGCCGAGGGGGTCGCTCACGAAGGTGCGCCCGTCAATCAGCGTCGCGAGCAGGACGTTCGTGCGGCCGGCCGAGACCCAGGTCGTCGCCGCATCCGGAAGCGGGATCGGTCTGCCTGCCGGGCTCTCGGCGTCGCGGAGCTCGAGGCGCAGGTTCCCGATGTCGCCGGAGAGCACCAGGAGCCCCTCGGTCAGGGTGACGTCGGTCGGCTCCTGCTCGGGCTCGCAGCCGACAAGCGCCAACACAGCCACGAGGACGAGCGCAAGGCGGAGGAGCGGGAGGCGCGCGGCGGCGCGAGGGGCGACCGGCATGGCGTGGGCAGTGTGCCATGCAGACGGCGACGAGCCCGGCGGCTATGGCACCTCGACCTCCCAGTAGTAGGTGGCGCTCCCTCGACCGCCGGCGAAGGTGACGGTCATGGCGACGGACCACGTCCCCGGTGGCGGCGGGCCGACCTCGAGCGGTGCGCCGCGACGTTCCAGCCCCGCGGACACCACGGGCGAGAGGTCCCCCGTGGGTGCGTACCGTGCCGACCAGTCGGAGATCGGCGCATCGAACGAGAGGCCGAACCTCAGGGGTGCGGTGCCGTCGACCGTCGCCGGGGTGCCGGGCAGCCACGGGGCGTCGGACCCGGTGTCGCCCCAGGTGTAGCCCCCGAGCTGGCCGACGACCGGGTCGCCGTCAGGCACGATGAGCGAAGCGTCCGGCGGCACGGTCCCCGGACTGGCGACCGGAGACGGGAGGGGCGGCGGGCTGGCGACCGGAGACGGGATGGGCGGCGGGCTGCCGACCGGCTCGGAGGCGGCCGGGCTCGGCGTCGGCGCCGGTCCTGCGCACGCCGCCAGGAGGAGTGCGACCAGGATCAGGAGCTGGTTGCGGCGGGTCATGGTCGAAGAGCCTCCTGGATGGATGGGCGGGATCAGCGGGCTAGAGCGGACACGGTGGCCGAGTGCAGCCCGTGACCGTGACTTTCACGATTGGCGACGTGTCGGCACGCAGGCCCTCGTCGGACGGGGCGTTGAAGATCGCGCGGTACTCGGTCGTGCTGCTGACCGTCGTGGTCAGGACGTACGTGCCGGATGCCCCAGCGACCATGGTTCCGACGGTGGACCAGGTGGTCGAGCCGGCGATCCGGCGTTCGAGGGTCACGATTCGCTTTGACAGGAGGTTGTTCGCGAGACGCCCGTAGGACGACACGTCGGCGATCCGGAGCGTGGCAGTCAGCGTTGCGCTCTGCCCGCGCAGCAGGGAGGTCGGCTCCGCGTCGATGACGAGGTTGCTGCCGAGGTCGAGGCACTGCGAGATGTTCTGCCAGGTCGTCTGGATGTCGTACAGCCGCTGGAGCGCGGCCGTGTCGCACGGCCCGAACTTGTGGGCGTCGTAGCCGTCCCTGGGCTTTGTCCGGGAGTAGGTCTGGACGACCGCATCGAGGTAGTCGCGGTCGTCGGCGAAGTTGACGTGGTGGGCGAGCCCCTCGATGTGGCCGAACTCGTCGAGCGCGACGTTCTCCACGTCGTAGCAGCCGTTGGGCGGGGTCGTGTAGGCGTCACACCACTTCAGCGTTCCCCAGTCGAAGACATGGCCCTGGGCGCGGAACCACATCGTGAAGCTGGCCGGGAGCGTGCGCGTGAAGCAGGCAATGCCATTGACGCCGCATGTCGCACCGGCTCCGTAGCCGATCGGGTTCGGTCCGGTCGCCGCATGCACGAAGGTGGCCGCGCGGGAGCGCCGCGACTCGGTCACGTCCTGTGCGGCGGCAAGGATCGCCGTTCGCAACGTGGCGGGCGGCTCGGAGCCGGTCCGCCAGCGAAAGGCCAGCTCCAGGTCCTGCTCGATCGCACCGCTCGAGAAGGTCGGATCGGGCGCATGTGCGACGACCGGCACCGCGATCGTCACCAGGAGCGCGAGGGCGAAGCAGATCGCGCGGCCGGCATTCGAACGGTTCACGGGGCGACCTCCTCGAGCGCATGGCCGGACGTGCCGGCGGACGGGCGAAACAGGGCCGGGCCAGTCACCGGCCAGGCTCGGCCTTCGGGGGCCACGGCCACCCAGCCGGGTGGCAGCAGGACGCCGGCGAGGCCACGTGCAGGGCCGGGCACGAGACGCCGGCCGTGCTCGAGCTCGGAGCGGCCACGTTCGACGCCGGTGGGGTCGACGAGGCGGAGATGCTCCGGGCCCGCGTCACCGTCCTCGTGGATGACCCGGGCGCCCGTCCCGTCATCGATCAGGATTCCGAGCCCGGCCGCCTCGGCCAGGACGGTCCGGGATCGCGACGAGAGGTCCACCGAGACGATGGGGCAGGGCAGGCCGCGACACGCCTCATACGAGACGATCCGGTCGTCCGCAACGCCGATCAGCTCCCCCAGATCGGGATCGTCGATGAGCGTCGTAGCGGCCGTCACGGGATCAAAGACCCGCGTGCGGCACGCCAAGGCTCCGCAGGACTGCACGACGAGCCGGTCCGTCCCGAGCGCCCAGGTCAGCTCGGTGCTGAACGTCCGCCCGAACCGCGCATCGGCCGGGATCGGCGCAAGCACGCGCCGAACGGCGGACCCGTCCAGCGGCCGGCGCCAGACGCCGAGGTCCGCCCGGGTGCGCCGATCGACCCGGAACTCGAAGACGGCCGTTCCCGACGGGTTCAGCGTGGCGCGCCGGATGACGTCTCGTTCCGTCGCGATGGTCCGAGCACAGGACGCCTCGAGATCGATCAGCCGCAGTCGCGACGCGCGGCCATCGTCCGAGCCCGTCAGGACGTGGCTCCCGAAGGGCCCGGCCGCGAATGATTCGGACGCGAGATCGATCGAGCGAGCCGGGCGTCCCGCCCCGCCCGGCACGAGCACGCGCTGCGCAATCTGGCCGCCCGCCTGGTTCAGTCTCGGCTCGATCCGATACCAGGCGGAGCCGGCCCGGGCCTCGGTCTCGGCGACTGCCCGGGCTGCGGGAGGGCGAACCGCGGCCGCATGGCATTCCGGTGGCGCCCATGCAACCTCCTGTGCACCCGCCTGCCCGCTGCCGAGCACGGCCAGCACGCCAAGCGCCAGGAGTGCAGGTCCGGCCCGTTGTCGCCATCGACGTACCACCATGCATGAGCTCCTCCGGCGGGCAGTCGATGGCGGGAGGAGGCGAGGTGGGCATCCTCGCAGGCAGGCCTTTACTGCCACGTATCGGAAGCAGGGTCGGCAGCGGGGCGTCGTGCTACGCTCCGCCGACAACAGAACGACGCCGCGTGGTCGCGAAGCCGGTGTGATTCCGGCACAGTCCCGCTACGGTGATCGCCCTCACGGGCGTAAGTCCGGTCGCCGGCCACGTGGTGATGCACGAACCTTCGAGAGAAAGGGTAGGCACACCAATGCGACCGACCGATCCGCGCCCCTCCTTCGTCCCGTCGAAGCGAGGGGCTCGCCGTTTTCCGGCCCTCGGCGCAGCCGTGCTCGCGGTGCTCCTCGCGGCCTGCTCGAGCCCGGCGGCCAGCTCGACCCTCACCGCGACCGCGACGCCAGGCCCGACCGCCGCAGCGTCCCTCGTGCCGTCAACCGCGCCGTCCGCGAGCCCGGCGGCTGCCTTCCCCGTGACTGTCACCGATGACGAGGGCACGGCCGTCGAGATCGAGCGCGAGCCGGCACGGATCGTCTCGCTGACGCCGGCCACGACGGAGATCCTGTTCGCGATCGGTGCCGGGGACCGGTTGATTGCCACGACCGACTTCGACGACTACCCGCCGGAGGCCGTCGCCCTCCCCGATGTCGCCAGCTACACGAGCGTTGACGTCGAGGCAATCGTTGGCCTGGAGGCGGACCTCGTCCTGGCCGGTGGCAACAACTTCAACGACCCCGAGGCCCTGACCCGGCTCCGCTCGATCGGCATCCCGGTGGTCGTCACCTACGCAACCGATGTGGCGGGCGTGCTGCGCGACATCGAGCTCGTCGGGACGAGCGTCGGGCGCGGCCCGGAGGCCGCGGAGCTGGCGGCCGATATGCAGGCCGATTTCGACCAGGTCGCGGCAGCCGTCGAGGGCGAGGCGAAGCCACGCGTCTTCTACGAGCTCGACGCCACGTCCGAGATCTACACCGCCGCCGATGACTCCTTCATCGAAGAGATGATCGAGCTGGCGGGCGGCGACCCGATCACGACAGGCAGCAGCACGAGCTTCTCGATCTCGCTCGAGCGGCTCGTCGATGCCGATCCGGAGCTCATCCTTCTCGGTGACGCCGCGTACGGCGTCACGCCGGAGATCGTCGCCGCGCGTCCGGGCTGGGCCGTGATGACGGCTGTTCGGGAAGGTCGCGTCGCGCCCGTGGACGACATCGTGATCACGCGTCCCGGGCCGCGACTCGTGGAAGGACTTCGCCAGCTGGCGACCGCGATCCATCCGGATGTTGCGCTCCCGTCGCCCGCGGCGCCCTGACCCATGGCGACCCGCACCGACAGCCTGACCCGGGCGGGTCTGCGCGCGGCGCCGGTCCGGTCGGTGCGCGCGCGACCGGTCGCGCTGATCGTCGGCGGGCTCGTCGCGCTCGCGGTCGCCCTGGTGCTCGGCGTTGGCTTTGGCTCGGTGCCCGTCGATCCGGCCGACACCGTCGCGATCCTCGCCCGGCGACTGCTCGGTCTCGAGCTCGGCGGGCAGTGGTCTGCGGCGACCGAGACGATCGTCATGGACCTGCGACTGCCGCGCGTGCTGACGGCGATGCTCGTCGGTCTCGGGCTGGCTGTCGCCGGTGCCACCTTCCAGGGCCTGCTCCGCAATCCGCTCGCGGACCCATACGTGCTCGGGACGGCCTCCGGTGCCGCCCTCGGCGCTGCCGTCGCCGTGCTGATCCCGGTCCGGGCCGTCTTCCTCGAGTTCGGGCTCCTGCACGGCTTCGCCTTCGTCGGGGCGCTCGTCTCCGTCTACACCGTGTACCGGCTCTCCCGAAGCGGCGGGCTCGAACCGCTCACGAGCCTGCTGCTCACCGGCTATGCCGTCGGGTCGCTGCTTGCCGCCGGGCTGGCCATGGCCATGTACCTGTCGGGTGCCGCGCTTCGCCAGATCTTCAGCTACCTCCTCGGAAGCTTCGACGCCGCCAGCTGGATCCGGCTCGGTGGAGCCCTCCCGATCGTGCTGGGGGCGAGCCTCGCGATCCTCCTCCGCGCGCGGGCCCTCAACGGTCTCCTGCTCGGCGAGGAGACGGCCGCCACTCTTGGCGTGAATGTGCCGCGCGAGCGGGCGATCCTGCTCGGGCTTGCCTCCCTTGCGACCGCCGCCGCAGTGGCCATCAGCGGCCTGATCGGGTTCGTCGGGCTCGTCGTGCCGCACGTGGTTCGGCTCGTGGTCGGGCCCTCCGCCCGCCTCGTGCTGCCGCTCTCCGCGCTCGGTGGTGCGGCGCTCCTGGCCTATGCGGATCTGGCGGCGCGGATGCTCGGGGAGATCCCGGTGGGCGTCGTCACCGCCGTCATCGGCGCACCCTTCTTCCTCCTCCTCCTCCGTCGTGCACGCGCGGGGTACGAGCTGTGAGCGATCCGGTCGTGCGCTTGACGGGCGTGACCGCGACCTACCGCGAGCGGCGCGTGCTGCGGGAGGTCGATCTGCGGATCGAGGCAGGGGAGCGGATTGCCCTGATCGGCCCGAACGGAGCCGGCAAGTCAACCCTTCTGCGGGTCGTCAGCGGGATGCTCCGACCGGTCGCCGGCACGGTGGAGCTCGGTGGCCGTGCTGTCGCGACGCTCGACCGGCTCGATGTCGCCCGCCGCCTCGCGGTCGTGCCGCAACAGGCAACGCTGCCGTTCGCGACTCGCGTGGAGGAGGTTGTTGCGCTCGGCCGGCTCCCGCACGAGCACCCCTTGCGGGGCGCCCGCCCCGCCGATCGTGCCGCGATCGCCTCGGCCATCGATCGGGTCGGCGTGGGACACCTCCTCGGTCGGGATGCGCGCGAGCTCTCCCTCGGCGAGCGACAGCTCGTGCTGATCGCGCTTGCCGTGGCGCAGGCCACCCCGTTGCTCGTGCTTGACGAGCCGACCGTTCACCTCGACCTGCGGCACCAGGTCGGCGCGATGGAGCTGCTGGTCGACCTCAATGAGCGTGATGGGACGACGGTCCTCGCCGTGCTCCACGATCTCGGTCTTGCCGCGCACTTCTTTCCGCGGCTCGTGCTGCTCGACGGCGGCCGCGTCGTCGCCGATGGAGCGCCGGCGGAGGTGCTCGCGCCGGATCGCATTCGGGAGGTGTTCGGGGTGGACCCCGCGCTGGTCCGGCTTCCGGTGTGAGGTGATAGGCTCCCCCGCGTGACTCGGCGTCGATCGAGCGCGTCGGGGGTCCCGTCCGTCCGTCGCCGCATCGCTCTCGCGGTCCTTGCGACCGCCCTCCTGCTCGCCGGCTGCGGCTCCGCGCAGCCCACGGCATCTGCCCCGGCCTCTCCCGATTCGTCGGTCGCGCCTGCAGGCACGCCGCCCGCATCGACCGAGCCGTCAATCGGGGCAGGGACGCCGGCTCCGCCTGCGCCGACTACCCCGGAGCCCGAGCCGGAGCCAAGCGAGCGGCCATCTGCCGCGCCGCTGGAGTCGGTCCCGCCGGACGGACCGAGCGATTTGCCCGCCGAGTCCACGGCCGCGCCTCCCGAGGGCACCGGGTCGTGCTCCGGGACTCCCGAGAACCAGGCGTTCTATCGCGATGTCGCGGCGGCCGTGCGCTGGTCGGTCTACTGTCCCGCGCTTCCCGCAGGCTGGTTCGTCCAGTCGGGCCAGTACCGGCTTGCCGATGGCGGACGGCTCGAGATCACCTATCGCGGCCCGGGCGGTGCCGGCCTCATGCTCCAGGAAGGCGCGTTCTGCCCCGGCGGCGACTGTGTGCCCGGCGGCGATGCGCTCGGTGCCGTCGCGTTCGGCGACCGCGACGGGACGCTCCTGCGGACTGCCGACGGTTGGGCGATCGCGGTCGATCGAGGCGAGCCGGTGAGCTGGCTGCTGCGGCTGAGCGGCGTCTCCGAAGAGGCTGCCCGGGAGATTGCGGCCGATCTCGTGCGCGTCAGCGGCTGAGCCGCCGGGTCAGGCAGGCGTCAGCGCCAGTAGACCTTGACCGAGAGCGTCCCCGCAGAGAGCGGCCCGAGCTGGCGGAACGCGTCGCTGTACAGGTCGATCACGCGCGTGCCGTAGCACTGGCACCAGTCGATCAGCTTCACGTTGACGCACGATCCGCCCGAGCACACCGTCACGGTCCGCCCGCGCCAGTTGCCGACCCGGAGGGCCGGACCCGCGGCCGCATACATGCCGCCGGAGTAGGCGTAGTGGCACGCGCTCACGCCCGGCTGGCAGTACCAGCTCGCCCTGCCGCTGCGCGCGTTCCGAGCTGAACCCGACCCCGATTTGGGGGCGGCAGCAGCGACCTGCGGCTTCGGCTTGGGAGTCGGCTTGAGCACGGACTCGGGCCGAACGGGCTGCCTGGCGGCGGCTCGCGGCTCGAAGGAGCGCGTCTGTTCGGTGAAGTCACTGATGGGCATCGGCGATGCCGCTCGACCGAGGTCGAACGAGGGGAACGGGCTCCCGGCCGGTGCCGCCAGAACCAGCGGCTCGAAATCGTTCGGCGCGAGGGACGCGAGGGGTGTCGTTGGGCGAGCGGTCGAGGCTGACGCGAAGGTCAACGTGAAGAGGGCAACGAGGGTACCCAGTGCCGCCGCTCGTCGGGCGGTCAAGCCGCCTCGCCCGCGACGGCACGGCCGTCCGGACGCGAGTGGTGGGGGATGTGCATGCCGGCGAGGGTGGGTGCTGGGTGGTCGCAGACAGTCCGGTGTGGTGGAGGCGGGCCTTGCAGGGCGGTTTCAAGCGCGTTACAGCGGCATGCGCTCGCGCATCGGATTCGGTGGTGCCGGGTCAGGTGCGCTTGCGCTCCAGGTCCAGGAACGGAAGGTCCACGACGTGCGCCGGGACCCGCCCGCGACGGCCCTCGACCGTCCACTCCACCTCGAGGCGCGTTCCCACCGGCTCGTACCGTGGCGGAACGGACGCAAGCGCGATGGCTTGCTTGAACATCGGGCTCCAGCCCACGCTCGTGGCCTTGCCCCACCTGGCGGCCGCCGCCGAAGACCGGCACCGCCGAGCGATCGACGGTCGGCGAGATCGCCGGCGGCAGACCCTGCGCCTCGTACAGCCCCTCGATCCGGCCCACTCCAGCTCGAGCCCCACGAGCCGGCGCGGGCCCGCCCGCGCGCTCCTCGCGCTCCAGCGCGAGCCGGCCGACGAAGTCGCCCTTGTCCAAGTTGACGAGCCGGCCGAGCCCGATCTCGAACGGCGAATAGTTCTGGTCGGGGTTGATCGCGTGGCGCGACGACGTGTAGTCGACCTCGATCAGGATGAGGCCGGCCTCGAGCCGGACCACGTCGAGCGCGACGCATCCCGGCCGGTCGGAGCCCGTACGCCCTGCCGGCCTGCCATGAGCGCGTCCCAGACAGCGAGCGCGCGCTCGCGCGGGACCCACAGCTCGTAGCCCAGGTCGCCGGTGTAGCCGGTCCGGGACACATCGACCTGCACGGCGCTGCGGCCGAGCCGGAACGACGCGGGCCGCCGTCGAAAGTAGCGCAGGTCGGTCAGGGCTCGCCCGTGGCGGCCTCGAGCACGGCGCGGGACAGCGGGCCCTGCAGCGCGAGCGCCGCGATCGCCTCGGTGCTCGTCGAGCACCTCGACGTCGAGGCCGGCGCGGTTCAGTCCGAACCAGCGCAGCTGCGGCTCGGCGGCTGTCCAGCGGAACGTTCCGTCGTCGAGATGGTGGACCGTGCCGTCGTCGATGACCTTGCCGTGCTCGTCGCACCACGGCGTGTAGTAGACCGGCGCCCGGGCGCGAGCTTGGTGGCGTCGCGGGTGATGACGCGGTCGACCAGCCGGACGCGTCGGGCCCGGTACGATGTACTTGTAGAGCGGCGACACGTCGATGAGCGCGGCCGCCTCGCGGATCGCGTTGTACTCGATGTCGTGGAAGTCGGCGTAGACCGCCGGCGGCGAAATAGCCCGACCACTCGCGCCACTGGCAGCTTGCGATTGAGCTCGGCGGTGCGCGGATGGAAGGGTGTGCCGACGCTCACGGGTCGAGTCTCGCAGGAATCGATCGTGCAGGCTCGAGATGGCCCGCGGCAGCCGTCGCGCCCGGCGCGCTGACTTGCATGAAACCTATGCGGCTGGATGAGGCGTAGGACCACGGTCGCGATGGCCGAAGCGCTACGACGCGGTGATCATCGGCGGCGGCCACAACGGCCTCGTCGGCGCGGCCTATCTCGCGCGGGCCGGCCTGAAGGCCCTCGTGCTGGAGCAGCGCCACGTGCTCGGCGGCGCGGCCGTCACCGAGGAGCTCTTCCCGGGCTTCCGGTTCTGGTGTTCAGCTACGTTGTCTCGCTGCTCCGGCCCGAGATCATCCGCGAGCTCGACCTGCCCCGCCACGGCCTCGACATCCTGCCGCTCGACGGCACGTTCACGCCGTTCCGACCGGGTGATGGCCCGGCGGCCGGTGGCGGCGACTACCTGTGGCGCGTCAACGACCACGGCCGCACCGTCCGCGAGCTGCGTCGCTGGTCGGCGACGGACGCGGAGGCCTACGAGGAGTACGGCCAGCTCATGGTCGAGATGGCCCGCTTCATCAAGCCGATCCTGTCGATCGTCCCGCCCGACCCGACCTCGACTGGACCCGCGGCCGCTCCTGCCGCTGGCCGGTCTCGCGCGCCGTTCCAGGGCCTGCCGCGAGCGACAGCAGGCCGTCTTCGTGCAGCTCATGACGATGAGCGCTGCCGAGTTCCTCGGCCAGTGGTTCGAGACCGATCCGCTCAAGGCGACGATGGCGGCGTCCGGGATCATCGGGACGTACCAGGGCGTGCAGTCGCCGGGCACCGCGTACGTGCTGCTCCACCACTACATGGGCGAGATCGACGGCGCGTTCCGCGCGTGGGGGATCCCCAAGGGCGGCACCGGCGGCATCTCGAACGCGATCGGGAGCGCGGCGCGTGCGCTCGGCGCCGAGATCCGGCTCGAGGCGCCCGGTGGCGCGCATCGTCGTGCGCGGCGGCCGCGCGACCGGGGTCGTGCTCGAAGGCGGCGAGGAGATCGAGGCCGCAGCGTCCTCAGCTCGGTCGACAGCAGCCGGACGTTCCTCGGCCTGCTCGAGCCGGGCACCCTTGAGCCGGATGTTCGAGGATGAGGTCCGTCGCTTCAAGTTCCGCGGCTCGTCGGGCAAGGTCAACCTCGCGGTCGATGCGCTGCCCGACTTCACCTGCCTGCCCGGCGCCGGCGAGCACCTCCGCGGCGCCATCTCGCTTCAGCCCGAGCCTCGACGAGATGGAGCAGGCCTACGACGACGCGAAGTACGGCCAGTTCAGCCGCAAGCCGTACATCGACATGATCATCCCGACGCTGGTCGACCCGTCCATGGCGCCCGCCCGGCAAGCACGTCATCAGCTGCTTCGTCCAGTACGCGCCGTACCACCTCGCGCCGGAGCTGGGACGTGGGACGACCAGCGCGAGGCGTTCGGCGGACCGGTGATCGATCGGATCGCCGAGTTCGCGCCGAACATCCGCGACATCATCCTGCACCGCAACGTGCAGACCCCGCTCGACATCGAGCGCACGACCGGCCTGACCGAGGGCAACATCTTCCAGGGCGAGCTGCGCCTCGAGCAGCTCTTCTTCAACCGGCCCGTGCCCGGGCTACGCCCGCTACCGGACGCCGATCCGAGACCTGTGGCTGTGCGGCTCGGCGACGCATCCCGGGCGGCGGGATCATGGGCGCGCCCGGGCGGATCGCGGCGATGGAGCTGCTGCGGTCACGCGGCCGGCGGCGGCCTGAGTGGCCGGCGCCCCGAACCGCTACGACGCGGTCGTCATCGGCGGCGGTCACAACGGCCTCGTCACCGCGGCCTACCTCGCGACGGCCGGGCTCCGGACGGTCGTCCTCGAGCGGCGGGATGTCGTCGGTGGCGCTGCAGCGACCGACGAGCTGGCCCAGGCGTCCGCGTGCCCGACCCTTGCCCACACGGTCGGCCGGCTCCGCACGTGCTCTGGCACGATCTCGAGCTGAAGCGGCACGGGCTGCGACTGGTCGCGCCGCACGTTCGCTCCTTCGCCCCGGCAGCCGGATGGGCCGCGGTGACGCTGTGGGCGGACGTCAGCAGGACCGCGGACGACCTCCGCGAGCGCTCCACCGCACGACGCCGATGCGTATCCGGGCTTCGACCAGCTCGTCCGCTCGCTGCGCCGTTCCTGGCCGAGATCGCGGCCGCCACGCCGCCCGACATCGACTCGCCGGGGATCGGCGACGCGCTGCCGGGCTGTCACTTGGACAAACGTTCCGTGGGCTGGGTCGCGGCGACGGCCGCGACGTCCTGCGGGCCCTGCCGATGGCGTCGCCGACCTCGTCGCCGAGCACTTCGAGACCGACGCCGTTCGCGCGGCGATCGCCTGGCGGGGCGTGCAGTACACGGCATGGGACCGTGGTCCGCGGCACGGCCGCCGTGCTGCTCGCCGATTCGGCGGGCAAAGATGGTGGCGCGGCGGGCCAGTCGGTCTTTGCCGAGGCGTGGCCCCGGTGCGCTCGGGCGGCGCTCGCGGGCGCGGCACAGGCCGCCGGCGCCGAGATCCGCACCGGCGCCGACGTGACCGCATCCTCCCGCGACGGTCGCGCGATCGGCGTCGTCGCTCGCGGGCGGGCGATGAGATCGAGGCGCGCGCCGTCGTGACCGCGGCCGACCCCAAGCGGACCCTCACCGGCCCTGGCCGACCCGTCGCGTCGGGCCGCGCCTGCGGTGGCGGGCGGGCAACATCCGCACCCCGGGCACGGTCTCCAAGGTCAACCTCGCGCTCTCGGCCTTGCCCGTCTTTCCCTCGGCGGCGGCGACGACGAGCGCTCCTCCGGGGCCGGATCATCGTCGCGCCGGGCATCGACGCGATGGAACGCGCCTTCGACGCGGCCAAGTACGGCCGGATCTCGGACGCCCGATCCTGGAGGCGACCATCCCGTCGCTCGCCGATCCGTCCCTCGTCGCGGGGGCGCAGCGGCACGCACGTCATGAGCGTCATCGCCCAGTACACCCCGTACGAGCTGCGCGACGGAACCTGGGAGGAGCGACGCGAGGAGCTGGGGGATCTCGTCCTGCGGACGCTCGAGGAGGTACGCGCCCGGCATCAGCGCCCTCGTCACCGCGCGGCAGGTCCTCAGCCGCTCGACCTGGAGCGCGACTACGGCCTGACCGGCGGGCACCCGATCACGCGGAGCCAGGGCTTGACCAGTGGTTCCTGTGGCGGCCGCTGCTGGGTCACGCACGGTATCGGTTCGCCCTGGGGGCTGTACCTCGCGGGCGCGGGCGCACACCCGGGCGGCGGGGTCACGGGGCAGCCGGGTCAGAACGCCGCACGCGAGATCCTGTCGGACTGGAAGGGCCGCCGGTCCTGATGCCCGCCTGACCTAGACGGCCTGGGCTGCCGGCATCGGTGCCGGCACGAAGAGTGCGCGGAGGGCCCGGCCGAAGCCTGCCCGAAGCGGCCGCCCGCCACGCACAGGCGGGGCGGGCACGGCAGCCGCGAGGGGCTCGCCGGCAGTGCGCCGGGCGGCCGGCCGGATCGGCTCGTAGATGGACGCAACGGCGAGGACGCTCGGCGGCGTCGTTCGACCGTGCCACACCAGGGGGCGGGTGGGCGTGATCCGGACGACCTGCGAGTAGGTCTGCAGGAACGTCTCCGCCGACAGCCCGAGCGTCGCCATCCGCTCCCCGTACTTCGCGAGATGCGCCTCGGGCAGCGCGGTGAGGGGCTCCGGATCGAGCTCCGCACGGGCTTCCACCAGGCAGACGTCGAAATCGGCGGCGGGATCGCCGAGCGCGAGCATGACCGTCGGGTTCGAGTGGATGTTGCGCACCTTCTGCGCATGCGGCTTGGAGAAGACGAGCAGTGACGTGCCGTCCCACGTGAACCAGATCGGGACCAGGTGGGGCGACCCGTCGGGTCGCACGCTCGAGATCCACACCACGGGCTCCGAGGCGAGGAATCGGTCGCGGCGTCGAGTTGCTGCGGCGGTGGGGCTCATGGCGGCGAGCATCGGGTGTCATGGCGCGGCCAGCAGCCGTCACCGGTCACGTGCCGCCATGGACATCCGACGATGTCCGCCTGCTAGACCGGCGCGTCCACCGCGTGCAGGACGTGGCCCACGGCGGCTTCGATCGGCTCGGGCAGCCAGGACGCCGACGCCAGCGCGACCTGGCGTGCCAGCGGACCGCCGAAGAAGCAGGCGGGCGGCTGGCGGACGGTCCGCAGCGCCTCCGCCACGACCGCGGCCGATGTGACGTCGCCGGACGTGACGACACCAAGCACAACCACCGGAGCGCCCGTCTCGCGGACCGTCCGGAGCCAGCTCTCGAGCGGCACGTTCGCGCCGAGGTAGAGGACGCCCATCCCGGCGCGCCGCGCGGCCACCGCAAAGGCGAATGCGCCGATCTCGTGGTGACTGCCGGGCGGAAGGCCCACGACCACCGCAGGGCCCCACATGGACCGCCCGGCCGCGTCGAACAGCCGCGCGAGCCGGCGCCGCACGGTCTCGCTTGCCGCGTGCTCCGACGCCACGTCGATCTCGCCGGTCGCCCAGCCCTCACCGACCGCGCGCAGCGCCGGAGACACGAGCTCCTGCATGGCCCGCTCGAACCGCCGGCTGGCAAAGGCCTCGTCGAGGAGCAGGTCCATGGCGCGCACGTCGAGCTGGCGGGCCGCGGTCACGAACGAGCGAACCGCCTCCTGGTCGAGGGCCGCTCCCTCATCGTCCACACGGACATCGGGTGGGGCGGGCTCGACGTCGACGGGCCGGCCCAGCTCGGCAATGCTCGCCCCCGACGCGAGCACCCGTTCGGCAGCCTGACTCGGTCGCCAGCCGTCGCCCTCGATCAGCCGGCGCATCGCCCGGAGTCGCTCGATGGCGTCGTCGTCGTACAGCCGGTAGCCCGCGGCCGTGCGGCTGGGGGCGACGACGCCGTAGCGCCGCTCCCAGGCGCGAATGGTCGGAACGTTGAGGCCGGTTCGGGCAGCTGCTTGTTTGATTGTGTACATGGTTTGCACAACATACCACAAGATGGAGTCTTGACAAGCGTTGTACATAGGCTCTAGTGTTCGGGCCTAGGGTGTACAAAGCCTCGACAATTGCTCGGGGTCATCGGTACGCACAGGCACCGAGCACAGGGAGAACAACGGTGACACGCACACGCATGGGCATTGCCCGCATCCTGGCCGCCACGGCACTCCTCCTCGCGATGGCGGCACCGGCAAGCGCCGCCGACACCGCGATGGTGCGTGTGCTCCACGCATCGCCCGACGCGCCGGCCGTCGACGTGCAGCTCGACGACACGGTCGATCGAAGCCCTGACCAATGTGCCCTACGGCACGATCTCCGAGCTACCTCGAGGTTCCGTCCGGGGACCACAACGTGAAGGTCTTCGCGACCGGCACGACGACGGACCCCGTGATCGACGCCGACGTGACCGTCGCGGCCGGCTCGATGTACACGATCGCCGCCACGGACGCGGTCGCGTCGATCACGGCGCAGGTCATCGAGGACGACCCGTCCCCGTCGTGCACGACCGCACAGGTCCGGGTGGTGCACTTCAGCGCCGACGCGCCCGGCCATTGATGTTGCACCCGCAGGCGCCCCCGCTGACGAGGCCCTCATCGAAGACCTCGAATACCCGAACACGACCGACTATCTCGACCTTCCCGCGGACACCTACGACCTCGAGGTCCGGCCGGCCGGCGACACCGCCGTCGCCCTCGACCTGCCTGGCGTGACGATTGAGGACTGCAACGCCTACAGCGTGTTCGCGATCGGCTCGGCGGCAAGCCCGGCCGTTGGCGACAACGCGCTCGAGGCCGTCATCGCGGTCGATGGGACCGCCCGGCCGTCCACCCCGCCGACCGACACGCTGCCGGTCGCCGGTGGCACGGCCGGTGGCCTGCCGATCGGTCTGCTCGCGCTCGCCGCGATCGCCTTCCTCGGCAGCGTCGCGCTCCTCGCACGACGCAACGGCACGGACCGCAACCCGGCCGCCTAGCCAGCCAGCCACCCCCGCGTCGGGTCCCGCCGGTCTCTCGGCGGGACCCGACGTCCTACACTCGCTCGCCGGCGTCGCCGGACGGCGATGATCCGGTGCGGCACCTGCCGCGCATTCCATCTCGAGATCTCCCGGCCCGCCCCAGGCGGCGCCCGCACGAGGACCGCGGACCCAATGGCTTCCCATCCGTCTCGCCGCCAACCGCTCCCCGGCGCGACCGTGCTCGACCTCGCGCTCGAGATCACCGTCGCGGCCAGCTTTACCCGGATCGGTTCCGCTGCTCGCCGCCGCGCCTTTCGCTGGCACGACCCCGCCCCGAACGCACTGCGTGGGCGGACGGTCCTCATCACGGCCCGACATCCGGCCTCGGTCGCGCGACCACCGACGCCCTCGCCCGCCTCGGCGCCCGGCTCCTGTTGGTCGGCCGCTCGAAGGAGCGCCTGACCCTGCTGCGCGACGAGCTCGTCGAGCGGCACGGCGAGGACCGGTTCCGGCCCATCGTCGCCGACATGTCCTCCCTGGCCTCGGTCCAGGGGGCGGTGCTGCAGATCCTGTCCACCGAGCCCAGGCTCGATGTCATCGTCGACAACGCGGGCGCGATCTTCCACGAGCGTTCGATGAGCCCCGACGGCATCGAATCGACGTTGGCGACCATGGTCGTCGGGCCGTTTGCCCTGGTGACCGGCCTCCTCCCACTGCTCGAGGCAGGCGATGGCGCCCGTGTGATCGCCGTGACCTCGGGCGGGCAGTACATGCAGCGGCTCCGACCTCGACGACCTCGAGTGGACCACGACGCCGTACTGCGGGCACCCGCGCCTACGCCCGGGCCAAGCGCGTCCAGGTCACGCTGGTCCGCGAGTGGGCGCGCCGGCTCGAGGGGTCGGCCGTCCGGGTCAACGCGATGCACCCGGGCTGGGCGGACACGCCTGGGCTGGCCGACGCGCTGCCGACCTTCCACGCGGTCATGGGGCCGCTCCTTCGGACACCTGCCGAGGGATCGACACGATCGTCTGGCTGGCCACCGACCCGGACGCCGGGGCGCGCGGCGGCCAGCTGTTCCTCGACCGGCGCGCGCGGGCCTTCGATCTGGTGCCGACGACCCGTGTTCCGGCCCTCGCGCGGCGGCTGCTCTGGTACCCCATCGTGGCGCTCGCGGGCGCTCGCCGATCGCGTGCCCCGCGCCCTCCGGTCGCCACCCACCCAGGAGAGATCGCATGACCCGCATCCACGAGCAGATCGAAACCCGTCTGCCGATCCAGGCCGCCTTTGACTACGTGGCCGACTTCGCCAATGCCCGACTGGGACCCGGGAACCGAGACGTCGGAGCGGCTCGACAGCGGCCCCGTCACCGAGGGCTCGCGCTACCGGCTTGGCGTGCACATCGGCCGCCAGGTCCGCCCGATGGAGTACCGGATCACGGTGCACGACGCGCCGCGACGGGTCGTGCTTGCCGGCGCCGGTTCGGGGGTCACCGCGACCGACGACATCCGGTTCGAGCCATTGCCGTCAGGTGGCACGCGCGTCGACTACCGGGCCGACATCGAGCTCAGCGGCCTCATGGGTCTCATCCAGCCGCTGTTCGGCTCGGTGTTCGCAAAGATCGGGCGGGACGCGGCTGCGGGCATGCGTCGCGCCCTCGACGAGCAGGCCGCCAACGCCGGGACGCCGACACCGTGAAGATCGCGGTCATCGGCTCCGGGATCAGCGGCCTGGCCGCCGCCTACGCCCTCCGGCTCGACCATGAGGTCCGGCTGTTCGAGCGCGACGCGACGGTCGGCGGGCACGTCAGCACCGTGACGGTCGACGCGCCGGGCGGCCCGATCCCGGTCGATACCGGCTTCATCGTCTACAACGAGCACACCTATCCGACTTTCATCCGGCTGCTCGCCGAGCTCGGCGTGGCCACCCAGCCAGGCGAGATGTCCCTCGGATCGACGTGCCGGGCCTGCGACGTCGAGTTCAGCTCGCGCGGGATCCGCGGCTGGTTCGCCCGGCCGTCGGCGATCGCGCGGGCCGGCTACTGGCGGATGTTCGTCGACATCGATCGGTTCTACCGCGACGCGCGGGCGCGCCTCGACGCGGGGGTGCCCTCGACGCTCACGCTCGGCGCGTATCTCGACGAGCGGCGTTTCGGGCGCCACTTCCGCACCCACTTCCTGCTCCCGATCGCATCCGCCGTGTGGTCGACCGCCGCGTCGCAGATCCTCGACTTCCCGCTCGATTCCATGCTGCGCTTCCTCGACCAGCACGGCCTCATCGGGCACGGCCGGGCGCTCCAGTGGCGGACGATCAGCGGGGGCTCGAGGCGCTATGTCGAGCGGATCCTGGATGCACTGCCGGCGGGGACCGTGCGAGCCGGAACGGCCGTCGTCGCGGTCGACCGTGGTGCGGCGGGGGTGACCGTCCGAACCGGGGACGGCGCCGCCGAACGGTTCGACGCGGGTCGTGCTGGCCACCCACGCCGACACGGCGCTACAGCTCCTGCGCGACGCCGACGGCCGTGAGCGGGCGGCGCTTGGCTCCTTCGCCTACACCACGAATCGGGTCGTCCTGCACACGGATACCGACGTCCTGCCGCGCCGTCGCGCCGCCTGGGCCTCGTGGAATGTCGAGCACGACGATTGCGCCCGCCCGCCCGAATCGCTGACCATGACGTACCACATGAACCGCCTGCAGCGACTGCCCGGTCCCATGGACTACCTCGTCTCCGTCAATCCGGGCCCCGGCCTGCGCGAGGACCTTGTCCTGCGCGAGCGAGCAGATGTCGCACCCGCTGTACACGTTCGAGACGCTGCGGGGCCAGGCTGCGGTCGGTGAGCTGCAGGGCTGGCGGGACACCTGGTACGCCGGTGCCCACCTCGGCTACGGCTTCCACGAGGACGGCTGCCGCTCGGGCCTGACGGCGGCTGCGCTCATTGGCGCTGCCGTCCAGGAGCGTGCCGCGTGAGATCGCATCTTCTCGAGGGGATCGTCCGCCATCGGCGCGCCCAGCCGTTCGAGTACGCGCTGGAGCACCGGGTCTGCTATGCCGCGCTCGACCTCGACGAGCTCGGGGAGCGCCGGCGGCTGCCGCGCCTCGTCGCTCGGAATCGGGCGGGCGTTCGTGGCATTCCGTGACGACGATCATTTCGAGCCGCCCGCGCGTCGACCTTCGGACGGCCGTGCTCGACCACCTGCGGTCGCGAGGGTGTCGACTCCGACCGGCTGGCAGGTGACCCTCATCTCGAACCTGCGGGTGCTCGGCTACGTCTTCAACCCGGCGAGCTTCTACCTCTGCCGGAATGCAACCGGCGAGCTCGAGCTGGTCGTCGTCGAGGTCCACAACACGCACCTCGAGCGCCACCTCTACACGCTCCGACGCGACCCGTCCGCTCCCGAGGGCGACGACGCGCTCCGATCGGGCATGGACAAGGCGTTCTACGTCTCGCCCTTCATCGAGATGACCGGCCGCTACACCGTCCACGTCCGGGACGAGGCGCGGCGTGTCCGTATCACGATCAACGAGGCACGCGATGGCGAGCTCGTGCTCCACGCGAGCCTCGATCTCATCCGCCGCCGCATGACGAACCGCAGCCTCCTCCGCATGTTTCTGAGGTATCCACTGGTGACCCAGAAGACCACGCTCCTCATCCACTGGCACGCCCTCCGCCTGTGGCGACGCGGCGCCCGCTTTCAGCGCCACGGGGCGGCAGTCCAATGAGGGCGCGCGCCGCCTCACGCCCGCGCGTCGGGCCGAGCTCGCTCGTCGGCCGGCTCGCCGAACGGGTCGCCCTGGCCGGTGCCGCCCGGATACGGGTCGGGTTCCTGACTGCGGTCCTGCCCGACGGCTCGGAGCTCGCGTTCGGGGATGCCGGCTCGGACCTGCGCGCCGAGATCCACGTCCACGACCGTGAGGCGCTCGTGCGGATGCTCGTCAACGGGGAGACCGGCGGTGGCGAGGCGTATGTCGACGGTCTCTGGTCGAGCCCCGACCTTGCCGCGCTCCTGCGGCTGGCGGCCGCCAATCGCGAGGCCCTCGCCCTGTCGAGCGGCCTGTTCCGCCTCCCGACCCAGCTTGCTCGCACGATCGCCCATCGCGCCCGGCGCAACACGAAGGACCAGGCACGTCGCAACATCTCGGCGCACTACGACCTGAGCAATGACCTGTACCGCCTCTTCCTCGACGAGTCGATGACGTACTCGAGCGCGGTGTTCGAGACCGGCCACGAGTCACTCGCGGAGGCGCAGCGGACCAAGTACCGGCGCATGGCGGACGGCGCCGGTCTCGTGCCCGGCATGCACGTGCTCGAGATCGGCACGGGCTGGGGCGGCTTCGCCCTGTATGCGGCCGGTGAGCGCGGCTGCCGGGTGACGACCGTGACGATCTCGGCCGAGCAGCACGCCCTCGCCACGGAACGGGTTCGCGCCGCGGGACTGTCCGACCTCGTCGACGTCCGGCTCCAGGACTATCGCGACGTGACGGGCACCTACGACGCGGTCGTCTCGATCGAGATGCTCGAGGCGGTGGGGGCCGAGTACTTCGCCACCTTCTTCGAGGTCTGCGACCGGTCGCTCGTGCCGGGTGGACGTCTCAGCCTCCAGTCGATCACGTTCCCGGACGCGGCGTACGAGCGCCAGGTCCGCGGCGCGAACTGGATCCAGACCTACATCTTCCCGGGCGGGCTGTGCCCCTCGCTCGCGGTCATCGAGCGGGCGACCCGTGACACGCAGCTGCTGATCACGGGCGTGAGCGATATCGCCGACTCGTACGTGCGCACGCTGCGCGAGTGGCGGACCCGCTTCATGGCGCGAACGGAGGCGGTGCGGGCGCTCGGGTTCGATGAGCGGTTCATCCGGATGTGGGAGTACTACCTCGCGCTGAGCGAGGCGGGCTTTGCCACCGGGATCACCCAGGACCTGCAGCTCGTGCTCGAGAAGCGGCGCGGGCTGGCCGCGGCGTAGCGCGAGCCCCGGCCGCGAACTATCGACGTTCCAGCCGGCGCTCCTCGGCAATCGTCCGGTCGAGGTCCGCGGCAAGCGGTCGATCCGGTCCGGGTGGCTGGGCGGCTTCCGGCTCCGCGCCGGCAAACAACCCGTCCGGGATCTGCCACTCCCACGTCCTGAGCCGCTTCAACAGCCGCCGGCCGGTCAGGTCGAGGTGGATCGGCGTGACCGCGATGCGTCGGTTGACGACTGCGTGGAAGTCCGTGCCCTCGACGGCGAGACCCGATGGTGGCGGTCCGCCGATCCAGTAGTAGGGGATCCCGCGCGGGTCGACGCGCTGGATCAGCTCGTCCTGGTAGACGCGCTTGCCCAGGCGGGTCACCTCGAACCCGGCGAACTCGTCGGGCGACACGGCCGGGACATTGACATTGACCAGCTCGCCCGCCGCGAGGCCGTGCTCGAGGATGTTGCGGGCCACGACCGCGGCCGCCATCGCCGACAGCGTGAAGTCGGGATGCTCGTAGTACTCCTGCGAGATCGCGAACGCCGGGCAGCCGTTGATCACCGATTCCATGGCCGCGCTGACTGTGCCCGAGTAGGTGATGTCGTCGCCGAGGTTCGCGCCGTAATTGATGCCGGACGCGACGAGGTCGAAGCCGTGGTCGAAGAAGCCGAGAAAGGCGAGGCTGACGGCATCTGTCGGGGAGCCGTCCACGGAATAGCCGAGCGATCCGTCGCCGAGAGTTCGCTCGCGTACGCGCAGTGGGCGCATGAGCGTCTTCTGGTGGCCGACCGCGCTCTGGTTCGTGTCGGGTGCGACGACCGTCGTGTCGCCGATCGCGTCGAGCGCCTGCTTGAGCGCGAGGAGCCCACGCGATTCCACCCCGTCGTCGTTTGTGATGAGGATCCGCGGCCGCGTCGCCCAGTCGTTCAGCGGCCGCGCCCTGGATTGGAGTGCACGTGGGCCGCCCCGCAGGGCGCCACCGGCGACCGGCTCGCCGCGTTCGAGGTCG
This sequence comes from uncultured Chloroflexia bacterium, assembly GCA_963759495.1. Lineage (GTDB taxonomy): Bacteria > Chloroflexota > Limnocylindria > Limnocylindrales > CSP1-4 > DASTYU01. Next base: position 110,506 of record CAVWZL010000006.1, on the reverse strand, counting down.
AGGTCGCGGCGCTCGGTCCGGGCGCGCTCGCGCGTCATGTCGGGCCGGTCCGCCCGGCTGTCCCTCCTCGGGGTCCCTGCTCGCTCCTGGCCGTCGGCGCCTGGTTCGTCGCGCTCGTCGCTCACGGTTCGCTGCCGGCCCGGCCCGCCGCAACGGACGACGGCCCGGCCTGGGGAGGACCCGCGGCGTCGTCGATGTCCGAGTCGAGCGCTGGATCGGGCTCCCGTGGCACCCGCACCGGCTTGCCGCCACGACGCTCCAGCCGGCGGGCTGCCCGCGACGCGACGGATCGCTCGGCGCTCGACAGGTTGAGGAAGTGGAAGAAGAACGATGAGACGACCGCGGCGATCGGGATCCCGAAGATTGCCCCCGCGACCCCGGCGACCTTCGAGCCGATGAGCACAGAGCCGAGGACGACGATCGGGTGGATGCCGACTGCGCCCTGCATGATCCGAGGCTGGAGGATGTTCATCGAGACGAACCAGCCGATGAGCATGATCAGCCCGGTCAGCGGCAGGTCGTCGGGCGAGAACACCAGCGCGACGAGGACGGGCGGCGCCCACGAGACGAACGGGCCGAAGAACGGGATCGCGTGGAGAAGGCCGGCGGTGGTCGCCGACAGGGCACCCAGCGGCAGGTCGAACAGCAGGTGCGGCGTCAGGGCCACGAAGAAGTTCGTCACGCCCATGATCGCCTGACCGCGCAGGAAGCCGCCGAACGAGCGCGAGACCGTCGTCTGGAGCAGGCGCGCCTCCTCGGCCCACGCCGGCGGGACGAGGCGGAACAGGAACGCCACGATCTTGGCCCGGTCGAGGACCATCCAGACCGACAGGAAGAACGTGATCAGGAACGTGCCGAGGAGCCCGACGCTCGCGACGGCGACCTGCTGGAGCGGCTCGACGAGCGTGCCCGCGATCGTGTTGAGGTTGGCCAGCACCGATTCGGCCTGCGCGAGCAGGTTGATCTGCTCGAATCCGAGCGAGTTGAGCCAGTCCTGGTACGGGGCGACGATCGCCGGCAGGTCCTCGCGGATCGTCGGGATCTCCCGAATGAACTGGTCGATCGACGAGTACAGCGCCGCGGCGCCGGCCACGAGGATGGCCAGCCCGACCACGACGAGCACGGCATAGACGAGGACGGTCGCCGCCGCCTGGGGCAGACCCGGGATGCGCTCGATGAGCCAGTTCACCGCCGGGCTGATGACGAAGGCGATGAGCCAGGCGAGGAAGAACGTGAGGACGATGTCGCCGAAGAAGAAGAAGATCGAGACGAGCTGGCCGCCGACCACCAGGGCGAGGGCGACGACGACGAGGATCAGCGCCGCGCGGACGAGGCGGCGGTCCCGTTGCTCCAACAGGTCCTGAATCATCGGCGGCCTTTCGCGCGAGGCCGGACGGCCGGCCATCGGCATCGGTCCCGCCGGATCATGGTAGCCGCCGCTGCGACCCCTAGCGCAGACCCATGCGCTCGCGGACCTCGGCCATCGTCGCCTCGGCAATCGGTCGCGCCCGCTCGGCACCGTCGCGCAGGATCGTGTCGATCCGGTCGGGGTTCGCCATCAGCTCGAGATAGCGCTCGCGGGCGGGCGCGTAGTGCCGGATGATCCGGTCCGCCAGCAGCCGCTTCGTGTCGACGCAGCCCGTCCGGGCGGTCCGCTCGCCGTCCCAGATCGTCTCGAAGTCGTCGCCGAAGAACCGGTGTAGCTGGCACACGTTGCAGACCTCGGGCCGGCCGGGGTCGGTGCGCTTGATCCGCTGCGTGTCGGTCACCATCGACATGACCTGGCGACGGATCGTGTCGGGCTCGGCGAGGATCTCGATCGCGTTGTCGAGCGACTTCGACATCTTCCGAACACCATCCGTGCCGAGCACCGTGGGTGCCTCGGTGTGCACGGCCAGCGGCTCGGGAAAGGTGTCGCCGTACATGGCGTTGAAGCGACGAACGATCTCGCGCGACAGCTCGAGATGCGCCGCCTGGTCCTTGCCGACGGGCACGAGCGAGGCCTTGTACAGGACGATGTCGGCGGCCTGCAGGACCGGGTAGGTGAGCAGCCCGTGGTTCACGTCCTCGGGCTGGAACTGGCGCTTCTCCTTGTAGGTCGGCGTGCGCTCCAGCCAGCTGACGGGGGTGACCGTGGCGAGGAGCCAGGTGAGCTCCGTCGTCTCGGGCCGGTGCGACTGCACGAAGAGGATGCAGCGCTCGGGGTCCAGACCCAGGGCAAGCAGCGTCGCGGCCATCTCGCGTGTCCGGCGGCGCAGCGTGTCGGCCGAGTGGGTGCTCGTGAGCGCGTGGTAGTCGACGATGCAGTAGATCGCCTCGTACTCGGCCTGCAGCGCGACGTAGTTGCGGATGGCGCCGAGATCGTTACCGAGGTGGGGGACCCCCGACGGCTGGATCCCCGAGAAGATGCGCGGTCGGGGCGCCGGGTCTGCGACGGGCGCGGGCGCCGGGGCAAGCTCGGTGGTCATGGGCGCCGAGTGTAGCGGAGGCACAACTGGCGGCGGGCGCCAGGGGACGAGACGAAAAAGGGATTGCCACGACGCTGCAGTGGATCGATGCTGTCGCCGTACCCGCGAGGAGGCGCTCGGCCCCGTCGCGCCGGCCGACCCCGCGTTCCTCGCATCACCGGAAGGAGGTGCCAAGGAGGTCACGGTCGCTCGCCAGCCCCTGGCACCCCAACGCGCGTGTGCCCAGCCGAGCCCGTCCGCCCGCGCTGCGGACGCCTTCGAGGAGGATCCACCCTTGGCTACCACGGCCGTACCAGCCGACACGCAGAAGGAAGCGGTCTACCGCTACAAGCTGCCGTTCGTCATCAGTGCGTCAGCCGCCGGCACCGTCATCGAGTGGTACGACTTCTACCTGTACGGCGTGCTCGCGGCGTTCTTCGCGACGCAGTTCTTCCCGCCCGGCAACGAGGTGGCAGCCCTCCTCTCGTCGCTGGCGACCTTCGGGGCCGGCTTCGCCGTTCGGCCGTTCGGGGCCGCGTTCTTCGGGCGGATCGGGGACATCATCGGCCGCAAGTTCACCTTCCTCGTCACGATCTCGTTGATGGGCGGTGCGACCGCGCTCGTCGGCATCCTGCCGACCTATGCCCAGATCGGCGTCCTGGCCCCGATCATCCTCGTGCTGCTGCGCCTCGCGCAGGGCCTCGCGCTCGGTGGCGAGTACGGCGGCGCCGCGATCTACGTGGCGGAGCACTCCCCCGATCACGAGCGCGGCAAGTACACCAGCTGGATCCAGACGACCGCCACGGTCGGCCTGCTGCTGGCCCTCGCCGTGATCGCGTTCTTCCGGATCACGATGGGCGACGCCGCGTTCCGCGAGTACGGCTGGCGGATCCCGTTCATCCTCTCGGCCGTCCTCGTCGTCCTCGCCCTGGTGATCCGGCTCCGGCTCCAGGAGACCCCGCTGTTCACGCGTCTGAAGGCCGAGGGCAAGTCGAGCACGTCACCGTGGCGCGAGAGCTTCGGGAACGGGGCAAACCGTCGCCTCATCCTCCTGGCCCTGTTCGGCATGACCGCGGGCCAGGCCGTCGTCTGGTATCAGGGCCAGTTCCAGGCGCTGTTCTTCATGCAGAACATCCTGGGCATCTCGTTCAGCAACGCCTACCTGATCGTCGGCACCGCGATCGTGCTGGCGACACCGTTCTTCATCTTCTTCGGCAGGCTGTCGGACAGGGTCGGCAGAAAGCCGATCATCCTCGGCGGCTGCCTGATCGCTGCCATCAGCTACTTCCCGATCTACAACCTGATGTTTGCGGCGGCGAATCCGGTGGTCAACCCGAAGACCGATCCGGCGGTCACCTCGACCTACATCAGCGCCGACCCGAACGTCCTGCTGATGATCGCGCTGGTCTGGATCCAGGTCGTGTTCGTGACGATGGTCTACGGGCCGATCGCGGCCTTCCTTGTCGAGTACTTCCCGGCACGGATTCGGTACACGTCCCTGTCGATCCCGTACCACATCGGGAATGGCTGGTTCGGCGGGTTCCTGCCGCTGATCGCCGCGACCCTCTTTGCGGCGACGGGAAACATCTACGCGGGCCTGATCTACCCGATCGTCGTCGCGCTGATCACGGCGGTCATCGGCTGGCGCTTCGTGCGGGAGACCAAGGACGTCAGGATCTGGGACGAGGTCGGTGGTCGCCTCGAGAACGTGCCGGAGGCGACGCGGGCTCCCAGCCAATGACCTGAACCGCGCGGGGGCCGGGTCGTCGGCTACCATTCGGCCCGTGTCCGGCCCCCGTCACCCTGTCCGCCCATGACCCGCTCCCCGCTGCGCGTTGCCGTGCTCGGTGCCGGGACGGTCGGCGGCGAGGTCGTCCGCGGTCTGCGTGAGCAGGGCGACCGCCTTGCCCCGCAGGACGGGAGCACGCTCGAGCTGACAGCCGTCGCCGTCCGGAACATCGACGGTGCGCGCGAGCGCGGCCTGCCCGGCGACCTGCTGACCGACGCGCCGGCCCACCTGGTCGCGGACCCCGCCACGGACGTGATCGTGGAGCTGATGGGCGGTGACGAGCCGGCCCACACGTTGATCGCCGCTGCGCTGTCCGCCGGCAAGCCGGTCGTGACCGCGAACAAGCACGTGATTGCGCATCACGGCCCCGAGCTCGAGGCGATCGCGCGGCGGCAGGGCGTGGCGCTGCGGTTCGAGGCCGCCGTCGCCGGCGGGATCCCGGTGCTGTCGCCGCTCGCCACGGACCTGGCGGCCAACCGGATCGGCCGCGTCCGGGGCATCGTGAACGGCACCACGAACTACATCCTCACCGCGATGGCCCAGGAGGGCCGGCCCTACGACGACGTCCTGGTCGACGCCCAGGAGCTGGGCTATGCGGAGGCCGACCCGACCGGTGACGTCGAGGGCCACGACGCGGTCAACAAGCTCGTCATCCTGGCCCGCCTTGCGTTCGACCGCTGGATCGTGCCCGAGTCGGTTGTCTCGGCCCCGCCCCGGGCGCGTGGCGAGGGTCTGCCCGGGATCACGGGTGTCACCGACCAGGAGGTCGAGGGCGCGGCGGGGCTCGGGCTGACGATCAAGCTGATTGCCTCGGCGATGCGCGATGGCGACCGCATCGTCGCGTCCGTGATCCCGACCGCGGTCCCGTCCGACAGTCCCTTTGGCTGGACGGATGGGGTCACCAACCGGATCGAGATCGACGCGGAGCCGCTCGGCACCGTCGGTCTTGGCGGCCCGGGTGCCGGCGGCGGCGCCACGAGCAGCGCGGTCCTCGGTGACCTCCTCGCGGTGGCTCGGGGCCTGACATCGACCTGGGCGGGGCTGCCGGTCGCGGCCGGGCCTGCCGAGGAGGCCGCACACGGGCTCGACGTGCCGCGTCGCTGGTATGCGTTCGTGCCACCGGTCGAGTCCGGGACGCTCCCGGAAGCGCTCGACGAGGCCGCCTCGGTCACCTTTGACGAGGGCACCGCCCTCCGCACCGAGGTGGTGACGCTGGCCGAGGCGCGCGCCGCGTTCGACGCGATCCTCCCGCCCGGCGTCGACGTGACGCTCTACCCCGTCGATGACTGAGCGGGCGCGGACCATTCCGTTCACGGGGAGTGCGGATTCTGCGCGGCCACGGCTGGTCGAGCGCTATCGCGAGTTCCTCCCGATGACCAACGCGACGCCCGCGCTGAGCCTCGGCGAGGGGTTCACGCCGCTCGTCCGGCTGGCGAACCTCGGGGCGGAGCTCGGGCTGTCGAACCTGTACGCAAAGGTCGAGGGCCAGAACCCGACCGGCTCGTTCAAGGATCGGGGCATGGTCGTGGCCGTGTCCAAGGCGCTCGAGGAAGGGGCGCGGGCCATCATCTGCGCCTCCACCGGCAACACGTCGGCATCGGCGGCGGCCTATGGCGCGGCAGCCGGGCTCGAGGTCGTCGTGGTGCTGCCGCGTGGCCAGATCGCCCACGGGAAGCTCGTCCAGGCGCTCATTGCCGGAGCGCGCGTCGTCGCGGTCGATGGCAACTTCGACCAGGCGCTCCACATCGTGCGTGCGCTCGCCGAACAGGACGATCACCCCGTGACGCTGGTCAACTCGGTCAACCCGTTCCGCATCGAGGGGCAGAAGACGGCCGCCTTCGAGATCTGCGACGACCTCCGCCGGGCCCCCGACATCCTCGCGATCCCGGTCGGCAACGCGGGCAATATCACGGCGTACTGGGCCGGGTTCCGCGACTATCGGGCGGCCGGCCGGATCGACGACCTGCCACGCATGTGGGGCTTCCAGGCAGCCGGTGCCGCGCCGCTCGTCACCGGGCAGCGCGTGGAGCGACCGGACACGATCGCGACCGCGATCCGCATCGGCGACCCCGCCTCTGGGACCCAGGCGCTCGCCGCACGGGACGAGTCAGCGGGCGTGATCGAGGCCGTCACCGACGACGAGATCCTCGCGGCATATCGGGACGTGGCGCGGCTCGAAGGCATCTTCTGCGAGCCGTCATCGGCGGCATCGCTGGCCGGGGTTCGACGGGCCGCGCAGGCCGGCCGGATCGACAGCCTGGCGACGGTCGTCTGCGTGCTCACCGGGCACGGGCTCAAGGACCCGACGACCGCGCAGGCGCAGGCGGCCGGGCTGCTCGAAGCCGATGCGACGGTTGGCGCCGTCGCCGTGGCGCTCGGCTGGTAGCGCGCGCCGTGGTGACGAACTGGCTGGCCGAGCTCGATGGCCGGCGGACCACCGTCGAGGTGCCTGCAACGTCAGCCAACCTCGGAGCGGGCTACGACTGCCTGGGTCTGGCCCTGGGGATGACGAACCGGATCACGCTCGAGGTCCGCAGCTGGAGCCGCGGCGAGATCGAGCTGACCGTCGACGGCGAAGGCAACGGCGAGCTGCGCGAGGACCGTGAGAACCGGTTCGTTCGGGGGGTCGAGGCAGCCATGCGACAGGCCCGCGGCGATCTGCCGGACGGTGCCGGCTGGCGGGTCGAGATGGTCAACCAGATCCCGTTGTCGCGCGGGCTCGGCTCGTCTGCCTCGGCCACGGTCGGCGGGCTCGTGGCGGCCAACTCGCTGCTCGGCGGGCCGCTCGGCCAGCACGACCTGCTCCGGCTCGCCACGGAGATCGAGGGCCACCCCGACAACGCCGCGGCGGCCCTGCTCGGCGGGTTCGTCGTCGCGGCCGCGAGCCCGACGGGCGTGGAGGCCGTCCGGTTCGACGTGCCACGCGACCTGCGGGCCGTCCTCTTCATTCCGGAGCTGCGTCTGTCGACGGGCGACATGCGCGACGTCCTGCCGGATGTCGTGCCGCACGCCGATGCCGTCGCGAACCTCGCGGCCGTGGCAATCGGCGTGGCGGGCCTCGCAACGCGGCGCTACGAGCTCCTGCGCCAGCTGACCGTGGATCGGCTGCACGAGCCCTATCGCGCGACCTCGTTCCCCCAGCTGCCGCGCCTCATCGAGGCCGCCCTCGCCGCCGATGCCATCGGCGCCTGCCTGTCCGGCGCAGGTTCGACGGTCATCGCCTTTGCCGACTCGATGACGACGATCTCGCGCATCGAGGCCGCCTTCCTCGCCGCCGCGGCCGACACGGATCTCGGCGGCCGGGTGCTCGTCGTCGCTCCCCGCGCCACGGGCGCAAAGGTCATTGCGACGGCCTGAGGCTCAGCCCTCGGGCTTTGGGTCGGCGTCGTCCGCCCGGCGCTCACCGCCCTGCGCCGGCGGCTCCCAGGCGTAGCTCGCGTAGCGCAGCTGTCGTTGCTGCAGCTCGTCGAGACGATCCTGCTCCGCCCGCGCCAGCTCGAGCTCGTAGGCGCGCTCGTCTGCCTCGAGGCTGGCCGGATCGGCCGGCTCGGTCGCGGCCGGCGCGTCGGCGGAGCCCAGGAGTCGCTTCAGGAAGCCCACGGTCTCCGGATCGTGCCACGGAACGGGATCAGGCGCCTGCCCGGGGAGCGAACGGGGCCGCTGCTAAAATCCCGCGGTCATGCCTGCCCCGCTCGTCGTCCAGAAGTTCGGTGGCTCGTCGCTCGCCGACGCGGACCGGATCAAGCGGGTCGCCCGGCGGATCGCGCGCGAGCGTGCCGCGGGCAACGATCTGGTCGTTGTCGTCTCTGCCATGGGGGACACGACCGACGAGCTGCTCGGTCTCGCGGCGGCCATCACCGAGGAGCCCGACGCCCGCGAGCTCGACGTCCTCCTCTCGACAGGCGAGCACCAGAGCGCAACGCTCGTGTCGATGGCCCTCCACGCGCTCGGCGTCCCCGCGATCTCGCTGACGGGCGCGCAGGCCGGGATCACGCACCGACGGCCGCTATGGCAAGGCACGGATCGCCGGCATCGAGCCACGCCGGGTCCGTGCCGAGCTCGAGCGCTGGCAAGGTCGTGATCGTCGCCGGGTTCCAGGGGCTGAGCGCCGACGCGGCCACCGATGCGCGAGATCACCACGCTCGGCCGCGGTGGCAGCGACACGACGGCCGTGGCGCTCGCCGCGCGCCTGCGCGCCGATCGCTGCCAGATCTTCACCGACGTTCGCGGGCATCTATCACCGCCGACCCGCGCCTCGTCCCCGCCGCCCGGCCAGCTGCCGCGGATCGGCTACGAGGAGATGCTCGAGCTCGCCCACCAGGGCGCCCAGGTCATGCAGACCCGGGCCGTCGAGCTCGGCTGGGTCAACGACGTCGTCATCGAGGTCCTCAGCTCGTTCGAGGACGCTCCCGGAACGCGCATCAAGGAGGACCCGCTCGTGGAGCAGCGCAACAAGGTCCGCGGGCTGGCCCACGACCGCAACGTCGCGAAGGTGACGCTCGTGGAGGTGCCCGACCAGCCGGGCGTCGCCGCCACCGTCTTCGAGCCGATGGCCGACGCCGGGATCAACGTGGACATGATCGTCCAGAACGTCGGCCACCACGGCGCCACCGACCTGTCGTTCACGATCCCGCAGATCGAGCTCGCGCGCGCCAAGCGGCTGCTCGAGCCGATCGTGCGCAACCTGGGTTTCCGGGAGCTGACCACCGACACCGCCGTGGCCAAGGTCTCGATCGTCGGCGCCGGCATCCAGAACGCGCCGGGCTACGCCGCGCGGATGTTCCGGACCCTCGCGGACGCCGGAGTGAACATCGAGATGATCTCGACCTCGGAGATCCGGATCACGACGATCATCGCCGAGGACGCGCTCGAGACGGGACTCCGGGCCCTGCACGCGGCGTTCGAGCTCGAGCGACCCGAGACCGTCGACGCGGCAGCGGCCGGCTGACATGCCGCCGGCCTTCCTCGCCCGTCAGGAGCGGTTCCCGACCGTCGGCTCGACCAACGACGTCGTCCGGAGCTGGCTGGCCGAGGGAACGCCCGAGGTCTGTCTTGCGGTGGCCGACGAGCAGACGGCCGGTCGTGGCCGGCAGGGTCGTGCGTGGGTGGCGCCGCGCGGCGCCGCGCTGCTCCTGTCGGTCGGCTTCCGCCCGGACTGGCTGCCACCCGACCGCGTCTGGCGTCTCGCCGCCACGGTGACCCTTGCGATGGCCGATGCGGCCGAGGAGGAGGGCGGGCTGCCCGACCGGGCGATCCGGCTCAAGTGGCCGAACGACCTCGTGGTCGAGGATGAGGCGACGGGCACGATCCGCAAGCTGGCCGGCGTGCTCGGCGAGACGGACGACCTGGGCGGGACTGACCCACGGGCAGTGATCGGGCTGGGCATCAATGCCGACTGGGCCGCGGCGGATTTCCCGCCCGACCTCGCGGCCACGATGACATCCCTGCGGCGAAGCCAGCCATGGCCGCCCGGTCGACCTCGCGATGCTGCTCGACGCGTTCCTGTCACGGCTCGAGACCCGGATCGAGGCCCTGCGTGGGGGTCGGTTCGATGTCGCCGACTGGACCGATCGCCAGGTGACGACCGGCCGCGCGGTCACGCTCGACCTCCCCGACGGGAGCCGTGAGGAACGGCGCGCGCTGGGCGTCGATCCCGTGGGTGGCGCGCTGATCCTCGAGGACGCTGCGCGACCCGCCGGCGAGCAGGCTGTCCATGCCGCCGAGGTCCGGCACGTCCGTCTCGCGGCCCGCGACACGGTCGAGGTGTAACGGGATGGCACGCCGCGCGTTGTGGAAGGTGGGCCAGCCGGAGGAGACCGGCGCTGCCCGGGTCACGCACCTCGATCACGACCGCCCGCTCGTGGACGCGGCCCGCGTGGACCGTGCGCGGTTCGAAGCCCTGTATCGGAAGTACCTCGCCCAGGTGTACAGCTACGCGTACTACGAGCTCCGCGATCACCACGACGCCGAGGACGCCACGGAACGGACGTTCGTTGCGGCCCTCACGAACCTGCACCGCTTCGAGGAGCGCGCCCAGCCCCATGAGGGCGATGGCGCCTCGACGTTTCGTGTCTGGCTGTTCCGGATCGCCCGCAACGTCGTGGCCGATCGACACCGCGCGAGGCGTCGCCGCCCCGAGACCGGCCTCGATGCAATCGCGACCTTCGCGAGCGAGGAGGATCCGGCCCGCGATGTCGTCCGACGGCAGGAGGCCGGCGAGGCATGGCAGGCCGTCGCACGCCTGCAGGGCGACCGGCGGCGCGCGATCGTCCTGCGCTTCGTCGACGAGATGACGACCGCCGAGATCGCCGGGGTGCTGGGACGGTCCGAGGGTGCGGTCCGGGTCCTGATCCATCGGGCGTTGCGTGCCGTGGCACGCGACCTCGGCGGCGACGCGCGGTGAATGCCGATCAGCGCGACGTCGGCGAGATCGAGGCGCTCATCACCGATCGATACCTGGAGTCGTTGCTGGCCGCCACCGGCGAGGAGCACCTGACCGGGTCCGCGCCCGATCGGGTCGATCCCGCCGTCCGCGCGGCCACCAGCCGCCTCCGGGCGGATCTGCCGCGGCTGCATCCGTCGTTCCGCTTCGAGGAGCGTCTGGCGCGGCGCCTCGCCGACGTGGCAGCCGGGATCCGGCTCCCCGCAGCAGCCGGCTCGGAGGGGACCGTCGTGCCGATCGGGTTCGTCCGCCCGGCTGATGTGGACCAGGACGACCTGCTCTTCGACGGACCCCTCGACGAGCGTCCGGACCGGGTTCGACCGCTGCTGATCGGTGGCGCGCTCACGTCGGCAGCGCTGTCCCTCGCGGGCGCGGCCTACGTCGCCTGGCGCCGGACCCACCCGACCGGCACCCCGATGCAGCGTGCCGTTCGCGCGGCCGCTGCCCGGAGGCTCGCCTGATGCCGCCGATCAAGCTGCCGAGCTTCCGCTCGCGCCGGAATGCCTACCCGCCCGACCTCTGGACGAAGTGCCCCTCGTGCGAGGAGATGCTCTTCAACAAGCAGCTCGACAAGGCCAACCGCGTGTGCCCGACCTGCGGCCACCACTTCCGGCTGTCCGCTGCTGCGCGGATCGAGCTGCTGGTGGATGGCGGATCCTGGCGCGAGCACGATGCCGGCCTCCAGTCCGTCGATGCGCTCGAGTTCGCCGACCAGAAGTCGTACCCGGACCGGCTGGCGGCCGCGCGGACCGCGACGGGCATGCGCGACGCAGCGGTCTGGGGCACAGCCGCCATCGGTGAGATGCCTGTGGCCCTGTGCGTCATGGACTTCGGCGTTCATGGGCGGATCGATGGGCGCGGTCGTCGGCGAGAAGGTCACCCGCGCCGCCGAGCACGCCCTCGACGCAGCGGGTGCCGCTCATCGTCGTGGCGGCGTCGGGTGGCGCGCGGATGCAGGAGGGCACGCTCGCCCTGATGCAGCTGGCCAAGACCCTCGCCGCGCTCGAGCGACTGCGCGGCGCGCGGCGTCCCGTTCATCAGCGATCCTCACCGACCCGACGACCGGCGGCGTCTTCGCGTCGCTTCGCGGCCGTTGGCGACGTCAACATCGCCGAGCCGAACGCGCTCATCGGGTTCGCCGGCGCACGGGTCTCGCGCGGGGACCATCGCCCAGGAGCTGCCGCCGGGCTTCCAGCGCGCCGAGTTCCTGTTCAGCCACGGCTTCGTCGACCGGGTCGTCCAGCGCACCGAGCTCCGAGCCGAGCTGATCCGGCCTGCTGCGCCATCCTGCCCGCCCGTGCCGATGCTCGCCCCGATCCGCCCGATCTCGAGGTCCCGCCTGGACTGCCTGCGTTCCGGCCGCTCGCTTCCTCGCCGAGCTGGCCGAGCGAGCCACCGAGGCGGGCACGAACGGCGGACCGCGCCGACCCGGAGACCGGCGGACGACGCCGCATCGAACGGCGGCGTCTGGGCGCGCGTCCAGCTGGCGCGCAACCTGCGCCGGCCGCGGACGCTCGAGCTCGTCCATGCGATGACCGACGACTTCGTCGAGCTGCACGGCGACCGCCTGTTCGGCGACGACGCGGCGATGGTCGCGGGCCTCGCCCGCCTCGACGGCCGGACGGTCGCCATCGTCGGACAGCAGAAGGGCGCCGACACCGACGAGAACATCCGGCGCAACTTCGGCATGCCGCATCCCGAGGGCTATCGCAAGGCGATGCGGATCATGGAGCTCGCCGAGCGGTTCGCGCTCCCGATCGTGACCTTCGTCGACGTGCCCGGCGCCCACCCGGGCCCGGACTCGGAGGAGCGCGGCATCGCCGAGGCGATCGCCCGCTCCGTCGGGCTCATGACGCGCCTTCGGACGCCGATCGTGGCGGTCATCACCGGCGAAGGCGGATCCGGCGGCGCGCTGGCGATCGCGGTCGGCGACGTCGTCGTCGCCCTCGAGAACGCCGTCTACTCGGTCATCAGCCCCGAGGGCTGCGCCTCGATCCTGTGGCGGACGGCGGACGAGGCACCGGCGGCCGCCGCTGGCGATGCGGATGACCGCCGCCGATCAGCACGCGCTCGGCGTCATCGACATCGTCGTCCCCGAGCCGGGCGAGGGCGCCCACGCCGACCCGCCGAGACCGCCCGCCGGCTGCGCGCGATCGTCGCCGACCGGCTCGACGCGCTGGCCGGCGTCCCGCTCGACGAGCTCGTCGAGGCCCGCTACCGGCGCTACCGCGCGCTCGGGCCCTACACTGAGGCCGAGCCGCCGGCCGTCGGCGCCGCCCGTCGACCGGGGTCTGGGCGACCGGCTGCGCGACCTGCTGGTCCGGGCCGGTGGCCGGTCGGCGCGTCAGCTGGCATCGCGGTCCGCGACGAGCCGCCGGCCCGCGAGGAGGTCTAGCGAGTGCCCGATACCGCGCCGGACCGGCGACAGCGCGCGATCCGCCGCGGCCGCCGACGCCGATCGCGGTCAGCGCCGCGGACCACGCCGCCATCGACCGCCTCACCGACCGAGCTCCTGCCGGCGCTGATCGCCAAGCTCGGCGCCACCGGGCTGGGCGAGCTCGAGGTCCGCGAGGACGGCCTGGCGCGTGCGCGCTCGCGCCGTGCGGGGCCACCCGACGCGAGCGGCGACCGGCCGGCGCAGCGCGACCAGCCAGGCCAGCCGAGCACGGCACCGGCCGGTCGCCGTCGAGGGCCACCGCCACGCCCCGGCTGACGCGCGCGGCGCGTCGCCGGGCCGCACGTCCGCGTCGGTCCGGGGCCGCGGACGGCCGCGACGGCGCACGGCGGCCGCGCGACCGGCGCCGAGCCGTCGCGACATCGCCGGCCGTCGGCGTCTTCCAGCCGCGCCCGAGGCCACGCGGGCACGCCGGGTCCGCGCCGGCGACCGGCTCGGCGTCGTCGACATGCTCGGCGTCCCGCAGGAGGTCGTCGCGCCCGTCGACGGCGTCGTCGGCGCGAGCCTCGTCGAGCCCGGGCGATGCCGTCGAGTACGGCCAGGAGCTCGTCGTCATCGAGCGTCGCGCCAGCGCCCGGCTCGGCGGACGGGCTGAGCGATGTTCCGCAAGATCCTCATCGCGAACCGCGGCGAGATCGCCCTGCGCATCCTGCGCGCCTGCCGGACGCTCGGCGTCGAGGCGGTCGTCGCCTACAGCGAGGCGGATCGCGAATCGCTGCCCGTCCAGCTTGCCGACGAGGCGATCTGCATCGGCCCGGCCGACGCCAAGCGGTCGTATCTCTCGGCGCCGGCGGTCATCTCCGCCGCGCTCGTCACCGGCTGCGATGCGATCCATCCCGGGCTACGGCTTCCTGTCCGAGGACGAGGGCTTCGCCGACGTGGTCGCCGCGCACGGGCTGACCTTCATCGGCCCACCGGCCGACGTCCTCGAGCGATTCGCCAGCAAGGAGGGCACGCGCCGACTGCTCGGGGCGCATGGCCTGCCGACGATCCCGGGCTCCGACGGGATGCTCCGCGACGACCTGCACGCGCTCGGCGAGGCCGAGCGCATCGGCTACCCGGTCCTGCATCAAGCCGTCGGCCGGCGGTGGCGGCAAGGGCATGCGCATGGTCCGCACGCCGCGCGAGCTGGAGTCCGCGCATCCGGGTCTGCCGGTCCGAGGCCAAGGCCGCCTTCGGCGACGACTCGCTGTACCTCGAGAAGTGGCTCGACGAGAACCGCCACGTCGAGGTCCAGGTCGCGGTCGACCGCTACGGCCACGGTGTCCACCTGGGCGAGCGCGACTGCTCGGTCCAGCGGCGGCACCAGAAGATCATCGAGGAGGCGCCGACGCCGGCCCTGTCCGACGCCGCCCGGGCCGACCTCGCCGAGCGCGCCATCCGGGCCGTCGTCGCGGCCGGCTACGAGAACGTCGGGCACGCTCGAGTTCCTCGTCGATCGTGACGGCCAGCTCCTACTTCATCGAGATCAACTGCCGGATCCAGGTCGAGCACCCCGTGACGGAGATGCTGACCGGGATCGACCTCGTCGCGACCCAGATCCGGATCGCGGCCGGCGAGCCGCTCGGCTTCTCGCAGGCCGACGTCACAGTTCCGCGGGCACGCGATCGAGTTCCGGATCAACGCCGAGGATCCGGCGCACGAGTTCCGGCCCGAGCGCCGGCGTCGTCGAGCGCTATCCACGCGCCGGGCGGCCCGGGCGATCCGAATGGACTCGCACCTCTACACCGGCTACGAGGTGCCGCCGTACTACGACTCGCTGCTCGGCAAGCTCATCGTCTGGGGTCCCGACCGCGAGACCGCGATCGCGCGCGGCCGCGTCGCGCTCGACGAGCTCGTCGTCGACGGGCTCGTCACGAACGTGGCGATCCACCAGGCGCTGCTCGGCAACGAGGCGTTCCTCGAGGGCCAGTATGACCACGAACCTGCTCGACCGGCGTGGGCAGCGCCGCGTTCCTGGCGGCCGCCGCGCGAACGTGACGGCCCGCCGCTGCCGGTGTCGCGGACATGCGTGCATGGCGTGCCATCTCGCCAGCATGTCGGGTCGCCCGCTGGGCGCATCCTTGCAGCGTGACTGACACCACGACCGCCCCGTCCCCCGCAGCCACCTCGCCGGGGACCGTCCATGTCGACCCGCGAGATCGAGGCGCTCATCCCGCATCGCTGGCCGTTCCTGCTCGTCGATCGGATCGTCGAGTACGACCCGAGGCGAAGCGCATCGTCGGGATCAAGGGCGTGACCGCCACCGAGTGGTTCTTCCAGGGCCATTTCCCGGGCCTGCCGGTCATGCCGGGCGTCCTCCAGGTCGAGGCGCTGGCCCAGACGATGGCCGTCTACGTCGGCGCAAGCAGCCCGGGTTCGGCGATCGGATCGGGCTGTTCGCCGGCATCGACGACTGCCGCTTCAAGCGGATCGTCGTGCCCGGGCGACACCCTCCGGCTCGAGGTCACGATGGAGAAGCTCGGCGGCCGGTTCGGTCGCGGCCGCGGCGTCGCGAGCGTCGACGGCGAGACGGCCTGCGAGGTCACGCTCTGCTTCATCATCCCGGGCGAGGGCGCGCTCCGATGACGCGGCTCGCGGTCCTCGTCCGACGTCCACGGCAACGCTCCAGGCGCTCGAGGCCGTCCGCGCGGCCATCCGCCGCGCGAGGCCCGGACGCTGTCGCTCGTCGCCGGCGACCTCGTCCTCAACGGCCCGGACCCGGCCGCGCGTGGTCGACGGCCTGCGCGAGATGGAGGCCGACGGCGCGATGATCGTCCAGGGCAACACCGACATCGCCGTCGCCGACTTCGACTACGCGGCCGCCTTCCCGTGGATGCACCGACGGCGTCCCCGACGCCGGTCCCGGCCGCGGCCGAGTGGGCGCACGACGCGCTCGGCGACGAGCGGATCGCCTGGCTCCGCCGACTGCCGGCGGAGCGCCGCGTGCACGCCGAGGACGGCACGCTGATGCTCGTCTGCCACGCGCTCCCCCGGGTCGCAGACCGCCGGCTTCGACCAGGCGCTCGACCCGACCGTCATCGTCGAGCGCGTCGCGCGCACCGACGCGCGCGTCATCGCCGTGCGGGCACACCCACCTGCCCGAGGTCCGCGACCTCGGCTGGAAGGTCATCGTCAACGCCGGCTCCGCCGGCTACGTGTTCGATGGCGACCCGACCGCCTCCTGGGCGCTCGTCGACCTCGTCGACGAGCAACGTGACGGCCGAGATCAAGCGGACCGACGTTCGACGCGCTCGCGGTCGCCAACGCGATCTCCTCGCGCGGCCTGCCGGGCGACGTCTACCGGGCGGCCACGGTCCGCACGGGCAAGCTGGTCCGATGACGGGATGACCGACGCCGGCGCGTCGTCGTGACCGGGATGGGCGCTGCTGACCGCGCTCGGCAACGACGTCGCGTCGCACGCTGGGAGGGCCTCCTGGCCGGCCGGTCCGGGTCCGGACGATCGAGGCGTTCGACCCGTCGCGGCTGACCTCGCGGATCGCCGGCCAGGTCCGCGACTTCGATGCGAGCGGCGTCCTCGACCGCAAGGACCATCCGCCGGACGGACCGCTACATCCAGTTCGGCCTCGTGGCGGCGCGCCAGGCGCTCGACCAGGCCGGGCTGCCGGCACGGTTCGAGGGCGAGCTGGCGGAGCGGACCGGCGTCATCCTCGGCACCGGGCATCGGCGGCGTCGGCACGCTCATCGACGGGTTCACGACCAACGCCCTGCGCGGCCCGGACCGGATCAGCCCGTTCCTCGTCCCGATGGGCATCCCGAACGTCGGCGCCGGCCAGATCGCGATCAGCTTCGGCATGACCGGCCCGAACTTCACGACGGTGTCGGCCTGCGCGACCGGCGGTCACGCGCTCGGCGAATCGTCGGAGATCATCCGCCGGGGCGACGCCGACATCATGATCGCCGGTGGCGCCGAGGCCGGCATCTACGAGGCGCTGGTCGGCGGGTTCGCGGCGATGCGCGCGCTCTCGACGCGCAACGACGATCCCGCGGGCGCGTCCCGACCGTTCGACCAGGGCCGCGACGGCTTCGTCATCGGCGAGGGCGCGGGCGTCGTGGTCCTCGAGGCGCTCGAGCACGCCGCAGGCCCGCGGCGTCGCCGATCCTCGCCGAGCTGGTCGGGCTACGGCGCCACGGCCGACGCCTCGCACATCACGCTTCCGGCCCCGGGCGGGATCGGCGCGGTCCGGGCCGCGCGCCGGCGCGCATCGAGAAGGCCGGGCTGACCGCCGAGGACGATCGACCACGTCAACGCCCACGCGACGTCCACGCCGGAGGGCGACAAGGCCGAGCTGCAGGCGATCCGGACGATCTTCGGCGACCGCGCCGGCGAGGTCCCGATCACCGCCAACAAGTCGATGCTCGGACACACGCTCGGGGCGGCCGGCGCGATCGAGGCCATCGTCACGGTCCTGGCGATCCGCGACGGCTGCGTGCCGCCGACGATCAACCTGGACCGACCCGGACCCGGCGGCCGAGGGCCTGGACCTGACCCCGAACCGCGCCGCCAGCGCGAGATCCGCGCGGCGCTGAGCAACTCCTTCGGGTTCGGCGGGCAGAACACCGCCCTGATCTTCACGCGGTGGGACGTGTGACCGACGACGCCCGACTCGGGTCTTGCCCGGTGACGAGCCGCTCGATCCCGACACGGCGGCGACCGAGGAAACGGACGTGCCGGCGGCTCCCGCGGACGACGCGGACGACGCGGACACCAGCGGCGGGGCGACGCCCGCGACGAACCGGCAGCGCTCGCGGCCCGACGACCCCTGCCGATGGTGATCTCCTCGCGCTGATCGATCGGCTCGCCGGCGCTGCTCGACCGCTCGGACCTGACCGAGCTCGAGGTCGAGGCGGCGGCGACCGGCCTCGTGCTGCGCAAGCCCGCCGCCCTCGTGGCCGCGGCTGCCGGCTGGCGCGGCTCCGGCGGGCGCGGCCGCGCACGGTCGTGCCCGAGACCCGGCGGCGCGGACGCGAGCCGGGGAAGGCACGCCTGCCGCTCGACCGTCGGTCAAGGCGCCGCTGACCGGCATCTTCTACGCCTCGCCGGCGCCCGGGTCGGCGCCGTATGTCCAGGCCGGGGGCGAGATCGCGGTCGGCCAGGTCGTCGGGCTGATCGAGGCCATGAAGCTGTTCAACGAGATCAAGTCGGACCTTGCCGGCCGGGTCGTCAAGGTCATCCCCGAGAGCGGCACGCTGGTCAAGGCCAAGCAGCCGCTGATCGAGGTGGAGCCGCTGTGAGCACGCCGCGCGCCGCGCCATGTCACCGGCTGGGGCCGCTACGCCCCGGCACAGGTGCTGACGAACAAGGACCTCGAGCGGATGGTCGACACCTCCGACGAGTGGATCGTGTCGCGGACCGGGATCCGCGAGCGCCGCGTCGCCGCGGCCGACGAGACCACCGCATCGATGGCGGCGGTGGCCTCGCTTGCGGGCGATCCGGACGGCCGGGATCGAGCCCGACGACATCGACCTGATCCTCCTCGCGACCCTCACGCCCGACTACTGGATGCCCTCGACGGCGGCGCTGGTCAAGGAGGCGATCGGCAACACCCGGGCGGCGGCGATGGATGTCGCGGCGGCATGCTCGGGGTTCGTGTACGCGTTCGCGACGGCGCAGGCCTACATCGCCAGCGGGCTCGCGAAGCACGTCCTCGTGATCGGCGCCGAGCTGCTGACCCGCTTCCTCGACTACACCGACCGGAGCACCTGCATCCTGTTCGGCGATGGCGCCGGCGCCGTCGTCCTGTCGGCGTCGGACGAGCCCGGTGGCGCGCTCGGCATCGAGATGACGACCGAGCCCCAGGGCGCCTACATGATCTGGCTCCCGGCCGGTGGCGCGAAGAGCCCGCCCTCGGCCGAGACGATCTCGCGCGGCGAGCACTACATCCGGATGGAAGGCAACCAGACCTACCGGTTCGCGACGAAGACCATGGCGACGACCGCGCTCGAATCAGTGCGCAAGTCGGGTCTCGACCCGTCCGACATCGACCTGTTCATCCCGCACCAGGCCAACATCCGGATCGTCGAGGCCGTCGCAAAGGGCCTCGACCTGCCGATGGAGCGGATGTACGTCAACCTCGACCGGTACGGCAACACGTCGGCGGCGTCGGTGCCGATCGCGCTCGCAGAGGCCGTGAACGAGGGCCGTGTCAAGGTCGGCGACAACGTGGTGCTCGTCGCGTTCGGGGCGGGCTTCACGTCCGGTGCCGTCACCGTCGACTGGACGGCGGATCCGGCGCGTGGCGTCGCCGGTGACGCGGCGGTCGACCCGTCGACGTCCAGGTTCGGCTGCCCGTCGACTGGGACTCCGTCGACCCGATCCCGCCGGCCCTCGCCGAGCTCATGGACCGGCCCGGCTCGGTGGACGTGCCGCTCGACGACGTCGTCCCCGGCGAGCCCCCGTCGGCTCGCCAGCCGTCGCCCACTGACCGACCGTACGAGGAGTCCGCATGATCGACCTGGCCGGCAAGACGGCGCTGATCACCGGTGGCTCGCGCGGGATCGGCAAGGCCATCGCCCTCCGTCTCGCGACGCAGGGCGCGGACGTCGCGTTCAGCTACAGGGGCAACGAGGCGGCCGCGCGCGCGACGGCCGGCGAGCTCGAGGCACTTGGCCGGCGCGCGTCGGCGATCCAGGGCGACGTCCGGGACCCGGAGGCCGCGGATGCGGTGGTCAAGGCCGCGCTCGAGGCGTTCGGTCAGCATCGACATCCTCGTCAACAACGCCGGGATCACCCGCGACGACCTGATCATGCGCATGAGCCCCGAGGCGTGGCGCGACGTGCTGGAGACGAACCTCTTCGGCGCCTTCTGGACCGACGAAGGCCGTCACCCGACCGATGCTCAAGGCACGGGCGGGCCGGATCATCAACATCACGTCGGTGTCCGGGCAGGCCGGGCAGATGGGCCAGGCCAACTACTCCGCGGCGAAGGCCGGGCTCATCGGGTTGACGAAGGCGACGGCCCGCGAGCTCGCCTCGCGCGGCATCACCGTGAACGCCGTCGCGCCCGGCTTCGTCCTGACCGAGCTGACCGAGAGCCTGCCCGAGGCGCTCAAGGCACAGCTGATCGACCGGACCCCGCTCGGGCGCTTCGGAACGACCGAGGAGATCGCGTCCGCGGTCGCGTTCCTCGCCAGCGACGAAGCCTCCTACATCACCGGCCAGGTGCTCGCCGTCGATGGCGGCCTGGTGATGATGTAGGGGGTCCTGCCCTGCTTTCCGGCGAGGTATGCCTGTCAGGCTTATGGCTCGTCGGCTTCGTGGTCCGCGGGGCAGTCGGGGCGCTGCGTATGCCCGCCATGCATGCCTCGCCCTCCGCACGCGCTCTTGCGAGTTTCCCTTGACCATCGCGGCGGCCGTGCCGCCCATCGTTACGCCTGGTGGGCATAGAGCGTCGGCCGTAGACCAAGAAGGATTAGATTGCGGCCGACGTGACGCTGCGTGTTGGAACCATGCACAGGAGGCATGGGAGCGACCGCAGGACCTCGATTTCGGGCGCAATCCCGGCGATGGACGGCATCTGGGGTCGGTGGTAGTCCTCCTTGGGCTACGGCTACGCTACGGCTACGGCGCCGGGCGACGAGGGACGCGGGGCCCGGGACCGCCGGTGCTAGGCTCAGTCGATGCGGATCCAGCAGGTCGTCATCGAGGGCCTCGGCCATATCTCGACCCTGCTCGTCGATGACGATGCCGGCGTGGCCGCGGTCGTGGACCCGCGACGGGACATCGATGTCTACCTGACGGCCGCGCGGGATCGAGACGTCCGGATCACCGACGTGATCGAGACGCACCTCCACAACGACTACGTGTCCGGCGCCCGCGAGCTCGCGGCCGTGACCGGCGCGACGCACCGGATCGGGGCCGGGGCCGACCTGGAGTTCGAGCACGAGCCCGTCCGCGAGGGCGAGACGTTCGATGTCGGCTCCCTCAGGTTTGCCGCCCTCGACACGCCCGGCCACACGCCCGAGCACGTGAGCTACGCCGTGTCCGATCGGTCCCGTGCCGACGAGCCGGTCCTGCTCCTGACCGGCGGCTCCCTCCTCGTCGGCGCGGTGGGCCGGACCGATCTGCTGGGCGCGGATCGCGCCGTCCCCTATGCGCACGACATGCATCGATCGCTGCACGGGGTGCTGCTCGGGCACGAGGACTTCGTGGCGGTGCTGCCAACACACGGTGCCGGGTCGCTGTGCTCGACGGGGATCTCGTCGACGCCGACATCCACGATCGGGTTCGAGCGCCGTCACAATCCGCTCCTCCAGCCCATGGACGTGGACGCCTTCGCGCGTGCGCTGCTCGACGGCCAGCCGACCATCCCGCGCTACTTCGCCCGCATGCGCCCGATCAACCGGGCCGGACCGGCGCCGATCGGCACCCTCATCGAGCCGTCCCGACCGCTGCGACTGGAAGAGGCACGGGCGGCGATGGACAAGGGGGCCGTCATCATCGATGCGCGCCGCCCCGAAGCGTGGGTCGCGGGCCACATCCCGGGCGCCATCTCGATCCCGGCGGGCACGTCCTTCGGAACGTGGCTCGGCTGGGTCGTCCCGCACGACCGGCCGGCCGTGCTCGTGCTGGACCGCCCCGAGGATGGCGACGACCTTCGCCGGCAGGCGCTTCGGATCGGGCACGACGCGCTCCTGGGACATCTTCGCGGCGGCTTCGCGACGTGGACCGCGGCCGGGCTGCCGGTCGAGTCGGCGGCGCAGCTGACCGTCGACGACCTGGCCGAGTCGCTGGGCGCGGACGATCGCGAGCGCCCATTCGTGCTCGACGTCCGGCAGGCGACGGAGTTCCACGAGGGACACGTCCCGGGAGCCCGGCACATCACGGCCGGTAGCCTCCAGGAGGAGCTCTCGGCACTCCCGCGCGACCGGCCCATCGCAGTGATGTGTGCGTCCGGGTACCGCGCGGCCGTGGCCACGTCGCTGCTCGGCGCGGCGGGCTTCGAGCAGGTGAGCTGGGTCGCCGACGGCGTCCCAGCCTGGGATGCTGCCGGGTATGGCATCGAGCGCGGCGGCGATGCCGAAGACGGTGTCCCGGGCGCGCCGCTGGAAGCCACGTCGACCCACCGTCACTAGCCTCGAGCGGCGTCCATACGCCGTTTGAACGAACGGCACCGGTACGGGGGTACGGGGTGGGGGCAGGACCGTTGGATCACCCCCGAATCGGCCCCCGAATGGGACTATTCGGTACGTGAGCGAGGCCATCCGAGCCAGTCAGGAGGGGATCAGGGGATCCGGCCCGGCGAGCGGATCTCGGTTCCGCCGCTGGCTCGCACAGCGCGTGGTCACGCCGCCCGCAACCGGACCCGCCGCCGAGGTCTCGACGCATCTCGAAACGGTCCTCGAGATTGCCGAGCGGCTGGCCTCGACCCACGATCGGACCCAGCTCCTGCGCATGATCGTGGGGGAGACGAAGCGGGCACTCCGCGTTGACGTCGCGACGCTCCGGCTGCTCGAAGGCGACCAGCTCCCGGTTGCGGCCTGGGCGGGTCTCGACCCCGATGGCGCTGGCGGACTGCCCGTTCTCCACCGAACCGAGGGCTGGGTCGGCGACGTGATCCGTACCGGCCGGCCACTGGCCATCGAGGACGCGGGGAGCGCCGCCGGACGGGATCGCTCGATCACGGGACCGGCGCTTGCCGGTCATCTCGTCGCCCCGCTCGTCGGTCACGGCACGGTGATCGGGGTGCTGTCGGCCGGTACCAACCGAGCGCGTTCCTGGACCGAGCGGGACATCACGTTCATCACCACCGTCGCCACGCATGCATCCATTGCGCTGCGCAACGCCCGGCTCTTCGAGGAGACCGAAACCCGCGCCGCGCACCTGGCGGTCCTCCAGGCGGCCTCGAGCCGGATGAGCCGCGCGAACACGGTCGAGCAGGTGGGTCGCGCGATCGTCGAGGAGACGCGCGGGATCATCGACTACCACGACGCCCGGGTCTACCTGGTGGAGCCACCCGACAACGTCGTGCCGATCGCGTCCGAGGGCAGCGCCGGGGCCTACGAGCAGGTGGACTTCGGGCTGCTGCGCTGCCGCCTCGGTGAAGGGTTCACCGGCTGGGTTGCGCTGCATGGCGAGCCGGCGCTCATCCACGACGCGAATGCGGACCCGCGCGGGGCCTCGATCGCGGGGACGGACGACGTCGACGAGTCGATGCTCGTCGTCCCGATGCGCTACGACGGCACCACGATCGGTGTCATCACGCTGTCCAAGCTCGGTCTCGGGCAGTTCGGCCCCGACGACCTTCGCGTGCTCTCGATCCTCGCCGATCAGGCAGCGACGGCCCTCGAGTCGACCCGGCTCGTCACGCGCTCGCAGGCCCTCGCCGGCGAGCTGCGCCGGCTGCTCGACATGAGCAGCGAGCTCTCGCAGAGCCTCGACTCGCGCCAGGTGGCGAACCTGATCGCGCGCCACGTCGCCAGGGCGCTCGATGTCGACGAGTGCGCGATCAGCTACTGGGACAAGCCGGCGGGGCAGCTCGCTGTCGCTCGGCTACTACCCGGAGCTCGCCCTCGAAGACCTCGAGCCGACGTTCGACGTCCTGGGCTACCCGGAGACCGTGCGTGTGCTCGAGCGCCAGGTGGTGGCGATCGTCGACGCTGACGACCCGGCCGCCGACCCGGCAGAGGCGGCGCTGCTGAAGCGCGACGGCAATCGTGCGATGGCGATGCTGCCGCTCGTCGCGAAGAATCAGTCCATCGGGCTGGTCGAGCTGATCTCGAAGACCCCGATGCGCTGGGACGACCAGCGGCTCCAGCTCGCGCGGACCATGGCCAACGAGGCGTCGATGGCGCTCGAGAATGCCCGGCTCTACGAGGACGCGCGCAAGCTCGCGGACCGCGACCCGCTCACCGGCTTCTACAACCACCGGTTCCTGCACGAGCGGCTCGGCGAGGAGGTCGTCCGGGCGCAGCGTGGCCGAAAGCCACTCGGCGTGCTGATGCTCGACCTCGACGATTTCAAGCTGGTCAACGACACGTTCGGTCACCTCTTCGGCGATCGCGTCCTGACCTGGACGGCCGAGCTGATCCGGTCGACCCTGCGCGCGTCCGACATCCCGGCACGCTACGGCGGGGACGAGTTCGCGATCATCCTTCCCGAGACCGATCACGAGGAGGCGTGCCGAGCGGCCGAGCGGATCCTCGAGGCGTTCCGCAACCGTCCGTTCATCGGCGAGCAGCGCGGCCCCGTGCCGATCAGTGCCTCGATCGGCGTCGCGACCTATCCCGACCGGGGCCGCACCCCAACCGACCTCATCGCTGCCGCCGACCGGGCGCTCTACACGGTGAAGCGCGAGGGCGGTCACGATGCCGCCGCCGCGGCGGAGGATGCCGCGTAGGCCGGAGGTTCCGGGCTGGCTGGCCGGAGGTACCGCGTCGCGTCATGGACGCAAACCGTGTCCACGTGCCATCCTCAACGAAGAACGTGCAGTCCCCCAGTGAGAACCCTGCCGGCCCACTCGACCATGCGGATCCCGCGATCCGCCGGTCCTGGTGGATGCTCGCCGGCGCATTCGTCGGGCTCGGGTTGCTCATCGCGATCCAGCTGACCACCCCGAGTGCCGGCCCGCTCGACTGGCTGACCGCTGCGCTCGTCATCGTCGCGGGCGTCGGCGCGATCCTCCACCACAACGCCGTTGCTGCGCTGGAATTGGGCCGCCGCAGCGAGGCGGAGTCGCTGGCCCGGCTGCTGTCGGGTCTGTCCCGCTCGGTCTCGCCCGATGCCGTCGTCGGGGCCATCGTCAAGGAGCTCGCCGCGTCGACCGGCGCGGACCATGTCGTGGTGGTGCGCCGGCGAGCCGGGACGCCCGTCCTCGACGCCACGCTCGTCAGCACCCGTGCCGGCGTTCCGGACTCCACCACGATCCTGCCGATCTCGGCGCTCGAGGAGCCGCTGCGCAGGCGCGGATCGCGCGGCGGCGACGTCGAGCGCGTGGCCATCCCGATCGAGGCCCCCGGTCTCGTCATGGCCGGGGCTCCCGTGCCCGCGGGCGGGGGTGAGGGCCTGGCCGCCGTCTGGCCCGTTCGTGAAGCCGCCGTCGCGTCGCGGGGCCTGCCCTTCGTGGTGGCCCCGGGAGCGCCTCCGGCGGAGCCGGTGGCCGTGCCCGCGAATGCCCAGGGGATCGCGGACCGGATCGCGGACCGGGTGCGTGACGCCTACGGCCTGCGCGACTCCATCGCGGCGCCGCTCGTTCCCGGTGGCGACGTG
Organism: uncultured Chloroflexia bacterium; assembly: GCA_963759495.1. GTDB lineage: Bacteria > Chloroflexota > Limnocylindria > Limnocylindrales > CSP1-4 > DASTYU01. Next base: position 85,165 of record CAVWZL010000006.1, on the reverse strand, counting down.
ATCGGGGCGATCGTGCTGGCGCGCCGGATTGCGGACCCGTGGCCCGCCACGGCCCGGCGGCTGCTCGATGGTGCTGCCCGCGAAGCCTCGCTCGCGCTCTCTCGGGCGTCGTCGCACCGGGCCGCGGAGACCCAGGCCTCGACCGATGCCCTGACCGGTCTGCCGAACCGGCGCTACTTCGACGAGTTCTGCGGCCTCCTCGCGCGCCGCCGCAGGGCCGACGACGCCGTCGGGGTCCTGATGATCGACATCGACCGCTTCAAGACCCTCAACGACACATACGGGCACGCGGTCGGCGACGCCGTGCTTCGGGCCGTCGCTGGTGCGATCGTCGGGGCCGTTCGCGAGGACGATGTCCCGGCGCGCTACGGCGGCGAGGAATTCGTGGTCCTGCTGCGCAACCCGTCGGGCACGGTCGCGGTCGACGTGGGCGAGCGCGTCCGCGAGGCGGTGGCAGCCCTCGACCTCTCGGGCATGGGCGTGCCCGGCGTGAGCGTCTCGGTTGGCGTGGCCGTGGCGACGGCACCGGATCAGCCGATCGATGCGCTGGTCCGCGAGGCCGATGGCGCGCTGTATCGAGCCAAGCGAGCAGGCAGGGATCGCGTCGTCGCCGCCTGACACCGGCCTCGCGGAACCGGCCGCGCTACCATCCCGGGGTGCCACGACGCCAGGCCCGCGCGGCGGCTCTCGAGGAGCCCGAGGACGACGCCCACGCCGATCACGACGATCCCGCGGACGACGTCGACGAGCGCCCTGCGCTGACCAACGGCGACCTCGCCCGGATCTTCCACGACATCGGGGACATGCTCGAGGTCAAGGGCGAGCTTCGCTTCAAGACCGTGGCCTACCACCGGGCGGCGGATGCCATCGGGCGCAGCGCGGTCGACCTCGTCCAGGCGTACCAGGCCGGCCAGGTGCCGCGTGTGCCGGGAGTCGGCGCGGCGATCAGTGACAAGATCCGCGAGCTCTCGACGACAGGCCGGATGGCCTTCTACGAGCGGCTCCGCGCCGAGATCCCGCCGACGCTCGTCGAGCTGATGCGGATCCCGGGTCTCGGGCCCAAGACGGTCAAGCAGCTCCACGACCAGCTGGGCGTGCAGACCCTCGAGGATCTGCGCGGGGCGGCCCAGTCCGGCGCGCTCCGTGACCTGCGCGGCCTCTCGGAGCGGACCGAGCAGCTCGTCCTCGAGGGCATTGCCCGGCTCGATGCGAATCCACAGCGCATGCTCCTCCACCGGGCGGAGGCAACCCTCCAGGGCATCGTCGCCGTCCTCGAGGCGCTGCCCGGCGTTCGCTCGGTCGTCCCGGCCGGCTCGTTCCGCCGCAAGCGGGAGACGATCGGCGACCTGGACGTGCTCGTCGAGACCGACCAGCCCGAGCTCGCGATCGAGACCTTCACAGGCCTCGGGATCGTGGACCAGGTCCTCAATCGAGGCGGCTACAAGGCGGCCATCCAGGTGCTGCGCGGGCCGCAGGTGGACCTCATGGTCATGCCACCGGGCGAGGCCGGCACATACGAGATCCACTTCACCGGGTCGAAGGAGCACAACGTCGCCCTGCGCGAGCGCGCCCGGGATCGTGGCTGGAGCCTCTCGGAGAAGGGGTTCCTCCGGATCGACGACGCCGGCGAGGCCCTGACCGGCCCCGATGCGGAGCTCCGCACCTTCCCCACCGAGACCGAGGCATACGCCTTTCTCGACCTGCCGTTCATCGAGCCCGAGCTGCGCGAGGACGAGGGCGAGATCGAGGCCGCGCTCGCCGGGACGCTGCCGCAGCTCGTCATGCAGGCCGACCTGCGCGGCGATTGCCACACCCACTCCGAGTGGTCGGACGGGCAGCACTCGATCGAGGTCATGGCCGAGGCGTGCCGCCGGCGCGGGTACAGCTACCAGGTCCTCACCGACCATTCGATCTCGCTCGCGATCGCCAGCGGCCTGGCGCCAGACCGGGTCGAGGAGGAGCGCGAGATCATCGCGGCGCTCAACGCGCGTTTCGAAGCGGAGGAGCGCGACGGCACGGCGCCGCCCGAGACGCCACCCGGCGGCTTTCGGCTCCTGCACGGATGCGAGCTCGAGATCCGGGCCGACGGCCGGCTCGACTACGACGATGCGCTGCTGGCGCGCTTCGACGTGGTCGTTGCGTCGCTCCACGTATCACGCCGTCAGCCGCGGGCCGAGCTGACGCGCCGGACGCTCAACGCGATCCGCAGCCCGCACGTCGACATCGTTGCCCACCCCGCCGGGCGGATGATCCAGACCCGCGACGACCTGGCACTCGACTGGGACACGGTCTACGCCGAGGCGGCCCGGACCGGCACTGCGCTCGAGATGAACGGATCGCCCCACCGCCTCGATCTGTCCGTCGAGCGCGCGCGGCGCGCCGTTGCCGCCGGCTGCATCCTCACCGATCGATTCCGATGCGCACAAGACGGCCGAGCTCGATTTCGTCCGCTGGGGCATCAGCCAGGCGCGGCGGGCGTGGGTCGAGCCGCGAAACGTGCTCAACACCCGAAGCCGCGACGAGCTGCTCGCGTGGGTGGCCGGGAAGCCGGCGCGCGTGGCGGGATGAGCCAGCCGGCGGCCGTTGCCCCGGGCGGTGCCATCGAGGCCGGCGCGGGGCGACGCGACCTGGCGCTGGTCGCGGTCACCGCCGTCGGGCTGTCGCGAATCCTTGACGGGCCGACGGTCTGGCTCGTGGCCGTCCTCGTCCTCGGCGCCCTGCTGCTCGGTGCCCTCCAGGTCCTCGCCGAGGACGATCCGGCCGCAGAAACGCACGGGGTCCCGATCGAGGCCGTGATCCTGCCCGCCGTTGCGGGGATCGCCTGTCTCGGCGCGATCCGGCTCGTGCCCTTCGGGCTCTGGCTGGCACCGGCGCTGCTCCTCACGGGACTGGTCGTGCACCGCTGCCTCGTCATCGAGGGCCGGATCCTGGCCTCACGAGCCGGGCCCGGGCCCGACGACCGCACCGCGGTGCTCGTCACGACGCTCCTCCTCGCCTTTCTCGGGTTCGCCGGCGTCGCAACGCTCGTCCCGGGCGGGCTCGCCGACGCCGCCAGCGGGCAGGCCGGCCTCGACACGACGAACCTCGCGCTCCTTGCCGGCGCCGACGCCGTGATCGCGTTCCTGCTCGGCTACCGGGCGGCGGCCCTGCGGGTGACCAGCCTGCGCGCCGCGCTCTGGTCCGCGGCCACGTATGCCGCTGCCATCGCGATCGGTGCCGCTGCGCTGCGCGCGATGGAGATCCCGCGACTGGTCGGGCCCGCGCTCCTCACGCTCGCGTTCTACCTCTGGGACGCGTTCCACAGCGCGCCGTTCTCGCGCCGTCGCGAGGCGCGCTGGATCTGGGAGGCGGTGGTGCTGGTCGTCATTGGCGTGGTGGTCATCATCTGGAACCAGCAGCTCGGCTGACCGAACGGTTGCAGCGTCGGGTTTGACGCGCTTCCGGATGGGTGATAGAACACAGTGCCGCGCGTGGCCCACCCGCCACCGCCTTCCCGTCTTCACCGCCGGCGCTCCGGCTGGCCGCGCTCCCGAAAGGACGAACGCACTCGTGACCTTCCCCGACATCGAGACCAACACCCAGGCCCCGGTCAACCTGACCCGCCAGAAGCGCCAGCTGGCCGAGCAGGCCATCGCCCAGGCTGCATCGGCGCAGTGGGTCGAGGCGGCGGAGACGAACCGCAAGCTGCTCGAGCTCGGGGCGGACGCCGAGGCGGAGAACCGGCTGGCCAAGGCCCTGTGGGAGCTCGGCGAGCTCGCCTCCGCGCGTGAGCACTACCAGACCGCGCTCGCCCTCGATCCGACCAACCGCATCGCCGAGCGCAACATCGACCGGCTCAAGATGCTCATGGTCGCGGCCGGCGAGAAGACCGTCGCGGCGCAGGAGGGGAGCAAGGCCCCGGTCTCGATCTTCGTCGAGGAGACGGGCAAGACCGGTTTCGCCTTCCTGACCGATCTCGCGGACCCGCGGCAGCTGGCGCAGGTCAACCCGGGCGACGCCGTCGAGCTGACGCCCGAGAAGGGCCGGCTGATCGCGCACAGCAACGGCATCCGGATCGGCGTGGTCGAGCCGCGCGTGGCTGCCCGTCTGCTCAAGCTGATGGCCGAGGGCAACAAGTACGCGGCGGGCGTCACCTCGCTCGGTGATCGTGACGTCCGAATCATCATCCGCGAGATCTTCCAGGACCCGCGCAACTACGGGAAGGTCAGCTTCCCGACGGCTGCCAAGTCGACCGACCTCCGCCCGTACACCAAGGGCACGCTCGTGCGCGAAGAGATGGAGCTCGAGGAGGATCTCGAGGACGACGAGGAGGACGACGAGATCGAGGACCTCGATCGCGTCCTGCCGCCCGAGGCGACGACCGAAGAGGCGTTCGAGGAAGAGGCCGACGACCTCGACGAGAGCTAGGTCGCGCACGGCGGGAGACCGTCCCGCCGCATCCCCGCAGGAAGGTCCCGGCGTCCGCTAGGATTCGCCGCGATGACGGGCCGATCCTCGCCTCCGCCCGACGAGCCGGGCCTGTCGTTGCCGGTCTTCGACCGCCTTGCCCCGGCCCCGCCGTCGGCAGTCGTCGGGGCGAGCATCGATGCCCACAGCGGCCCTGGCGACGTGATCGCCGACCTGTTCGGTCGCGGCGGCTGGATCGGCCGGGCGGGCCTTGACCGGCAGCGCCGTATCGTCTCCCTCGAGTCGAGCCCGCTGACGCGGATGCTCGCCGAGGTCGTGCTGCGGCCACCCGACGTCCGCCATCTCGACGCGGCATTCCAGGCCATGGCGGCGTCGCCCCGCGGCGCTTCGAGCCTCAAGGTCTCCCTTGGCGAGCTGTTCGCCACGCGATGTGCGACGTGCGGCCGGTCGCTCGTGGCCGACGAGATCCTCTGGCGCACCGACGACGGCCACCCGCGACCCGTGGCAAAGGTGTATCGCTGCACCGTCTGTCGCGATCAGCGGGGCGGCCGCGACGTGCGCGAGACGCCCCTCGACGAAGACGACCTCGCTCGCGCGACCAAGGACGTCGGGGCGGAGGAGGTGCGCCGCGCGCTGAGCGAGCGGTTTCCGCGGATCGATGGCGCCGACGCACTCGTGGACGAGCTGCTCGACCTGCACGCACCGCGCCAGCTGGTGGGTCTCGCGGCGATCCTGCAGCGCATCGATTCCGACCTGCGCGCGGCACCCGTCCTTGCCGCCCTCCGGCTGAGCCTGCTCCACGCGATCCTGCCCGCCAGCCGGCTCGCCACGGGCACGGGTCGCACCGGCACCCTCCGTATCGCCGGTGGCCACGTCCGCGTCCCCAGCGCGACCCAGTGGCGGGAGCGCAACCCCTGGCTCGCGTTCGAGGATGCGTTTCGTCTCGTGCGCGGTTTCGTCCAGCGACTCGAGAGCGAGTCTCTTGGCCCGGTGCAGGCACGACTCGGCGAGGACCTTCGAAGCCTCGGGGAGGGGACCGCGACCGCGGTTGTCGGGCTCGGAAGCACCTCGGGATTGCGCGTCGTCGGCGATGATGCCCGCCGGATCGGGAGCGGCGGGCCGGGGCCCCGGATCAGGCTCCTGCTCGGGCAGCCGCCGCTCCGGCCGAGCCTCGACCGGCTCGCGCTCGCGTACCACGGCACGGCATGGGTCCTCGGACGCGAAGCGGCCACGCTCGTCCCGTCGGGTGCGCTGGCCGGTGCCGCGCTGCGAGTCCCGTGGAGCTGGCAGACCGCCGCACTGGGCCGCGCGCTCGAAGCGGTTGCCCCTGCGATGGGTCGTGACGGCCGGGCCGTCCTGCTGGTCGACGGCGGTCCCGAGGCCCTCGTCTCGGCCGTGCTGGGCGGTGCCGGGGCGGGCTACCGCCTCGTCCACGCCCGACTGGCCGATGCGGACGACGACGAGACGGGCATCGTCGAGCTCGTGCCGCCGAATGCGGCACTTCCGCCAGGACCCCGAACCAGGGCGAACGTGACCCTTGGGCCTGTGCCCGGCGGCGCGGGCGACCCGGACCTTGTCCCGGGTCCCGGCCTGTTCGCCCCACCCGAGCGCTTCGACGACCGGCCCTTCTCAGCCGCTCGAGACCGCGCGCACGGTGACCGAGACGGCCGTCGAGATGCTGCGTGCACGCGGTGAGCCGGCGAGGACGGAGCGGCTGCTCGGCGAGATCCTCGTCGGGCTTGACCGCGCCGGACACCTGCGGCGGTTTGCCACGGCATCACGCGGGAGCAGGGACGACGAGGCGACCGCCGCGCCCGCTGCGCAGGAGGCGCCCGGTGCAGCAGGAGATCGGCCCATTGCCCGACGCCGCGGACCCGACGGCTGCCGCCGCCACCCCGGCCGCGACGGTTGGCACGGCCTCCTCGGCGTCGGCGGCGGAGCCGTCCGATCCGGTCGACCGCCTGCTCGAGCTGATCCGGTCGGAGCTGGCACGGTCGACGCAGCACCGGCTCACCGAGATCGAACCGGGTCGCTGGTGGCTCGGCGACCGGACGGACAGGGACGCCGCTGCCGCGCCGCTCGCAGACCGCGTCGAGTGGGCCGTGTTCAGCCTCCTGTCCACGGCGGGCCCCCTGTCCGAGGCCGCGTTCTTCGAGCGAATCGCCGCGCTCTTCACCGGGCACGACCTGCCCGACGAGGCGCTCGTCCGGGCCTGCCTCGAGAGCTACCGGATCGCCAGGCGACATCCGGGGACCGGATCGTCACGAGCGATGACCTCCTGCGGCGGAGCCAGGAGCACACCGAGCTGCTCGGCGACCCTCGCCGACGGCGGACATCGCCTGGGGATGCGGGTCTGGCTGGGCCGGCGCGAGCAGACCCGCCGCACCGACGGCCGGCCCCTCGGCGAGCTGGCTCGACCCGTCGTGAGCGGCGACGCCTATCTGGCGCGGGATCAGCCGGGCCGGCCGAGGACGTCGCGGACGTGGACTGCATCTGGTACGTGCGCGGCAAGGTGGCCTTCCTGTTCGAGGTCGAGTGGACGGCGATGCTCGGCGAGCCGCTCCTTCGCCGCCACGCCCGGATCCCGCCCGACGAACGCGCTCGTCCGCTTCCTCGTCGATCGCCCCCGAGCGGACCGAGCTCGTCCGCTACAAGCTCGGCGCGCTCGCCGCTGCTCCGGGCGGCGCTCGACGACGGCCCGCTGGCACATCATCAAGTGCGAACCACCTGCGCGACGTTCCTCGCCGGCGAGGAGCCGTCGCTCGACGACCTGGAGCCGCTGCCTCGGGCTCGACCCGCTCGTCGAGCGAACCGGCTGAGCAGCTGCCGCTGTTCGGCGGCTGACGAGGACGACCCCGCTACGCTGACGGCGCCATCGCCCGCAGCCGCCGATGCCCGCCCAGCACACAGGAGTGCCGTCCAGTGACCGAACCCGCAGCCCGACGGCCTCCGCGGTCGACGCCCTGGCCGACCGCTTCTGGGAGGCGCTCCTCGAGCTGAACCCCGACGACCGCGACGGTCTACGGCGACGAGCGCTACGCGGACCGGCTGGAGGATCCGGGACCGGAGGGCCGGGCGCAGGTCCGCGCAGCTCATGGAGCGCACCGCTGGCCGAGGCGCAGGCCATCCCGACCGATGGCCTCCCGACCGAGGAGCGCATCACGCGCGACATGCTGCGCGTCGTCGGCCGAGCTCAACATCGAGGAGGACGACCAGCGGCATCCACCAGCTTCGCGGTCGTCGACCAGATGGGCGGGCCGCAGCAGCTCCTGCCCGCAGCTGACGCAGTTCCAGCCGGCCGACACGCCCGGAGCGGCTCGAGGCCTTCCTCGCCCGGCTCCACGCCTATCGCGGCGCTACATGGCCGCCAACCGCGAGATCCTCGAGACGGGATCGCGACCGGGCCTGACCGCACCGCGGATCGTGACCGAGCGGACGATCGCCCAGATCGAGCGCATGCTCGCGGTGCCGCATCGAGTCGGCGATCGTGCCGTCGATGGTCAAGGTCGCGAGCGACGCCGACCGCGAGCGCGTGCGCGAGGTCGTCCGCGACGTGGTGTATCCGGCCGACGCGGCGTTCCTCGACGCCCTGCGCGGCGACGTACCTGCCCGCCAGCCGCGAGGAGCCGGGCCTCTGGTCCGCGCCCAACGGCGACGCGCTGTATCGGACCGCGATCCGATCCTGGACGACGCTCGAGCTCGATCCCGAGGAGGTCCACCAGATCGGGCTGGAGGAGCTCGACCAGATCGACGTCGAGCGGCGCGCGCATCGCCGGCGCGGCCGGGCTACGGCGACGACACGGCTGCCTACCGCGCCGGCGCTCGACGCCGATCCGGCGAACACGCCCACGGACCAAGGACGAGCTGGTCGAGCGGGCCGCGCGAGGACATCGAGCGCGCGATGGCCGCTCGCGCCGAAGTACTTCGGCGCGCCTGCCGCGGGCGGGCTGCGAGGTCCGGCCGGTCGAGGAGTACAAGGAGAAGGACGCGCCCGTTCGCCTACTACTACCCGCCGACCGCTCGACGGCTCGCCGCCCGGGCATCTACTACGCGAACGGCTACGACCTGCAGAGCCGCACCTACACGAAGCTCGCCACCACCACCTACCACGAGGCCGCTCCCGGGCACCACTTCCAGATCGCGCTCGAGATGGAGAACCCGCACCTCAACACGTTCCGGCGACTCGGCGCGCGCATGGTCGGCGGCGCGTACGTCGAGGGCTGGGGCCTGTACAGCGAGCGGCTCGCCGACGAGATGGGCCTGTTCCGCGACGAGGCCGAGCGCTTCGGCATGCTCGACGCCCAGGCCTGGCGCGCGGCGCGCCTCGTCGTCGACACCGGGCTCCACGCGCTGCGCTGGACGCGCCAGCGGTCGATCGACTTCCTGCGCACGCCGGCCTGTCCGAGACCGACGCGGTCATCGAGACCGACCGCTACATCTGCTGGCCGGGCCAGGCGCTGACCTACAAGGTCGGCCAGCGCGAGATCGAGCGGCTGCGGGCCGAGCTCACGGCGCGCGACGGCGTCGGCGTTCGACCTGCGAGCGTTCCACGACGCCGTCCTCGGCCACGGCTCGCTGCCGCTGGCGACGCTCGCGCGCGAGCTCCCGACCTGGGTGGCCACCCCGGCCTGAGGGCGGCCGCGCAGCGGTTCGACGTTGCGCAAGCGCCTCGCGGGGGCGGCGCCTTACTGCCCTAACTCCGGGGACGACCATAGCGAGGACGCCACCGATGCACGCAGTTCGAGCGCGCCGCCCCGCCTCCGCCGGTCCGTCGCGGGCTTCACGGCCGTCGCCCTGGTGGCATCGTTGCCGGCATCGCGTCAGCGCCGCCCCGGGCGGGAACGAAGGCCGGCTTCCAGACCGCGATTGGCGATGGTCAAGCCCGGTGCCGGCGCGCCCGCGGCGTCGTGATCGACCCGATCATCACCGTCGGCGAGACAGGCCGAACGAGCGGCTTCCTCTTCGACTCGATCCCGGACGGGATCAGCTTCAGTCCGGCACGGCAACGGCCGTGTCGACCTCTACGTCAACCATGAGACGTCGCTCGTGCCGTTCCCGATCCCGCTGACCGATTCGACCAACTCGCACGCTCGACCGCCCTGGTAGCAATACCACCAGCAAGTCGGCGGGGGTGCTGGACGGAGTCGATGTCATCCCGAGCGACGCGAACTTCCAGCGGTTCTGCTCGAGCTATCTCGCGACGGCAGCCGAAGGGTTCGACCGGCCGATCCTCTTCACCAACGAGGAGGCGACCGACGTCGTCAATCGCGAAGGTCTGGCATGGCCCGCACCCTCCGCGTTCGGGTCTCAGCCCGAGCAGGCGGGCGTTGTCGTGGCGCTTGACATCGAGTCCGGTGCGTACCGGGCGATCTACGGCATGGGACGGCACAACCACGAGAACAGCCTGCCGGTGCCTGGCTATGACGATCTCGTCGTGCTGTCGGGTGACGACACCTTCAGCGCACCGGCGTCGCAGCTCTACAGCTACATCGCGCCGGACACCGACGCCGTCTGGAACGACGAGGGTCGCCTGTGGGCGTTCGTCGGTGAGGCTGGCTACAACGACTACGGCGACATGGCCCTCGGCGACGACATCACCGGCCAGTTCATCGAGGTCCCGGAGGACGTCGCCCGTGGCGACCAGACCGCGCCTGGAAACCTGGTCGAACGTCAACAACGTCTTCCAGTTCATCCGGATCGAGGACCTGGCCTACGATCGCAACGACCCGCACGTCGTCTATTTCGCGGATACGGGCGAGCCGCGGGCCATCGCAAACCCGGTCACGGGTCGGCTCCAGCGTGGACCAGCGGGAACGATGGGCCCATATCCGAACGGCCGGATCTTCCGGATGGTGCTCGACGACACCGATCCCACCCAGGTGGACAGCCTGTCGGTGCTGATCGACGCCGACCCGCTGGGGCCGGGTAACCCGCTTGCGATGCACCAGCCGGACAACCTGGAGACCACCGCGGACAGCCTCCTGATCCAGGAGGATCCGGGCAGCCACAACCAGTTCGCGCTGTCGAACCCCAATGGCGTCGGGGCGCGTGTCTGGCGCTACGACCTCTCAACGGGCGCGCTCGATGCCGTCCTCGAGGTCGACCAGTCGCTCGATGAGACGCCGGGCTACGACGTCGACACGGCGGGCGCCGCCAATCGCGGCGCCTGGGAGTCGAGCGGCATCATCGATGCCTCCTCGATCTGGGGCCCGGGCTGGTTCTTCATGGACGTCCAGGCTGGATCGCTGATCCTGGAGAGCGAGCCCGGGATGCTGGGCGATCGGGCCGTGGTGTTCGAACGGGAGGGCGGCCAGCTGCTCCGGGTGCACATCCCGGGGAGCTGAGCCCCGCGCTTCCAGGCTCGTGAGACCCCGCCCCGCGCGGGGTCTCATCGCGTTCAGGAGTCGAAGCCGATCCCCAGCGCATCCAGCGTCTGCAGCAGCATCCCGCGCCGGCCCTCATTGCGGTCCGCGCGTGCCAGCTCGTGGCGCACCGCGTGGACCGTGAGCGAGCGCAGGGGTTCGGGGGGGAAGGGGATCGGCGGGCTCGGCACGATTCGCAACCCGAGCCGGTCCTCGTCCGGTCGCAGGATGAAGTCACGAACGACCCCGGCCGCCCAGCGGCTCGCGCCGACCCCCAGGCCCGTGTACCCGAGGGCGTACGTGACCCGGCCGCCCAGCACCTGCCCGAATGCGACCGTGAACCGTGACGTCGTGTCGATCGCGCCGCCCCACCGGTAGGGGAAGCGCAGGCCGTCGAGCTGGGGAAACGCGCGGAAGAACTGGCGCTCGAGCAGGTCGAACGTCTGCGGTCGCTCGTCGAGCTCCGGCGCGACACGGCTGCCGAAGTGGTGGATCGCGTCGTAGCCGCCCCACAGGATCCGGTCGTCCGCCGTGAGCCGGAAGTAGTGGAACTGGTTGTTGGCATCGGACAGTCCCTGCCGTCGTTCCCAGCCGATCGCCGCGCGCTGATCCGGCGTGAGCGGCTCGGAGACGAGGGCGTAGTCGTACACCGGCACGAACAGGGGCTGAAGCCGGCGCAGCCAGCCGGAATACGCCGAGGTGGCCACCACAACATGCGCCGCCCGCACGGATCCGCCGGTGGCCGTCGACACCTGGACGCCGCCGGCACGACGCTCGAGGCGCGTCACGCGACTGCGCTCATGGATCGTGACCCCGCGTTCACCGGCGACCCGGGCGAGCCCGCGACAGAGCTTCACGGGGTCGAGCATGACGTCCCGCCCCGGTGGTCGGTACAGCGCCGCGTGCCAGAGCGGCGAGTGCACCTCGGCCCGGGCAGCCTCCGCGTCGAGGAACGCGAGCGTCTCGCCATGCTCCGCGGCGATGTCGACCCATTCCCGGAACTCGCCGACCTGGTGGGGCTGATCCGCGAACGCGAGGGTGCCGGTCTCCTCGAGATCGCAGTCGATCCCGTGCTCCCGGGTGAACGCGACGAGCTCGCGCAGATTGTCGATGCCCTCGCGTTCGAGACGGTCGAGCTCCTCGGGGAAATGGAGCATCCCGTTTGCGAGCCCGTGCGTCAGACTGGCTTCGCAGAACCCACCATTGCGACCGCTCGCGCCGAACGCGACGGTCTCCGCCTCGAGGACCACGACGCGAAGGGACGGGTCGGTGTCGGTTAAGGCGAGGGCCGTCCAGAGCCCCGTGAAGCCCGCACCGATGACCGCGACATCGGCGGTGGTGGCACCCTGGAGCGCTTCGCCCACCGGTGACGTTTCGCTCCGCAGCCAGTAGCCGGGTCCCATTGCCGCATGGTGCCATGCGCGACGCATCACCGTGACGAGGATCGGCTGATACGCGTGATTCGTGTTCGGGGCTGCCTGCGACGACGAAATTCGCGTTGACGACGCTCGCGCCGTTGTGGCACGATGGGCGCCCGGCGTCCCACTACGCGAGACTCGCGTCCCATCTACCGAGTCGCGCTCCCGAACTCGCACACGGAGATCCCATGGCTACCGAGCCCGCCCTGTCCGCGCCGTCCCTCGATCGGACCCGTCAGCTGGCCATGTACCAGCGCGCGCTCAGGACGATGCCCGGTGGCACCGATTCGAACTTTCGCGCCTGGGGCGAGGACACCATCTACGTCGATCGCGGGCAGGGCGGCCGGGTCTGGGACATCGACGGCAACGAGTTCGTCGATCTGCGCATGGGCTACGGCCCGGTCATCCTCGGCCACAACGACGAGCGCGTGGATGACTACGTCAACGAGCGGATGCGCAAGGGCGTGTCGTTCTCGCTGACCTCGGAGGACGAGGTGCAGGCCATGGAGCTCCTGTGCGAGCTCACGGGCTGGGTCGACAGGGCGCGCATGACCGTCTCGGGGACCGAGGCAACGATGCACGCGATGCGAATCGCCCGCGCATATACCGGTCGCAACAAGATCGTGAAGTTCGAAGGCCAGTACCACGGCGTTCACGACTACGCGCTGATCAGTGTCGGCCCGGACGACATGAGTGAGCTCGGCGATGCCGACAACCCGGTCCGGCTGACCTGGGGTCGCGGGATTCCCGATGCCGTCGCGGACACGATCATTCCCGCCCGCTACAACAACATCGACTTCCTGCGGCGCCTGTTCGAGCGCGAGGGCGACGACATCGCGGCGATCATCGTCGAGCCGGTGCTCGGCAACGCGCAGGGGATCATGCCGAAGCCCGGCTTCCACCAGGCGATGCGTGCCCTGACCGAGGAGTTCGGGATCCTGCTGATCTTCGACGAGGTCAAGACGGGCTTCCGGTTCGCCCGCGGTGGAGCTGCGGAGTTCTTTGGCATCCGGCCCGACCTCGGGACGTTCGCCAAGGCCATGGGCAACGGCTATCCGGCGGCAGCCTTCGGCGGTCGCGAGGACATCATGGCGATGCTCCCCGACAAGGTCAGCCACGGTGGCACCTACGCCGGCAACCGCGTGGCTGCCGCGGCTGCGGTGAAGACGCTGTCGATCATCAAGGAGACCGACGCGCTCGAGAAGATCCACGCGACGGGCCGCCGGATCCAGGATGGCCTTCGCGAGGTGCTGAACCCCACGGGGCTCGCCTACCACTTCACCGGCCACCCCTCGATGTTCGGGATCATGTTCCGGGAGGAGGAGGCGTCGGAGTATCGCGACTGGGCCACGACCGACCACGAGCTGTACGACGCCATCGCCATCGGCATGTTTGCGCGCGGCGCGATGCCCGAGCCGGACTCGCGCGAGCCATGGTTCATGTGCGAGGCGCACGCGTCCGAGGACATCATCGACCGGGTCGTGACGAGCTTCTCGGATTCGCTCCGGGCGGCGCTTGATGCCCGGGCGTCGGGTGACTCGGCGCATGGCGCCGGCGCCATGTCGCACCCGGCCGGCGGGTGACCGAGGTGGCCGCGATGCTGCTCGACGGGAACGCGGTTCGCTCAGTCGACCGCGCCGCCGCGCTCCTGTTGGCACTCGGCGAGTCGCAGGGGGAAGCCGGCGTCACCGAGCTCGCGCGACGGCTCGGGCTCCACAAGTCCACCGCCTCCCGTCTGCTCGCCACCCTCCAGAAGCGCGGGCTCGTGGAGCAGGACGACGAGACAGGCAAGTACCGGCTCGGCCTCGTCGTCATCCGGCTTGCCGAACGCGCCGAGCGCACCCTCGATCTGCGCGGGATCGCCATGCCCGAGCTCGAGCGTCTCGCCCGGCTCACGCACGAGACGACCGGTCTGGGCGTGCTGAACGGCGACACGCTGCTGACCGTGGCGCAGGCCGACGGCCCCAACCTCATCGCCGTCGGGGACTGGACAGGCCGAACCGTTCCGCTCCATTGCGTCGCGTCGGGGAAGGTCCTGCTGGCCAACCTCGCCGAGCGCGAGGTCCTGCGGATCGTTCGACGCGGGCTCGTCACCTACACCGAGCGGACCATCGTGGAGCTCGAGCCGCTGCTCGAGGAGCTGGCCCGCATCCGCCGGCGCGGCTACGCCACGGCGATCGGCGAGTACGAGATCGGGCTCAATGCTGTCGCCGCGCCGGTCCACGACGCGCGCGGCCACGTGATCGCGGCCGTCGACATCTGGGGGCCTGCCTTCCGGCTGACGCCCCGCCGCGTTCCCGAGCTCGCGGCGCAGGCCCGCGAGGCTGCGGCCGCCATCTCGGTCCGCCTGGGCGGCGCCGCGGCCTGACCCGCGCCCGGGTGCCACGCGGCCAGGATCAGTCCGGCTGATCACATCTCGACAGACGAGCGTGGAGGGAGCACGACGCAGGCGGGCCTGCTCCGGCAGCATGCTGAGTCGTGACGGATCGATCAGCCACCGTGATCATCGGCGCGAACCGGCCCGCCGGCACGTGGCGACCGGCACGGTCCGGGCCGTTCGCACGTCGCTAGAGTAGGGGCCATGGACATCGCCGCCGCGCCGTTCCCGACCCTGATCAAGGCCGCGGCGATCATCGTTGTCGCGCTTATCGCCATCCGGCTGGCGCGGGTCTTCGTCCACGGCATCGTCAAGGCGCTGCTCGACCGGGAGGCCACCGAGGGGACGGCCCAGGAGCTGAGCGCGGTCGAGCTCAAGAAGCGGATGGACACGCTCGACGATCTCGGCTCGAGGGTCATCCAGGCGTTCATCGTCGTGATCGCCACGCTCATGGTCTTCGGGGAGCTGGGGGTGAACATCGGACCGGCGATCGCGGGGCTGGGCGTCGTCGGGATTGCGGTCGGCTTCGGGGCGCAGGCGTTCGTTCGGGACTATCTGACCGGGGCGCTGATCCTCGTCGAGAACCAGTTCGCGAAGGGCGACATCGTTCGCATCGCCGGTGTGGCGGGCACGGTCGAGGACTTCAGCCTGCGGCGCACGACCCTGCGTGACCTCGACGGGGTCGTGCACACGGTGCCCAATGGCGAGATCAAGGTTGCGTCCAACCTCACCCGGGTCTGGGCGCGGGTCAACCAGGACGTCACGGTCGCCTACGGCACGGACGTGGACCGCGCCATCGAAGTGGTGGACGGGGTCGGGCGGGAGATGATCGAGGACCCGATCTGGAAGCGCCGGATCCTCGAGCCACCGCGGGTCGAGCGCGTCGAGGCGCTGGGCGAATACGGGATCACGCTGAAGATCCTCGGCTCCGTTCGCGCGGCCGAGCAGTGGTCGACCGCAGGGGAGCTCCGCAAGCGCCTGCTGGAGGCCTTTCGCGAGCACGGCATCGAGATCCCCCGGCCGCAACGGGTGGTCCTCGCACGCGATCCTGCCGAGATGGCCTTCGCCCCGAACCCCGTTCCGGGCGACCCGTCCGACGGCGGCCTCGACTGACCACCGGGGCCGCACGACCGTCCGGGGCCGACGCGTAGAATGACCCGCACAATCGAGCACCGAGGAGTCCCGTGAGCGTCGAGCCGTCAGCGTCGCCCGAGATCGAGAACCTCTTCGCCGAGCGCCGCACCTACCCGCCGTCCCCGGAGTTCGTCGCGCAGGCAAACGCGAAGGCCGACCTGTACGAGGAGGCCGAGCGCGATTTCGAGGCCTTCTGGGCGCGCCAGGCACGCGAGCGACTCAGCTGGGCGACGCCGTTCGAGACGACGCTCGAATGGGAGCTGCCGTTTGCGAAGTGGTTCACCGGCGGCACCCTCAACGTCAGCTACAACTGCATCGATCGGCACGTCGAGAACGGGCTCGGCGACAAGGTCGCCTACCACTGGATCGGCGAGCCGGGTGACACCCGAACCCTGACGTTCGCGGACCTCCAGCGCGAGGTCTCGAAGGCGGCCAATGCGCTCAAGGAGCTGGGGGTCGAGACGGGCGATCGGGTCGCGATCTACATGCCGATGATCCCCGAGCTGCCGATCGCGATGCTTGCCTGCGCGCGGATCGGTGCCCCGCACACGGTGGTCTTCGGTGGCTTCTCGGCCGAGGCGCTGAGCGGCCGGATCAACGACTGCGGCGCGAAGGTGCTCATCACGGCCGATGGCGGGTGGCGCCGCGGCAAGAAGGTCGGGCTCAAGCATCACGCCGACGAAGCCCTTGCCGACACGCCGACGATCGAGAACGTCATCGTCGTCGAGCGGATCGGCGATGGCACGCACATGGTTGCCGGGCGCGACCACTGGTGGCACGACCTCGTCCCTCGCCAGGCGGAGGAGTGCCCACCGGTCGCGGTCGATTCGGAGCACATGCTGTACCTGCTCTACACGAGCGGGACGACCGCCAAGCCGAAGGGCATCCTGCACACCACCGCCGGCTACCTGCTCGGCACGTCGTTCACCCACGAGATCGTGTTCGACATCAAGCCCGACGACGTCTACTGGTGCGCCGCCGATATCGGCTGGGTGACCGGGCACAGCTACATCGTCTACGGGCCACTCGCGAACGCGACGACCGGTGTCCTCTACGAAGGCTCGCCGGACACCCCGGCCTGGGACCGCTGGTGGCAGATCGTCGAGGACTACAAGGTCTCGATCCTGTACTGCGCGCCGACCGCGATCCGGGCCTTCATGAAGCAGGGCACGGAGCTGCCCGCCAAGCACGACCTGACGTCCCTGCGCGTGCTCGGATCCGTCGGCGAGCCGATCAACCCCGAGGCATGGATGTGGTACCGGGAGCACATCGGTGGGGACCGGGCACCGGTCGTCGACACGTGGTGGCAGACCGAGACCGGGATGATCATGATCTCGCCGCTCCCCGGGGTCACGACCACGAAGCCGGGCAGTGCCACGTTCCCGATGCCCGGCATCGCTGCCGACGTGATCGACCATCAGGGCAACTCCGTCCCGCTCGGCGGCGGCGGATTCCTCGTGTTGAAGCGGCCGTGGCCCGCCATGCTCCGCGGGATCTACGGCGATCCCGAGCGCTATCGCGAGACGTACTGGAGCCGCTTCCCCGGGATGTACTTCGCGGGCGACGGCGCGAAGCGCGACGAGGACGGCTACCTGTGGCTCCTCGGACGCGTCGACGACGTGATGAACATCGCGGGCCACCGGATCTCCACGACCGAGGTCGAATCGGCGCTCGTGGACCACCGCTCCGTCGCCGAGGCGGCGGTGGTCGGCAAGAAGGACGACGTGACGGGCCAGGCCATCTTCGCGTTCGTCATCCTCAAGTCCGGCCAGGAGCCCAGTGACGCCCTCGCCGTCCAGCTGCGCGAGCACGTGGCGTACGTCATCGGGCCGATCGCCCGTCCGAAGCACCTCATGTTCGTGCCCGATCTGCCCAAGACCCGTTCGGGGAAGATCATGCGCCGGCTCCTGCGCGACATCGCCGAGGGCCGATCGCTCGGCGACACGACGACGCTGGCCGACGAGACGGTCGTGGACACGATCCGCGAGAACAGCGGGGCATCGGAGGAGTGACGTGCCGTTCGACTTCCTGAAGCGGAAGAAGGACGAGTCCGCCGGGGGACAGTCCGATACCGAGCCGGTGGGGCCGCGCGGGGTCCCGTTCGACGGGCTCACCGAGGAATGGCGTCTCGTCGGCGAGATGCGGGTCGAGGGACGGCTGTCGGACGCGGTCAACCGACGCGAGCCGATCAGCCTCGAGAACGTGCTCTGGGCGCCGATCGACGGCTCGGAGCCGCTGACGCCGGTTCCCGGGCTCAAGAGCGTCGATCCGTACGACCTGATCATCATCCTCGCCGGCGAGGGCTCGCTGCCCGCGATGAGCGAGAAGGAGCGGGTCGCGCATCGCGTCCACAAGATCTCGTACGACGTCGCGATCAACGTCGCGCCGTTCAGGGTCGTCGGGACGATCTACATGTATCCGGGATCCGACCCGGACCGGCTGCTCGACCGTGCCACCGAGATGTTCGTGCCGGTCGTGAACGCGACCGCGTATCTCGGCGAGCGCGTGGTGGGGCAGGAGCGAACCGATGCCGTGCTGGTGAACCGCTTCTTCCTGCGTGGCGTGGAGCAGGTGGATCGGGAGACGGGGGAGCGACCCGAGAAGCTGCCCGGGGCGCCGCTCGGCGGCATCAGCTGGCAGGATCGATCGCGCTGACGCTTCGGGCGGTCGTCTTCGACGTCGGCGAGACGATCGTCGACGAGACGCGGATCTGGTCGGAGTGGGCCGACTGGCTGGGTGTGCCGCGGCTCACGTTCCTCGCCGCGCTCGGGGCAGTCATCGCCCGTGGTGGGCACCACCGCGAAGTCTTCGAGCTGTTCCGGCCGGGGCTCGACGTCACGGCGGCACGCGAGGCTCGCGCGGCCCGTCGCGACGCGATCAATCCGGTGCCGGGCGACTTCTATCCGGATGCGGTCCAGTGCCTCCGGGCGCTGCACGCCGCGGGCTACCTGCTCGGGATTGTCGGCAACCAGCCGGCGGGGGTGGAAGCGGTATTTCGCGGGCTGGACGTTCCGCTTGCCTTCGTCGCGGCGTCCGAGACGTGGGCCGTCCACAAGCCGGATCCGGCGTTCTTCACGCGCGTGCTCGACGAGTTGGGTCTGGCGGCCGGGGAGGTGGCCTATGTCGGCGACCGTCTGGACAATGACGTGGGGCCCGCTGCGGCGGCGGGCATGCGGCCCGTGTTCGTGCGGCGCGGCCCGTGGGCGTGGATCCAGGCCGGCACGACGGACCCGCCCGAGGCGTGGCTCAGCGTGGACTCGCTCGAGGCGCTGCCCGCGGCGCTGGCCCTGAAGGTGGCGGCGGAGTAGGGCCCGACCGCGCGCGCCGGGTGCCGTGCGGCCGGTGGTGTCATTTACCGTCCCGGGATGTACGGGACAAGAGCCAGGCCCGAGTTTCGTGCCACCTACAACCGCGGGAGGTAGACGGCAGGACTCGAGGCGGCTCCCGTGACACGTACAACCCGGGGGAGTACGTGACACAGATCCGGGGCAGCTGCACCGACACCTACAACCCGGGAGCGTATCTGGCAAGAGCCGCGCATCGGCCGCGGACACGGACAACGCCCGGAGGTATCTGCCAGCAACGGCGCGCGGGCCGCGGACACGCACGACGCCGGGGGTAGCTCGCAGCAAAACGGGGGCCTGTCTGCGGCCGCGAGGCAGGGTGCCGAGGAGCACCGCCCCGAGCGGGGACAGCGCCCGGCGGATCAGACCTGGGCAGGCGCCTTTGGCCGGGCGAACAGGCGGAAGCCGGTCTTCGCGGCGGGGGCTTCCTTCGGCACACCGAGGATCCGGTCGGCGAGGGCGTCGAAGTCCTCGGTGATGCGCTCCTTCGGATACATCTCGATCACCGTGCGACCCTCGTTCGCGGCGCCCACGAACAGCAGCCCGCCGGATCGGATCTGGGCCATCGCCGGCATCCCGACCGTGCGCTCCATGTCGGCCACGGAGACACCGCTGTTGGCGCGATTGACGACCATCGCGAGCCGCTCCCGGATCCCGAGCTCGGTTGCCACGTCCCGCAGCTGCACGGCGGCGCGCAGCGCGGGCACGTCCGGGGTCACGGGCACGAGGATCGTGTCGGCGCGGTCGAAGATCGCCCGATTGAGCGGGCTGTAGGACGGGTGCAGATCGACGACCACGAAGTCGTACGCCCCGCGTGTCCCGGTGATCGCCTGTGCGACGCGTGACGGTTCGAGGACCTCGGTGTTGAGCGGGCTGGACGCCAGCGCGACGACGCGCATCCCCGAGGTATGTGACGAGGCGAGGTCCGCGAACGTCTGCGCGGGCTGACCCTCGTGCTCCTCCTCGGTCCAGGAGTCGACCACAGACGCAACCTGCTCGATCCCGAGCGACGTCGCCACGTGCCCGGTGACCGTGTCGGCGTCGATCAGGAGGACGCGCTTGCCCTTCCGGATCTGCAGCGCGGCAGCGAGGTTCGTGGCGATCGTCGTCTTGCCGACGCCACCCTTGGGGTTGAAGACGGCGATCACTGTCGCGCGGTTGCCCCACAGGTCGGCCTCGAGCGCGTCCTGGCTGAGCACCGGGCCACTGCCGTCGTCGACGGTCTGGCCGCGGATGCACATCGCCTCGACACGCCAGCGGATCGACTCCGCGGAGTAGGGTCGGGTCAGGTATTCGTCGTCGGCTGCCGTGTCATGGAGCCCGGCGAGCCGGTCCAGTGTTCGGGCGGACACGACCATGAGCGCCGGGATGGCGCGACCACCGTCGCGGAGCAGCGAATACAGGTCGAGCGATGCCTCGAAGTCGGTCTCGCCGTCGATGATCGCAACCGCGAGATCGCGTCGTCCGATCAGGAGTGCTTCGAGATCGGGCGCGCCGTCCACGGCGATCGCGTCGAAGCCGGCCTCCCGGAGCTCGGCGATGACCGGGCCGGATTCGGCGAGGGGCAGGGCGACGGCAACGGCGGGTCTGGGCACGGTCGTTCCTCTGGGGGAAGGCTGGATCAGGAGGCCGTTTCAGGGTCGCGCGCGGCGACCGTGATGGCGTCAGCGGTGATCTCGGTGACCTGCGCGGCGAAGCCGGGCAGGGCCGGGAGGACGCCGGCAATGTCGACGCCGGACCCATGGGCGACGGCGAAGATGAACTCGCCATCCGGTCCGGACGAGACACCGACCGAGGTCGTGCCGTCGAGCTTGCCGAGATGTCGCTTGAAGCTGGCGATGCTGGCCACGCTGACGAGCCCCGTCACGATGACGCGCGTCGTCCGCTGGTCGTTCTGTGGCGCGTTGCCCTCGTCCGGCACGAGACCGGCGAGGCGGGCACTGAGCGCGTCGTCCGAGAAGGTCGCGATCTCCTCCACGTCCGCGGTGGGGTCGACCTCCGCCTCGGCCTCGGCCTCGGCGGCAGCCTCGGGCGTGAGGCCCAGGGCGGCGAAGCGCGGATCGGCGGGCGTCGCGCTGCTCTCTGCAACGGCGGTCACCCGCTCGGCCCCGGTCGTTCCGGCGGTGGTTGCGGCGGCCTCGATCGCGGCGAAGGATGCCTCGTCCACAGCCGGGTTGACGGCCTCGGCGGCGGGTGCCTCGATGGATGGGACGGGCAGGTCCGACAGGTCGTCGAAGGCGGGCGGCTCGGGCAGGTTCTCGGCCATGGCGGCGAGACGGGTGGGATCGTCCTCGGCGAGCAGGCGCTCGAAGAAGCCGGCCATCTCGGCCTCGAACCAGGCAACGTGGCCCTGGACGCGCTCGATCTGGGCCTCGATGCGACCGGCGTGGTCCTCGATCTCGGCTTCGAGCCTGGTCTTGCGGCCCGTGATGCGCTCGTCGGTCTCCTCGCGGATGCGCGCGATCTCGGCCTTGGACCACTCACGAATGCCGGCGACGTCCGCGTCGGCCGTGTGGCGGATCGCTTCGGCCTCGGTGCCCGAGCGTGCGTGGACGCTCTCGATGAAGGCCTTCGCGTCGGACTGCAGCCGCTCGAGCGTCTCGTCACGCGCGGACTCGGCCGCCTTCTGCATGGCCCGGGTCAGGTCGGCCATGAGCTTGTTCGGCTTGCGCTTCGGGGTCTCGGCCACCGGCGCCGGGGGCGTCGTCTCGATGCGCCACGGGTTGGCGGCAGCGACGTGCGGTCCGAGGACGGAGATCGTGTCGGAGGCGGGTGCGACGGGCTCGATCTCGCTCTGGGTCGAGGGAACGTCCGGCGCCGTGGAGGCGTTCGGTGCGTCAGCCGGGTCGGACTCGGTCCGCTCGGCGCTCCAGGGAAGCTTGAATCCGGGCCGGGCGTCGGTTGCCATGTCGGCGTAGTCCTCGGTGTACGGTGGACGGAAGGTGTCCAGCGCGTCGCCGCATGCTGACAGCGGAGGCCGGTCCGGTGGAGTCCGCTAGAGGTACTGCGGGTCCTACCCGGTGGTACCGGCGCACAAGGTTTCGAGGGCTCGGTGCCGCCCGTCACCGGGATATGCGAGCGACCCGGGTACGATGTCCCCGTCATGACGACCCCGCTCGCACCGGCTCCTGTCCCGAGGACGAGCCCACCGCTCGATCTCCTCGGCCGGCCGTTGCACGATCTGCGCATCTCCGTCACCGACCGCTGCAACTTCCGCTGCACGTACTGCATGCCGAAGGAGGTGTTCGGGCGGGACTACGCCTTCCTGCCGCACGACCAGATCCTCACGTTCGAAGAGATCGAGCGGGCGGCCCGCATCTTCGTCGAGCTCGGCGTCGGCAAGCTGCGGATCACCGGGGGCGAGCCGCTCGTGCGCCGCAATTTGCCCCATCTCATCGCCATGCTCGCCGCGCTCCGCCAGCCCGACGGTGAGGCGCTCGATCTGACCCTCACGACCAACGGTTCGGCTCTCCGCGCGCTGGCACGGCCGTTGGCCGATGCGGGACTCGGGCGGGTGACCGTGAGCCTCGACTCGCTCGATGACGCGGTGTTCGGCGCGATGAACGGCATCGATTTCCCGGTTGCGCGCGTGCTCGACGGGGTGGATGCGGCGCTCGAGGCCGGGCTGACGCCGGTCAAGATCAACATGGTCGTTCGCCGCGGGGTCAACGAGTCGAGCGTGCTGCCCATGGCCGAATGGGCCCGCGAAACCGGCGTGACGCTGCGCTTCATCGAGTACATGGACGTGGGGCACTCGAATGGCTGGCGCCTCGACGAGGTTGTCTCGGCCGAGGAGCTGGTCACGACGATCGGCTCGCGCTGGCCGATCACGGGCCTGGACGCGTCCTATCCCGGGGAGGTTGCCGGTCGCTGGTCGTATGACGACGGCCGTGGTGAGATCGGGATCATCTCCTCGGTGACGAAGCCGTTCTGTGGCGACTGCACGCGCGCGCGGCTCTCCGCCGAGGGCCAGCTCTACACGTGCCTGTTCTCGGCGACGGGCCACGACGTGCGTGCCCAGCTGCGCGGAGATCCATCTGACGATGCGCTGCGCGCGTTCCTCGCGGCGATCTGGAACGGCCGCGATGACCGGTACTCGGAGCTGCGGTCGGAGGCGACGTCGCGGCTGCCCCGGATCGAGATGTTCGCGATGGGCGGGTAGGCCGGCCCCACGCGGCCGCCCGCGGCCATTGCCCTGGGTCGCGTGACGTTCCAACGGACGGCTGACAGCCCGCCCGACCGCCGTTTGGGTCGCGTGACGTTCCAACGGACGGCTGACAGCCCGCCGACCGCCGTTTGGGTCGCGTGACGTTCCAACGCGCGGGTGGCAGGCTGCTTTCCTGGCTTGTTGGCTCCCCTGACGTTCCAACCGGCATTCCAGAGGCGGCTCGTTCGCCCGTTGGGTCGCCTGGCGTTCCAGCCCCCGCGGCGAGGCCTCTCCACAACTTATCCACAGCGGGTGACAACTCGTGGACAGGATCGAAGGCCGCCACCCGAAGTTGGTGGATAACCGCGTTGATCCCCCTGGGGCCCGCCCGTACTGTAGGTCTTGCCCGAAGGGGCCAGCAGGAACCGAAGGACCGAGATCACATCAAGGCCCTTCGCTCCATCGCCGGCTCGTTCGGGCGCTTCGTTGCCCGCGCACGTGTGGCTGTCTGACCACGGCCCAGTCCGCGGGACCTCGCCCGACGGGATGCGATCGGCATCCCGGTGTCGATACTTCCGTCGGGCGATCGGAGCCACGCGGGCCTCTCTTGCCGTCTCCCCCCCTGGACGCGCCCTGAGGCCCGCGCGCGAGTCGGCCTCCCGTAGACTGGCCCTCGTGACCGTCGACCCGACCCAACCCATTCCGCCCGCGGCGCAGCCTGCCCGCGTCGCCGCGCTGGAATTTGCCGTCCGGGCCCGCACGGACCTTCGGCCACTCGCCGGGATCGTGCTCGGCTCGGGCCTCGGCGGGCTCGCCGACGACCTCGAGGACGCTGTCGCGATCCCGTTCCACGAGCTGCCCGGTTGGCCGGCCGCGACCGCGCCGGGTCATGTCGGGCGCCTGTTGCTCGGGCGACTGGCCGGCACGCCGGTCGTGATGCTCCAGGGTCGTTTCCACATGTACGAGGGCAACGACCCGGGCCTCGTCGTCCAGCCGGTGCTGCTCTTCCGCAGGCTCGGCGCCGAGACCGTCGTGCTCACGAACGCCGCGGGCGGCGTCAATCCGGGCTTCGGGCCGGGGACGCTGATGGTGATCGACGATCACCTGAACCTGACCGGGCGGACGCCGCTCCTCGGCCCGAACGCCGACGAACTCGGTGACCGCTTCCAGGACCTCGTCAATGCATGGGACGCCGACCTGCGGGAGCAGCTGCTCGCCGCCGGGCGGGCGGAGGGCGTCGAGCTGGAGCAGGGCGTCTACGCCGGGCTCATGGGCCCGCAGTACGAGACCCCCGCCGAGGTCCGGATGCTGCGCACGCTCGGCGCCGACGCCGTTGGCATGTCGACCGTGCTCGAGTGCATCGCCGCTCGCTGGGTCGGGCTCAAGGTGTGCGGCGTGTCCCTCGTGACCAATGCGGGCGCGGGCTACACCGGCGAGCCGCTGACGCACGAAGAGGTCCTGGCCTCCGGTGCCGAAGCCGGTCCACGGCTTGCGCGCGTGATCCGCCGCTTCATCTCGGGCCTCACGCCCGCCTGAGCCGCCGCGCCGAACGCTGGGCGTTCAATGAAGGTCGGGGATCGGCCGTGACCGCCGAATCGAACGCCGGGCGTTCAGTGGAGGGGCCGAAGGGGTGCCGAACGGCCGAATCGAACGCCGGGCGTTCAGCGTAGGCCCGCCAGCCGTCGCACTGAACGCTGGCCGTTCAGCCTGGGCAGGTAGCCGGTCGCAGCGAACGCCCGGCGTTCACCCCGCCGAGGGCGTCGCGCACGGCCGGACGGCCGCACAGCGCAAGCCGGACCTACGTGACGCGCAGCTCCCGGCCGGCCGCCCGGGCCGCAGCGGCCTTCTCCGCCCACGCCTCGAGGACGCGGTCCTTGTGCGGTCGAATGGGGCAGTGCTCATCGCGATTGCCCATCTCGTCGCAGTACCCAAGCGGGACGCACTTCGGGGCGAGGAACGACCCGAGGAACGGCGACACCGAGAAGATCTCGTGCCGGATCAGCTGGAACAGGCGCCGGATCTCCCACTGGGCCATCGTGCACAGCCGCAGGCCCGACATGTGGATGAGCGCCCGCAGGTTCGTGGTCATCACGAGGTTCGTGCGCGTGGCGTTCGGGAAGACGAACCGGGCGTCCTCGCCGGGCACGCCGGCCTCGACCATCTCGCCGTACAGGCCAAGCGCCCCGTCGACCTGTGTTTCGTAGCGCCCGCGGAGATCCGGGTCGCCCTCGGCAATGGTCGTCGGCAGCATCGTTGCCGCGCCCTTGAACTTCACGTAGCGCTGGCTCTGCTGGTCGAAGGCCACTCCGGCGCGGTGGCGCACGAGCTGGTGTGACAGGGTGCGCGAGACGCCGCTGATGGCGAACGTGAACACGACGTGCTCGATCGTGGAGCCGTGACCCGACTCGATCACGCCGCTGATGAGCTTCTGCATCTTGAGCGGGTCGAAGTCGCCGTTCAGTGCCCGCTGGAAGATCAGCTCGGGCTCCTGCTCCGAGTAGCAGGTTCGGCACGCGGTGTAGATGACCGGGACGTAGTACCTGTCGACGATCTCGCGGTTCGGGAAGATGAGCGTGGCCTTCATCCCGAGCTCGCGGCGCCCCGGGTTCTTCGGGATCGCCGTCTTCTCGCGAACCGGCGTCGGAGGCGTCGTCTCGGCGGTCATCGGACGGCCAGTCTAGCGGACGAGCGGAGGTCGAGCGGACGTCGGACGAACGCAGAGCGAACGGGTGACGTCAGGTTGACCCGGCCTCGCCTTTCGCCGTCAGATCGGCCGGTCGAAGCGTCTCGAAGGCGTACGCGACGGTCTCGTCCAGGCTCATCGCCGCGCCCTCGGCCCCGTATCGCTCGAGGTCCTCCGGCGACATCGCGTCGCGCGGGTTCGGATAGCCGTAGGTGCCGAATCCGCTCTCGTTGAACGACGCCAGCTCTGCCCCCGTCACGCGCTGGAGCCGTCGCGCCGCACCCCACATGCGACCCGCCCGTGGCAGGTCCCCGTCGATGACGGCGACGCCCGCGAGGTCGTCGAGGACGAGGTTGATCCCGCTCACGTCACCGGCCTGCTGGAAGAGCTGCAGCGCCTGGCTCGCGTACTCCTTCGTCTCCACAGTCCGGCGCTGCGCCAGAAGGCTCAGTGAAAGCATGTGCAATGACCAGGCTTCCATGGTGCGATGCCCCGCGGCTCGATGCCGCTCGAGCGCCTGCCGGTACCAGCCCTCGGCATCGGCGGGGTGATCCATGAAGAAGGAGAAGCTGCCGAGACCCCAGAGGACGTTGCCTTCGCCGGCCGTGTCGCCGAGGTCGCGGTAGATCTCGAGCGCCTCCTCGAGCATCGCGCTGGGTTCGCCCCGCAGGGCCTCCGACGGTTCACCACCCATGATGCCGACCGCCTCGGCGTAGGCGCGGTTGTACAGGGCGTTGGCAACCTCGCCCCGGTCACCGATCGCGCGCCACAGCGAGAGGGCCTGCGCGTAGCAGGCGCCGGCCTCGTCGCGGTCGCCCTGCCAGTAGGCGACGCCGCCACGCGCCTCCGCGAGACGCGCGCGGAGCACGGGCGACAGGTCCCAGCCCCGTCGATCGAGCTCGGTCAGGCGGGCGCGCGCCTCGTTCAGGTAGCCACGCTGTTGCCAGAAGCGCCACAGCGCGAAGCCCAGGCGGACAGCGATCTCCGGCTCGGGCCGGTCCATCGCCCAGACAAGGGTCGCCCGCAGATTGTCGTGCTCGCGCTCCAGCCGATCCAGCCAGCGGCGCTGGTCCGTGCCGGCAAGGTTCGGCGCCGCCTCCTCGGCGAGTTCCACGAGCGCCGAGCCGCGCCGCTCCTCGATCGCCTCGCACTCGCCGCGCTGCTCGAGCATCTCGGCCGCGTACTCGCGAATGGATTCGAGGAGGCTGAACCGGACCGCGTCGGGCGTCTCCTCGCTTCGCACCAGGCTCTGATCCACGAGGACCGAGATGCCGTCCAGGACGTCGATGCCAAGGTCGCTCGCGGATCCGCAGACGCGCTCCGCCAGCTCGAGCTCGAAGCCGCCGACGAACACGGACAGCCGGTCGAGCAGCCGGGCGACGCCGGGCTCGAGCAGCTCGTAGCTCCAGGCGATGGCCCCACGCAGGGTCTGCTGGCGCTCCGGCAGGTCGCGCGAGCCGCTCGTGAGCAGGCCGAGCCGGCTGTCGAGGCGCCCCTCGATCTGCTCCGGGGACAGCAGCTTGATCCTGGCCGCCGCGAGCTCGATCGCAAGCGGCATCCCGTGCAGCCGAACGCAGATCCGGGCGATCGCCGGGGCGTTCGCATCGGTCAGCTCGAACCCGGGCTTGATCGCCCGTGCGCGGGCCACGAACAGCGTCGCGGCCGCGTACGTCTCGAGCGCCGCCGCCGTCACGGTGGCCGAGCCGGCCGGCAGGTTGAGCCGCTCCAGCTCTGACAGGTGCTCGATGTCGGCCGGTGCCGGCAGCCCGGGCACGGCGTACTCCTGCTCGCCCGACACGCGCAGGGCCGTCCGGCTCGACACGACGATGCGCAGGCCCGGCAGCCGCGCGAGCAGCTCGGGGACGATCGGGGCGGCGGCCACGACCTGTTCGAAGTTGTCGAGCACGAACAGCACACGCCCCGAACCGACCGTCTCGGCGATGAGGTCGACGACGCTGCGGCCGGCCTTATCGGTCACGCCGAGCACGCGCGCGATCGTGGGTGCCACCAGCTCGCGCTCGCGGACCGGCTCGAGCGGCACGAACCAGATCCCGTCCGGGAAGTCGTCGGCGGCCGCGGCGGCGATCTGGAGCGAGAGCCGGGTCTTGCCGATCCCGCCCGGGCCGGTCAGGGTCAGGAGGCGGGTCCTGCCGAGGAGAGCCAGCGCAGCAGCGAGCTCCTCGTCACGTCCAACGAACGAGGTCAGCTGCGTGGGCAGGTTGTTCGGTCGTGCGTCGATCGAGCGAAGCGGCGGGAAGGTGTCGCGCAGGCCTGACGCGACGACCTGGGCAAGGCGCTCCGGCTCCCGCAGGTCCTTGAGCCGGTGTTCGCCGAGGTCGCGCAGGCTGATGCCGTCGCCGGGCTCGCCGGTCAGCGCCCGAACCGCATCCGAGACCACGATCTGCCCGCCGAAGGCCACGCCGGCGATGCGGGCCGCGCGATTGATGTCGTACCCGACCAGGTCCCCGGCCACATCCGTCGCTTCACCGGCGTGCAGGCCCATCCGGACGAGGACATCCGCCCCCTCGGGCCAGGCTGCTTCGGTGAGGGCGCGCTGACCCTCGACGGCCGCACGGATCGCAGCCCTCGCGGTCTCGAACACCACGAAGAAGGAGTCGCCTTCGGTGCTCCGCTCGCGCCCGCCATGGGCCTGGAAGGCGGCGCGGAGGAGCGCCCGATGCTGTTCGCGGACGGTGGCGTAGGCATCGGTCCCGAGGGCAAGCTCGAGCCGCGTGGAGCCCTCGATGTCGCTGAAGAGGAACGTCACGGTGCCCGTCGGCGTGCGCTCCGGGTCGGTCACACTGGTGCTCCCCGTCGCCGGGTCAGTGCCGGTGCGCGTCGGTGATGGCGCGCAGGCGGCCGGCCATGGCCCGCAGCATCGCGAGCGCGATCTGTGGCTCTTCGGCCAGGACGGCCTCGAGATCCCAGGACGCGAGCGCGATACAGGTCGTCGGTTCCTCCGCCGCCACCTGGGCATTCCGTGGCAGGCGGTCCAGGACGGAGAGCTCGCCGAAGAACTCACCAGGGCCGAGGGACGCAATGGTCTCGCCATCGCGGACGACGCGGACCCGCCCCGCGACGACGACGAAGAAGCCCGTGCCGATCTCGCCCTGGCGAAGGATCACGCCGTCGGCCGGTGTCTCGAGCTCCACCGCGCGCTCGGCGACCCGCCCGAGCTCATCCGGCCCCACGCCGGCGAACAGCGGCATTCGGCCGAGCAGCTCGATCTTCTCGTCGCGCGTGAGTGGCATCGTCCCTCCTGTCCGCCCATGCTGGCCGGGGCGTTCCTCCGCGTCAACCGGCTTCCGTCCGGGGCGCAGGTCTGGCACGATGCCAACGCGATCCGTTCCCGTCGGGCCGCATCCCCGAGGGAGGTGGCATGGCCACACGCGAAGAGCTCGTCGACACCCTGGCCGGGTTCACGCTGTTCGCCGACCTCTCGCGACCGCAGCTCATGGGCGTCGTCCATCGCTTCGAGGACGTCGCCTTCGCCGAGGGTGAGCGCGTCCTCCGGCAGGGTCTCAAGGGATCGGGCTTCTTCGTCATCCTCGAGGGTGAGGCCAGCGTCCTCGTCGATGGGAACGAGCGCGCGCGGCTCAATCGGGGGGACTTCTTCGGCGAGGCCTCGATCCTGCTCGGGGAGCCGCCCATCGCAGATGTCGTGGCGCTGCGGCCGCTGCAGTGCATGGTCCTCCCCGGGCCGCAGGTCGAGGAGTTCCTCGTCGGCCATCCCAAGGTTCTCTTCCGCATGGCCCAGGCACAGGCTCGCAGGCTTCGGAGCGCGAACCGGTGGCGGGGCTGACCCGGCCGTTCCCGCCCGGCGACTACCCGGTCGTCGTCGTCGGCAGCGGCCCGGGCGGGCTGCAGGTCAGCCACGCGCTGCAGAGCCTCGGCGTCGACGTCGCCGTCCTGTCGCGCGACCCGGGTCCGGGCGGGATGTTCCGCCAGTGGCCGTTCTTCCAGCGGCTCCTCTCCTGGACCAAGCCGCATGCCCCGGTGCCGCGCGGGTCACGCGCCTACGAGCGGTATGACTGGAACAGCCTCCTCTCCGACAACCCCGCCGCGAAGGCGCTCCAGCCGGAGCGCATGGACGGCACGTCGTATTTCCCGTCCCGACCCGAGATGGAGGCGAACCTCGCAGCGTTCGCCGAGCGGGCGGGGGTGGCCGTCAGGTACGACTGCACGCTGGACGGGCACGCGGGTCGAGGAAGGACCCGAGGGCACCCACTATGTGCTCGAGACGACGGACGGCGAGTACCGCTGCGGCGTGCTGGTCCTTGCCGTGGGCGTGGCCGAGCCGCATACCCCGGATCTGCCCGGGATCGAGCTCGCCCACCACTACGCGGACGTCCGGCCCGCCGAGTCGTACGCGGGAAAGCGGATCTTCATCCTCGGCAAGCAGAACTCCGCTTTCGAGCTCGCGAACGGCCTGCTGCCATGGGCGTGCCAGCTCGTGCTCGCGTCCCCGTCGGCCGCCAAGCTGTCGGTCGACACGCGCTCGCTCGTCGGCGTGCGCGCCCGCTACGTCCAGCCGTTCGAGGACCACGTGCTCGGCGGGGGCGTCTCGGTGCTCGAGGCCGGGCTGTCCTCGATCACCGGGCAGGCCGATGGCACCCGTCTCGTCCGCCTGCAGCGAACCGATGGTGGCGGCGAGCTTGCCTTCGAGGTGGATGAGGTCGTCGCCGCGACCGGCTTCGTCACGCCGCTCGTCGACCTGCCGAGTCTCGGCTGCCAGGTCTTCGGCATGAGCCGGCTCCCGGTCCAGACGCCCTGGTGGGAGAGCGCCACGTTGCCGGGTGTGTTCTTTGCCGGGACGATCGGCCAGGGCGCGCGCGGGCTGCAGAAGCACGGCATTCCCGCCAACTCCGGCGCGGTCCACGGTGCGCGCTACAACGCCCGTGTCCTCGCTGCCCGGATCGCCGCGGAACGCTTCGGCATCCGGCCCGAGCGACCGGCCCTCGCAGCCGATGACCTGGTCGACTTCCTGGCGACCGAGCTGGCCGAGGCACCCGAGCTCTGGCACCAGCGCGCCTATCTCAGTCGGGTGATCACGGTCGATCCTGGTGACGGCATCCGGGACGAGGGCGTCGTGCCGCTTGCGCACGCCCTCGATACGGGTGGTCCCGATGCGATCATCCTGACCCTGGAGGCCGATGGAAGCGGCGCGATCTACCCCGTGCTGTACACGCGTATCGCCGGCGCGACGACGGAACACGTCCTCGATCCCGACCCGCTGCTGCGCTACGACACGGACGCGACCCGTCATGCGCTGCATGGCGTCGTGCGCACCCTCCTCCCGCAGGCGAGTCCCGGCTCGCGACAGCATCGGGCGGCATCGTAGCCATTTCCGGCTATCTGAGGTGAGTTAGCCCTTGACGGCTAATGGTGCGGCCGATAGCCTTCCCGGGATGACGGGGCAGCAAGCATTCGTGCTCTTTGGTGACGTGGTCCGGTCACGCACCGACGCGCGCGCGGCAACGAGCTGGCTTCGACGGATCACCGCCGAGCTCGAGACGGCATACGCACCGGACGATCGTCTCGCGCCGTTCGCGTTCACCCAGGGTGACGAGCTCCAGGGACTCCTCTCGCTCAAGGCGGACCCGGTGGGGCTCGTCCTGCGAACCGCCCTGCATCCCGATGCCGTCGAGATGCGCTGGGCCGTCGTCGCCGGCGTGATCGAGCCGGGCAGCGGTCCCGCCACCGAGCGGACGGGCCCGGCCTTCCTGACGGCACGATCGAGGATCGAGCAGGCCCGGGCCCGCCGCGACCGGCTCGTCATTGCCGTCGGCACGCCCGAGGCCGACGCGCTGCTCGACGAGCTCGCGCCGCTCCTGGGCGACCTCATCGCCGAGCTGACGGACCGCCAGCGCGAGATCGCACGGCTCATGCTCGTCGACGGACTCCGCCAGTCCGAGGTCGCCGAGCGGCTGGCGGTGAGCCGTGCCACGATCTCGGTCATGGCTGATCGTGCCCGGATCCGGCGGGTCCACGGCCTGGCCGAGGTCCTTCGCCGCATCGTCCGGGACGGGACCGCCGGCACCATCCCAGTGGCCGCCGCGACCGGTGAGACGGCCCCATGACCGCCGATCCCGTGCTCGTCCTTGGCTGGCTCGTCCTCGCCCACCTCGTCGCGGACTTCGTCCTGCAGTCGGCCGGCATCGCCCGCGCGAAGGCGGCCGACGGCCCGTCGGGGCTGCGCGGGATCCTCGTCCATGGCCTGATCGTGGCGGCGGTGCTCGTGCCGCTCGGACTGGCCTTTGGCGGACCGGGCTGGCTGGTCCTCGGGGTCGTGGGGATCAGCCACATGGCCATCGACCGGGCGAAGGTCGTGCTGACCCGGCGGGCCGAGGCCGCGGCCCTGGCCGACGCCCGACGCCGGCACGAATCCGCGGGAACCGCGCCGGACGGCCTGGGGCCCGCGTGGACGCCGGTTCCGGCCGCGCTCTTCGGGCTCGACCAGCTCGTGCACGTGGTCGTGCTCCTCCTCGCCTGGCTCGCCTGGGTCTCGGCTGCCCCGCTCGACCCGGGCTGGAGCTCGGCGATCGCCGGGTTGACCGCCGGCTGGGACCCAGCCATCACGCATGAGGCGGCGCTTCGGGCCGTGGTGCTCGTCTCGCTCGTGATCGTGAACGTACGTGCCGGCGCGCTGTTCGTTGCGATCCTCGTCGGACCACGGCTCGCCCTCGCGGGGACGCCACCGGCCCCCGCGGCGGCAACGCCAGGGTCGACTGCTGCGCCGGTGACGCCGGCCGCGCCGGCCCGGCGGTCCGGGTGGACGGTTCGCCTCGGGCCGATCGTGGGCCGCGTCGACCCCGACAGCCCGGCCGCGTCCAGCACGCCGGCCGTGGCCGCCACACCGGCCCACGGCAAGCCGGCGCCGCCCGCCCGTGTTGGCGAGGCGATCGGCATCCTCGAGCGACTGCTGATCGTGACGTTCGTGCTCGTCGGGGCGGAGGCGGCGATCGGGCTCGTCATCGCCGCGAAGACGCTCGCCCGGTTCCGCCAGCTCGACGACCGCGACTTCGCCGAGTACTACCTTCTCGGGACGCTCGCAAGCGTCGCGATCGCGGCGATCAGTGCCTTCGTGGCGGTCGCCGTGCTCGAACCGCTGGGCTGACGACGCGCGGTGCCCGAATTGTTCCTTGCCGGCGCCATCGCCGGCTTCGGGATCGCGATCCCCGTTGGCCCCGTCGCCGTCCTCATCATCGAGCTCGGTGTGCGACGCGGTGGCCGCGCGGCGGTCGCGGCTGCCCTCGGGACCGCCTCGGCGGACGCGCTCTACGCCGTGCTCGCCGTCCTTGCCGGAGCGAGCATCGCCGCACTGCTCGAACCAGTCGCCCCCACGCTGAAGCTGGTCGCTGTCATCGTCCTGGTGGGCATCGCGGCGAGGGGGCTGTACCTCGCGCTCTACCACGCCCGGATCGGGATCCCGGCTGGCGCCGTGCTGCCCACCCACACGGGCCGGACCTACGCCCGATTTCTCGTCATCACGCTGCTCAACCCCACGACGATCCTGTATTTCGTCGCGCTGATCCTCGGCCGCCCGGAGCTGGGGGATGGCCCGGCCGAGCGCGGCGCGTTCATTGCCGGGGCGGCGCTCGCATCGACGTCGTGGCAGCTGCTGCTGGCCGGGCTCGGCGCGCTCGGCCATCGGCGCCTGTCGTGGAAGCTCCAGCTCGGCTTGAGCCTGCTGGGGAACGCCGTCGTGGCGGCCTTCGCCGTGGTGATCGCGCGCTCGATCTAGCGAAGCGCTTCAGACGAGCCGGCGCGGAATTCGTTCCTCCCAGCGCCGGCGAAAGAACGGCTCGCCATCGACGTCGACCTCGAGATCCACGGACAAGTCGAAGTCGGTCCCGGTGGAGGTCTGGAGGGATCGGGCGCGGATCTCGATGGCCGCCTCGTGCTCCCACCAGCGGTACACGACGTCCGCGTCCATCGCGGCTCGCGCCGGGTCGTCGTCTCGGGTGGTGAGTCGCAGCGTCTCCGCTGCGTAGAGCCGGCGGCCGTCGTGAAGGATCTCCTCGCCGCCGTCGTGGATCGTGACGGTGACGCTGCCGTCGATGACGTCGTTCGTGATCTCCCAGCGCGGCCGATCCGTGCTGTCGCCCTGCGACGGGTCGCGCACGTCGGGCGGCGACGTCTTGAAGGCAGGGACCGGCAGATCGCCCGGACCGCCGGCCGCCGGGACGACCGGGAGCACGAGCCGCGACGGCGTGGCGCCCCCGAGGTGGACCGTGATCTCGCACGGGTACGGTGACGGCCAGATGATCGGCCAGGCCGAGGACGCCACGGAGACGCGGATCCGGTGCCCGGGCTCGAACCGGTAGCCGGCGGGGCGCATCGCGATTCGGATCTCCTCGACGCGGCCGGGCTCGAGCGGCTCCGGGACCGCATCCGAGCGGCGATGCGTCAGGTTGAGGATCCCGGCCGTCACCTGGGCCGACGAACCGTCCGGCGCCACATCGGTCAGCCGGACGACGGCGGTGGCGACGGGGGCCGTCGCCGCGAGGTGCAGCACGACCTCCGGGAAGCCGAGGATCGACATCGGCGCATCGAGCGGTTCGCTCGTGAACACCGGTCCGAATGCCTCGTCGGGTCGCAGGTCGCGGCCCAGCCCGTTCGGCTCCGACCCCGCACCCCACGACAGCGAGCCATGGGTGCCGACCGTCGGACGGTGCGCAAACCGCGCAACCGAGGGCTCGAGCCCGACATTCGAGGACGCCGGCACGAGCCTCCCTGACAGTGGCAACGGTCCGCCGGCCAAGGCGAGCTCCTGGACCGTGGCCGCCGGGTGGGGGAATGCCTCCGCGGCGCGCCAGCGCCCGGGGAGCGCCGCGGGAAACGGCTCTGGCGGCGCGTGGTCGCGCTCGAACCAGACCAGCGGCGGCTCGGGGTCCCCGGGATCGGCGCCATTGAGCCAGCGGTCGAAGAACCGCACCATCTCGTGCAGCTCGTCGACGTTCGGCCCCGGCGTCGCGTGCGCCGGCAGGCTGTGCACCCAGTTGCCCACGAGGGTCCGTGACGGGGCCGTGCACCGGGCCTGCATCCGGAATGCCGCGTCGACGTAGGAGTCCATCCAGCCGCCGATGTTGAGGATGGCCGCCTCGATCGCCCCGTACTCGGGCGCCAGCGAGCCCGACCGCCAGTACGGGCCGTCGTGCTGCTCCCGCAACCAGGCGAACAGCCAGGGCGGGGTCGCGTCGAGCCGCGCGCGCCATTCGTCGCGCCAGCCCGGCCCCCGGAACCCGGCGTCGGGCGGCATCGCGTTCATCGCGACCTGGCTGACCGCGTACTGGCTGAGCTCGCTGGCCGTGACGCACCCGCCGATGTAGTGGACGTCGCAGCGGTAGCGGTCGTCGGTGGCCATCACGGGCACGATCGCCTTGAGATGCGGCGGTCGGAGCTTGGCGACCTGGATCGAGGTGAAGCCGCCGTAGCTGATGCCCCACATGCCGACGTTGCCGTTGCACCACGGCTGCGCAGCGAGCCACTCCACGAGCTCCGCCCCGTCGAGCGTCTCGTCCTCGGTGTACTCGTCGAGCGCGATCCCGCCGGAGCTGCCCGTGCCGCGGACGTCAACGCGACACAGCGCAAAGCCGCGTCGCGCGAAGTACTCGCCACGGCCGATGTCCGCGTTGCGCCGCCAGTTGTCCTTGCCGTACGGGATGAGCTCGAGGATCGCCGGGAAGCGGGTGTCGGCTAAATCGCCGGGCGCGGGGACGGGTCGCCAGAGGTTGGCCGACAGGTCGATCCCGTCGCGCATCCCCACGCGCACGTCCCAGTCGGTCGCGACCTCGTGTCGTGGTGGGCGGGCTGGTCGCTCGAGCTCGGGATCGTCGGGCGGCATCAGGCCGAGTCTAGGGCGGCCGTGGGTGCGCAACGGAACGGGTTCGGGCCGCGGGACGACAGCCGGTACGATGCCGCGGTGACCGAGCAGGACGAAGGCGACGACGCAGCAGGGGAGGAACCGGCGGACGTTCCCGGAGCACCGGTCGTCACCGGACCCTGGACCCGTCACGCACGGCGCATCGTGTACGAGAACCCGTGGGTGACCGTGTGGCACGACGACGTCACCCGGCCCGACGGCCAGCCCGGCATCTACGGCGTCGTCCACTTCCGCAACGCGGCCGTGGGGATCGTCGCCCTCGACGAGGAGGATCGGCTGCTCCTCGTCGGGCAGCATCGCTACACGCTCAACGCGTACTCCTGGGAAATCCCGGAGGGTGGCGTCGGGCCCGACGAGGACCCCATCGAGGGTGCCCGGCGCGAGCTCCGGGAGGAGACCGGTGTCGAGGCGGCGGAGTGGGCCGAGCTTGCCCGCTACGACCTGTCGAACTCGGTGACCGACGAGCGCGGCGTCGTCTTCCTCGCAACGGCGCTCACGGAGGGCCAGTCAGATCCGGACCCAACCGAGGACCTGACGATCCGTTGGGTGCCGTTCGCCGAGGCGCTCGCCATGACGATCGACGGGCGGATCACGGACGCCATCTCGATGATCGGGATTCAACGGGTCGCGCTCGCCCGACTTGCAGCGGCAGCCGAGGCCGCGACGGTCGGGGCGAGGGCCACGGGAGGCGCCGACGGATGACGACCCTCCACGTTCTCCGCGTGTTCATCGGACCCGACGGTCGGGGCGGCAACCCGCTCGGCGTCTTCCTCGAGGGCCTCGAGATCGAGCCCGGGCGGCGTCAAGCCGTGGCCGCGGAGCTCAACTACAGCGAGACGGTCTGGGTCGACACGGTCGCGGACGGCGTTGCCACGGTCCGGATCTACACCCCGGCGGTCGAGCTGCCCTTCGCCGGCCACCCGACCGTCGGGACCTCGTGGCTGCTGCGGGACGTGGGCGAGGATGTCACGACGCTTCGCTGTCCCGCAGGGGACGTGGAGGCATGGCAGGACGGCGAGCTCGCCTGGATCCGTGCCCGGGCGGCGTGGGTTCGCGGCGTCCCGACGCCCGACCATCTCGCCACCCCCGAGGACGTCGACGCGGTCGTGCCACCGTCGATGGGCGAGCGAGGCCGGTACGTGTGGGCCTGGGATGACGAGGCGGCCGGTCGCGTGCGGGCCCGCTTCTTCCCAACGGATCTCGGGATCGCCGAGGACGAGGCAACCGGCGCTGCTGCCGTCGTCATGGGCACCCTGCTTGGCCGCCCGATCACGATCCGCCAGGGCGTCGGCTCGGAGATCCACGTCGTGCCGGCCGGCGATGGCACCGTCGCGGTCGGTGGGCTCGTCGAGCTCGTCGAGCATCGCGCGTACGGGGCATAGGGACCCGTATGGAGCCGCGCGGCCGCGACTGGGACGCGATCGTCGTCGGGCTCGGTGCGATCGGCTCGGCGGCGGCCTACTGGCTCAGCCGCCGGTTCGGCGACCGCGTCCTCGGTCTCGAGCAGTTCGAGCTCGACCATGCCAACGGCGCGTCCCAGGATCACAGCCGGATCATCCGCTACTCCTATCACCGGCGCGATTACGTACGCCTCGCGCGGCGCGCGTACGAGTCATGGGCAACGGTCGAGGAGGAGAGCGGCGACCGGGTCGTGACGATCACCGGCGGCCTTGACCTGTGGCCCAGGAATGCGGCAATTCCGATGGACGACTACACGACCAGCCTGGGGGCCGAAGGGTTCCCGTTCGAGCTTCTCGACGGGGACGAGGTCATGCGTCGCTGGCCGCAGTGGCGGCTCGATGAGGGAACGGCCGCCATGTACCAGGCCCAGTCCGGGCTGGCCGACCCGAATCGGGGGAATGCCGCGCACCGCCGCCTGGCAAGTGAACGGGGGGCGACCCTCCTCGATCGCACCCCGGTCAGCGCGATCCGGGACGCCGGCGGCGGTGCGCTGCCGTCGCGACGACGGACGGCACCACGTTCACGACCGGTCGTGTCGTCATCGCGGCCGATGCGTGGACCAACGAGCTGCTTGCCGGGTTCGGGCGGCGCCTGCCGCTCACGGTGACGAAGGAGCAGGTCACCTACTTTGCGTGCCCGGATCCGGCCGCCTTCGCACCAGAGCGGTTTCCGATCTGGATCTGGATGGACGAGCCCGTGCTTCTACGGCTTCCCGACGTATGGCGAGGGCGGTCCGAAGGTGGCCGAGGACCTCGGCGGACAGCCCGACGACGCCCGAGACGCGCACGTTCGAGCGCGACGAGGCGGCGTTCGGCGCGCGTCGACTCGCTTCATGGAGCGACACCTGCCGGGCGCGCTCGGGCCGCCGATCTACACGAAGACCTGCCTGTACACGCTGACGCCCGACCGGGACTTCGTCGTGGATCGGGTCCCGGAGGCGCCAGGTGTCGCCGTCGGTCTGGGGGCCGCCCACGGCTTCAAGTACGCCTCGGTCCTTGGTCGGATCCTCGCCGAGCTGGTGACGGACGGCGCGAGCCCCTCGGACGGGGAGATCGACGCGTTCGCGATCGATCGGCCGATCCTGCTCGAGCCCGACCCGCCCCGCGCCTTCGTCTTCAGCCCGGATCGCTGAGGGAGGACCGTGCTGCGCCACACCCTTGCACCGCCGCGTCGC
This sequence comes from uncultured Chloroflexia bacterium, assembly GCA_963759495.1. GTDB lineage: Bacteria > Chloroflexota > Limnocylindria > Limnocylindrales > CSP1-4 > DASTYU01. The sequence continues at coordinate 46,772 of CAVWZL010000006.1, read as the reverse complement.
CCTGTGCAAAGGTTGCCCGCACTCGGCCGTGCTGGCCCGGTGATCGGGATCGTCCGGGGCGACAAGGGGCGATCCACTGAGGAGGAGTTGACGATGTCCCTGCCCCTGCCGGCCCGAGCCGCCCGGACGCTTGCCGTCCTGACCCTGATCGCGGGGCTGCTCGTGCCCGGTGCCGCCCCGGCCCTTGCGGTCGACGGCGAGCCGCTCGTCCTGCGGGCGGGCACCGACCAGGACCTGCAGGTGCTCAACCCGTGGAACTCGGTCGTCGTGGCGGACTTCGAGGTCTACACGCTCAACTACGACCTGCTCGTCAACTTCGGCCAGGACCTCGAGCCCGTCCCGGGCTTCGCCGAATCCTGGACGACGTCCGAGGACGGCCTGACCTGGACCTTCAAGATCCGGCCCGGCATGCTCTGGTCGGACGGTGAGCCCGCGACCGCCGAGGACGCGCGCTACACGATCCAGCTGATCCTCGACGGCCTCGAGACCGAGAACGGCTACCTCGGCGAGGGCTATCTCGACGGCTACATCACGAATGCGGGCGTGAGCGCCGTCGAGGCGACCGACGAGGAGACCCTCGTCGTGACGACCACCTTCGCGAACACGCTCCTGCTCCAGTCGTACGTCCCGATCCTCCCGAAGCACATCTGGGAGACGTACACGATCGCGCAGATCGGCGACTCGACGGCCGAGGGCTTCTTCAAGAACGAGCCGACCGTCGTCGGCACCGGCCCCTACCAGGCAGTCGAGTGGCAGCCGGGCAACTTCATCCGGTTCGCCGGAACGAGAACTACTGGGGTGAGCAGGGGGCCGCCGACGAGGTCATCCTCCAGCACTTCGACAGCAGCGACACCATGATCCAGGCGCTGCGGTCCGGCGAGATCGACTACGTCCGCGGCGTGTCGGCCGACCAGTTCAACGCCCTGCAGGGCGAGGAGGACATCGCGACCGTCGAGGGCGTCTCGAACGGCTACACCGAGCTGTCGTTCAACACCGGCGGCAACAAGGAGGGCTACGGCGGCTCGACCGCTGCGCTGTCCGACGTGGCATTCCGGGACGCACTCGGCTACGCGATCGACACCGCAGCAGCTCGTCGAAGCCGTGCTGGGCGGCTACGGCACCCCGGGCTCGACGATCATCCCGCCATTCCACACGCGCTGGCATGTGCCGACCCGAGAACCCGCGCACCTTCGACCTCGAGGAGGCGAACGCAGCCGGCTCGACGCGGCTGGGTACGCGCTCAACGGCGACGGTCGCCGGCTCGACAAGGAGGGCAATCCGCTCAACCTCCGCCTGACGTGGCCCGACTCCGAGTCCGAGAACTCCACCGACGCGCAGTTCATCGTGGAGTGGTTCGACGATCTCGGCATCACCGTCACGGCCGAGGTCACCGAGGAAGGCAAGCTGATCGACGACGTGACCGGGCCGCCCAACGGACCGGCGAACTACGACATGTACATGTGGGGCTGGGTCGGTGACCCGGATCCGACGTCGCTGCTCAACTTCTTCCGCACCGACGAGATCGGCGCCTCGAGCGACAGCTACTACTCCAACGAGCGGTACGACGAGCTGTTCCTCGAGCAGCGCGCCGAGCCCGATCCGGAGCGCCGGCTCGAGCTCCTCGCCGAGATGCAGGAGCTCGTCTACGCGGAGGCGCCGTATCACATCCTGTACTACGACGCCGAGCTCCACGCCTACCGAACCGACAAGTTCGGCGGCTGGACTCACCAGCCGAGCGAGGGCGGCACGCCGCTCTTCGGCTACGGCCCGTTCGGCTACACGAAGCTCACGGTAGCCTCGACCGAGCCGAGCCCCGGTCCGTCGGCACCGGCCAGCGGCGCGGCAGCCTCACCCGGCGAGAGCGGCACAACCGCGACGCCGGCTCCGAGCGCACCCGCCACGCCGTCGAACGCCTCGGACAACGCGTCGACCCTGCTCATCGGCGGGATCCTCGCGCTCGTCGCCGTCCTCGCTGTCGGGCTCTTCGCGATGCGCCGTCGCAGCGGGGTACGCGAGGAGGAATGAGCGCACCGGGCACGGTCGAACCGCCGCCCGCGTCACACGCCGTCGGGGGGCGCCGGACCGCGGCGCCCCTGGCTGCCCCGCACCTGACCTCGGCCTCGCCGCCGCGTGCGTAGTCCGTTCCTCGCTCGCCGGCTCGCGTCGGCGGCCCTCACGATCATCCTGATCGTGTTCATGAACTTCCTGCTGTTCCGGGCGATGCCCGGGTCGCCGGAACGGGTCATCCTGCGCGGGACGCCCAACGTGACGGCGGAGCGGCTCGAGGCCGCGCGCGAGCGCTGGGGACTGAATGACCCCGTCTTCCCCGACCAGTTCGTGGCGTTCCTCGGCGCCACAGCGAGCGGCGATCTCGGCTTCTCGTTCGTGGCTCGCGGCCAGACCGTGACCGAGGTGCTCGCCCAGCGCATCTGGCCCACCGTGATCCTGTTCGGGCTCGGCGAGGTCGTGGCGATCGTGTTCGGGCTGGCGCTCGGTGCCTACTCGGGCTGGCGACGCGGCGGCCCGGTCGACTACCTGGGCAACGGCGTGTCGCTGATCCTGTACTCGACGCCGTACTTCCTGCTCGGCATGGTGCTGCTGCTCATCTTCGCGACGGGTCTCGGCTGGTTCCCCACGTTCGGCATGTCGACCGCGGGCGCGTCGTACGACGGGATCGGGGAGCGGATGATCGACTTCCTGGCCCACCTCGCCCTGCCCCTCATCACGGTGTCATTGGGCCTGATCGGCCAGTACGCGATCGTGATGCGCTCGTCGATCATCGAGACCATGTCCGATGACTACGTCACGACGGCGCGCGGGATGGGCCTCCGGGACGGCCGGATCCTGCGCCACCACGCGCTGCCGAACGCGCTGCTGCCCACCGTGACGCTCATCGCGATCAACCTGGGCTACGTGGTGGCGGGCGCGATCACGGTCGAGATCGTGTTCAACTGGCCGGGTCTCGGCACGCTGACGGTCGAGGCGCTGACCGCGCGCGACTACCCCGTGCTCCAGGGCATCTTCCTGCTCCTCAGCATCTCGGTCGTGCTCGCGAACCTGCTCGCCGACATGGTCTACGGCCTGCTCGATCCGCGGGTGCGCGCGTGACCGCGTCCGAGCTCTCGATCGTCCGGCCCACCGGTCGGAGCCGCGCCGTCCGCGTCGGCGGCCTGTTCCGCCAGCTCCTGCGCCGGCCCGAGGGGCTCATCGGCGGGGTGATCCTGCTGTTCTTCAGCGTGATCGCGATCGCGCCCGAGGTCTTCGTCGGGGAGCTGCAGACCGCCGTCACCGGGCTTGCCAACGGCTATCCACGGCTGTCGCCACCCACTGCCGGCTTCCCGCTCGGCACCGACGAGCTGCGCCGCGACATGGTCAACATCACCGTCCACGGGGCGCGCATCTCGATGGTGATCGGGCTGCTCGCGACGATCATCACCGTGCTGCTCGGCGTGCTCGTCGGGATCGTGAGCGGCTACATCGGCGGCCGGCTGGATTCGTTCCTCATGCGGATCACCGACTTCTTCCTCGTCATCCCGACCTTCGTGCTCGCGGTGATCCTCACGTCGATCATCCGGGAGCTGATCGGGTCCGGCACGCAGCAGCTCTTCGGGATCCGGATGACGCTGGTCGTCATCGTCATCGTGATCGGGATCACGAGCTGGGCATCCACCGCGCGGATCATCCGCGCCCAGACCCTGTCCCTCAAGGAGCGCGCCTTCGTGGATCGCGCCCGGGTGATCGGCGCCGGAAGCGGCCACATCATGACCCGCCACATCCTGCCAAACGTGGTGAACCTCGTGGTTGCCAACACGGTCCTCGTCTTCGCCGGGGCGGTCCTGACGGAGACGACGCTCTCGTTCATCGGGCTCGGCGACCCGCTCCAGCCGTCCTGGGGCCAGACGCTCGAGGCGGCGCGCGAGGTGGGCGCGCCCGGGCTCGGCGCGTGGTGGTATTTCGCGCCACCGGGGATCAGCATCGTCCTCGTCGTGTTCGCGTTCACGCTCATGGGCAGCGCGCTCGACGACATCCTGAACCCGCGACGGCGGAGCCGGCGATGACCGAACTCGTCGACACGGCCCGCGTCGCCGCCCCCACCTCCGTACCCGCCCGAAGCCGATCCCTCCCGAAGCAGGCGGTCCCGGGCGCCCCACTGCTCGTGGTCGAGAACCTGAAGACCCATTTCCGGATGGACAGCGGGACCGTGCGCGCCGTCGACGGCGTGAGCTTCCGGCTCGATGCGGGGGAGGCGCTCGGGATTGCCGGCGAGTCCGGCTGTGGCAAGACGACGACCGCCCTGTCGCTGATCCGCCTCCTGCCGGCCAACGCCCGCATCGTCGAGGGGAGCGTGAAGCTCTACGGGATCGACCTCGTCCCGAAGAGCGACAACGCGCTGCGGCGGTATCGCTGGCGGGAGATCTCGATCGTGTTCCAGGGCGCGATGAATGCCCTCAACCCCGTCCACCCGCTGCGCGACCAGATCGCGGAGCCCCTCGTGCAGCGTCTCGACGTCTCGTCCAGGGAGGCGCGCAAGCGGGCCGGGGAGCTGCTCGAGCTCGTCGGCATCCCGAAGAAGCGCGGCAGCGCCTACCCGCACGAGCTGTCGGGCGGGATGCGGCAGCGCGCGATGATCGCGATGGCGCTTGCCTGCGACCCGGCGATCGTGATCGGGGACGAGCCGACGACGGCGCTCGACGTGATGGTCCAGGCCCAGATCCTCGAGCTGCTCGAGGACCTGCGCCGGCGGCTTGGCCTGTCGCTGATCCTCATTACCCACGACCTGTCAGTCATCGCGGAGACGTGTGATCGCGTGCTGATGATGTATGCCGGCCGCGTCGCCGAGGACGGCCCCGTCGACGAGGTCTTTCGCACGCCGCGTCACCCGTATACCCAGAAGCTCCTCGCCGCGTTCCCGAATATCCGCGCGGACCGGCGGACGCTCGACGTGATCCCGGGCTCGCCCCCCGACCTGCGCCACCCGCCGCCGGGCTGTCCGTTCGCTCCGCGCTGCCAGTTCGCGATGCCGGTCTGTTCGGAGGTCGTGCCGCCGGAGGTGACGTTCGGGGATGTGCGGGTTGCGTGTCACCTGTATCCGGTTGGCAGCGACGGCGTGCCCGTGACCGTCGCGCCGCCCAACGCGGTCGGCCCGTCCGTGCCGCTCGTCGAGGTGCCGCCCCCGTCGACCCGCTCGAGGTGCTCGAGGCATGAACGAGTCCCAGACCACAGCTGTGCCAGTGACGGCCGCGGCCACGCCCGACGGCGCCGCTCCGCCCGCCGCAACCCGCGAGGAGATCCTCCGGCTTGAGGACCTCGAGGTCCATTTTCCGCTGCGCGGCGGGTTCCTCGACACGCTCGCGCGGCGCGTGCCGGGCGTTGTCCGTGCGGTCGATGGGATCGACCTCACGCTCCACCGCGGCGAGGTGCTCGGGCTGGTCGGGGAGTCGGGAAGTGGCAAGACGACGACCGGCCGCGTGGTGGTCAAGCTCACGAAGCAGACGGCCGGCCGGATGTGGCTCGACGGCAAGGATGTCTCGGGCCTGTGGGGCACGCGCCGGCTGCGCGACTACCGGCGGCGGGTCCAGCTCATCTTCCAGGACCCGTACGAGACGCTCGATCCGAAGCACACGATCTCGGGACTTCGTCCGCGAGCCGCTCGTCGTCAATCGGATCGGCACGAAGCGCGAGCGCGAGGAGCGCGTGCTGGCGGCCCTGGATGCTGCGGGGCTCCGACCCGCGGCCGATTTCGCCGGGCGCTACCCGCACGAGCTCTCGGGTGGCCAGCGGCAGCGCGTCGTCATCGCGGGCGCCCTCGTACTCGATCCGCAGATCATCGTCGCCGATGAACCGGTGTCGATGCTCGATGTCTCCATCCGGACCGAGCTGCTCCGGCTCATGCTCGACCTGCGGACCGAGCGCGGCCTCACCTACCTGTTCATCACCCACGACCTGTCGCTGGCCTGGATCATCGCCGACCGGATCGCGGTGATGTACCTGGGCAAGATCATGGAGATCGGCCCGGCCGAGCAGGTGATCCGCTCACCGCAGAACCCGTACTCGCGGGCGCTCGTGTCCGTGTCGCCCACGCCGGAGCCACCGACCCGGGGCGAGCGGGCCCGCCGGACGATCCTCGTCGGCGAGACGCCGGACGCGGCACATATCCCGACGGGCTGCCGGTTCAACCCACGCTGCCCGAGCGCGTTCGATCGATGTCTCGTCGAGGAGCCGCCGTTGATCGATGTCGGCAACGGCCAGTCGTCCGCGTGCTGGCTTGCGGAGGGCGGCCGGCGCCTGCCCATGCTCGAGGTCCAGCCGGTCGTGCCGCCGCCCAGGACCGGTGCGCCCGCCGCCCCCGCCGAGCCCTGAGCGTTCAGGCTGCCGCGGCGAGGACCGGCGCGAGATCCGGGGCGAGGTCGATGGTGACGACGCACGTGTCACACGTGACGTCGTGGGCGGTGTGGAGGTCCGCCTCGAGCGGCGCCTCGCACCAGGGGCAGGGGATGGAGGTCATTGGTGTCCGTCCTTCGGTCTGCGGGGTGATCTGTCCCGAAGGATCGACCTGCCCTGTGACACCTAGCGTGTCACGACCTCGCGGGCGCACCTCGAACGCTACGCTTCTCGCATGACAGCACGCCTCTACCTCGGGCACGGCGCGAGCGGCACGTCGGCGTCAATGGCGCCGTTCGTCCAGGGGCTGCAGCGGCGCGGGATCGAGGCGGTCGCGATCGACCTGCCAAAGCGCAAGGCGGAGGACGCGATCCCGGCCTTCCACGCCACGGTCCCGCGTGACGCGTCGTCCCTGGTCGGCGGCCACTCGTTCGGTGGTCGCGTGGCAAGCCTCGCTGCGGCCGAGGATGGCGCCCCCTACCCGGCGCTCGTCCTGTTCAGCTTCCCGCTGCACCCGCCGGGAGGATCGGACAGGGCCACGGCTCGGTCGGCGCATTTCAGCGCGATTGAATGCCCGGTCCTGCTGCTCTCGGGCGAAGCCGACCCGTTCGCGAAGATTGATCTCCTGCGCGAGGCGGTCACGCGCCTGCCGAACGGGGAGCTCGTGACGTACCCGCGCCTCGGGCACACGCTCAAGCCGGTCCTGGACGATGTCCTCGACCGCGTCGCGGCCTTCATCGAGGCGCTGCCCGGCGCTCGCTGAGCGCCTCGACCGCACCGGACCACACCGAACCCCTTGCCTCGGCAGGGCAGGCGGGCTATTCTCGGCCCTCCCCACCGCGGTCCGGACGGCTCCGGATCGCCTCCACGTTCTCGTCGGTGCCGGACCCCCTGCGGCCCTCGCCCAATCCCCACGCCGCTCCGGCTCGACTGCCGCCGTCAGATGCGCTCACCGCGTCGATGGCAGGAAGGAGCTGCATTGCCAGTTCGGAGCGGTCGCCGCGTTGCGACCATCGTCACGATCCTCGCCATCGCGCTCGCCATCTCGTTCGGGCAGGCGCCCGCCACGGAGGCGCACGCACCGAGCATCGATCGGTTCCTCGACGCGCTCGGTGAGGTCGAGTCGGGCGGCACCTACACGGCCCGCAACTCGTCGTCGGGCGCGTACGGCAAGTACCAGATCATGCCGTCCAACTGGGGCCCCTGGGCGCAGAAATATCTCGGTGACGCCGGTGCGCCGCAGTCGCCGGAGAACCAGGAGATCGTCGCCCGCGGCAAGGTCCACGACCTGTACCACTGGCTCGGGAAATGGTCGCGCGTCGCGTACTGGTGGCTGACCGGGTCATCGCAGACCTCCGGCTGGAGCAGCTACGCGAGCACCTACGTCGAGAAGGTCATGAGCCTCTACCGCGCGAGCTTCGCCGTGGAGGCACCGCCACCGGTCGAGAGCGGGCTGACGCGCTTTGGCGAGAACAGCGCCCGGATTGCCTACACGGGCACCTGGGTGAGCGCCTCGCATCCGGACTACCGGGGCGATTCGGTTCGACAGGCGAAGGATGCGGGTCAGACCGCGACGTTCTCGTTCACCGGCAGCCAGGTTGCGTGGAACGGCCCGAAGGGTCCGACCCGGGGCAAGGCGCAGGTGTTCATCGATGACGCGTACGTGAAGACGATCGACCTGTATGCCTCGCGCTTCGCGGCCCGGAACCGGATCTTCACCCGGGCCTTCTCGGGCGCCGGGGAGCACACGCTCACGATCAAGGTCATGGGCACGCCGAACGCGAGGCCCGTCGTCGCGATCGACGAGCTCCTCGTCTGGGATTGAGGACGACGCCGCCGCGGCTCAGCGCGCGGCGGTGACGTCGATCTCCACCGCAAACGCACGCGCGAGGGCCGACACGCCGACCGTTGCCCGGACCGGAGCGTTCTCCGGGAAGTAGGTGCGGTAGACCGCGTTCATCGCCGCGAAGTCGGCGAAATCGCGCAGGTACACGGTGCACCGCACGACATCGTCGAAGCCGAGTCCGACGACCTCGAGCAGCCGGCCGACGTTCTCGAGCGTCGCACGGGTCTCGGCCTCGATGCCACCCGGGACGACGTCGTCGGAGCCCGGCGCGGTGCCAACCTGGCCGGCGAGGAACACGAACCCGTTCGCCTCGACGACCGGGGAGTACGGGGTGGATCCCGGCTCGTGGCCCGGAATGGCGTGGACGGTCTTGGGCATGGGACACCTCGGGAGGAGGACTGACGGCGGACGCAGCGGAGCGTACGCCTCGATCGTGCCCCTCAGCCGGCCCAGTCCACGCGCCACACCCGCCACAGCGACCGTGGCTCGGACAGTGGGTCGCCGGCGATGCGCCCGTCCTCGACGAGGATGCTGACGCCGACCCGGAGTGCATCGGAGCGGGCGTCGGCCAGGGCGCCGTCGCGGTACAGGCGGCGCACCGACACGGCAGGCTCGGCCGGCGACGGCGGGCGCGATGGCGATGCCGGGGGCGTTGCCGACGGCGATGGGGGCGCCGGTGTCGGCGTCGTGGGAGCACTGGTCCGTGCTTCCGGCGCCGCGGACGGTCGAGCCGACGACGACGCGACCGGTCGCGTGGGGTCGAGCCTGTCCGCGCACGCGGCGAGGGCGACGGCCAGGGTCGCCAGCAGGAAGCGGCGCCGGCTCAGGTCCTGATCGGCGGACATCGCACCGCGCAGCCCTGGCGTTCGGCGAGCCGGCGTGCGGGGCTACTCGCCGGCCGATCGCCACGCATCGCGCAGCTTCATCCTGCCCGCAGTCTGGAGCGCCGCGCCCGAGTAGACCCGCCCGCCGACCACGAACAGCGCATAGATCGCGGCCAGCGTGAGCAGCGCCGCGACGATGACCTCGAGCGGCGTGATGGCCCCGAGCGCCGCGCGCATCGGCACGACGAACGGCGCCGAGACGGGGATGAACGTGCCCACGATCGCCACGAGGCTGCGCGGGTCGTTGAGGACCGCAAAGATGCCGACGAAGTAGGACACCATCGCGATCATCGTGACCGGCGTGGACGCGTTCGAGGCCTCCTCCATCCGGGAGGCCAGCGCACCGAGCACGCCGAGCGCCGTGGAGTACAGCGTGTAGCCCAGCACGAACCACACCACCAGCTGGAGCGCTGCGGACGGCGTCGTCGCGGGGATCTCGAAGTCCTGCGTGAACGAGGCGGCGATGAGGCCCGCCACGACGAACACGGCCAGCTGCACCAGCCCGAGCAGGCCGATCCCGAGGACCTTGCCCATCAGCAGGTCGCGCGGCGGAACCGTCGAGAGGACGACCTCCATGACCCGACTCTGCTTCTCCTCCACGACGCCCGTCAGCACCGTGAAGCCGAACGAGAAGATGCCGATGAGGATCAGCACCGCCCCGATGTTCGCGATGAGGAAGCGGGCGTCCGAGCCCTCCTCGGGCGGGTCGAGGGCCCGGATCGTCGGCGGCGTCTGTGCTGCCTGGAGGGCAGCCGTGTCGACGCCTGCCTCGGTCAGGACGTCGTTGACGCGCAGGGCGGCCACGGCGCTGTTGACGACGCCCTGGATGGACGGGTCGGGGGTCTCGCGGAAGAGCAGCTCGCCCGAGGTCGACAGGTCGGCAGGCGCGTCGAGGAGCGCGTCCACGTCCTCCGCCTCGAGGGCCGCGGTCCCGGCGGCCACGTCGGCGAACGGCCGGACCTCGATCTCGCGATCCAGGACATCGCCCGTTGCCACGATCGCCTGGTCCAGCCCCGCGGGGGTCGGCTGCACCACGCCGATCCTGGTCACCTCGTCGTCGCCGAGCAGCAGCGACGGGAGCAGGAACGAGCCGATGATGATCGCAGTCGTGAAGAGCATCGAGAAGATGAAGCCGCGACTGCGACCGCGCTCGTACAGCTCGCGGCGGGCAACCAGCCAGATCGTGCGTCGACGCGTCATCGGACCGCCTCCGTCAGGGCCGGCGTGGCACCTCCGTCGCTCGAGGCCGGCTCCGCGACGGCCTCCATGAACAGCTCTGACAAGCGTGGCGGCTGGTAGCTGAACCGTCGGAGCTCGCCCGACTGGCGGGCCGCGGCAAGCAGCTCGTCGAGGGGCACCGTGTCGTCCACGAGGAGCTTCGCCCGGTCACCGTTTCTCGCCAGCACCTGGACGTCGCGACGGGCATCGATCCAGGCGCCGTCCGAGCCCGCCACCTCCACCTCGAGCTGGCGCCGGCCCGAGGCCGCCTTGAGCTCGTCAATGGGACCCGCGGCGACGATCCGGCCGCGAGCGATGATCACGACGTCCTCGCAGACGTCCTCGACCAGGTCGAGCTGGTGGCTGGAGAAGACCACGCCGACCCCTGCTGCAACCCGCTCGCGGATGACCTCGGTCATCGTGGCGATCCCGAGCGGGTCGAGCCCCGAGAACGGCTCGTCGAGGACGAGGAGCTCGGGGTCGTGCACGAGCGCCGTCGCGAGCTGGATCCGCTGCTGGTTGCCATGGGACAGCTCCTCGAGCTTGGACTTCGCGCGGTCCGCGAGCCCGAGCCGCTCGAGCCAGCGCTGCGTGGCCGCATCGGCTGCCTTCCCGGCCATGCCGTGCTGCTGGGCGAAGTAGCTCAGCTGCTCGGCGACGCGCATCCGCGGGTACAGACCACGCTGTTCCGGCATGTACCCGAACCGGAGCCGCGCGGTGCGATCGACCCGGGCACCCTGCCAGCGGACCTCGCCCCGGTCGGCTCGAGCGAGGCCGAAGATGCAGCGCATCGTCGTGGTCTTGCCGGCGCCGTTGGGGCCGAGAAAGCCGACGATGCGGCCGGGCTGTGCCGTGAACGTGGCCCCGTCAAGGGCGATGACCCGCCCGTAGCGCTTCGCGAGATCGATGACTTCGAGCATGCGTTCTCCCCGGTAGGTGTCCTCATCTTCACGGGTCTTGCCGGGTCGTGCACGCCACGTCCCGTGGCGAGGTCACCGCCGGAATCGAGCACGACCCCGGGTCTGCTGACGGACCCGGGGTCGTGCTGTGGTGGGAGCGGCGAGGGCTACTCGGCGACGAGCGTGCCCTTCATGTCGGGATGGACCTCGCAGATGAAGGGATATGAGCCTGCGGCGAGGGCGGGCACCTGGTAGGTGACCTTCGCGTTCGACACGATCTCGCCGGTGAAGACCTTGGCGCCGGTCGCGTCCGAGATCTGGATGTTGTGGGGCGGGGCCTCCTGGTTGTCGAGGACCAGGTCGAACGCCTCGCCGGCCTGCACGGTGACGTTGGCATGCACGAACGTGAGGTCCTTGGCGACCACGACCGGGGTGTTCGGATCGACTGAGCCGGCCGGCGTGGCCGGGGCCGCGGTGGTCCCCGAGCACGCCGCGAGCACGGTGGCGAGAGCCACGAGCCCGAAGGTGAGGGTCAGGCGCTTCATGGGGTGAACGAGCTCCTCGAGTTGCTGGTGCGGGCGGCTAGGCGGATGCGCCGGCCGAGCCACTGCGGCGGCGGGTGACGAGCGCGACGAAGGAGGCGAGCTCGCGGCGGATGAGCGTGACCGGGTTGCCGTCCATGCGAGCGAAGTCGACCGCGAGCAGGACGATGAGCGCGACCTCGATGCCCTTGGCGAGGTAGGCCGTCGAGTAGAAGGGCCCTTGGATGGCCCAGCCGACGATCGTCGTCATCGCGTAGCCGATGAGGCCGATGCGAACGACCCAGCGGAAGCGGACGGCGAGCGCAAGCGGAACGAGCATCGCCACGGCGGCGACGAGGTAGCCAACGGCGTTCAGCGTGAACAGCAGGCCACCGAGCGTGGAGTGAATGTAGCCGGTCGCCAGGGCGAGGCCGACGATGGCAGCGCGGATGGCGACGTCAGTCGGGCGGAGGGCGGCGGGGCGGGCGAACATCGGGTGCGGGACCTCCCAAGTGTGCTGAGGACTGTCGAGCCTCGCTGCGCCGGATCTGTGCCGGCGTCCTGTGGACATGGTCGGGCGCCCCGGGTGGCGTCGCGCTCGGCAAGGGTCGCGGCGGAGGGCCGACGAGTGCCCTCGGTCCGGGAGGACGCTCGACGGGTCCGGGACGGGACGGATGACGTAGGAGCCGCGAACTCGCGTCGGTGCGGTTTCCCGGCGCTGCGGCGTATCCTCCAGTCGTGCCCACGAGGTCCTCCAGGCCCGTCACCCGCTCGCCCGGCACCGATCCCGACACCGGTGCCGAGGCCGTGCATGCCATGACCGCGGACGAGCTGCTCGTCCATGCGGTCGACGAGGCCGCGCGTCTGCTCGATGCCGATGGCGCGATGGTCTATCTCCTCGATCCCGAGACCGGGGTGCTGCGCTTCGCCCACGACGCCGGCATCCGCCATGAGCAGAGCCGGCAATGGCTGAGCCGCATCGAGCTGCCGATGGGCGTCGGGATGTTCGGACGAGCCGCGGCCGAGCGGACCGTGATCAAGACCGACGACTACCCGAATGATCCGAGCTTCCGGCACGCGCCCGATCCGGATCGGGTGGTCGAGGACGTCGGAATCCGCTCCATGGTCGTGGCGCCGCTCGTCGGTGGTGGCGAGGTGTACGGCGCCCTCGGCACCTTCGCGACGCGCACGAACGCCTTCGACCCGGCCCAGATCGCGCTCGTGCGCGCGCTCGCCGACCATGCCGCGGCCGCGATGGCCAATGTCCGGCTCATCGAGGCGCTCGACCGCTCGCGACGAGAGCTCGCGGAACGGGCCGACGTCGAGCGGAGCCTGCGCGAGATCGCGGCACGGATCAGCGCCTCGGCCGATCTCGACGCGGTCCTCCAGCGATCGGTCGACGAAGCCGCGCGGCTGCTCCAGGCCGAGAGCGCCCGGATCGACCTCATCGAGCCACGCTCCGGGCTTCTGCGCTGGGCGTACGCCTCGGGCGCGGACCGGCCGAGCGACGACGTCTGGCCGGACGATCCGGACGAGCGGCTCGAGCACGGGGTCGCCGGCCAGGCGGTCGTCCTCGGCACGCCGTTCTGGACGGGCGCCTACCTCGAGGATCGCCGATTCCCGCATGGCGCGGGGTCCGACACGTATGCAGAGGCGATCGGGCTGCAGTCCGTGCTCGCGGCGCCACTCATCGGCGAGAGCGGCCCGTTCGGGGCCCTGACCGTCCTCTCGACACGGCCCGAGGCCTGGGACGCGAACGATGCCGAGCTCCTGCGTGCCATCGCCGACCAGGCGGCCATCACGATCACGACCGCGCGGCTGATCGACGAGCTCGGCCGCAACCGGGCATCGCTGGCACGACGCGTCGAGACCGAGCAGGCACTGCGCCAGATCGCGGCCCGGCTCACCTCGATTCGCGACCCGTCCGACCTGCTCCAGCACGTCGTCGACGAGGCAAGCCGGCTGGTCGGTGCGGACGGCGCCGTCCTCGACGTCCTCGATCCTGCCACCGACGTCCTGCACTGGGCGTTCGACAGCGGCCTGTCCCACCTCTTCACGCCGGAGGAGACGGCCGACCTCTGGATCGAGCTCGGTGTCGGCGCCACGGGCAGGGCGCTCTCCGAGGACCGCGTGATCCTCGCCGGCGAGAACCTCCCCGCCGAGTTCCCCGCGTCGCCACAGTCCGAGCTCTTCTTCGGTCGGACCGGCTTCCAGTCGCTCATCGCCGCACCGATCACCGGCGAGGCCGGCCGGCTGGGCGTCCTCGAGGTCTATTCGCGCGAGCAGCACGCGTTCGCCGAGCAGGACGGCGACCTCATCCAGGCGCTGGCAAGCCAGGCCGCGGTCGCCATCACGAACGCGCGCCTGATCGAGGAGCTGGCGCGGTCCCGCGAGGAGCAGGCCCGAACGGCCGAGGCCGAGCGGGCGCTGCGCGAGATCGCCGCGCGGATGACCGCGATGCGCGACCAGGACGAGATCCTGACGGTGATCAACGACGAGGCCGCGCGGCTGCTGCGCGGCAGCGGCTCGATGATCAACCTCACCGGCAGCACGCGCCTCACCGACGCCTGGGTCCACCTGCCCGGCCGGGCCAGGATCAGCGAACAGGTGAAGCTGTTCCAGGAGGTTGCGCTCGAGGAGGACGCAGGCGTCTCCGGCCTGGCGTACCGCACCCGCCAGGTCGAGTGGAGCGACGACTACCTTCGCGACGAGCGCTTCGCACACACCGAGGAGCGCGACGCGTTCGTGCGCGAGGCGGGGATCCGCTCGGTCATCTCCGCGCCGCTCGTGCGCGATGCCGAGGTGCTCGGCGTCCTCACCGTGTATGCGGAGACCCCCGGGGCATTTGGCCCGGCCGACGCCAACCTCCTCGGTGCGCTTGCGGACCAGGGGGCGGTCACGATCGACAACGCCCGGTTGATCGACGAGCTCGAGCGGTCGCGCGAGGAGGTCGCCCTTCGCGCGGACTCGGAGCGGACCCTGCGCGAGATCGCGGCGCGCGTCTCGGCCATCCTCGATCCGGCCGAGGTCCTCCAGCGGATCGTCGAGGAGGCGGCGCGCCTGCTCGAATCCGACGGTGCGCGGATCGACCTCTACAACGAGGACCTTGACGCGCTCACCTGGGCCTACGCGGCCGGTGAGGCGATGCGCGACGTCCCGGACTGGGCGCAGATGGGCGGGCTCAAGCCGCGCCAGGCCGTCGCTGGGCTGTCGTTCGCCGAGCAGCGCCCGATCATCACCCCCGACTTCCTCCTCGACGACCGGTTCGAGTCGACGTCGCAGATCGAGGCCTTCGTGCGCCGGGCCGGGATCCGGTCGGTGCTCGCCGCGCCCCTTGCCGGTGAGGCGGGACCGCTGGGGACGCTCGCGGTCGTCTCGCGGACGCCGGGCGCATACCGGGAGGTCGACGCCGAGCTGCTCACGGGCCTCGCGACGCAGGCGTCCATCGCGCTGACGAATGCGCGCCTCATGAAGGAGCTCGAGGGGTCCCGCGCGGTCATCGAGCGACGCGCCGCGGCAGAGCAGGCACTGCGCGAGATCGCGGCCCGGATCACCGCCATCCGGGAGCCGGGCGACCTCCTCCAGCACGTCGTGGACGAGTCGGCCCGGCTGCTGCGGGCGGACGGCGCGATGATCGACCTGTACGACCCTGAGACGCAGACCCTGTCGTGGGCGTACGACGCCGGACTCCCGACCGACCATCGCGACTCGGTGAAGCACGTCCGGCTGCGGCTCGGCGAAGGGGTCTCGGGCAAGGCCGTCGCCGAGCGGCGCGTCATCCTGGTCAACGACTACATCTCGGACGACGCCTTCGTCCACAGCGATGCGGCAGACGAGCTCGCGCAGCTGAGCCGGATCCGCTCGCTGATCTCCGCCCCGATCATCGGCGAGGACGGGCCACTCGGCTCGATCGAGGTGTTCCGGCACGAGCCGGCCGGCTTCGATGAGATCGACGGTGCCGTCCTCGGCGGGCTGGCCGACCAGGCCGCGGTGGCGATGACGAACGCGGGGCTCATCGCGGAGCTCGCACGCTCCCGGGAGGAGATCGAGCAGCGCGCCGAGCGCGAGCGCTCGCTCCGTGACATCACCGCCGGCATCACCTCCCTGCGGGATCCGCGCTCGATCCTCGATCGGGTCGTCGAGGAGGCGCGCCGCCTGCTCGGATCCGACGGCGCGCACCTCACCCGCATGTCGGACGACGGCACGGACCTCATCCCCGTGGTGGTGGCGGGCGGCGATCCGGCCACGGCCGATTTCATCAAGACCCAGCGCTTTCCGATCGGGGAGGGGATCAACGGGCTCGCCGCGCAGCTCGGCGAGCCCGTCTGGACACACGATTACCTCGAGGAGGAGCGGATCCCGCTCGAGGAGACCGACCTCGTGGCGGCGGACCGGCTTGGGCTCCGAGGCATGGCCGCGGCGCCGCTCCGCGCCCCTGACGGTGGGGTCATCGGGACGCTCGCGATCTCGTACCGGGTCCCGCGCTCGTTCGAGGCCGAGGAGCTCGACCTCCTCCAGGGCCTCGCCGACCAGGGCGCGATCGCGATCACCAACTCGAACCTGCTCGAGCGCCTGTCCGCCTCCGAGCGGCGCTACCGGCACCTCGTCCAGAACTCGCCGGACCTCGTCTGGTCGATCGGGCCCGATGCCCGGCTGACGTTCATCTCCGACACCTGCGAGCGGCTCACCGGCTGGCGCCCGGACGAGCTGCTCGGCCGCCACTTCGGGGCGCTCGTCCACGAGTCGTCGCAGGAGGTCGCGGAGATCGACTGGGCACGCGACTTCCAGCACGTCACCCAGGAGCTGCGTGGGCGGGTCAACCTGTTGCGCCGCGACGGCAGCCCGCTCCCGGCCGAGTTCACCGCGATGGCCACGCTCGACGCCGATGGCAACTTTCAGGGCGCGAACGGCTCGGTCCGCGACATGACCGAGACCGATCGGCTGGAGCGCGAGCTGCGCGACTCCGAGAACCGCTACCGCGACCTCGCCTCGTCCTCGCCCGACATGGTCTTCGCAACCGACCCGCATGGCCGCTACACGTTCCTCAGCGACGCCGCCGAGAAGCTGCTCGGCTGGAACCGCGAGGAGGCGCTCGGACGGTTGTTCACGGACTTCGTGCCCGACCACGCGCTGCCCGCTGCCGCGGCAAGCTACGAGGAGCTTGCCGCCGCCCCCGAGCGCGTCCACCACGCCCGAATCCCGTTTCGCAACGGCGCCGGCGAGGAGGTCCCGCTCGACATCAACGTCATTGGCAGCCTCGAGGACGGCAGGCTCGTCGGCATCCACGGCGTCGCGCGTGACGTGTCGGAGCGCGAACGCCTCGAGCGCGAGCTCCAGGATTTGGAGGCCCGCTTCCGCCAGCTCGTGCAGACGACGCCGGACATCATCTGGCGCGCCGATGCGGAAGGCCGGTTCACGTTCGTCGCCGACCGGGCCGAGGAGCTCTTCGGCTGGCGCCCCGACGAGATCGTGGGCAACCACTTCGGCTTCCTCACGATGGACGAATCGATGGCCGCCGCCGCGGAGGACTGGAAGGACCTCGCCCGCGAGCCGGACGTCGTCCAGCATCGGAACTACGTGCAGCGCCGCAAGGACGGCTCGACCTTCAAGGCCGAGATCACCGCCATCGGGCTCATCGAGGGTGGCCGCTTCGTCGGTGCGCAGGGGACCGTCCGCGACATCAGCGAGCGCGAACGGCTCGAGCGCGAGCTGCGCCGTCAGGCGGGCGAGCTGGCAGGCAGCGAGGAGCGCGCCCACCTGGCTCGCGAGCTCCACGACTCGGTGACCCAGGCGCTCTTCTCGATGACGCTCGTGGCCCGCAGCATCGAGCTCCTGCTGGACCGCGATCCGGAGGCGGCCCGGACGCAGCTTGCCCAGCTCCGCGACCTCCAGCGCGAGGCGCTCGCCGAGATGCGGGCGCTCATCTTCGAGCTTCGGCCGGGCAACGTGGAGCAGGACGGCCTGGCGCGGGCGCTGCGCACGCACAGTGCCGCGCTCCAGGGCCGGATCGGCCTCCCGATCGTGGTCGACAGCGAGCTCGAGGGCCGGCTCCCGCTCGAGATCGAGGAGACGCTGTACCGCATCTCGCAGGAGGCGCTGCACAACGTCGTCAAGCACGCCGCCGCGCGCCAGGTGCGGCTCGAGATCCGGCACGTCGGCGACGGCGTCCGTCTCCGGATCGAGGACGACGGCAAGGGCTTCGACCCGACGGCGGTGCCGGACGGCCACCTGGGGATCGCCGGCATGCGGGCACGCGCCGCCAAGATCGACGCGACGCTCGTATGTCGCAGCGAGCCGGGCCGCGGGACCACCATCGAGGTGCTCGTCCCCGATGCGGTGATCGACCGGTTCCCGGCCTCGAGCCGGCCCACGGCGGTGGTCCCGAGCGTGCGCTGATGCGGCTGACGCAGCCACGATGGGCGGAATGACGTAGCGGCGCGACATCTGCGGTCCATCGCCCCGGCGGCACCTGCGCGCAACCATGTGTCCGTGCACGATTCAACCCCTGACAGCCAGACGCGGCTTCGCGTCCTCCTCGTCGACGCTGATGAGCGCGTCCGGGAGAGCCTGTCGGGGCTCCTGTCGATCGGTGACCGGGTCACCGTCGTCGGCAGTGCCGGTGATCCCGCCGAGGCCCTCGCCCTGATCCCCGCCGCCCAGCCCGATCTCGTCATCGTCGATCCGCGCCTCCCCGAGGCAGCGCTGGGTGCCGCATTCATCGACGCCGTCCGCGCCCAGGCGCCCGGGGTCCGGGTCCTCGTGCTCAACTGGTCCGAGGTGGTCGAGGCATGCGTCGGTGACTGCCACCCCGATGCGATCGTCCGCAAGACCTTCCGCCCGTCCGAGCTGCTGGCCGCGATCCAGGCCGCCTGCGCACCCGCCTCACCGGCCCACTGACCCCGCTCGAAGGAGGCAGCCCTTTGCTAGACTCGGCCCGCGCCGTCCCCGAGCGATCGAACGCGAGCGGCGCCAACGCCGCAGGAGATTCCGTGGACGAACCGTCCAAGATTCGCGTGCTGATCGTCGACGACCACGCCGTCGTCCGAACCGGCCTCAAGGTCTTCTTCGATCTGCAGCCGGACATCGAGGTGGTTGGTGAGGCCTCCGACGGATCGGAAGGCGTGGCCATGGCCCGCCGGCTCGAGCCCGATGTCGTCCTGATGGACCTGCTGATGCCGAACATGGACGGCATCACCGCGATCGGCCGGATCAAGGCCGAGCGAACCGAGACCGAGATCGTGACCATGACCTCGTTCATCGAGGAGGAAAAGGTCACCTCGGCCCTCGAGGCGGGCGCCTCCGGCTACGTCCTCAAGGACGCCGAGGCCGAGGAGGTTGCCGCCGCGGTCCGGGCGGCGTACGCCGGCGAGGTCCATCTCGACCCGGCGGTTGCCCGGCTCCTCGCGCAGCGGATGCGCACGAAGCAGACACCGGCCGACTCGCTTGTCGAGCCGCTGACCGACCGCGAGAAGGACGTGCTCCGGCTGCTCGGCCAGGGCATGAGCAACAAGGAGATCGGGAGCGCCCTGTTCATCACCGAGCGCACCGCGCGGACCTACGTGTCGAACATCCTCGGCAAGCTCGGGCTCGCATCACGCACCCAGGCCGCGCTGTACGCGGTGGAGCACAAGCTCACCACCCCGGGCTAGTCTTCGCGACCTACCGAGAGCACGCGATACGTCGCATCCCCGCGCGGCGTGCGCACGACGACGTCGTCGCCGGGCCCGTGACCCAGGAGCGCCTGCCCCACGGGTGACGCCACGGAGATCCGGCCCTTCGCGGGGTCGGCCTCGGTCGTGCCCACGAGCACGTACGTCGTCTCCTCGCCGAGCGTCTCGACCCGAACCGTCGAGCCGAGCCCGATCGATGCCCCGGCTGCCGGGGTCTCGATGATTCGGGCTCCGCGGAGGAGGGCCTCGATCGCCTGGATGCGCCCCTCCAGGAACGACTGCTCCTCCCGGGCGGCCGTGTAATCGGCGTTCTCCTTCAGGTCGCCGAGCTCTTTCGCGGTCCGGATGCGGGCGATGACCTCGGGACGCCGAACCTGGGTCAGATTCTGCAGCTCGGTCTGCAGCCGGGCAGCGCCCTCCGCCGTGAGGTCGAAGTTGTCGACGGCGCGGGACCCACCGGCCTTCGACGCGACGGCCCGGGTCGCGCTGGCCCGTGGCGGGGAAGGCTGCGCGGGCGCCTTCGCGCCTCCACCGGCGGGGGTCGTCGCCTTTCGCGCGGCGGCCCGCTTGGGCGCCGGCGGCTCGCCCCGGGCTCCCTCTGCGTCGCCGTCCGGCACCACGACCACGCGGGATGGGGGCGGCGGCGAGACCGCGGGCTCGGGGATGAGCGATCCGCTGAGGCCGGTCCGTTTGCGCGCGCCGGCCGGCATCCGCAGGTTCGCGAAGGGCAGGACGACGTCGTGGTCGGGGAGACCCGCCCGAGCCGCATCGCTGACGCCGGCCGCAAAGGTGGACAGGATGGCGTCCTCGTACTCCTCGACCGCCTCCGTGGCCGCCCACCAGATCCGCGCGCCCTCGAGACCGGTCAGGAGATGCAGCCAGTGGCCGCCGGAATGGGGGCGCCGATCCCCGATGGCGGTCTCGCGCAGCGCCTTGACGCGGCTCGCGATGGAGTTGGGCGTGGCGCCGACGTACAGGACCACCTCATCGGGCAGCCAGAAAGCCGCCAGGCGCGCGGCCAGCTGGCGCGAGGTGGGACGCTCGCCATCGAGCCGCAGGGTCTCGACCCGCTCGATCCATTTTCCGACCCGGGTCAGCTCCAGCGGGGCGCTCGTCCGAGGCGCCGGCAGCTCGATGACGAAGATGCCGGGCCGTGCAGCGGGGACGGGTCTGCCCCAGACGACGGGGCCATCCGCGATCAGCCCGATGGCGCGCAGGAGCTCCGGGGCGGTTCGGGCAGGGGACATCCGTTCCATGGTAGCCGCACACGGGACGCGGTATCGTTCCCCGATCATGGCGATGCCTCCTGTGCCGGCCAGGCCGATCCGCCGACCCGTCACTGCGGTGCTCATCGCCGCGATCGCGTTCGGTGCCACCGTCGCGTTTGCGTGGACGCGACCGTCCGATCTGGCAGTGACCGCCGCGGGCCCGACACCCCCGCCGTCGCAGGCCGCGGTCGCATCCCCTGGCTCCTCTGCCTCGCCCGCGCCCGCCTCGTCGGTACCGGTTCCCGCAAGCGAGGCGCCACCGGCAAGCGCCCAGCCGCCCCCCTCGGTCGCGCCGACGCCGGCCTCGCTCTCCGATGCCGTGACGGTCCAGGCGCTCCAGCGCCGGCTGGACAAGCTGCGGACCCAGTACGCGATCCCGGGCGTCTCGGCGACGCTGATCCTGGCAGACGGCAGCACGTGGACGGGCGTCAGCGGGTTGGCCAACGTGAAGGGCAAGGAGCCGGTCCAGCCCGAGACCGCGTTCGCGATCGCGAGCGTCAGCAAGACCTACACCGCCGCACTCATCCTCGCGCTCGCGGACGAGGGCGCGCTCGACCTCGACGCACGTGTCTCGACGCTCCTGCCCGAGGTGCGGATCGCCGGGAAGTCAACGGTGCGCCAGCTGCTCGACCACACGAGCGGCCTGCCCGACTACTTCCTCCACGGCAAGATCGACAAGGCACTGTTCGGCGAGCCCGGACGTGCCTGGACCACCCGCGACACGTTTCGCTACGTCGGCAAGCCGATCTTCCCGGCCGGTCGAGGCTGGTCCTACTCGAACACGAACTACCGCCTGCTGGGGTTGATCGCGGAGGCAGTCGATGGCCGCCCGATCGCCGACCAGCTGCGGGACCGCTTCTTCCGCCCGCTCGGGCTCGACCGGACCTACACCCAGGTCACCGAGGATGCGCGCGGGCCGGTTGCCCACGGCTATCGCGTGACGGGCACGGCTGCCAAGCCGACGTTCCGGGACTGGTCCGACGGAACCGCCGTCGTGCCGTTCACCTCGGTCGTCACCGCTGCGGGAGCGGCGGGCTCGCTCGCCGCCACCTCCGGCGATGTCGCGCGCTGGGCACGTGCGCTGTACCGCGGGGAGGTGCTGGCGCCGGCGACGATCGCCGAGATGGTGGCCGACAGCAAGCGCACCGCCAGGTTCCGACCAAAGGTGCCGTACGGGCTCGGCGTCCAGGTGACGAAGCTCGATGGGCGACCAGCGCTCGGCCACTCGGGCCGGCTGGCCGGGTTCCGGGCGGTGGTCCGCTACCTGCCGGCGCAGGGAATCACGGTCGCCGTGCTGACCAACGAGGCAAAGCAGGACCCGACGATCATCGCCAAGGCGCTGCTCCGGATCGTGAGCCCGCCACCGCCGAAGCCCAGCCCCTCGAGCGCGAGCCCCGCCCCGAGCTGATCGGACGGGCTCGACAGCGGCGTGCAAGCCGGCACGCGCCGGCGCTGAGGCGAACCGGCACGTCATGGCGCGCACCGTGGACGCGGAGGTGCGCCGTGACGGTCTGGATCGGCACGTCGGGCTGGCAGTACCGCGACTGGCGCGGGACGTTCTATCGCGGCCGCGAGCCGCAGGCGCGCTGGCTCGAGTCGTACGCCGCCTCGTTCGCGACCGTCGAATTGAACAACGCGTTCTACCGCCTGCCCGAGCGGCGCGTCTTCGAGGCGTGGTCGGCCCGGACGCCCGACGACTTCGTCATGGCGGTCAAGGTAAGCCGCTACCTGACCCACATCCGGCGCCTGCGGGATCCGCAGGAGCCAGTCGAGCGCTTCATCGATCGAACCGCAGGCCTTGGGGCAAAGCTCGGGCCGGTGCTCCTCCAGCTCCCGCCGCAGCTCCGGTGCGACGCGGGACGCCTCGAGGCAACGCTCGAGCAGTTCCCTCGCGACGTCCGCGTCGCCGTCGAGTTCCGGCACGCCACCTGGTTCGTCGAGCCGGTTCGACGACTGCTCGAGCGGTACGGTGCGGCCCTCTGTCTCGCGGACCGTCGCGGCTCGCTGACACCGCTCTGGCGGACGACCGACTGGACCTATCTGCGCTTTCACGAGGGGCGGGCGGACCCGCGACCCTGCTACGGCCGCACGGCACTGCGGACGTGGGCGGACCGGCTGCTGGACGGGTGGGGGCCCGAGGCCGAGGCGTGGGTCTACTTCAACAACGATCCACGTGGCTGCGCCCCACGGGATGCCGCCCGGTTTGCGACCGCCTGCCGGCGCGCGGGCCTCGAGCCGACACGTGTCCCGTTGGTGCGCTCGGTGCGCGTCCGGCGCGATCCCTAGCGCCGGCTGGCACTCCCCGCGGAGGCGCGCCGGATCGGCTTGCGGTGGGCGTGGTGGGGTGCGCCCTGGCCGCGACTCGCGAGCCCGCCGATGGGTCGCGGCTCGCCGTCACGCTCCGGGACGAAGCCCTCCTCCACGGTCCAGGGGATCGCCCGACGAAGCAGTCGCTGGACCCCGCGCAGCAGGTCCGCCTCGTCGATGGTGACCAGCGAGATGGCCTCGCCGGTGGCGCCTGCCCGACCCGTCCGGCCGATCCGGTGGATGTAGTCCTGCGGGTTCCACGGCAGCTCGAAGTTCACGACGACCGGCAGATCCTCGATGTCGAGCCCGCGGGCCGCGACGTCGGTCGCGACGAGCACCCGGATGTCGCCCGCCTTGAAGCCCTCGAGCGCTCGGGTCCGCTCCGGCTGCGATCGGTCGCGAGTGGATCGCGACGGCGTCCATCCCGTCCCGATCGAGCCGGGCCGCCAGCCGCGATGGCGGCGAGCTTCGTGCGCGTGAAGACGAGCACCTGGCGCAGGTCGTACGTGCGGATGAGGTGGGCGAGCAGCGCCTCCTTGCGGTCGCGATCGACCGGGTAGACGAGCTGGCGGACGGCCTCCGCGGCGGTATTGCGGGGCGCCACCTCGACCGTCACCGGGTCGCGCAGGATCGTGGCCGACAGCCGCCGGATCTCGTCGCGAGAACGTGGCCGAGAACATCAGGTTCTGGCGCTTCGGCGGGAGCATCGCGATGATCTGCTGGATGTCCGGCAGGAAGCCCATGTCGAGCATCCGGTCGGCCTCGTCGAGGACGAGGATCTCGACCTGCCCGAGGTTCACGGCCCGCTGCCGACGAGATCGAGCAGCCGGCCCGGCGTGGCGACGAGGATCTCGACGCCGCGCGCAGGACCTTGATCTGCGGCTCCATCGGCATGCCGCCGTAGACGACGGTCGAGCGCAGCGGCACGGTGCGCCCGTAGGTGCGGACGCTCTCGTCGACCTGCACCGCGAGCTCGCGGGTCGGGACGAGGATCAGCGCGCGGACCGGGTGCCGGGCGGGCGAGAAGCTCGTGTTGGCGTGCGGGGCGGAGGCGGTCGAGGATCGGCAGGGCGAAGGCCGCCGTCTTGCCGGTGCCGGTCTGGGCGGCGGCCAGGACGTCGCGGCCCGCGAGGACGAGCGGGATGGCGGAGGCCTGGACCGGCGTCGGTGTGTCGTAGCCCTCCTCGGCGACGGTCCGGAGGAGATCGGCGGACAGGCCGAGCGAGTCGAAGGTCAAGCGTTGGCTCCCGGTACTGGTGAGTGGGGTCGTCGGGGTCGGTGTGACGGCCCGACGGCGCGCCTCGCACGGACACCCTGACAACCCAGGGTCCGCCCGGCACGCGCGAGCATAGCCCATCTCGCTACGATCCAAGCCATGGCCGGCCAGGGAACGCGTGCGATCCAGCTCCTGCGGCGCAACCGGGTCCCGCACACCGTGCACGAGTACGTCGTGCCGGAGCGCAGCGGCCGGAACCGCGACGAGCGCCCGAGCTACGGGTTCGATGCCGCCGCCGCGCTCGACGTCGCCCCCGAGCGGCTCTTCAAGACGCTCGTCGGGTCGGTCGACGGCCGTCTCGCGCTCGCCGTCGTGCCGGTCGCGGGGGAGCTGGACCTGAAGCGGTTCGCCGCCGCGCTCGGCGGTCGTGCCGCGGCGCTCGCCGATCCGGCCGCTGCGGAACGGGCCACCGGCTACGTCGTGGGCGGGATCAGCCCGCTGGCGGTCCGTCGACCGCTGCCGGCCGTCGTCGACGCCTCGGCGCTCGGACACCCAACGATCTTCGTGTCGGCGGGCCAGCGCGGGCTGCAGGTGGAGCTGGCACCAGGTGCCCTCGTCGAGGTGCTCAACGCCACGACGGCGTCCGTCAGCAGGACAATCGGCCGGATCGATCTGGTCAAAGGAGGGGAGTGACATCGATGCCACGCAACTGGCATACTCCCGGCCGAACCCACAACCCTTTCGACAGACAGGCCCAACCCTAGACGCCGCCCCCACGGCAGACCCTGTCATCCCATCGGGTCTCCGACACCGATGGCGCCGATCGGCTCACCCGATCTGACCCGCCAGAACACGTTCCACGTGTCCTGATCGGCTCGCCCTCGTTCTGCCAGCCTGGACCGGCACCAGCCATACCGTCACCGTGCGCCCCATGCACGTGTTCTGGCAGTGAGGAGGCAGGAGTCTTGCCGGTTTACCAGGAAGGCGCTCAGAGGGCGTCCCGCCGACATCTTCGGTTCATCGCGTTGGTCATGCTCTCGGCGGCGTTCGCGATCGGACATCGTCGCGGTCGACCCGACCCCGGCTCTTGCGGCGGGAAAGAAGGTGGTCATCGTGGTCGGTCCCACCGGATCGCAGACAGCAAGCTTCATCGCAGGACGCGAAGCGCTACGCCTCCGTCGCCCGCAGCTATGGCGCGTACGTCAAGGAGATCTACAGCCCGAGGGCCACGTGGGGCCGCGTCAAGTACCACGCCCAGAAGGCGCAACATCGCTGATCTACCTGGGTCACGGCAATGGCTACCCGAGCCCGTACGGGTCGTTCCAGCGCTACACGAAGGATGGCTTCGGGCTGAACAAGACCTCGGGCAACGGCCACAACAACGTCAAGTATTACGGCGAGTACTACATCGACCGTGATATCCAGATGGCGAAGAACGCCGTCGTGATCCTCGCCCGGCTGTGCTACGCCTCCGGAAACTCCGAGTGGGGCGCCGGCAACCCGACGAAGTCGACTGCCATCAAGCGCATCGACAACTACGGTGCGGGCTTCCTGCGCGCCGGCGCGAAGGCCGTCTTCGCGGAAGGGATCACGAACGCCTCGTACATCATCAAGAACCTGTACACCTCGAACCGGACGATGCGGGAGATCTTCTACGCGTCACCGAGCCGGACGATGTCCTACCGGTTCAACTTCACCTCGTCGCGGACTTCAGGGGTAACCGGGACCGCCGACCCGTACAAGCCGAGCCGCTACTACCGCTCGGTCGTCGGCTTCCTGTCGACCACGGCGGCCGCCTGGCGCAGCTCCTGAGTCCACGACGTCCCACGTGCAACGAGGCCCGGCTTCTGCCGGGCCTCGGTGATTTCCGGGGTTCAACGCGCCGCGCGATGGATCGGCGGCACGGGACGCGGCTGGGGCTGGCCCCCGGTCCGCGCCAGGAGCTCCGCCCGACGGATGGCCCCGAGGAGCGTGGGCTGGTTGCGCGGCCCGGTCGGACCGAGCGGATAGGTGCGGATCGACATCTCGGGGCTCCTTCGCCGGCCTAGAGCGACGCCGCGTGCGCGATGACGCCGAGGGCGGTCAGCAGCATCACGAGGACGAGCATGAGCGTCGGGACGACGCCGATCGCGTCGACCTGGAGGGTGTACGTCTCAGACATCAGGCGTCTCCTTTCGGGCCCGGCAGGTGATCGCATCTCGATCACCGATCTGCCGTCAGTGTCAGCCCGCGCGTTCCCGCAACCATCGGCCGGGGGTCCGCGATCCCGCTCCACGAACGCCGCCAGGGTTCGTGGACGGATGACGATGCCGAGGACCGGCCGAGCGGCTAGCCTTGCCGCCATGTCGCCCGAGCCCGCAACGCGGCACGCCCCGAGAAGCCGACCGCTTGGCGTGCTCGCCGCCCTCTTCATCGCCACGCTCGCGCTGCGGCCACAGCTCGTCGGCATCGGGCCGCTCCTGCCCGACATCCAGGCCGACCTCGACATCCCGCACACGGTGGCCGGCCTGCTCGGCACGATCCCGGTCCTGCTCATGGGCCTGTTCGCGCCGCTTGGCCCGTGGGTGGCGGGACGGATCGGTCCCCGCCGGGCCGTCGCGCTCTGCCTGACTGCGGTCGTGGCCTTCGGGCTTCTCCGGCCGGCGCTGCCGGGCGTGCCGGCGCTGCTCCTCACCACGTTCGGGATCGGGCTCGGCATGGGCACGGCCGGTGCCATCCTGCCGATCGTCGTGAAGCTGCGTGCAAGCGCGGTCCCGGCCCTCGCCACCGGCGCCTACGCGGCCGGGATCGTCGCGGGCTCGCTCGTTGCGGCAGCCGTTGCGGTGCCGCTCGCGATGTCGTTCGGCGGGTGGCGGGTGCCGCTGGCCGCCTTCGGGATCGCGGCCGTGGTCTCGTTGGTCGCCTGGCTGGTCCTGCTCCCGGGAAGATTCGGCCGCCGCACGGTCGAGCGGCCGGCCCCCACGCCTGCCCTGGTCCAGCCCGATTGCATGGCTGCTCGTCGGCGTCTTCGGCGCCCAGTCGCTGCTCTACTACTCAGCCGTCTCGTGGCTCCCTGCGGTCTACGTGGAGCGCGGATGGGCGATCGGCGACGCGGGGAACCTGGTTGCGGTGATGCACCTCATCGGGCTCGCGACCGGGATCGCGGTGCCGCTCGTGGCCGATCGACTCGGGAGCCGCCGGCTCCAGCTCACCACGGTCGCGCTCGTCACGCTCCTCGGCTTTCTCGGGATCGTCCTGCTGCCCGACCTCGGCGTCCTGTGGGCGGCCGTCCTCGGCATGGGCCTCGGGGCGATCTTCCCGCTGGTGCTGACGCTGCCCGTCGACGTGGCGGAGGGCGCGGCACAGGTCGGCGCGACGGCCGCCTTCATGCTCCTCGGCGGGTACGTCCTGTCGAGTCTCGGACCGGTGGGGCTCGGCGTGCTGCGCGATGCGACCGGGGCCTACGGGTTGAGCCTGTGGCTCCTCGTCGGCCTGTCCGGTGCCCTGGTCGCGGCCTGCCTCACGTTGAGCCCGGCCCGTCTTCACCGCGGGGTGGGTCGCGGCGACGCGGTGATCGCCGGACCCTGACCCTGCTCAGTGCTGGCTGGCGCCCGTGCCGGCCGGCTCCAGCTCGTCCTCCGTGACGCGCCACGCCCGGGTGGACGTGTCATCGAAGACCGGGACGGCCTCGACGGTGGCGGGGGCCGGGCTCGAGACTGGCTCGGAGGCCGCCTCCTCGTGGCTTGCGGCGGTGCCCGGCAGGCCGAGCTCCGTCGCCTTGCCCACCACCTGGTTGCGCAGGTGCGTCGACCGGCCCTGCAGCGTCGCGCCGGCGTCATGTGACATCGCACCAAGGCGCTCGGCGAGTGCCGTCCGGCGCGCCTTGCCTCGCTCGGGATCGAGCAGGAACATCGCGGCCGAGCCCACGGCCGCGCCGAGCGCAAGACCTCCGGCCAGCAGCGCCGACCGTGCCTGCGCGCGGCCACGTGCATAGGCGATGTCGTAGCGGTCTCGATCGGTGTCCGGGAGCTCCCGCGTGATGCGGCTGATGACGTCGTCCATGTGATTCCTCCTTGGGTCCCGCATCGTCGCGGGTTGTTCGGGACGCGCATGCCGTCGCAGCCGGGTGCGGGGTCACGACGGTGTTGCATCCCGGGGCGGGGGACTGTCTGCGGGGGATCGCTCCCTGCGCCCAATCGAGAGCCGAGAGCCTCAACAAAGTGGTTCTCTACCTTGACAAAAGGAAACGTGAGTTGCTATACAGTACGAAACCACAACCGAGTTGCGAGGACGAACACCGACCATGCCGCACGATGTGATCTCCACCTGTCCCGTCTGCGCGGGGAGCTCGGGGTGACCCGACTCCGCTGCCGCAGCTGCGCGACGACGCTCGAGGGCGACTTCAGCGTCGGCCGGTTCGGGCGTCTCGAGCGCGACCAGCTGACGCTGCTCGAGAGCTT
Organism: uncultured Chloroflexia bacterium; assembly: GCA_963759495.1. Lineage (GTDB taxonomy): Bacteria > Chloroflexota > Limnocylindria > Limnocylindrales > CSP1-4 > DASTYU01. Next base: position 18,123 of record CAVWZL010000006.1, on the reverse strand, counting down.
TCTCCGGGCGCGAGGCAACCTGCGTGAGATGGAGCGCGAGCTCGGGATCAGCTATCCCACCGTCCGGTCGCGCGTCGAGGCCCTCGTGCGGTCGCTCGGGTTCGGTCCCCGCTCCGACGATGACGACCCCCCGGTCGAGGCCGGCGAGACCCGCGAGTCGATCCTTGAACGCCTCGCCCGCCATGAGATGAGCGCCGAGGACGCCGCCCAGGCGATCCGGGCGCTTGGGAGGACACGCCGATGAACACCGTGCAGACGCAGTCGATCGAGCACCGCGTCGGAGCCGAAGGGCTCGTCGTCGTTCGGGTCCGCAGTGGCAGCGTCCGCGTGCGTGGCACCGATGCCGACGTTGCGCGCGTGACCGACGAGGAGGGCCACGACCTCGGCGACCTTGCGGTCGAGCGCGGCGAGGGAAGCATGTCGGTGAGCGTGCGGAAGGGCCTGCGGGTCAGCTCGGGGGAGGGCCGGCGCAGCGACCCGAGTCTGGCCGTTGACGTGCCGCGCCTGGCGACGGTTGTCGTCGAAGCCGGCAGCGCCGACCTTCATGGCGACGATCTTGCCGGCGACCAGCGGTACCAGACGGTGTCGGGGGACGTGACCCTGCGCGGCGTGCGCGGGACGGTCACGGTCGACGCCGTCTCCGGGGACGTCCGTCTCTCGGCCGGCGGGGACCTGCGGCTTCGCGCGCGGACGGTCTCGGGTGACCTGACAGCCCGTGCCGGCCGCCTGCACGAGGTCGCCCTTGCAAGCACCAGCGGCGACCTGACGCTGGGCGGCGAGCTGTCCCGCGATGGCGAGCACCGGATCGAGACGGTCAGCGGGGACACGCTGCTGGCGCTGGCCGGTGGGGCGCGGATCGAGGTGTCCTCGGTGACGGGGGATGTCAAGGCCGAGGTGCCGCATCGCGCCGAGGGCGGCCGCGGCCGGCGCGTGGTCCTGATCGGGGACGCCCGCGCGACGCTCGTCGCCCGCTCCATGTCCGGCGACGTCCGAATCGTCGCTGCGCCACCGCTCGGGTCCGCCGTCGACAGCACCGAGGGGGCGTCCACGGAGCCTGCGTCCCGGGAGGGCGTCACCGAGCCCGCGGGGGAGGCTCCGCTGCGCGGCCCGTCCGATGCAGCGATTGCCGCGGCCTACGAGGAGGCACGGCTCGGGATCCTGCGCGGGCTCGAGCGTGGCGAGATCGACGTGGCCGAGGCGGGCCGCCGGCTCGAGGCCCTTGATGCAGCCGACGTCCCGGGAGGTCCGACCCATGCCTGATGCGCTTGACCAGGTCCTGGCCCTCGTGGCCGAAGGACGCCTCACGGCCGAGGAGGCCGGACCCATCCTCGACGCCCTCGACCGTGCACAGGCAGGCCATGCGGCGCCGCTGCGGGATCAGCCGGACGTTGCGGGGACGGACCAGCCCGCCTCGGCCGTGCGGATCGAGATCACCGAAGGCGGCCGGAAGGTCGTGAACCTGCGCATCCCGCTGGCCCTCGGGCGTGGTGCCATCGATCGCGTGCCGGGCCTGTCGGCAGCGACCTCGGAACGCATCCGCGAGGCCATCGGGGCCGGGCTCCGCGGTCCGATCTTCGACGTCAACGACGACGACGGAGACGGGGTCCGCGTCGTCATCGAATAGGAGCATGCAATGAGCATCCAGCTGATCGCCGACCACATCCAGCACGAGCGCGAGGTCGAGGTGGCACATGCCCGTCTGGAGCGCCTGGTTCGCGACAGCGGCCAGCCGCGGACCACCCGTCTGCGGATCGCCGCCGCCCGCCGGCTCATCGAGCTCGGCCTGGCCCTCGGCGGCGACGCCGTTCGACCGGGACGGACCGGCCGCGTCCCGACCCGTCCTGTCGTCTGAGCGCCGGCCGCGGGTACGATGCGGCGATGACGACCGACCGACTTCCGTTCACGGGCAATGACGAGGCCGACCGCCTTCTCGTCAGCCAGCCACTGGCCCTGCTCATCGGCTTCGCGCTCGATCAGCAGGTCACGGTCCAGAAGGCGTTCAGCGGTCCTCTCGAGATCCAGCGCCGCCTCGGCCACCTCGATGCCGCCCGCATCGCGGCCACGGATCCGGCCGAGCTCGATACGGCGTTCCGCACGCCGCCCGCGATCCACCGGTTTCCGGGCAACATGGCCGGCCGTGTGCGCGAGCTGTGCCGGGTGATCGCCGAGGACTACGGCAACGATGCACAGCGCGTCTGGACCGAGGCGGTTGACGGCCGCGACCTCGAGCGGCGCCTGCTCGGGCTTCCGAGCATCGGCCCGATGAAGGCCCGTGCGCTCATCGCGATCGTCGGGCGGCGACTCGGCGTCAAGCCGCCGGGCTGGGACGAGGTCGCACCCACCACGCCGACCCTCGGAGACGTCGAGTCAGCCGAGGATCTCGCGCGCTACCAGGAAGGGAAGCGGGCCCAGAAGGCCGCGGCCCGCGCGGCGAAGGAAGGCTAGGGGAGTCAGCCGACGGCGTGGGAGATCGGCTCCGCCAGCTCGTGCTCCGCGGCGCCCACCAGTGAGGAAACCCGCCCGAGCAGCTCGCCCACGCTGAATGGCTTCAGGAGCAGGTCGACGCCGGGCTGCGCGTTCCATTCGCGTTGGAAGGCGTCGCTCGCCCAGCCCGAGATGAACAGGACGGGCAGGCCTGGCCGCGCGAGTCGAAGGCGCCGGGCAAGCTGCAGGCCGGTCATGCCGGGCATCACGGCGTCCGTGACGAGGATCTCGATCTCGTCGAGCTGCGACATGGCGATCTCGAGCGCCTCGCGGCCATGGCTCACGGTCCGCACGGCATAGCCGGCACCGCCCAGGACCCGTTCGACGAGCGTCCGCACGGCGCCCTCGTCCTCCGCCACCAGGACCAGACGGCTTCGACCCTCGGACGGCCGCTCGCGCCCGCTCCGCGAGCTCGCCGCCGGAGCGTCGCCGGCCCGCGGCAGGAGGACCCGGATCGTGGTCCCCGGCGCGTCGTCGCTCTCCACCCAGACCCGCCCGCCGGCAGCGCGAACGGTGGCAAAGACGGCCGCCAGCCCAAGACCGCTCCCGCCGCGGTCCGCCTTCGTGGTGAAGAACGGCAGGAACACCCGGTCCCGATGCTCGTTGGCGATCCCGAGACCGGTGTCGCTGACGCTCAGCAGCACGGATCCGTGCGGCGCGCCGATGGCCTCGGGAAGATGCCCCGGCGCGTCACTCACGGCGATCGCGAGCCGGCCTCCCTCGGGCATGGCATCGCGGGCATTGACCGCGAGGTTCACGAGCATCTGCTCGAGCTGCGCTCGATCGGTCTCGACCCACGGGTCCCGGGCCGTCGCCTCGACCCGGATCTCGACGTGCTCGCCGAGGGCTCGACGGAGCATCGGGAGAAGGCCGTGAACGGCGTCAGCGACGTCCACGACCTCGGGCCGCTGCAGCCCGGGGCTTGCAAACGCGAGCAGCTGTCGCGTGAGCGCGGCGGCCCGCTCCCCGGCCGCCCGGATCTGGTGGGCGGCATCCAGGTCTTCGCCCGCCGGGAGCCGGCCCGCGAGCATCTCGCCGTAGCCGTTGATCACCATGAGCAGGTTGTTGAAGTCGTGCGCGATACCGCCGGCAAGCTGTCCGACCGCCTCCATCCGCTGTGCCTGCCGAAGCCGTTCCTCGAGCCGCCGCCGTTCCGTGACGTCGAGGGCCATCACCACGCGCGCGGGTCTCCCCTCGAACTCGAGCTCGTGACCGGTCATCTCCACCTCGATGACCGAGCCGTCGCGACGGATGTGCCGAAACGTCTCTCCGCTCACGTGTCCCGATGGCATCGCTGCGACCCGCTCGCGGAGCCGCGGCCAGTCGTCGGGATGGATGAGCCGATCGACGGCCATTCCGACCGCCTCCACGTGGTCGTACCCGTACTGCTTGACCGCAGCGTCGTTGACCGCAAGGATCCGGCCCGTCGCCGGCTCCCAGATGGCCATCGCGACCGGGTGCGAGACGAACAGCTGCTGATACGCGTCCGAGGCGGCCGTCATGCCATCGTCCCCGCGGTGCGAGTCGCTGGGCCATCCCCGACGAGGTGCCGCGTGAAGAACTCGATCGTGCGCCGCCACGCATCGGCCGCGGCCTCGGGGTCATGCGCGACGTGGCTGGGCAGTCGCGCGCTCAGCCACGCCAGCGGACCTTCGTAGCGAGCCATGAAGCCGTGGCCGGCCTCAGGGTACGTGCGCACGTCGTTCGGCACCCCAAGGCGGTCGAGTGCGCTCCGCAGGGGCTCCTCGCCGGCCCCGAAGACGGTGTCCCGACCACCGAAGCTTGCGACGACCGGACAGATGCCGGCCAGCGCCTCGTCGTCGGGGACTGCCGGGTAGAACGGGGCCACCGCCTGAATGTCGGCTCCCGCTGCGTACAGCAGGGCGAACCCGCCACCGATGCAGAACCCGGCCACGCCGATCGCACCACTGGCAACCTCGGGGCGGTCCGCCAGCCATGCTCGTGCCGCGTCGAGCTGGCGATAGGGCCGGCCCGTCCCGCGCCGTCCGACGCCGCGCATGAACCGCGCGATGCAGAACGGCTTCGGACCCAGGCCATGCAGGAAGTCCGGCGCGAGCGCGACGAAGCCCGCCTCCGCGAACTGACCGGCGAGCCGTCGCATCTCGTCGTTCAGGCCGAGCAGCTCGTGGAGCACGAGGACGCCGGGCCGTGGTCCGGCCGCATCGGGGACGGGGAAGAACGCAGCCGGCAGCACCTGCCCGTTGCGCATTGGAATCGCGATGTCGAGAGCCACCGAGTGATTCGTCTCCCATCATCCCGCGGTCGCTGGTGACTCATCGTAGGCACGGGACAACCGTGCCGCATGCGTAGATTTCCGTACGCGACGGAACATCCCGGGGGCACCCCGCGCCGCTATGCTGGGCGACCCGTGAACGACCAGACCCAGCAGCCCACGCCGCCCCTGTCACAGCCACGTCGACCCCGCCGATTTGTGATGCCGCCCGAGCACCATGACAGCCGGACGAGCGAGCGGATCGAGGCATTCCTGGACGGTCCGCCGCGACCCCTCCGCAGGCGGGCGCGCAACGGGGTGCGCCGTCCTCACCACCCGGTCGTCCTGGAGAGCGTCCTGGACTGGCGGGAGGCGCTCAACCGCGAGGAGATCCGCGTGGCGCGGTACGGGCGTCCCGCCACGGTCATGATCGTCGAGGTGGGCACCCACCGGAGTGCCGAGCCTCTGAGCGTCGTGAGCGATCTCGTCGGCCCCGTCCTCGAGGCGATCCGGCACGAAGCGCGCGAGACGGACCACGTCGTCCGGACGTCCGCGACACGGTTCCAGCTGCTCCTCCCTGAGACCGGGGCGGCCGATGCCGGTCACTTCGCCGAACGCCTGCGCGACGCCTGCGGCGAGCGGCTCAATGGGCACGGCGCCGCGCTCCACCTGCGGGTGGAGATGGTGACGCCGGGGCATGGCATGTCCCTCGCCGACGCGCTCGATGCCACGGAGCGCCGGCTCGTAGGCTGAGCGACCGGTCAGCGCCCGTCAGCGGCGGGCGAAGGCGTCAGGACCAGCGTCTCGAACAGGTGGTCGAGCTCGGCGGCGGGATCGTGACAGAGCCCCGTGTGGGCCCTCGATGCCTGGAGCATGGTGCTCGCGGGCGCCACGAGCCAGTGGAAACGCTCGGCGAGCCCGAGCCGCGCGATCGGACCGGCGTCAGGGTCGCCCGAGGCGATCCGCACGATGGCATCGAGGTGTGGTTGCACGTCCCCGGGGGCGAGGTCGGGTGCGATGGCCGCGAGGCGGACCGGGTCGAGCGCGACGCGGGCGCCCACAAACCGCTTCGTCCGGCACAGCAGCACGACGCCGACGTTCAGCCGCTCGCCGCGCGCGATGTCGGGGACGACCCGGATCAGGGCGTACTGGAACGGATTACGCGGTGGGGCCACGCATCGCCTCCTCGACCCAGGGACGTGGCGACTCCAGGCGCCGGAGCAGGTAGGTGACGTAGGCGCGGCGCTGCGCCGACGGCCCGGCGAGCACCGGGTCGCGGGGCAGCCACGCATCGGGCACGGCTTCGACGATCTCGCGCAGCTCGGCCTCCTGGAGCCGGCCGGCCAGCCGCGCGTCGGCTTCCTCGACCGAGCCGGCCGCGGGCAGCAGGACGTGGTCGCGGATGCGCTCGAACGGTCGTCGCGCGTGGGCGTCCACGTCGCGCCAGGTGTGATGGACGTACAGCGCCGCACCGTGATCGATGAGCCAGACGGCGCCGTGCCACACGATCAGGTTCGGGTTCTGGGGCGATCGATCGGGGTTCATCACGAGGCCATCGAACCAGACGATGTCCGCGGCGAGCGACGGGTCGGGCTGGACCCCGGCGGCCGGCGTGTAGGGGAGGGAGCCGGGCAGGAAGTCGAGGCCGAGGTTCAACCCGCCGCTGGCATGGATCAGGTCCTGGATCTCCTCGTCGGGCTCCGCGTCGCCGAGCTTGGGGTCCACCTCGATCGCCGCGATCTCGGGAACCGGCAGACCGAGCGCCCGGCCGATCTCGCCGGCGATCCACTCGGCGACGAGCACGCGTGGACCCTGCCCAGCGCCCCGGAACTTGAGCACGTACATCCCGTCGTCATCGGTCTCGACGAGCGCCGGCAGCGACCCGCCTTCGCGTAGGGGGGTGACGTACCGCGTGGCGGTGACGGTGCGGAGGCGGCCGGGTGGCGGGGTCGGCTTGGGCATCGCCCCGGAAGCCTAGCCGAGGCGGCATCGACGGATGTCGCATGCGGACATGGACACCGGCCAGTGGCCCCGGCCGCGCAGCCCGGCGCCTCGAGGGGTGACCAGGCCAAGGTTCCTGACAGGAACTGGCATCTTTGCCGCGTACCATCTGCCATGAGACGTGATCGACTCGATCGCCCCATCGGAGGTGCGTGGCAATGCTCAACCTGGAATACGCCCGACTGGTCGACGATGACCGTCGCCGGGTCGCCGAGGCGCGCCTGAACCGCGAGCGCCTGCTGCACCCGGAGCCCGCGCCGAGGCAGGCGCGGGACGAACCGGTGGCGTCGTCGCGGGGCAACGGTTCCCGGATCGACTGCCGGACCGCGCCACGCCCGGCGCGCTAGTCGGACGAGGCGACGCCCGCGACCGCCATCGGTCGCGTGGCCGGCCGGCTCGCTCGAGCCGTCGTACCGCTCGACGATCCGCCGGGCCGTCGCGATGAGCCGCTCGCGGATCTCGAGCGGCTCGAGCACCTCGGCGGCGGACCCGAGCCGGAGGAGCGCATGGGCGGCCTCGTCCGGCCAGTCCAGGCGAAGGCGGAGGTGGACCCAGCCGTCGGGATCGGCAACGTCCAGGTGCTCCGCGTCGCTCGCGGAACGGTTGCCGATCGCGTCGGGCAGCCAGCCGAGGCGCTCGGGGCGGATCCGGATCGTGACCTCGATGCGTGGCGCCTCACGCTCGTACGCGGCGCTCGACTCGGCCCAGTACGCGCCGAGGTCAAAGGGGTCCGGCCGGACGAACCGTCGCTCGAGCGTGTGGGCGTCCCGGATCCGCGACACGCGGTAGGTGCGGATCTGTCCCTCGGTGGCCGCGACGACGTACCAGACCCCAGCCTTGAGGACGAGCCCGAGTGGCTCGACGACCCGGGTCACGAGCCGCTCCCCGCTGCCATAGTCGATCTCGACCGCGGCCGCCTCCCAGACCGCGTCCGCCATCGTGGCCAGGTGCGGTGTCGCCTCGCCGGCCTGGAACCAGCCGGCTGCATCGAGATGGAAGCGCTCGACCAGCCGTGACGCGCGCGTGCGGAGCTCCGGTGGCAGCGACGCGAGGACCTTGAGCCGCGCGGCCGCGACCACCGTCCCGAGGCCCAGCTCGGCTGCCGGTCCGGGCAGGCCGGAGAGGAACAGCGCCTCGGCCTCGTCCGGGGTCATGCCGGTCAGCCGCGTGCGGTAGCCGTCCACGAGCCGGATCCCGCCGTGCGGCCCTCGCTCGGCGTAGATCGGCACGCCGGCTTCGCTGAGCGCCTCGACGTCGCGGTGGATGCTCCGGACCGACACTTCGAGCTCGCGGGCCAGGGCGGCGGCCGTCATCTGGCCGCGCGTCTGCAGCAGGAGCAGGAGGTTGACGAGGCGGGACGCGCGCATGCGCGGAGTCTACCCAAACATGACGGCTTTTGTCGTATACCACGGCGACCGGGCGCTCGGTCGTTCGCTGGGAGCGCACGATTCGACGCGGAAGGTGACCCGTCCCGGGTCAGGGGGTCCCTCATGTGAATTTCGTTCGAGCGCAGCGATCAGTCGGCTGGACAAGGCGTCAGGCGGACGCACCGGCGTGCTTCGAACCCCGCTTCGTTCGCTGGGCGCGAACGGCCGTCGGCGTCGGGCCGACGCTCAGAGACGGATCTCGACCGAGAGCAGCCAGCCGACGAGCTGGGCCATCAGCCAGACGAGTCCGACCAGCAGCACCACGAGACCGATGAAGAACGATCGCTGATCCGCCGTGCTCGCGGCCGGGTCCGTGGCGTACCGGCGAAAGAGCGCGAGGTTGCGCGCGTTCGCCTTGGCGACGAAGTCGAACAGGTCGCCGACGAGCGGGATTGCGCCGAGGAGGAGGTCGACGACCGCGTTGAGCACCATGCGCGCGAGCACGATGCGCGGCATCCGGAAACGGGCCGCCTCGGCGATGATCCAGAAGCTGGCGAAGGCCGACGCCGCATCGCCGACGACGGGTAGAAGTCCCAGCACCGGGTCCACCCCGATCCGGCGCCCCGTGCCGGGGACCTCAACCAGGTCGTCGAGGATCCGGGTGATGAAGGCGATCCGACGCTCGGCCGACCGGAGCCGGTCGGTCTGGCCTGGATCCACAACCTCTCCGGCCCGAGCCGGCGCTGGGTCGCGAGACGCTGGACCCTGACTCAGATGTCGCCGCTGAACGTGTCGCACTCGGCGACGCGGCCGCCCTCGTACCCGACGAGGAACCAGCGCTGACGCTGCTCCGACGAGCCGTGGGTCCACGTCTCGGGGTTGACCTGGCCCTGGACCTGCTCCTGGATCCGGTCGTCGCCGACCGCCTCGGCCGCCGACAGCGCCTGTGCGATGTCGTCCCGGGTCAGCTGGCGGAGGAACCCCGTGCCCTCGGCGTGATGCGCCCAGACGCCCGCGAAGCAGTCGGCCTGGAGCTCCGTCCGAACGGCCTGGCCCTCGGCCCCGGCGTCGCCGCCTCCACCCTGCAGGTTCCCGATGAGGTTCTGCACGTGGTGACCGTACTCGTGCGCGACGACGTAGCCCTCCGCCAGGGGGCCGCCCTCCGCGCCGAACCGGCTCTGGAGCTGCTGGTAGAAGCCCAGGTCGAGGTACACGCGCTTGTCGAGCGGGCAGTAGAACGGCCCGACCGCGGACGTTGCCGACCCGCACCCGGTGCTGACCGACCCGTCGAAGAGCACGGTCTGTGCCGGCTGGTAGGTGCTGCCGTCCCCGGCGAACGCGTCGGTCCAGTAGTCCTGGATGCTGTTGACGAAGCCGACGATCCGGCAGTCCTGCCGCTCGTTGGCGTCCGCGCCCGTCTGGCACTCCTCGGTGAGCTCCGTGCCGCCGGGGCCGGTGACCAGGCCGGGGTTCGTGCCGCCGCCCGTGATCGCCCCCGGGTCGCCGCCAAGGAACATGTAGATGAGCAGGACGACGATGCCGATGCCGCCGCCACCGATCGCCATGCCACCGGCACCGCCCACCCCGCGGCGGTCGAGAACCTGGCGGGGGTCGAGCCGTGCTCGTGGGTTGAAGACCATGACGCGCCGCCCCTCAGGCGCGCTGGGCGGGGCAAGGCCCCGGCTGGGTCGCAGTCGTCATCTGAGCATCCTGTCTGTCTGCTCCCACGGATGGACCTGCGTCCCGCACGACGGCCTTGCAGGACGCTTGCAGCGCTTGCAGGTCCGGGGGATGCCATCATGCGGCGTGGACGACGCGCTGAGCCCGGCACTCGAGTGGGCGCCGACCGTGGCCATGGCGGCGGTCGGACCGTTCGGGACGATTGCCGTCGCCGGTCCGGACGACGTGGCGCTCGAATGGGCGTCGGTCACCAAGCTGGTCACGACGCTCGTCGTGCTGCGCGCGGTCGAGGCGGGGACGGTGCGACTGGACGAGCCGGCCGGCCCACCGGGCTCGACCGTCCGGCACCTGCTCGCGCATGCCTCGGGTCTGCCGTTCGAAGGCGAGACGGCCGTCAGCCCGCCCGAACGGACGCGCATCTACTCGAATCCCGGCTTCGACCTCCTGGGCTCTCTGCTCGAGGAGCGCGCCGGCCGGCCCTTCGCGGACCTCGTCGCCGCGGAGGTGCTCGAGCCACTGGGGATGCACCAGACCGCGCTCGTCGGGCGGGCCTCCGCCGGGATCCGCGGTCCGCTGCGCGACCTTGCCCGGCTCGGCACGGAGCTCCTTCGGCCGACGCGCATCGCCCCCGCGACGCTGCTCCAGGCACGGACCGTGGCCTTCCCGGGTCTCGCCGGCGTCCTGCCCGGCGTGGCCCGCTACGACGCCCTCGACTGGGGTCTCGGGTTCGAGCTGCGCGACGGCAAGACGCCGCACTGGACCGGGTCACGAAACTCGCCCGAGACGTTCGGACATTTCGGCGGGAGTGGCTCGTTCCTCTGGGTGGACCCCATGGCGGACATCGCCCTGGCCTGTCTCACGGATCGTCGCTACGGGCCGTGGGCGCTCGAGGAATGGCCCGTACTGTCCGACGCGGTCCTGGAGGCCAGCCGCTAGACGGAGCCTGGCGGAACGAGCGGCGCCTCGACGAGCACGGCCGATCCGCCGGCGCCTCGAACGCGCGACCGCCAAAGTTTTCGGCCGACGTTCGTCCATGTGCGAACAGGACGCTTGGCAGGTCGGCGTGGAGCGCCTCCCGGCCTATGGTGCTCCCAGACGCGAAACGGACCGCCGGACACAGCAACACTCGTCCGGCGACGCGCCGACCCTCTGGCGGGATGCCAGGCGGCGGCGGGGCCGGCATCCTGCCAGCACGGCGGTCCGCTCGCCTCTCCTCAGGCAACAGCCCATGAGGAGACGCTCAGGCGTCGAACTCCCGGTCGTCGCCATCTCCCGGCTCCACGAGCGCCTTCAGGGCGAACCCGAACTCCGCGCCACCATCCTGGCGCTCGCGCGCCCAGATCCTGCCGCCCATGACATCGACGAGCGACTTGCACACGAACAGGCCGATCCCCGCACCCGCGGCGCGCCGGGCGACGTGCGGCGAGCGGTAGTAGATGTCGAACAGCCGATCGCCGTCACCCTCGGGAAACCCGGGGCCACGATCGAGCACGCGGACGACGACCTCGTCGCCCTCGCTGGTCCCGGTCACGACGATGGGCTCCTTCGAGCCGCCATATTTCGCCGCGTTCGTCAGCAGGTTCCGGACCACCTGCTCGAGGTAGGTCTGCTCCGCCAGCACCGGCGGCATGGACGACCAGCACTCGACCCCAAACTGGAGCGTGGGCCAGCGACGCGCCTCCGCCGTCACGAGGCCGGGCAGCACCCGCTGGAGGAGGACCGGCTCCCGGCCGGCCTCGAGCGTCGCGGCCTCCGACTTTGTGAGGACCACGAGATCCTCGACGAGCCTGAAGAGCCGCTCCAATTCGGCCTCGATGTCCGCGACGACCGAGCGGACCTCGGGCAGCAGCTGTTCCGAGCGCCGGGCGAGGACCTTGGTCCCGCCGTAGACGGTCGTGATCGGTGTGCGCAGCTCGTGCGACAGCATCCCGATGAATGCCTCGCGCATGACCTTCGCGCGACGCGTCGCGGTCACGTCGCGGAAGACGTAGATCGTGCCGTGATCGGCCGTCGTGGATCCCTCCTGCGCCGCGTCGGCGACCCGTCCCTCGCGTCGGGTCCAGCCCGCGGCCGGTGGCACCGGGAAGGCGCGGGCCTCCACCCACGTCTCGTGCTCCGCGGCGTGCACCAGATAGGAGCCGCCGATCGGGGCCCCGGGCTCGAGGGGCGTGCCGTCCTGGGCTCGCAGCCGCGCAACCAGCTCGGTCATGTGCGTCAGGCGCGGCCCGAACAGCGTCACGGCCGCCGGGTTCATCAGCGAGACCTCGCCGGCTGGCTCGCACACGACTACCGCGTCCCCGATCGACTGGATCAGGCCGCGCAACTTTGCCGCACGGTCCGAGGCGGAGACGGCCAGATCGCTGAGCCGTCCTGCAACCGTCTCCTCGGCCGTTATGTCCTGGACCTCGAGCACGACCGCAACGACCTGGGCATCGCGCATGACCGGCGCGGCCGCGATCCGGACCGGGTAGAACGACCCGTCGGGACGGATGAATGCGTCCTCGAAGGGCGTCACCGCCTGCTCCTCGCCGAGGACCGTCCGCCAGATCCGGCACTCCGCCATCGACACCGGCGTGCCATCGGACCGCGTGTGATGCACGACATCATGCAGTCGCCTGCCGCCGAGCGAGCCGAGGTCGTAGCCGATGATCCGGGCGCCTGCGCTGTTCATGTACGTGACCTGGCCGGTGGTGTTCATGAGCATCAGCCCGGACGTGGCGTTCTCCGCGACCGTCCGGGTCAGGCTGCTCTGGTAGGCGAGGTCGGCGGAGAGCCGAAGCTGCTCGATCGCCATCGCGGTGAACTGGGCCAGCGACTGGAGGAGGTGCCGATCCTCGGCGCCGAAGTCACCCTCGACCCGATCGGACAGCTCGATGAGACCCAGGTTCACGCCCTGATGCCCGATCAGCGGCACCGCCAGGAGGCCGCGTAGCGGTTCCGCGCCCGAGGTCAGTCGCTCCTCGTGCATCGCATACCAATCGGGTCGCAGCTCGAGCTCGCGGTGGGTGAGCAGGAGCGGCTCGTTGGTTCGGATCACCTCGCCGCGGGTCCCGCGCCGCTCGAATCGCGCCGCCACGTGCTGCGTCCCCGAGGGCGTGTCACCAGGCCCGGCCGTGACGTGCGTCGTGGTAATGGCCGATGACGTCTCCGGCATGAGCAGGATCGTGACGGCCTGGTTGGCGCCGATGATCTGGGCGGCGCGTTCGGTCGTCTCGCGGAGCATCGCCTCGAGCGTCGGCGCCGAGACGATGGCGAGGGCTGCGCCGAACAGCCGGTCCGCCGCCCGATCGTGGGCTGGAATGGCTGAGATCGAGTGGCCGTTCGTCTCGGTGGTCACGTGTCCCCCTTGGTTGGTATCGAACTTACACCCGGGCCCTGCCGCGAGCCTTGCCGCCGCCTGTGCCCCTGCGTGTCGCACGTTGCAGCGACGTAGCGGCCGCGCCCGCCTGCACGGGAAGGGCCGGGCTCCCGTCCCGATGCAAGGGACGCGTAACTCTCGCTCCGGGGTCGTCACTGGTCAGCGGCAGCCGTCCGCCCGCAGGCTGTGCGCACGAACCCGACGGCGCCGAACCGGCGCACTGCTCCGGGGAAACCACCCGAATGGAGGCACACGAGATGGGCGAAGCCAAGGTCGGCGAAGAGTTCATCACGCACGAGCTTGACGAGGCGATCGCGATCCAGCGCTGCATCGTCGAGGCCGAGGAGCAGCTCAGCCAGGTCCATCCGTACGAGGAGGCCAAGTCGGCCCTCAAGACGGGGCTCAAGCAGGACAAGGCGTTCCTCCAGCAGCTCGAGAAGCTGGGCGGCGAGCACGGGGCGACCGGCAAGATCGAGGACGTCGCTGGCAGCCTGAAGCAGCTCATGGAAGAGTCGGCCCAGAAGGCGACCGAGGCAGCGAGCGAGGCGTACGAGGCGCACGCGGTGTTGCTCAACCTGAAGCGCAAGCAGCAGGATTCGGCCATGGCGATGGTCAAGCTCGGACGAGCCCAGAAGGACACGAAGATGCGGGACGCAGCGACGGCCTTCGAGAAGGGCACGCGCGAGAGCGCCAAGGAGCTGTCGACCTTGCTGGCCGACTTCGCGGTCCAGATCGCGACGCAGGGCCAGGGCAACGGCCGGTCGCGCGCGGCATCCCGCTGACCGCCCGCTGACCGCCGGTCGGCCCGCCTGCACCGCCAGAAGCCCGGCCGCCGCAAACGGCGCCGGGCTTCGTGTGGCCTCAGGTGGCCTGGCTGCCCTCGTTGCCGCGCTGGCGGAGAAACCGCTCGATCTCCGAGATCAGCTCGTCACCGGCCGGAAGCCGCGCCTCGTCGACCATCGACTCGAGACGTTCGACATAGGTCCGCGTTGACTCATCGGCGGCGGCCGCAAGGTCGAGCCGCTGGCGCAGCTCGCGTGCCTCGTCCGCGAGGTCACCGCGAGGGAGCTCGACGCCCAGGTGCCGTGACAGCACGTCCAGGAGCTCGAGCGCGGCGGGCGCGTACGGGCCGGACACGTAGTGCGGGATCTGCGCGAAGTAGCCAAGCGCCGCGACCCCCGCGTCGGCCACGCGCATCTCGAGCATGGAGATCGCGGCCGACGGCACGCGCAGCAGCCCGGCCGGCCCAGCCTGGATGCCGTGGACGAGCAGCCCGGCCTGAGACGCGGTCCCGAGGATCGGTACGGGCCGGGTATGCGGGACGGCCGCGGGGATGGCACCCAGGCTGATCCACGTAGCGACGCCCAGCCGCTCCACGAGCTCCTCGACTGCGTCGGCCAGAGCGCGCCAGCGATAGTCCGGCTCGGGGCCACCGAAGAGCAGCAGGTCCTGCCCGTCGATGACTGTGTGCCGCACGACCAGCTCCGGCCACGACAGCTCGGCCAGGCGACCGTCACGGATCTCGAGCGGCGGTCGTCGTGCCCGATAGTCGAACAGGGCGTCCGGATCGAAGGTGGCAACGATCCGGCTGTCGTCCGTCAGCTGCTCGATGGCGGTGGTGGACGCGCCGCCGGCGTCGACCCAGGTATCGAAGGCGACGAGCATCGTCGGCGCGATGAGGTCGGGCAGGGGCTCGATCAGCTCGTAGAGGGCCACCGGCGAAGCATACGGGCAGCCGGTTCCGAGGTCAGCGGTGGCGGGCGATCCGCTCTCCGGGCATCGTTCCCGGACGACCCTGGCTCGGACCCGACCGACCGATGCCCTGTCCGGACGACGCGGGTCGCGGGCCATTCGGCCGGCCCTGGCGTCCGGGACCACCGCCACGACCGCCATCCGGTCGCGAACCGGCACGTCGCGGGTCGACGGGCTTGCCCGGGCCCGGCCGGGAGCCGCCGCCACTCGGTTGCCCGGCCCACGGTCCGCGAGCGGGCGCCGGGCCAGATCGGGCCCCGTGCGCGGCCGCATGCTGACCGGCGCCCGGCCGGGTGGGTGCACCCTGTCCGGGCCGTCCGCCCTGCTGCGGGACGCCGGCCCGCCGCGGCGCCGCAACCCCGGCGCCGTGCCCGCCCGCGCCGACCCGGCCGCGATGCGCGGCGGGATGCTGGACGCGCGGCTGGCTCTGCGGGCGCCGCAGGATCGGCTCCGGGCGGATCGATGCGTCCGGCTCGAAGCCCTCGACCGTCTCGGTCGGGATGCGGTGGCCCAGAACATGCTCGATCTCGGCGAGCAGCTTGTGCTCGTCCACGCACACGAGGGAGATGGCATCGCCCTCTGCCCCGGCCCGGCCCGTCCGGCCGATCCGATGCACGTAGTCCTCGGCCACCATCGGCAGCTCGAAGTTGACCACGTGGGGGAGCGCATCGATGTCGAGACCGCGCGCCGCGACCTCGGTCGCCACGAGGATCGAGACGCGCCCGCGCTTGAAGTCCTCGAGTGCGCGGACCCGCTGCGACTGGCTGCGGTTGCCATGGATCGCGGCTGCCGCGATGCCGTCACGGGCCAGCTGGAGGGCAAGCCGGTTGGCCCCGTGCTTGGTCCGCGTGAAGACGAGTGCCTGGTCCACCCGGCCGGTCTGGACGAGGTGGGTCAGCAGCTCGCGCTTGCGCTCGCGATCGACGCGGATCACGACCTGGCGAACCAGCTCCGCGGCGGTGTTGCGCGGGGCGACCTGGACCGCAGCGGGGTTCACGAGCAGGTCGTCGGCCAGGCGCCGGATCTCGTCCGAGAACGTCGCCGAGAAGAGGAGCGTCTGGCGACGTGTCGGGAGCAACGCCATGATCTTGCGGATGTCGCGGATGAAGCCCATGTCGAGCATGCGGTCGGCCTCGTCGAGGACGAGGATCTCGACCGACGACAGGTCGATCGTGCGCTGGCCAACGTGATCGAGCAGCCGCCCGGGGGTGGCGACAACGATCTCCGGTCCGGCGCGCAGGGCGCGAACCTGACCGTCGAAGCCAACGCCGCCGTAGATCGGTGCCGAGCGGATCGGCCGCTTCGCGCCGTACGTCCGGACGCTCTGCTCCACCTGGAGGGCGAGCTCGCGCGTCGGGGTCAGCACGAGGACGCGCACCGGGTTGCGCGGCCCCGGTCGGTCGCTGGCGGCGGGGCGGCTTGCGTTGAGCCGCTGCAGGATCGGCAGCACGAACGCGGCCGTCTTGCCGGTGCCGGTCTGCGCGCCCGCAAGGACGTCGCGCCCGGCGAGCACGAACGGGATGGCCTCGGCCTGGACCGGGGTGGGGGTGGTGTAGCCCTGCTCGGCGACCGCGCGGAGCAGCTCGGGCGTCAGCCCGAGGGTGTCGAATGACATGAAGAGACGCCTCTTGACGGGGCCCTCCCGCACATGCGGGGCCCGGTCAGGGCACGAGATGGATCGGGATCGGGCGGTCATCGACCGCGGGACGCTGACCGGAGCGTCCATCGAGCACGAGGCGCGCAGCATAGCACGGTCGCATCGGCATCCCTTCGGCCTCGCGCCCACGGTTGGCCCGGCCCGCTAGACTTTCGCGCAGTCGCGAACATCCCATGCTGGTGCGCGACCGGAAGGATCCTCGTGACGAAGCATTCGAAGCGCGAGCGAGAGCAGCGCGCCAACGAGACGACCCGGGTCAAGGAGATCGAGGCGGCCTGGACCGCCAGCATTCCCGGACCGGTCGCCGCAGCCTTCAAGGAATCGGTGGCTGCCGCCCGGAGGCGAGGGCCGCTCGCGCCGCCGCCGCTGCAGGCGCCCGGCACGCAGCCGAACCCGCCGCGCCCGGGCCACGAGCCCAAGCCGCCGAAGGAAGAGCGACCGCGCCGAGGGCGCTAGCCGGCCCGAGGTAGGATGCGCAGGCCGCGCCTGCGCTCCTCTCTGGCACTCCAGCGAACGCGGCCAATGGTTCGAGCGCACCGCTGGTGATCCCGTGTCCGACCTGCTCGCGGTTCTGGCCGCGTCCTGGGGCCTGCTCATGGCCCTCGCCCCCTTGCTCCAGATCCGGCGGATGCTCGCCCGTCGCTCGTCGGCGGACGTCTCACTGACCTACGTGGGCGTGCTCCTCATCGGCTTCGTCCTGTGGATCGCGTACGGGATCTCGCTCGGAAATGTGGCGCTGATCGTTCCCAACAGCGTGGCGCTCGCCGTCGGCCTCGTGACGATCGGGATCGCCTGGAATCTGCGCCACGGACGGCCTGCGGAGGCGGCAGAGATCAGCCGTCGCTGAAGGGCTCCGTCAGCGCGTCGCCAAGGCGATCGAGCTCGGGCTCCGTGATGCCCTGGCTCCGAAGCAGGGCCGCAGCGCCGCCGTGGCGACGGTCGAGGTGGTCGAGCGCCTCGAGCATGTACTCGGGCCGGCAGTCGATACCGACAGGGCCGGCACGCCAGTCCTCGAGGCCGCTGTCCGCGCCATCGAGGGCATAGCTCTCCGCCGAGAGCGCGTAGTCCGCGGCCGCGACGTCGGGTGACACGCCGACGACCGAGAGCAGCAGCGCGACGGTGACCCCGGTCCGGTCGATCCCGCCGGCGCAGCCGATCACGGCCGGCATCCCGCCCGGCGCGAGGAGCGCGCGCACGATGTCGGCGAGCACCGGCGCGCGCGAATCGAGCATGTGCAGGTAGGTGGCGGCGACGCCGGCCGCCACGAACTCGTCGCGCAGCAGCGGCAGGCTGGTGTACCGGATCCGATCTGACCCGGCGAAGACGCTGGGCCGTTCCGCGAGCTCGTGCTCCCAGCGCAGGTCGATGACCTGGCGCAGGCCCATGGCGGCCAGCTCGTCCTGTGACGCCAGCGGCAGCTGGTCGAGGGCGTCCGTCCGGAGCAGCGTTCGCCACCGGGTCCGGCGTCCCGGACCGGCCGGGTAGCCGCCGACGTCGCGGAGGTTGCGGGTCCCGGCAAGGCGGAGGTGACGGTCGGCGAGCGGGGGCAGGGAGGGTTGGGCGGTCATGCCGAGGAGGGTAGCGCGACTCT
>CAVWZL010000005.1:0-29968 GCA_963759495.1 uncultured Chloroflexia bacterium | reverse complement strand
TGAAAACCGTAGCGCGAAAGCGCCGGGGGTTCGAATCCCTCCTCCTCCTCAGCGTTCAGAAAATCAGGCCGGTCGGGGTCAGGGTGACGCGCGGGCGGTGCGCGCGGGAACGGGGGTCTGAGGCGCTGCTGAACGAGACGCCGTTGCTGGTTTGAACCCAGGTTCCGGAGGTGGCCATGAGCAGCCCGCCGCCGACGCCCAGCACCAGCGCACCGAGCAGCGAGCCCCACAAGATGGGGTCGTGCAGGTGGTCGTTGTGCTCCTCGGCCACGGCGTCGATCATGCCAAGCCAAAGCGCGTACCCACCGGCAAAGAGCAGGGCCGCGCCTCCGGTGCCGGCGGCTGCGATCCCGATGCCCCGCTGAACGGACGACCCGGCCTGCACGTCCAGATTGAGCGGCCCGTTGGCGTCCTGCAGGCTGAACATGCGCGTTGGCGGCATGCCCTCGCCGACGAAGCGGTAGCGGCCGCCGCGGGGTACCAGCAGGTCACAGGGCGGCGCGCAGACGGCTTGGTTGCCATCGCGGTCGACGCGCACGAGGCGCAGGGCGTCGGAGTCGGACGAGATGTGGACGAGGACGGCGTCGCGAGCCGCCGGCTCGGCGGACGGTGACGCGTCCGCGCGCGCGGCTGACGCGATGAGCAGGGCGGCCATGACGATCGCAATCCGTCGCATGCTCGCGCTTGCTGCAACGGAGGTGCCACTTGCTCACCCCGCGTCCCCGCTGGAACCCGCGGCCGACTGACCCGCCAGCCGCCAAGAATTCGACACGTGCGTCAGCACCCCGCCGGATCGCGGGTTTTCTGGCATTCGTGTTATGCTCGGCGCCTCGGTTGGTCTAACTTTTCAGCCGCACGGGCGGTGATGATGAAGCGCGCTGTTGTGTTCGGGTCCTTCGTTGCCTTGCTTGCCGCCTGGGGCGGTGCGTGCCAGGGTCCGGACGAATATTTTCGCTCGCCCGGGCCCGATACCGGGACGGGCGGCGCCTCCGTCGGGACGGGCGGCGCGACGGCCACCGGCGGCGTGACGACCGGCACCGGCGGGCGCGGCACGGGAACGGGCTCAGGCGGCGTGGGCGCAATCGGCGGCCGGGCGCAGCCCGGGACCGGCGGAACGACCGCGACGGGCGGCGCCCCCGGTACCGGTGGGCGCGCGTCGACGGGCGGCACGCCCGGCACCGGTGGCGTGGTCGCGACTGGCGGCATGCCGGGCGCGACGGGCGCCGCGGGCGCGCGCACGACAGGCGCTGCGGGACGCGCCGGCACCGGCGGTACCACGGGAGTCGCCGGGCGTTCCGGCGCGGCGGGGGCGCGCGGGACAGGCGGCAGCGGCGGGGGCGCCAACTGCGTCGACAGCGTCCGGCAGATGGGCTACGCGTACACAGGCGCGCCGCCCTGCAGCATGTGCAAGGACAACACGACGGATTTCTCGACCAAGTGCATGGCGATGATCGACTGCATCGAGAAGAGCTACCCGTGCACCGGCAATTGCCAGACGAACTGCCTCAACATGAGTGGCGGCAGCGGCGTGCTGTCGACGTGCGTGAACGCGTTGGTCTCGGCCGCCTGCGGCCCGTGAGACTCAGAGCGAAACCGCACCGCGCCTGACGGCGATCAGTACAGGTAGCCGAAAGTGTCGACGGTGAAGATGCAGTCCTCGACGAAGTTGTCGCAGGCCACGGCCAGGTCGTAAAGACCGCCCGGCAGCGAGCCCGTCGTCCGGGTGTCGCTTCCGCCCCAGTTCTGGTGATAGAGGACGCTTTGGCCTGCCGAACCGTCGCAGGAGCTGCCGTCAGGAACGACCGAGACGTACATGGCGTCGCCGACGGTGTCCGTGATGTCGAAGAAGATCGCCCCGCCGTTCGGGAGCGCATACGCCCCCTCGACACAGTCGGTGGCACCGGCCGGGATCGAGTGGGGTGCGCTGACCACCCAGTCGGTCTCGACGGCGTTGGAGCGTCCACTGGTCCCGCCCCCGCACCCAATCATCCCCAGTACGGCCACTGCGCCGAGCCAATTCCGAGTCGTCATATCGACCTCCCAATCCCGACAGTGTAATGACCGCTCAGCGGAGAGGGAGGGATTCGAACCCTCGATACAGCTTTTGGGCCGTATAACGGTTTAGCAAACCGCCGCCTTCGGCCTCTCGGCCACCTCTCCATGCCGTTTGCACGGCACGGGGCACCATAGAGGAAGGTGTGCGCGCGCGCAAGTGACGAGCGCTGCACGACGCACTTGACGTTCGGCGACGCGCACGGCATACGTGTCGCTTCAAAATCACGCGGCTGTAGCTCATCTGGATAGAGCACCGGCCTACGAAGCCGGGGGTAGCAAGTTCGAATCTTGCCAGCCGCACAGAATCCACCGCTGCGATCGCGTCAGACGGCTGGATCGCGGGTGCCGCGCGATGCGCCACAGCAGAGCGGCCATCGCCGCGAAAACGCCGAGGCCCAGGAGTTGATAGCCGCCGGCGCCCAGCGCGCGGGTGAGCGCCGCCTCGACGGACAGTCGCCCCACGGCGCGCGCGCCCGCGTCGGTCACGGTCAGCAGCGCGACGGCGACGCCCGCGACGGCGCCGCCCGCGACCAGCCCGGTCGCGAACAGGTTGCCAGGGCCAAGCTCCGCGTCGGGGCCGGCGACCCGCTCGCCGCGCCGCCGGGCGGCGCCGTCGGCCAGCGCGCGGACCAGACCGCCCACGAACACCGGCGAGGTCGTCGACAGCGGCAGGTAAGCGCCCACGGCGAAGGACAGCGACCCGACGCCGCACAGCTCGACTGTCGCGGCCAGCGCGGCGCCGACCATCACGTACTGCCAGTCCAGGTTGAAGGCCAGCAGACCCCGGATCAGCGTCGCCATCAGCGTCGCCTGCGGCGCCGGATACAGGTCGGACCCGATCAGGTGGTGGGGCGGGCGATCCAGGATCCGGATCGTCAGGCCCACGACGATCGTCGCGGTCGTCACCCCGATCAGCAGCCCAATCTGCTGCGCGCGCGGCGTCGCACCGACCAGGAACCCCGTCTTCAAGTCCTGTGACGTCGCGCCCGCGTTGGCGGCGGCGATGCAGACGATCGCGCCCACGCACAGCGCCATGGGCTGGTAGACGTCGCCCGTCCAGTGCAGGCCGACGAACACCAGGCAGGTCGCCATCAACGTCGCGATCGTCATCCCCGAGATCGGGTTCGACGACGAGCCGATGAGCCCCACGACGCGGCTGGCGACGGTCACGAAGAAGAACCCGAACACGACGATGAGCAGCCCCAGCAGCAGCTTGCTGCCGAGCCCCGGCCCGGGCACGAACGGCAGCAGCGCCATCACGACGACCAGCACCGCCGAGCCGAGCAGCACGAACGTGATGGGCAGGTCGCGCTCGGTGCGGGCGGTGCCGCCCTGATCGCGGCGGCGCAGGGCTGCCACGCTCTCCTTGAACGACGAGACGATTGTCGGCAGCGTTTTCAACAGCGTGATGAAGCCGCCCGCCGCGACGGCGCCGGCGCCAATCTGGCGAACGTAGGCGCGGTACACGGCCGTGGCGCTGTCGGCGAACGCGTGCGCGGCGGGGTTCCAGCCGCCCGGGCCGCCCGCCGCGGTGACGCTGGACAGATAGCCGAGCTTCACCAGCTGGGCGGCGATCGCGTCCGGCGGCGTGACGACGGTCAGAAGCGGGATCAGCGCCAGCCAGGCCAGCACGCCGCCGGCGACCAGCACGCCGGCGATCTGCGGTCCGATGATGTAGCCGACGCCCAGGTACTCGGGCGTGATGTCGCCGCTGATGACGGCCGCCGGCAAGTACCGGCTGGTCGCGCTGATTGCGATCGCGGGCGCCTCGGCCACCAGGCGGATCACCTTCTGCAGCATCGCGTAGAGGAACGCGACGCCCAGCCCCTGGTACGCCGTGCGCGCCAGGTCGCCGCCGCGCTCACCCGCGATCAGGACTGACGCGCACGCCGTGCCTTCGGGGTAGGGGAGGCGGGCGTGCTCCTTGACGATCAGCGAGCGGCGCAGCGGGATCATCATCAGCACGCCCAGCAGGCCCCCGACCATCGCCAGCGACAGGATCGTCCAGTACGAGAAGTACGGCTCGCCGACGCTGGCGCCCGTGACGGGCGAGCGGCTGAGGAACAGAAAGCCCGGCAGCGTGAACACGACGCCGGCGGCGATCGACTCGCCCGCGGAGCCGATCGTCTGGACGATGTTGTTCTCGAGGATCGTCGACGAGCCGAGCCGCTTGAAGAGCGAGATGGCCAGCACGGCGATCGGGATCGACGCCGAAACGGTCAAGCCGGCCTTCAGCGCCAGGTACACGGTCGCCGCGCCGAAGATCACGCCGAACAACATCCCCAGCGCGATCGCGCGCAAGGTGAGCTCGCGGACGTTGGCGTCGGCCGGTACGTAGGGCGCCGGCGGCGCGGCGTCTGCCCCGTCGCCCTCCGGCGCGCCCGTCACAGCAGGTCTCCCCAGCGGCAGAGCGTGATCGCCCGCTGCCCCAGCGCGCGACGCACCTTCTCCGAAGTCAGCGCGCCGAGCTCGACGAGACGGTGATAGCGACCCGACTCCTCGACGCGATCTGCATCGTCCTCGCCGGGATGGCAGATGAGCTCGTGCGGGCCCGCGGAGAGGCGACCGATGATCTCCAGGATGCGGATCTCGTCGAGGTGGCCGGACTCGACGTAGCCCCAGCTCTGCGGGCCGTGGCGGCGCGCGCCCAGCTGCCGCCGCGTGAGCCAGGCGAGGCCTGTCAGCAAGCCGGCCTCCAGGCCGCGGCGTGGCTCCGTGACCCAGGCGAGCGTCGGGCGCTCGACTGCGCTGCGGATTCCGCCGATCCCGTGACGGCGGGCGACGGTCTCGACGGCGCGCCCGACGACGGGAAGGAACCCGAGGTGGTGGTGTGTGTCCAGGTGGTCGATGGCGATTCCGGCGTCACGGATGCGCCCGACCTGCGCGTCCAGCTCGCGCTCGACGTCCTCCGGCGCGACGCGGCCGCGCACCCAGGCCGTGATGAAATCGTGGCCGCGCGCGTGCAGCGCGCCGGTATTCGCGGACGCCAGCAGCGACGGCACGCGGTCGGGCGGCGCGACCGGGGCCCCGCCCGTCAGCGCGAGGTGAACGCCGACACCCAGCCCGGGCGCCTCGGCCAGAAGCGCGCGCGCCCCTTCGAGGTCGGCCACGTTTCCCAGCAGCGACGTGCTGGTGACGACCCCGTCCCGGTGCGCGCGGAGGATCCCGCGCGAGATCGCCGGGGACAGCCCGAAATCGTCGGCGTTGATCACCAGGCGAATGTCGGAAGCGGGCATCGTGCGCATCAATACTACGACCGCGTCATTGACCCACTCTGGCAATGATGATATTTCCTGTTCAATTGTGGCTAAGCGCATCCTGATCGCCGACGACAGCGTGACGATCCAGAAAGCCTTCGCCCTGACGTTCGCCGGCGAGGACGTGGCGCTGACGACGGCCCGGTCGGCCGACGAGGCGTTCGCGCTGGCCCAGAAGGTGCGGCCCGACCTGATCATCGCCGACGGCGTGATGCCAGGTCGCACTGGGTACGACCTGTGCGCACAGGTCCGGTCCGACCCCGGTTTGCGAGCGGTGCCGGTGTACATCCTGTCTTCCACCCAGCAGCCCTACGACGAGGCGCGGGCGACCAAGTCCGGCGCGGACGGGCAGTTGACGAAGCCTTGGGACACGGCGGCGTTTCTGCAACAGGTCGCCAACCTGGGTCCGGGCGCGCAGGCGCCGGTGCGCCGGACGACGGCGTCCTCGATGCCGGCGGCCGCGATGGACGACGCCGAGTACGGCGAGATCAGCATCGACGGCAGCGGCGGGCAAGCGACGCCGCCGCCCGTCGCGACGCCGCCGGCCGCTGCGGCGCCGATGCCCGCTCCCGTGCCGCGCTCGCCAACGCCGCCGCTGCCGACCACGCCGCTGGGCCCGCCGGGCATGCGTCCGTCGCTGATTCCGGGGATGCGTCCGGGCGTCGCGCCCGCGGGACGCCCGGGGACCGCGCCGATGCGCCCGCTGGCGCCTGCCGCAGCCGTCCAGGCTCCGCCGCGTCCGGCGGCCCCGCCGGTCGCAGGGCGCACGATGATCGGCCTTCCCGCGGCCGGCGTTCCGATGCCGGGCGTCGCGCGCGCGGCCGCGCCTGGTGCGGCGCCGATGCCTACCTCCGGACCCGCGCTGCGCGCGCCGTTCGCGCCGTCGCCGCCGCCCGCCGCCGTGCCGTTCACGCCGCCGGCGCCGCCGCCGCGGCCGCGCGCGCCGACGCCAACCCCGCCGCCCGTGGTGGCCCCCCCGCGTGCGCGCGTCCTGACGCCGTCGCCCGCCGCCCAGCCGCCCGCCAGCTCACAATCCGCCCTCAGCCACTCCATCGAACAAAAGCTGGCCGCCATCAGCGCCAAGGGCCCCGAGTACGAAGCCATCGCCAAGCTCTCGCGCGAGATCATCGAGCAAGTCGTCTGGGAAGTCGTCCCCGACCTCGCCGAAGCCATCATCCGCGAGCACATGGAAAAGCGCGGCCGCCTCTCCTAGGCGCCGGCAGCCTCCGTTCGTTCGAGGGTTACATAGTCGGGCGCTCCTCTCGGTCGCTGGCATCCTCGGCGAAGACGCGGAGGAGCGCGACCGAAGGCCCCCGCTGCGCAACTCACCGGCCGCTCGCGCGCACCTCCCTGCTCCCAGCACCGCACTGACCCTCCCTGCTCCTGGACAGCGCCCAGTCCCTCCTCCCACCACCGCGCTCACTCCCTGCTCTTGGGAGCGCTCAACGAGAGCAGGGAGGGGGCGCGCGAGGGGCCGGTGAGTTGCGCAGCGGGGGCCTTTGGTCGCGCTCCTCGGCGTCTTCGCCGAGGATGCCAGCGACCAAGAGGAGCGGCCATGTGACCGGGAGGTTCGCGCTACGTAGCCGTCGGTCTAAGGCAACCTTCGTGCGCGAGCCTCCCGTCACTTAGGCCCGCGTCCCCCGCGGAGCAACTCACCGGCCCCGTAGCAGCCCCCGACAAACCAACCGTCGAGCGAAAGCGCGAGACTCAGCGACTTACGCTTCGTTGCCGACGTAGATGACGAGGCAGGTGACGTTGTCGTCGCCGCCGCGTTCGTTGGCGAGGTCGACGAAGACCTTGGCGACGTCGCGGTAGAAGTGGCCGGTCAGGACCTGGCCCAGCTCGTCGATCGTCAGGTAGTTCGACAGCCCGTCGGAGCAGAGCAGGAAGCAGTCGCCCGCCTGCACGGCGATCCCGGCCAGGTCGGGTTCGACGCTGGGCTCGAAGCCCACGGAGCGCGTGATGATGTTGCGGAAGCGCGACTCCTTCGCCTCTTCGGGTGAGATCAACCCGGCCCGCACCTGCTCCTGGATCCACGAGTGATCCTCGGTGAGCTGCCGGGCGCGCCCGTCGCGGTAAAGATAGGCGCGCGAATCGCCCACGTGCCCCAGGTGCACGTACCCGTCGGAGAACATCAGCGCGGTCAGCGTCGTGCCCATGCCCGACAGCTCGGGATTCGACATCGCCGTCTCGTAGATGTGCCGATCGGCCTCGACCACCGCGCGCCGCAAGAGCGCGTTCAGCGGGTGGGCGGCCCCCGACGTGAGGTGCTCGGGCCGCTTCGAGCAGCCCGGCCTTGTGCATGTCGGTGATCTCGTGCTCGAGGATGTCGACGGCCATCCGGCTGGCGCGCTCGCCGCCCAGGTGGCCGCCCATGCCGTCCGCCACGGCGTAAAGGCGCAGCTCGTCGTTGCACAGGAAGCTGTCTTCGTTGTGCGTCCGCTTGCGCCCGACGTCCGAGGCGCCCCAGCCGGTGATCCGCATCAACGCGCGCCCGGCACCGGCGCGCCGGGCGGGACCGGCGGCGCGGGCGAAGGCGCCGGTGCCGCCGGAAGCTTCGGCGGCCGCGGCGACGTGGCCGGGGCAGGCGAGGGCGTCGTCGACTTCACAGCCGAGCTGGGCCTGGCGCGGGCTGGGCCGCCTTGGGCGGCACCAGCGGGCGTCTCGGACCCGTGCGGCGATGATGAAGTCGATGCGCGAACCGCCGCCGGCGCCGACGGCTTCAATCCGTCCGGCGTCGACGCCCTTGGCGACCAGGAAGTCGCGCAGCGCGTCCGCGCGCCGCTGAGTCTCGCTCTTCGGGACGCCGTCGGCCGTCACCTCGATCGCAGCTTGGCGATCTCGGGGTGCCCCTTCATCACCAGCGCCACGTCGTTGACGACCTTCGCCGACGGTTCGCGCACCAGCAGCTTGCCGCCGCGGATGCCGAACCCGATCTTCTCGTCGACCTCGATTCGCCCCTGGCCCAGGCGCACCATCTCGGGCCCGGATCCGGGCAGCCGTCGTCGTCCTTGATGCCGTTCAGCGTCTCGGGCTGCAGCGGGCACTTGTCGCTGGCGTCGGGGATGCCGTCCTTGTCGTTGTCCGGCTCGGGGCAGCCGTCCTCGTCCTGGAAGCCGTCGGCGTCCTCGGGCGTCGTTCGGGCAGTTGTCGAAGCTGTCGGGGATGCCGTCGCCGTCGTTGTCGGGGTCGGGGCAGCCGTCGGCGTCCTCGAAGCCGTCCTTGTCCTCGGGCTCGTCGGGGCACTTGTCGACCGCGTCGGGGACGCCGTCGCCGTCGCTGTCCTCGGACGTTCGACGGGCAGCCGTCGTTCGGGTGCTTGCCCAGGTGGTCCTCGGCGGCGTTCGGGCAGGCGTCGTTCAGGTCGGGGATGCCGTCCTTGTCGTTGTCGAGGCATCGGGGCAGCCGTCCTGCGTCCTCGAAGTCGTCGACGTCCTCGGCCTCGTTCGGGCGCTGCCCGGTGCGCCGATCACGTCGCCGAACGCGTTGACGACGGCAAGCGCCGACACCGTGTGGCCGGTCCCAGTCTGGCCGCACGCGTAGCCGATGCCCGCCCGCGTCGAATGCTCGCGGCCGTGCAGTTTTCCCACCGACGCCCCCGTCCCCGCCCCGACCGGCCCGCGCTGCGGCACCCCGGACCTCGCCGCCGCGCAAGCCGCCTCCCCCGAGGCTGCGTCCGGGCGCGCCTTCGGATCGCCCGCAGCCAGGTCGTAGACAATCGCCGCCGGGACGATCGGCACAAGCCCGGCCGGCGTCGAGTAGCCGAGGCCCTCGCGCTCGCACCAGCGCATGACGCCGTCTGCAGCCGCGAGCCCGTAGGCACTCCCACCGGCAAGCGAGACCGCCGTCACCTCCGACGTCGCCGCGAACGGCCCCACCACGTCCGTCTCGCGCGTACCCGGCCCGCCGCCGCGCACGTCGACCCCGCCGCGCGACCCGGGCGGAGCGATCACCACGGTGCAGCCGGTCACTCCCTCCTCGTCGGTCCAGTGACCGATCCGAAATCCCTCCGGGGGTGGCGCCGGCTGCGTCACTTGCGGCGACGTGGGCGACGGCGCAGCCGCACCTGGCAGTTGGGACAGAAGTACGTCGAGCGACCCCCGACCACGATCCGGCGGATCGTCTCACCGCAGCGCAGACAGTCCTCGCCCTCACGCGTGTGGATAAGGAACTCGTCCTGCATCGAACCGCGCTCGCCACGCGTGTCGCGATAGTCGTCGATGGACGAGCCGCCGTTGGCCAGACCGGCCTCCAGCGCGCCCACGATCCCGTCGACGAGCTCCTCCGCATGCTCGAGGCGCATCGAACCGGCCGGGGAGAGCGGATGGAGATGGGCGCGGAACAACGCCTCGTCGGCATAGATGTTGCCGATCCCGGCGATC
This sequence comes from uncultured Chloroflexia bacterium, assembly GCA_963759495.1. Taxonomy (GTDB): domain Bacteria; phylum Chloroflexota; class Limnocylindria; order Limnocylindrales; family CSP1-4; genus DASTYU01. The sequence continues at coordinate 20,274 of CAVWZL010000005.1, read as the reverse complement.
ATCGCCTGGTTGAGCAGAAACGACTTCAGCGGTGCGGTCCGGCCGGCAGCCACCTCGAGCAGGTGCGTGGGCGTCAGCCCCTCCTCGAGCGGCTCGACCCCGAGCCGTGAGGCGAAGTACCCATCGATCTCGCCTGCCTCGAGGACCTCGCCATGGCCGAAGCGCCGCGGGTCCGTGAACCACAGCTCGCTGCCGTCGTCGAGCTGCAGCCGCGCGCGCAGGTGGCGAGCGCTCGCATCCGCCTCGTAAAGGCGGTCCATGCCCAACCGCTCAGCGGGCTCTGCCTCGTCGGGCTCGCGGATGAGGATGTTGCCCGTCATCCGCAGGTGCATGACCAGAGCCGAGCCGTCATCGAGACCCAGCACCAGGTACTTGCCCCGCCGGCCCACGTCCTCGATCCGCCGACCGGCGACACGCTGCTCGAGCCGCGTCGGCAACAACGGCCGCGACCACCGCTCGTCGAGCACCTCGGCGCCGGTGATCGTGCGGCCCGTCGCCTCGGGCTCGAGCTGGCGGCGGATCGTCTCGACCTCGGGCAACTCGGGCATGACCTCAATCATGGCTGCTATCAACCCGCGATGGAGATCGTCGACGCCGCCCCCGAGCACCTCGACCAGATCGCCGGGATCTACCGCCACTACGTGGAGGCGTCCCCCGCCACGTTCGACCTGACCGATCCGGACCCGGCGCACTGGCGCCAGCTGCTCGGCGCCAGCGATCCGGCGACCGGCTACTTCTTCCTCGTCGCGCTCGACGACGGCGGCGACGTGACCGGATACGCCTACAGCAAGCGCTTTCGGGACCGGGCCGCGTATGACACCACCTGCGAGACATCGATCTACGTCGACCACGAGGCGCACGGCCGCGGCATCGGCCGGGCGCTCTACGCGCGGCTGATCGAGCTGCTCGAGGCTTCGCCCCTGCGGCTGGCCGTCGGCGGCATGACCGAGCCGAACCCCGCGAGCGCCGCCCTGCACGAGTCGCTTGGCTTTACGAAGGTCGGCACGTTCGAGGGCGTCGGCGTGAAATTCGACAAGCCTTGGGACGTCACCTGGCACCAGCGCCCGCTCACCTGAGGGGCGAGCGCTACACGGTCGCGCGCGGGTGCGCCTTGAAATAAACCTCTTTGATCCGCTCGCGCGAGAGGTGCGTGTAGAGCTGGGTCGTGGCGACGTCGGCGTGACCCAGCATCTCTTGAACCGAGCGCAGGTCGCACCCGCCTGAAAGCAGATGCGTCGCGAACGTGTGGCGCAGGGTGTGCGGGCTCATCCGCCCCTCGAGCCCTGCGGCCTTGGCGTGGCGCTGAATGATCTTGTAGAGGCCCTGACGCGTCAGCCCCCCGCCACGGAAGTTGACGAAGAGCTTGCGCTCCATCCGCTCGCCGACGAGCTGCTGGCGCCCCATGCGCAGATAGCGGTCGATCGCCCGCGCCGCCTCGCGCCCGAGCGGGACGATCCGCTCCTTCGATCCCTTTCCGTGTGGGCGGACAAATCCACGGCGCATGTCGATGTCGCCGATCTCGAGCCCGATCGCCTCGGAAGCGCGCAGCCCGCAGCCGTACATGATTTCGAGCAGAGCCCGGTCGCGCAGGCTGATCGGATCGCCGTCGCGGGCGCTGTCGAGGAGCTTTCCGACCTCGGCCTGGCTCAGCACCTGCGGCAGCTTGCGGCTCTTGGCGGGCGGCGTGAGCGTCGCGGTCGGGTCCTCGTCGATCAGCTCTTCGCGGCGAAGGTGGCGATAGAACGAACGCAAGCAGGCCGTCTTGCGGCCGATCGTCGCCGGCGAGCACGCCGGACGACCGCCGGTCCCGTCCTCCGCGGGCGCGACGCCCGTAGCGAGATCGGCAAGGAAGTCGGCAACGTCGGCGCGCTCCACCTCGATCGCATCCCGGCCGCGGAGCGCAAGGAAGGCGCCGAACTGCAGAAGATCGGTGCGATATGCGTCAAGCGTGTTGCGGGCAAGCCCTCGCTCGAATTCGAGATGGGCAATGAAGTCGAGGACGAGTGCCTCGAACCGAGCGTCGGTGGTCGGCGCGTCGGTGGGCTTTGGGACGGCGATGGCCATGGCGCCGGTTTCTCCTACGCCAGGCCCGCACCTGCCGGTGCAACGCGACTACCGCAGTAGATCCCGTAACGCCAGCAGCCCGATCAGTGTCTTCGAGTCGACGCACTCTTCGATCGCGGCGTCGATTTCAGCAAGCGGCCACGCCACGATCTCGATCCGCTCCTCGGGGTCGGGCTCGTGATCTGCGACCTCCTCGATCCCGGTGGCGAAGAACACCGTCACCTCCTCCTCAGCGAATCCGGGTGAGGTGTAGAAGCGCTTGACCTCGGTCCAGTCACTGGCGCTCCGCCCAATCTCCTCGACCAGCTCCCGCTTGGCGCAATCGAGCTCGGACTCGCCCTCGACGTCGAGCTTGCCCGCGGGCAGCTCGAGGAGGCTTGGCTCTCCGACAGCCTCGCGCGGCTGGCGGACGAGCCAGACCACCTCGTCGTCATAGGCGGCGATCGCCACCGCGCCCGGGTGGGCCGCGATCTCGCGATCGGCCTCCTCACCATCGTCGTAGCGGAAGCGGTCGACCCGGACGTCGATGATCGTGCCCTCGTAAACCGTCTTCGAAGAGATTCGATGCATCCCGTGCTCCTACCCGTCGACAGCCGCGGCCAACGCCCGTCCGGCCGCAAGTGGTGCCGCAAAGAAGAGCGGGTCGTTGGTTATGGAGCGCCCCATCGTCGTCGCCGGCAGGCCGCTCGCCGCGTAGCCGTCCAGGTCGATCATCTCGACGGCAATGTCGTGGCGGCCGGTGCAGATCGCGATCAGGTCATCGAGCGCAGCCTGCGCCGATCCACCCTCCGGCGCGCCCTCCCCGAGCAGCGGCCACCCTTCGATAGCGGCCTCCGGCACGGGCACGCGCACGGGCGCCAACAGCATCTCCAAGACCGTGGCCGTGTGGTGGCTGAGACCGCGATGGCGCGGACGCTCGTCCGTGCTCGACATCCGCGCGCACAGCAGCGTTGGCATCCCCAGGGCCAGCGCGGAGTGGGCCGCGTCGAGGGCGGCTATCCCACCGTGGCCGAGCCTCGTGGCAGAGCCAAGAATCCCCGGCCCTGGGCCGACGACCACCGCATCCCACCCCAGCCGCCGCGCGGCGGCATCAATCGCGCCCGCGACCGAGATCGCCTCGTGCTCGCCACCGTAGGCGGCGCCCGCGGTGATGTCGCCGCAGATCAGCTCACGCTCGCGCAGGTCGACGAGGTCGCGTGACAGCCCGCCGGGAAGGGCAGCCCCAGCGCCCTGGACGAACCCGACTCGAAGACCCGGGCGCCGCTGCTGCGCCGCCCACGCGACCGGCGCCAGGTGGCCATGGAGGGAGATCACCACGACCGGTGGCTTCGGCCCTGCCTCGTCCGCGTCCTCGGCGACCTCGACCGGTTCGACCGGGTGCTGGAGCGAGGTGTAGTTGAGCTTGATCACGTGCTCTCCCATGGCTCCTTCGCCCTCGAGCCCGCGCGTGAGGTTGACGTGGACGATGTCGAAGCCCCCCGACCCAAGGCCGAGGTCGAGCGCCTCAACGTTGACGATCACCTCGTCGCCGACCTCGACCGGGCCGACGAGCCCGGCGTCGGCCCATGCACGACGGCGCTCGCCGGCGATCTCGACCTCGAGCGGGTCCACCGATACGACGTGCCCGCGACGGAGCTTGAGCACGCTATGCCTCCGCCTCGGTGCCGGCAAGCTCGACGATCGCCTCGCAGACGGCGAGCATCTCGGTCAGCTGCGCCGCGCCGACGCTCTCGCTCGGGGTGTGGTTGTCCGTCGTCCCGTTGGCGAGAAGGACCGCGTCGTAGCCGCGCGCGAGCAGCGCATTGGCATCCGAGCCGCCACCCGTCGCAACCTCGCGCGGCTGGATCCCCCGGCGCTCCAGCGCAGCTCGCGCGAGACGCACGCCGGGCGAGCTCGACGCCTGACGATAGCCGCGAAAAACCTCATCGACGTCCACGTCCACGTCGACCCCGCGCTCGCTGGCGGCCCAGGTACACGCGTCGATGATCGCCGCGGTTGCGGTTGCGACCTTGGTCTCGTCGAGTGAGCGCGCCTCGCACTCCACCCTGCAGGCACCCGCGACGACGTTCGACGCGACCCCGCCCGCGATCAGACCGACGTTCGTCGTCGTTTCCTCGTCGAGGCGGCCCAGGTCCATCCGCACGATCGCCGCTGCTGCGGCTTCGATCGCCGAGCGGCCGTCCTCGGGACGGATGCCCGCGTGTGCCTCAACACCCTCGAACTCGGCAACGATCCGCTGGTAGGTCGGCGCCGCCGTGATGACCTCGCCGATCGGCGAGGCGTGATCGAGGACGAACCCGTGCGGGGCTCGCAGCGCTCCGAGGTCGACCTCCTTCGCTCCGCGCAATCCGTCCTCCTCGGCCACCGTGAAGATCAGCTCGACGCCCGTCTCACGCGGCAGGGCCGCGGCCCTGGCCGCAAGCTCCACCAGCACCGCGACCGCCGCCTTGTTGTCGGCCCCCAGGATCGTCTCGCCGCGGCTGCGAAAGACGCCGTCGGCGAGCTCAACCTCGATCCGGCCGGGCTCGGGAACGGTGTCTAGATGGGCGAAGAACGCGACCCAGCCCTCCCCCGTTCCCGGCACCCGAGCGATCAGGTTGCCGGCGCCGGCGCGCGCGGGCTCGGCCGCGTCGTCCTCGACGACCTCGATCTCCAGCTCGGTCAGCTCGGCGAATACGTCGTCGGCGACCGCCCGTTCGGAGCCGGTCGGGCTCGCCGTCTCGCAAAGGCGGACGAAGCGGTCGAGCATGCGGTCGCTCATCGCGAGGCGGCCGACTCCGCAGCGTCGCGAGCCGCCTGACCGATGAAGTTTCGGATACGCAGCAGGCGGCCGTCGCGGAGATCCACGAGCCAGCTCGCCGCCTGGTCGAGATCGACGCCGCTCGTGCGCCCGCGAGCGCGGATGGAGCCGTGGAGGATGTACGCGTCTGGACCGAGCGCGCGGGCCTCATCGATCCCCAGCTCCCACGACTCGAACTGCTCGTCGATCTCGCGAATCCACGAAAGCAGCCCGTCGCGGCCCGAGTAGACGTTCTTTGCCAGTGCCGAATGAATCTCGATGCCGGGATCGACATCGATCGCTTCGGGCGACCGCTCGCCGTCATTCCAGCGCCGCCAAATATCGCGGATCACCCGCTCGCCCTCGTCCACGAGCGGGAGGCTACGGGCAGGCGCGCTACTAGCCGTCGCGGCGGGCGTGCAGCTCGTCGACGTTGACCGCGTCGGAGATCTCGCTCTCCTCGGTCGGCGGGCCCTCCCCGCGTTCGGCCGCGAGGCGCGAGGCGGCGCCAACAAAGTCGCGGAAGAGCGGCTCCGGCGCGGTCGGGCGGGAGTTGAACTCCGGGTGGAACTGGGAGGCGACGAAGAACGGGTGGTCCGGAAGCTCGACGATCTCGACCAGGCGCTCGTCGGGCGAGGTGCCGCCACAGACGAGCCCCTCGTCCTCGAGGCGGCGCCGCAGCTGATTGTTGACCTCAAAGCGGTGGCGGTGGCGCTTGTAGATGACCGCCTCGCCGTAAATCTCGCGTGCCCGGGAGCCGTCGTGGAGCTTCACGGGGTCGGCGCCGAGGCGCATCGTCCCGCCCATGTCCGAGACCTCCTTCTGCTCCGGGAGCAGGTCCACCACGGGGAACGGCGTCTCGGGATCGAACTCGGTCGAGTTCGCGCCGTCCATGCCGGCGACGTGACGAGCAAACTCGGCGACGGCGATCTGCATTCCCAGGCAGATGCCGAGCAGCGGGATGCCGCGCTCGCGGGCGATTCGGGTCGCCTCGATCTTGCCCTCGATACCGCGCTCGCCGAAGCCGCCCGGGATCAGGATCCCATCGGCCCACTTGGCGATCTCCTCGGGATCGAAGTCCTCCGAGTCGACAAGCTCGACCTCGACGTTCGTGGCGTGGTGATAGCCGCCATGGGTGAGCGCCTCGATCACCGACTTGTAGGCGTCCGCGAGGGCGACGTACTTGCCGACCAACGCGATCCGCGTCTTCCCCTCGCAGGCATCGGCGCGGCGCATCAGCGCCTCCCACTCCTCGAGATCGGGCGGCGGTGCATCTTCGATCGCGAAGTGGTCGAGGACGAGGTCGTCGACGCCCTCCGCCCGGTAGACGAGCGGCACCTTGTAGATGTTGTCGACGTCGCGAGCGGAGATGACGGCCTCCACTGGGACGCTCGCGAACAGCGCGATCTTCTTACGAATCTCACGGTCGAGGCCCTGCTCGGAGCGCGCCAGCAGCGCGTGCGGCTGGATGCCGATCCGGCGCAACTCGTTGACCGAATGCTGGGTCGGCTTCGTCTTCAGCTCGCCCGCGTGGCCGATGTATGGGACCAGCGTCAGGTGCAGGAACATGCAGCGCTTCGGCCCGAGCTCTGAATAAAGCTGGCGGATCGCTTCCAAGAAGGGCAACGACTCGATGTCGCCGACCGTGCCGCCGATCTCGGTGATGACGAAATCGACCGCCTGGCTCTCGGCGACGATCAGGATCCGCTGCTTGATCTCGTCGGTTATGTGCGGGATCACCTGGACGGTCGCGCCGAGGTAGTCGCCGCGGCGCTCGCGGCGAATCACGGAGTTGTAGACCGCTCCAGCGGTGACGTTCGACGCCCGCGAAGTGTTGTGATCGGTGAAGCGCTCGTAGTGACCGAGGTCGAGATCGGTCTCGGCGCCGTCCTCGGTGACGAAGACCTCGCCGTGCTGGAACGGGCTCATCGTTCCCGGATCGATGTTGATGTACGGGTCGAACTTCTGGATCTGCACCCGGAAGCCGCGGGAGACCAGCAAGCGCCCGATCGAAGCCGCGGCGATCCCCTTACCCAGTGACGAGACCACGCCCCCGGTGACGAAAATGAAGCGTGTTTCGCCCGGCTTCATCGCGTCAATTCGTCCCGACTCACTCTGGCGAGCGAGTCTAGCCAGCGCAGTGGCGGAATTCTGTCGATGGATTTCGAGATTGACCGAAACTCCCCGAAGATCGTGAGCGCCGCGACGATCGTGAGCGCGATCCAGCGGCCCGTGTCACCGAGCGTGATCAGCATCGCGACCCCGGCGAGGGCGCCGACGAGGTTCGAGCCGGTGTCGCCGAGCATCGCCCGCTCGCGCAGAGTGAAGAAGGCACCCACTGCAACCGGGCCGATGAACACTCCGAGCAAGGTCAGGGGCGCATCGGTCCAGGCGCCGAGGCAGAGGCCGGCGAGCAGCAGCGCGACGTCTTCTCGACCCGGCCCGGCCGCAGATCGAGGAGGTTGAAGAGGTTCGTCGCCAGGAGCAGGAGCGCGAGGTCGGCGACGTAGTCGATGCCCTCCTGGCCGCGGCCCGAAACCGCGTAGGCGGCAAGCGCGAAGGCCCCGACCGCCTTGATCGCGCCGGTCGAGAAGCCGCCACCCGCAACCGCACGGGCGTGGCCGCGCCAGCCGCGCGGCGTGTCGGAATCTGCGCCACGACCCAGTGCGTCGTCGAGCAGGCCGAGCATCGCGACACCGATCACGTAGACCATCCATTGGCGAAGCCCGGGATCGAGCAGGTCGAGGTCCGCGCGATCGTCGAGTACCGCGAGGGGTGCAAGCGCGATGAGCGAGCAGGCGATCAGCGCCGCGCCCGACGGAAATGCGAGCTCGCGGCCCGCGCAGTTCGTCCGCGCGAGGCCGCTTCGCTGCATGTCGCGTAGCCAGGGACCGAGCACGAGCGCAGCAACGAGCGTCGAGACGATCAGCCCGGACAGCACCGGCTAGCCCCGCCCGTCGTCGGCCGGCGTCGCGAGCAGATCGGGCAGCAGGGCGTCGGCGGTCTCCCTGACCCCGAACTCACCCTCGGCCCCAGCCAGGACGTAGACGAGCGCCACCCTGCCGGAAAGCTGATCGACGTTGTCGACGCTGGCCGCGTCGTGGTCGGCGAAGAATTCGATCGAGCTCGGATCGGTGCTCGTGCTCTCGGCCCCGGCAATGGTCACGGGCTCGGTTCCGGGCAGATCGTCGAACGCGCCCTGCATCCCCTCGATCATCCCGTCCTCGATCAGGGCGGAGGCGGCGGCGTCGCGCTCGCTCAGACCCTCGGGCTGCTCGCGGACGATGACGATGCCGTCGAGCCCGCCGGGGTCGCCGCTGTAGCGCGAGAACAACGCCGCTCGGAGCGCGTCGAAGCGCTCGCCGCCGCGGATCAGCACCTCACCGGCCAGATTGGCCGCTCGCGTCAACTGCTTGTCGCGGGTCTCGTTGCGACCGCGGCGCCGCGGCAGCGCCTCGTCGACCGCGTTTGCTCGGAGGCTCACGCACGACCGCGATCTCGCGCAGCGTCGCTCCGGCCGGGGCGCGGCGCGACCGACCTGCGCGTGCGCCTGTACGACGGCCGGGAGTTCTCGGCCTGCGTGCTCGGCACCGACGAGCTGGCCGACATCGCGCTGCTGAAGATCGACGTCAAGGAGCCGCCGCCCGTGCTGCCGCTGGGCGATTCGGACAAGGTGCGGGTGGGCGAGGAGGTGGTGGCGATCGGCAGCCCCTTCGGCTTTTCCCACAGCGTGACCGCCGGGATCGTCTCGGCCACCGAACGGGTGATCGATCCCGGCACCGAGCAGCTGGCCGATGCGGACGAGCCGCCCTATTCGTTTTACATCCAGACCGACGCCTCGATTAACCTCGGCAACTCCGGGGGGCCGCTGCTCGATTCGTTGGGCGGGTCATCGGCATCAACGCCGCGTTCTGGGGTGGGCCCCAGCCGGCCGCCGGGGTCGGGTTCGCCATCCCGGTCAACGTGGTCAAGATGTTGCTGCCGCGGCTGCGTGACGCCGGGGAGGCGCCCCGCTCCTTCCTGGGGGAGCCAGCCGCTCACCCCCAGCCTCGCCTCGGCCTTCGGGCTGCCCAGCCTGCGCGGCGCCCTGGTGGCGGCGGTGGACCGGGGCTCACCGGCCGAGGCCGGCGGCCTGGAGGCGGGCGACATCGTGACCGGCTGGGGCGAGCACCCGCTGGCCACGCGCGACGACTTCCGGATCTTCTCCCAGCTGACCGCGCCCGGGGTGCGGGTGCGGGTCGGCCTGCTGCGCGACGGGCGCCCGCTCGAGCGGCAGGTGACCACCCGGGCGGCCCCGCGCGGCAGCCGCGCCCGCCACCCCTGGGACTGCCGGTTCCTGCCGACCGAGACCACGACCTCGGTCGGCTTCGACGTGCGCGAGGTGGCGCGCTCGCGGGCGCAGGAGCTGCCGAACGGGCGCGGGGTCCAGGTATCGAAGGTGACCGGAGCCGCCGCCCGGGAGGCCAACCTGAGCACCGGAGACATCATCTTGCGGGTGGGCCGCACGGCGGTGGGCAACGTGGATGAGCTGCGGAAACGCCTGGCCGAGTGGAAGCGCGAGGGGCCGCTTCCGATGCTGGTGCGGACGCGCGTCCGTACCTTCTGGACCGCCCTGCCACCGCACTGACCGTGGCCGACGCCCCGCCACCTCCGAGCCAGATCCGCATCGTCGCCGTGCGCGGGGGCAAGGAGTACATCCGCGACGTCCGGCCGGAAGACCTGCCGGCCCTGCTGCCCGACCCCGACGTGAACCTGTGGATCGACAGCTGGGGGACCGACAACCCGCCCGCGGTGGCGCTGGCCCGCGACCTGTTCCGCTTCCACCCGCTGGCGATCGACGACTGCTTCGAGGCGCGCGAGCACCCGAAGATCGACGGCTTCGAGGAGGACTACGTCTTCCTCATCACCCACGGCATCACCGCCGACTCCACCCCCGAGCACACCGGGACGGTCGAGCTGGACGCCTTCTTCGGTCGCCGCTTCCTTTTCACCTACCACGAGCACCCCTCGCGCAGCGTGGCCGCGGTCTGGGAGCAGGTGACGCGCAACCACGGCGGCCCCCTGCGACGGGGCCCGGCGGCGGTGCTGCACGCCATCCTCGATTGCCAGGTGGCCAGCATCGAGCCCGTGCTGGAGGCGCTGGAGGAGCGGATTGAGGAGGTGGAGGAGCGCGTGCTGGAGCGTCCCCACCGGTCGGATCTGGTGCGGCTGCTCAACCTCAAACGGACCACCCTGCACCTGCGCCGCTGGATGACCAAGCAGCGCGAGGTGCTGCTGCGGCTGGCCCGCAACGAGTTCTCGCTGGTGCACCCCCAGGAGGCGGTGCTGTTCCGGGACGTCTACGACCACGTCTTCCGCTTCACCGACTGGGTGGAGACCCACCGCGAGATGATCACCTCGCTGCAGGAGACCTATCTGTCGGTCACCAACCTGAAGCTCGGCGAGATCACGAAGTTTCTCACCCTGTTCACGGCGGTGCTGATGCCCCTGACGGTGGTGACCGGCATCTACGGCATGAACTTCGAGCACATGCCCGAGCTGCACTGGCGCTGGGCCTACCCCGCGGTGCTGGGCCTGATGGCGGTGGTGGTCGTCGCGGTGCTGCGTTTCTTCAGCCGCCGCGGCTGGCTCGGCCACCCCGACCCCGAAGACACCCGCAACCCCGGGCCCCCCACGCGCTCCCGCCCGCCGTGACGGGCTATTCGGCGTCGCATTGGTGCTAGCCTACGCCCCACGAACATGTCGCTCCCGGACGAAAGCACGTATCGCGGGCTCGTGGACGAGGCCTTCCAGGTCATAGACGACGCCTTCGCGGACGTGGACCCGGACGTGGTCGAGAGCGCCTACAGCCAGGGCACGCTAACCCTCCAGTTCGCCGACGGCAAGCGCTGCATCCTCTCCCCGCAGGCCCCGGTCCGGCAGATCTGGGTGGCCTTCAAGGACCGCGCCTGGCACATGAGCCTGGACCCGGACACCGGCCGCTGGCTCGACGACCGCGGCCGCGGCAACGAGCTCTACCGCCTGATCGAGGAGATCACCAAGCAAGCCGCCGGCCTCGAAATCCGCATCGGCCGCGGCCGCCCCAGCCTCGGCCGCTCATGAGCGGCCTCATCGTCGGCGCCATCTTCGCCCTCCTGGCCTCCGCCGCCGTGGCCATCATCCTCATCCGCCTGGCCCGCCAAGACCGCCCCCCCGAAAACAAGTCGCGCGACCCCTGACCCCCGGCGCACAGGATGGGTCCTGGCTATCCCCTCCTGTAATCCACCGAAGGCCCTCTCCCTTCCCCTCTCCCAGAGGATGGGTCCCGGCGATCCCCTCCTGTAATCCACCGAAGGCCCTCTCCCTTCCCCTCTCCCAGCGCAGACGCCAGGCGAGGGCAACCCGTCACCTTCCGCCGTGTCAGCCCTCCTCTCCCCCAGCGCAGACGCCAGGCGAGGGCAACCCGTCACCTTCCGCCGTGTCAGCCCTCCTCTCTCCCAGCGCAGACGCCAGGCGAGGGCAACCCGTCACCTTCCGCCGTGTCAGCCCTCCTCTCTCCCAGCGCAGACGCCAGGCGAGGGCAACCCGTCACCTTCCGCCGTGTCAGCCCTCCCCCTCTCCCAGCGCAGACGCCAGGCGAGGGCAACCCGTCACCTTCCGCCGTGTCAGCCCTCCTACACCTCTCCCCGTCCGCGGGGAGAGGTCGGCCGCGTCTGCGCAGGCCGGGAGAGGGGAGTGCCCCCCATCAGTCCCGCGGCAGCTTGCTCCAGTCCACGAACAGCGCCCGGGTCGCCGGCTGGCACTTCGGGCAGAAGCAGGCGTCGCCGTCGCCGACCCGCACCGCGCGGATGGTGGTGCCGCACACCGGGCAGGGCTTGCCGTCCCGCCCGCGCACCGCCAGAAAGTCGCGCACCTTCACCTCGACCGGCTCGTCCCGCCGGCGGATCTCCTCGATGGCGTTCGCGGGTGACATCGACGATGGCCTGGTACAGGCGGTCGATCTCCTCGGGGGCCAGCTTGTTGGTGAAGGTCTTGGGGTGCAGCTCGCGGCGAACAGGATCTCGTCGGCGTAGGCGTTGCCGATGGAGGCCAGGGCGGTCTTGTCCATCAGGAACTGGCGCACCTGATCGCGCCGCTTGCGGGCGACCCTGCGGAAGGCCTCCAGGGTGAAGGCATCCGACAGCAGGTCCACGCCCAGCCGCCCCAGCACCGGCACCTCCTCCAGCCGGCGCGCGGCACGACGTACACCTTGCCCATGCGCTTCTCGTCCAGGTAGCGCAGCTCGAGGGGCGGATCGGCGCTGCCCGCGGCGGATCGAGCAGCAGCGCCACCGCCAGCGAGCGCGGCGCCTTGCCCCTGTCGGCCGCGCCAGCTGGAACCGCCCGGTCAGCATGCAGTTGATCGCCAGCACCAGGTCGCCTTCAAGCCCGAGGCACATGAAGTGCCCGCGCCGCTCGACGGTGGTGAAAGCTCCGCCCCACCAGCAGGTCGGGGAACGGCTCGGTCACCATGATCCGCAGCACCGTCGGATCGCCGGTGCGCGCGGCGCGATCCGCCGCCCGATCAGCGCCTCGCGCAGCTTGCGCTCGACGTGGACCAGATCCGGCAGCTCAGGCACGGACAGCCCCCCGTGAGGGAGGCGAGTATCTGGTAGGGGGGTCTGCGCCGGCCGGGTGAGGGGGGCGCCTCACGGTGCGCGTTTCCAGCTGGCGGAAAGCCGCCGCCTTCAACACCGGGTCCTCGACGGCCAGGATGTAGTCCACCCGCCGGTTGCGGGGCTCGTCGGTCTCGTCGGCGGTGGCCACCAGCAGGGCGTGCTCGCCGAACCCCTCGAACAGGATGGGCAGGCGCAGGCCGCGCTTGCGGAACCATGCGGCGATGGCCTGGGCGCGCCGGTGGGACAGGTCCAGGTTGTAGGCTGGCCCCACCGTGTCGGTGTGCCCCGCGATGTACAGGCGGATCGGCCCCAGGTCCCGGTGGCGCGCCAGGGCGGCGGTGATCAGGCCCAGGCTGGCCTCCAGCTTGGGCTCCTCGGCCGCGGCGATGCCCGCCGAGTCGGTGGCGAAGCCCACCTCCTCGTGGGGGATGTGCACCGACCAGGGGAAGAGCGCCACCCCGGCGTAAAAGCCGTCGGTGTCGTGCAGGCGCAGATCGATGCGTCCCACGTCGCCCCCGGTGGTGGCGGGCCACTGGATCACCAGCGGCGTCCCGGCGGCGGCTCCGCCCAGCTCCTGGGTGGCCTCGGCGAGCGCGGTGCCCCCGGTGGCCCCGAACACCTTGATCTCCGCTCGCGCCGCGGGACGCGAGAAGCGCGCCTGCAGCCGGCGCGCGCCCAGGTCGACCCGGGCCCTGTCGATCCGGATCTCCAGCCGCGGGGCCACGACCGCCTCGAACGGAGCGGGCTCTCCTCGCCTGGCTCCCGCGGGTGACCACCACCCGCCCGCTGTAGCGGCGGCGGCCGGACTCTGCCGGCAGGGTGACCGTGCGGGAGCCCCCTTGCCGAGGGCGCCGAACCGCGCCCGGGTCTCGCGGCCCGCGTCGTCCCGCAGCTCCACCGACAGGCCGCTCAGCGGCTCGGTCGCGACGAAGGTGACCTGCGGCTTGTCCCCGGTCGCCACCCGCGTCGAGAACTGCACCTTCACCCCCTGGGCCCGCGCGCCCGGGGCGACCGCCACCAGCAGCGCGACGGCGAGGCCGAGCCGTGCCGGGATCGCGTACCGCGCGGGCGAGCGTCGTGCTGCTGTGACCGGAGGGGAGTGCGCACCTTGGACCACACGGCGTGCCGGGAAGTCTATGCTACCGTCGAGGTTCGATGAAGCTTGCACGCCTGCGGGTCAGCGTGACAGCTGTCGTGCTCTCGGTCGCCGCATGGGCGGCCGGATGCGGCACGCCCAACCCCATGATCGAGCCGGTGTTCGCGGCTCGCACCTACACACCGGCCCGATCGCCCTGCTGCCGCCCGCCATCTTCATGGTGTACGACGACTACGGGGACAACGACCCCAGCAAGTCCTCGCAGCTGGGGCACCTCGTCACCCAGCAGACCATGTCCGTCATGGCCGACGAGCTCCGCCGCCGCGGCTACCAGGTCAACCTGCAGGGGCGCTGGGACGGCGTGTACGACGGCGGCGGGCAGCTGCTGGTGGGGGCGCACGACCTGGCCTGGCTGGCCAACTCAATCGTGCAGTTCGCAAACAGCGACCTGGGCGGCGGTGAGGGTCCCATGGAGGCGCCGGCCTTCGTGGCGCCCGAGCTCGCCCGGCGGGTGGGGTGGGCCACCCAGTCCGATGCCCTCCTGTACGTGAACATGAAGGGCGTCGCCGTCTCGTCCGGCAAGCGGTCGGCCCAGGTGATCGGGACCGTGCTGTTCGTTGTGGTGGTCGCGGCCATCGTTGCCATGCTGGTCACCCAGAAGGGCAACCGATCGGGGGAGTCCCCGACGGCACCTCGCGCGTGGCTGGCCGCTCGGTTCCGCGGGCCGGCGGCGGCGCGGGCGTGGGGGCGTCCGCGATGGCGTCCGGGCCGGCATCGACGTGATCTCGCCTCACACCGAGGAGCTGGTCGGCCGGGTTCCCGAAGGCACCGACGGCCGACGTCGACCGGGCCGTCGCCGCGGCCCGCGACGCCTTCGACGACGGCGAGTGGCCGCGCATGCGCCCGACGAGCGCATCGCCGCCGTGCAGAGGTTCGCCGAGCTCTACATGGCGCAGCATCGGGACATGGCCGAGGTCATCACCACCGAGATGGGCTCGCCGATCACGTTCTCGAACCTCGCGCAGGCGCCGGCGCCGTGGATGATGCTCAACTCGTTCCTCGACGTCGCGCGCGAGCTACCCGTGGGAGGAGCGGCGCCAGGGCGTGCTCGGCCCGACGTCATCGTGCGCAGCGAGCCCGTCGGCGTCGTCGCCGCCATCGTGCCCGTGGAACGTGCCGCAGTTCGTCACGATGTCGAAGCTGGCCCCGGCGCTGCTCGCCGGGCTGCACCATCGTCATCAAGCCGTCGCCCGAGACGCCGCTCGACGCGTATCCTCATGGCCGAGCTCCTCGACGAGGCCGGCATCCCGACGGGCGTCGTCAGCGTCGTCCCCGCCGGGCCGCGAGGTCGGCGAGCACCTCGTGCGCCACCCCGGCATCGACAAGGTCGCGTTCACCGGGTCGACCGCGGCCGGGCCGCCGCATCGCGTCGATCTGCGGTGAGCAGCTCAAGCGGGTGCAGCCTCGAGCTCGGCGGCAAGTCGGCGGCGATCATCCTCGACGACGCCGATCTCGCCGCCACCGTCGAGGGCCTCAAGTTCGCGTCGCTCATGAACAACGGGCAGGCGTGCGTCGCGCAGACCCGCATCCTCGCCAGCCGCGCAGCGCTACGACGAGGTCGTCGACGCGGTGGCCGCGATGGTCGGCGGGCTGCAGGTCGGCGATCCGTTCGATGCCGCCACCGAGATCGGCCCGCTCGTCGCCAAGCGCCAGCAGGAGCGGGTCGAGAAGTACATCGCGCTCGGCCAGGAAGAGGGCGCCACGGTCGTCGGTCGGCGGCAACGGCCTGCCGGCCGGCATCGACAAGGGCTGGTACGTGCAGCCCGACCGTGTTCGCCAACGTCGACAACGACATGCGCATCGCCCAGCGAGGAGATCTTCGGCCCGGTGCTCGCGGTCATCCCCTACGACGACGTCGACGACGCGGTGCGCATCGCCAACGACAGCGAGTACGGCCTGGCCGGTTCGGTGTGGACCGGCGACCCCGAGGCCGGGCATCGACATCGCCCGCCGGGTCCGCACCGGCACCTACGGCGTGAACCAGTACACGATGGACTTCATCGCGCCGTTCGGCGGCTTCAAGGCGTCCGGCATCGGCCGCGAGTTCGGCCGCGAAGGCCTCGAGCACTACCTCGAGCTGAAGTCGATCATCCCCTCGCCGGGCACCTGACTCCCGGGCTTACTCCAGGGTGGCGTAGTTGGTGGAGCGGTCGGCGGCGCTGGTTCCCGCGACCACTGCAACGCATTCGCGTAGGTCGGCGAGGTACTCGTCGACCTCGGCACGTTGGCGGCGCTGACCGTCGCGTGCAGCGAATCCGGCGGCGTCTGCCGATCGAGGAGCCAGCCGTCGCGAGCATCGCGTCGCCGAGCGCGAACACGTCGGGTGCGTCGCGTCTCGGGCCGGCCCATCGCGAAATCTGCGCGTCGGGCTCGCCGAACACCGGAGCCCGGCGATGGCGCCGACGCCCGCGACCATCGCGCGCGTCGCGTCGATGGTCGCCTTCGTCAGCCGCGGTAGCCGTCGATGCCCGAGGTGGTGCATGACGGCCCATGCGGTCGCCATCGGCAGCCCCGAGCGCGCTGCCCTGCATGTTGGGCGACGCGTAGAACCCGCCGAGCCAGTCGTCGAACACGAACGTCTGGTAACGACGCAGCTCCTTGCGGCGGTGCAGGATCACCGACGCGCCCTTCGGCGCGTACCCGAGCTTGTGCAGGTCGGCCGAGATCGACGTGACGCCGTCGACCCGGAAGTCCCACGGCGGCACCGCCTCGCCGAGCAGCTCCATGAACGGGAGGACGAACCCGCCCATGCACGCGTCGATGTGCATCCACGCGCCCGACTCGACTGCGCGAGCGCCGCCATCTCGGGGATCGGATCGATGACGCCCTGCGGGTACTGCGGCGCCGAGCCGACGACGAGCACGGTGTTCTCGTTCACCGCGGCGGCCATCGCGTCGACGTCGGCACGCCAGTCGGCGCGGACCGGCGTCGTTGTGCACGCGCACGCCGAACAGGCGCCGCCTTGTGGAACGCCGCGTGCGCGCTCTCGGCGACACCATCTCCGGCGCGGTGATGCCGCGCTCGGCCGCCCGCGCTCGCGGCGCCGCCTTCACCGCCATCAGGATGCTCTCGGTACCGCCCGACGTCATGAACCCGGCCGCGTCGTCGGTGCCGTGAACAGGCCGGCGCACATGCGCGACGACCTCGCGACTGGATCTCGGCGAGGCTCGGGAACGCCTTCGTGTTGAGCGCGTTGTCGTGCAGGAACATCGCGGCGACCTCTTCGACGACTTCGTGCACGCCGCGCCCCCGTCGAACACCATGCCGAACGTGCGCCCGTCCTGCCACCGCACGTCGCCCTGCCGCTTCGCCGCCAACGCCGCCACGATCGTCGTCCCTGTCCTG
This sequence comes from uncultured Chloroflexia bacterium, assembly GCA_963759495.1. Classification (GTDB taxonomy): domain Bacteria; phylum Chloroflexota; class Limnocylindria; order Limnocylindrales; family CSP1-4; genus DASTYU01. Next base: position 3,294 of record CAVWZL010000005.1, on the reverse strand, counting down.
ACCCGTCGCCGGAAGTTCCACGGGGCGAGGCTACGGCTGCTCTACGCCCACGTGTCGGTTTAGCTGCCGCTGTACTTGGCTTCGGTGGCGTAGTGGCGGTCGAGGTCGACGAGGGGCCCGAAATCGTCGAAGGACGTCACGAGTTCGAGGTCGTCGCGGAGTGTTCCCTCTCGCGCGAGCGTCCCGTACGCCTGCTGCATCTGCTTGACCGCGGCAAGCAGGCCGGTGAGCGGTGAGACGATCAGGTCGAAGCCGAGGTCGTGCAGTTCGGCCGGCGTCCGCAGCGGGGTCTTGCCGCCTTCGATCATGTTGGCGACGCGCACGCAGCCCGGGCGTCGCCGCGGCGATCGCCTCCATCTCCTCCATCGACTCGGGTGCCTCGACGAAGATGGCGTCGACGCCGAGGTCGGCCGCCATGCGGACCCGCTCGATCGCCTCGTCGAGCTCGACGGCAGCGCGGGCGTCGGTGCGGGCGGTGACGAAGAGCCGGTCGCGGCATCGAGCGCGGCGCGGAGCTTGGCCAGCCACTCCTCGCGCGGCACGACCTGCTTGCCCGCCATGTGACCGCACTTCTTCGGCCACACCTGGTCCTCGAGGAAGATGCCGGCCGCGCCCGCCTCCTCGTACAGCTCGACGGTCCGGATCGTGTTCAGCGGGTTGCCGTAGCCGGTGTCGCCGTCGACGACGACCTGCACCTCGGGCACGGTGCGGCAGACCCGGCGCGCGACCTCGGCCATCTCGGTCTGGGTCAGGTAGCCGAAGTCCGGCAGCCCGAGCAGCGTGGCCGACGCTGCAGTAGCCCGACAGGAACATCGTCTCGAAGCCCGCACGCTCGGCGAGCCGTGGCCGACAGCGCGTCGAAGCAGCCGGCCATCACGACCGTCTCGCCCGCCGTGAGGCGCGCCCGCAGCCCGTCGCCGTTCATTTGTCGGTCCCGCCTCGTCGATCACCGGGTTCTCCAGCACGCCGATGCCCTCGATCTCGATGCGGACGGTGTCGCCCGCCCTTAGCCACCCGGGGGCTTGCATGCGCCATGCCGACGCCGGCCGGCGTGCCGGTGGCGATCACGTCGCCGGCTTCGAGCGTGAACGCGGTGGTGAGGTGCTCGACCATGTCGTAGCAGTTGAAGATCAGGTCGTCGGTCCTGGCGTCCTGGCGCAGCTCGCCGTTGACCCACGTGCGGAAGCCGCAGGGCGTGCGGGTCACCCATCTCGTCGGCGGTGACGATGCAGGGGCCCATCGGGCCGTGCGTGTCGAAGCTCTTGCCCATCGTCATGGTCTGGCGTGCGCATCTGCCAGTCGCGCACGCTGACGTCGTTGACGATCGTGTAGCCGGCGATCACCGCCGGGGCGTCGGCCGCGCGTGACGTGGCGGCAGCGCCTGCCGATCACGAACGCCGAGCTCGCCCTCGTAGTCGACCATCGACGATGCCTGCGGGATCTCGATCGGCTCGACCGGGGCCGATGACGCACGTCGACTGCTTGTTGAACCACAGCTGGTGCTCGGGCGGCTTCATGTTCGACTCCGCGACATGAGCGCGTAGTTCAGCCCGATGGCCAGGAACTTCGGCGGCCGAGGCACCGGTGCCAGCAGGGGGGCGTCGTCGACGGGATCCGCGAGAGCCCGCTCGTGGTCTTTCGCGCCCCTTCGAGATTGGCGAGCGCGGTGAGCATGTCCGTGCCGAGCAGTGCGATCTCGTCGCCCTTGATGACCGAGACGGAATGGCCGCTGAAGGAATGCGACGCCGTCTACAAGATCGTCGCGCACGGCGCGGGTGGCATCGACACGCCAGCCATGGCGCCAGCGGGCCAGGAAAGTCATCCACAGGTTGCTTGGGATGCCCCTTGGGGCGACGAGCAGGTCCAGGCCATCGCGTTCAAGACGATCACGGACAACAGGGCCATTCTTCATCACTGGATCCTCAATGGCCGCCCGGGGGGCTTCCTGACCGGCTGGGCGCCGGGCGAAGACGGCATCAAGAAGATGCGCGAAGACGTAGGCATGCTCATGCCGACGGGAACGGGCAGCCTGAGTCTGGACATGCACTATTTCAACACCACGGGGACCACGGCCCTACCCGACAACAGCGGCGTCGAGATCTGCGTCGTGAAGAAGGAGCACTTCCGCCAGAACGTTGCGGCTGTCGCCACGAGCCTGACCACGCTCCTCTTCAGCATCCCGCCCAACTCCAAATACGAGGCGAAGGCCTCGTGCACGGTGTCCGGCACGGAGCCCGTCACACTGCTGAGCGCCAGCCCGCACGCGCACAAGCTCGCGGTGCGCATGGTGTTCACGGTCAAGAAGAAGGACGGCCAGACCATCATGATGCACGACATGCCGTTCGCGTTCGGCGAACAGAAGTCGTACAAGCTCGATCCGCCGGTCGTCGTGACCAATGGCGACGTCATCAATACGAGTTGCTTCTACGAAAACACGACCAGTCAGAGGGTCGGCTTCGGTGAGAGCACGACGGACGAGATGTGCTTCAATTTTGCGCTCTACTACCCGGCGGGCGCTTTGAAGTGTGGTACCAGCCTTGGCTTCTGATTGAGTGACCGAATCCAGCGGCCAAATCGCGAACAAAGACAGCGTCTCGCATGAACCAATGCATCGGGTTCGCGTGCCTGACCGTGTTCGCCCTCGGAACCTACGCTTCGAGCGCTCGGGCGCACGGCAGCTTTCCCGCCTCGAACCAGCTCGTCATCAACCCGGCAGACCCGAATCACCTGGTGGTGCGGACCACCTTCGGCTTGGTAGAAAGCACCGACGCGGGCCGGAGCTTTCGCTGGATCTGCGAGGGGATGGTCAGCAAGAAGGACGTTCATGATCCGCCGATCGCGCTGACGGGGGACGGAAGCCTCGTGGTCGCGGTTCCGTTCGAGGGCGTGGCTGTGAGCCACGATCATGGCTGCTCGTGGGCGTTCGCGCCCGCGCCGCTCGCAAAACAATTCGTCGTCAACGTGACTCTGGATCCGCGTGCCACGTCGAGTCTTCTGGTTTTGACGTTGACCGCGGATAGCTCCATCCCCCCGGAGAATGACACCGAATTCATCAACCTGCTGCTCGAGACCCGCGATGATGCACGGTCTTGGCGCGTCGTCGGGGCGCCTCTGTCATCGGACTTCATCGCGACTGCTTTCGACGTCGCGCCTTCGGACCCGGACCGCATTTACGTGAGCGGCGTCGTTGACGTGAGCGGTGTCGTCGATGGTTCGCCGACGGCGGCCGTCGAGCGGAGCGACGATCGCGGCGCGACCTGGAAGCGTTACGCGCTGCCGCTGTCCGATTGGAGG
>CAVWZL010000004.1:0-161925 GCA_963759495.1 uncultured Chloroflexia bacterium | reverse complement strand
TGTGACCATGAGGTGATCGTTGATCTGCACGTGACCGAAATCGAGCGAGCGGGCGGCCTCCATCGCGACGAACACGTCACGCGTCCAGATCGAGGCGGCAAGGCCGTACTTCGTGTCGTTCGCCATGTCGAGCCCCTCCTCGACCGTGTCGAACGGGAGCACGACGAGCACGGGCCCGAACACCTCCTGCTGCACGATCTCGTCGTCCTGGGTCACATCGGAGACGAGCGTGGGCCGGTAAAAGGCGCCGTCGGGCAGGCCCGGCACCTCGCCGCGAGATCCGCCCGGCGACGATCCGCGCACCGGTCTGCCGTGCCCGCTCGACGAACCCGTCGACGCGCTCCACCTGCGTCTGCGAGATCAGCGTCCCGAGATCCGTCTCCGGATCGAACGGGTCGCCGACGCGCACAGAATCGAACAGCTCGCCGGTTCGCCGGACGAACGCATCGTGGACGCTGCTGTGCACGTAGACGCGCGTTGCCGCCGTGCAGTCCTGGCCGCCGTTGATCAGCGCACCGGCGGTGGCACCGCGGGCGGCTGCCTCGATGTCGGCATCGGCGCAGACGATGAACGGCGCCTTGCCACCGAGCTCGAGATGGACCCGCTTCAGGTTGCCCGACGCGAGCGCCTGGATCCGCTTGCCCGTCTCGGTATCGCCGGTCAGCGAAATCAGGTCGACGTCCATGTGGGCAGCGAGCGCAGCCCCGACGGTGTCGCCGCGTCCGGTGACGACGTTGAGGACCCCTGCGGGAAGCCCCGCCTCGAGCGCAAGCTCCGCGAGGCGCACCGTCGTGAGCGGCGTGGCGGTTGCTGGCTTGAGCACGACCGAGTTGCCGGCCGCGAGCGCCGGCCCGACCTTCCAGATCGCCATCCAGAGCGGGTAGTTCCAGGGCGCCACCTGCCCGACGACGCCGAGGGGCTCGCGACGAACGAAGCTCGTGTGGCTGCCCGAGTACTCGTAGCGCCGCCTTGCCGTCGAGATGGCGCACCTGCCCCGCGAAGAAGCGGAGATTGTCCGATGCGAACGCGAGATCCGAGTCACGACGCAGCTTGTAGGCGCTCCCGGTCTGGAGCGTCTCGAGTCGGGCCAGATCGTCGGCATGCTCCTCGATCAGCTCCGCGAGCCGCTCCAGGACGCGCACCCGGTCGGCGAGGAGCATCCGGGACCAGCGACCGTCCCGAAAGGCGCGTCGGGCGGCGACAACGGCATGATCCACATCGGCTCCACGCCTGCCGGAACGCGTCCGACGAGCTCCCCTGTCGCCGGGCTGTGCACGTCCAGCCACGCACCGGAGAGGGATTGCACGCGCTCACCGTCGATCAGCATCGGGTAGTCGGTGGCGACCTCGACGGTCATGGCTGTGTGCCTCCTCGGGACGGTTCGGGCGCGACGGAGGCCGAGTCTAGCGCAGGGTCAGCGCGGGCTCCCGTAGAAGCCCACGGTGCCGACCGACGTGAACCCCAGGCGCCGGTAGACCGGAATGCCCATCTCGCTGGAAAGCAGCGCGGCGGTTTCGTAGGCCGAGCCGACGGCCCTCCTCGACGGCGAACGCTGTCAGGGCGCGCTCCGTACCCGCGGCCCCGCGCGTCGGGTCTCGTGCCGACCGCGTAGATCCCCGCGAGGCCCGTGCCCGTGTAGAGCGCGCTCGTCGCGACGATCCGCCCGTCAAGCCGTCCCGCGAAATACATGCATCTCCGGCTCCGGACCGAGGATCAGCGCCTCGTACGCCAGCTGGAACAGCTCCCGGGCCTCGTCGTCGCCACCGCCGGGCGGCATCGCAGCGTCCGCCGCCTCACGCAACGCCTCGGTGTCCGTCACCCGCTCGATCGTCAGGCCGTCGGGAGCTGGCTCGCGCGGCCTGACGTCCCCCAGATCCAGGGTCATGAGCGGGCCGTCGCCAAGATGCGCGAATCCACGCTCGATCAGACGCGCGGGCAAGGTTGCCGGCCGGTTCGACGGCCAGACCGCCCAGGTGAACGGGCGACTCTTGCCACCCACCTGGTCGAGGGCCCGGTCGATCACGTCGTCCACGGTCTCATCGCTCGCCCATGTGCCAAGCACCAGGTTCAGGTAGTCGTGCGACGGCGCGCCACGCCGAGCGAGCAGCTCGCCATCATCGATCAGCGTCACGCCCGGCACCCGAGCGAATGACGACGCGTACGTGATGTAGTCCCGTTCCGCCCGCAGGGCCAGCTCGGACTCCTCGATCCCGAGGTTTCTCACGGGAACTGCTTGATCCTGCGACCGGCGGCCGAGTCCTCGATCAGCGTTGCCAGGCGTCGCGCGCGTGTCTCGGGTCGCTTGGCGCTGAGGACCCAGTACGCGGCGTTGCGCTTGTAGGACGGGCTCTGGCCCTCGAACCAGTCCCAGGCGCCCGGCGTGGCCTTGAACTGCCCGAGTGCCTCGTCGTCCCAGGTCGCCGCTCCCCGTTCGTAGGTGTAGATCGCCGTCCGCTCGGGGTCGCGTGCCTCGAATGCGGCAAGGCCGGCGGGTTGCATGCGCCCTGCTTCGGTCAGCTCGGCCACCCGCTTCGTGTTCACCGCGCTCCAGATGCTGCGCTTGCGGCGGGGGGTGTAGCGCTGGGCGCGGGAGATCTCGTCGAGCCGGTGGACCACGCTGTCGATCCAGCCGAAGCAGAGCGATTCATCAACGGCCTCGGCGTACGTCACGCTCGGCCGGTCGACGCCCTTGCGGTAGAAGCCCAGCCAGAGCTCGTCGGCGGTCGCGTGATGCTCCTCGAACCAGGCACGGAGCGCCGCCTGATCCTCGAAGAACTGCACGTCATGCGGCTTTGGCGAAGGGCTCATCAAGACTCCATTCGGGACCGGACATCGGCGGCGGCCTCACGCAACAGGGTCCATGCCCGCTCGACGTGCCGGGGCTCGGTGCGCAGATTGCCGATCGCGACGCGGATCGTGAAGACGCCCCCGAGCCGAGTGTGGGACAGGAACACCTCGCCGGTCCGATTGACGGCATCCATGATCGCGGCGTTGGCCTCGTCGAGCCTGGATTCGGCGTCCGCAGGGGCGTCAGCTCCGCCGCTTTCCAGGGTGGCCGGTCGCCACCGGAAGCAAACGGTCGAGAATGGCACGGGTGCGAGCCGCTCCCAGTCGGGATCCGCGTCCACCCAGGCGGCGAACGGGCGGCGAGCTCGAGATGCCGGTCGATCCGCCGGCGGAGCCCGTCGAGACCGAACCAGCGGAGCTGGATCCACAGCTTGAGCGCGCGGAATCGACGACCGAGCTGTGGCGTGTAGTCCGTGTAATCGCGGACGGGCGCCGCGCGATCGAGCGTCCGCAGGTATTCGGGATGGAGGCTGAATGCCGTCGCGAGGCGGTCCATCCGACGGGTGAGCAGCAGCGACGCATCGAGTGGCGTGAAGAGCCACTTGTGCGGGTTGATCACGATCGAATCGGCCCGGTCCCAGCCGGCGAACGGTCCGCGACGATCAGGCAGGAGCGCCACGACGCCCGCGTACGCCGAGTCGACGTGGAGCCACAGGCCCTCGCGCTCGGCGATGTCCGCGATCTCCGGCAATCGGGTCGATCGACGTCGAGGAGGTCGTGCCCACCGTTGCCACGACGGCGATCGGCCGGAGTCCTGCGGCACGATCCCGTGCGATGGCGGCACGCAGGGCGTCGGGTTCGAGCTCGAAGCGGTCGTTCACCGGCACCCGCACGAGCGAGGCGCGGCCAAGACCAAGCGTCATGCAGGCCTTCTCGACGGAGCTGTGCGCCTCGGCCGACGCGTACACCCGGAGACCGTGCCCGGCCGTGGCCTCGACGAGACCGTCAGCCGCCACGGGACCGGCGGCTTCTCGTGCGGCCGCGAGCGCGATCAGGGTCGAGGTGGACGCCGTATCCGTCAGGAGGCCATCGAAGCTCTCCGGCAGCCCGAGGGCGTCACGCAACCAGCCCACGACGACACCCTCGAGCTCGGTACCGATCGGTGACGTCCGCCACAGCATGGGGTTCTGGCCGAGGGTCGCGGTGAGCATCTCGCCGAGGATGCCGGGACCGGACGCCGTCGTCGCGAAGTACGCGAGGAAGCCGGGATGCTGCCAGTGGGTCGCATTCGGTTCGATCAGGCGGCGGTAGTCGTCGAGGATCGCCCAGATGGGCTCCGGCGCATCCGGAGCCTTCGCTGGAAACAGGTCGCGCAGGCTGCCGGGCTCGATGGCTGGGAGCACGGGTCGGGTCTCGAGCGTCTCGAGGTAGTCGGCCATCACGTCGACGACAGCATGGCCGGCGGCGCGGAAGTCCTCGATCGCCATGTCGGTGAGCCCGGTCGCCTGCTCCTCGGCAAGCCCACCCAGACCCTCGGTCGCAGTCACGAGCCGCAGTCTACCGGCGGCTGCGCGCCGGACATGAGGGGACCCCGCGGCAGAGGGATTGCCACGGGGTCCCACCCCCAAGGAGGAAGCGATGGATGGCTCCGTTTTCCGGCGCCAACCATCAATACGCGTGGGCGGGACGTTCGGATCACGGGGATGAGAGCGAAATTCAGGCTGCCGGCCGGTTCACGAGCAGGAGCACGAGGAATGTGCCTGCCGACACCAGCGCAATCCCGATCGCGACCACGAGGCACGCGACGAGCTCGCGCGGCGGGGCTCGGTCCGGCTGGACCACGAGCGATCGGGCCGCCCGGTCGTGCAGACCCTGGCGGGTGGGGCTGACGAGCGTCGAGGCGAGCAGGACGATCGCGACGACGACCGCCACAAGTGACACGAGACCGCCGATCCCCGGGATGACCAGGAAGGCGCCAATTGGCGCGCCGGTCACCACCCAGCGAATGAGCGCGGCGGGAACGGACAGCGGCGTGCCGTCTTCAGACCGGCCAATGCGCAGGCCGAACGCGCGCATGGCTGGGGTGGCCTGGCGAGGTCCAGACCAGAAGCCCGCGAAGTAGAAGCCGCTCAGGGCCGTGCCGAATCCGTACAGCAGCACGACGAGCAGGGAGGCGTCGCGCACCGGGTCGAGCCCGAGGACGGCGCCCGTGACGCCCGATGTGAGGAAGGCAACGAACGCGACGATCAGCGTGTCCAGCACGAGCGCAACGGCCCGGGCAATGGAGCTGGCACGTCGAAAGCCAGCCGGGATCGTCGCCCACGGGGAGGGCGGGACCTCGTCGTCCTCGGGGCGCGCGGCCCATGGCGCGGGATCGGGCTCCCCTGCGCCGCTGCTGCGTTCGATCACGCCCGGAGGATAGGCGCCGCGCGCGTCCCCAGGTGAAGGGCCATCTGCGGAGGAGCGACAAGGACCTCGAGCGCGTTCCGCCAGTCGACCACGCCCTCGGACTCGCGGAATTTCGTCCACGAGATGTGATCGGTCACGGCCTCGTCGTCAATCCCCACGTGTAGGCTCGCGGATGATGAGCCCCGCGAACGATGTGTCCCGGGCTGCGCCATGGATGCCTGATCGGCGTCTCCGAGTGGTCGTCGGGCTGCTCACGGGTGTCGGCGCCTCCGGCGTTGCCGCTGGCCTCGGTCGCCTCGGCAACCTCCTCGAGGTTCACCGGGCGCCCATCGATCCAAGCGGCTTGATCCTCGCCATGCCGCTCATCTTCCTGCCGCTCCTGGCCGGTCACCTGCTTCGACGCGGAGATGCGGTCGCGGCGATCGCCGCCGGGGCGGTCACTGGTCCAATCGTCGCGATGGTTGTGATCGACGGCTCATGCCTACAGAACATGTGGCTCGCCACCGGCCTGTTCTTCGTCGCGTTGATCTGCCTGGTCGTGACCAGCGTAGCGGCGCTGTTCGGCGCATCCTTCCGCGAGGACGTTCGCGTCCAGAGTCCTGAGCGAGGCGTGATGGTGCTGCTGGTCGCCGGCCTCATCGGAATCCTCGGGTGGATCGGCGCAGTCGTCACCGTCCCTGCGTGCCCATAGCGCGACGGAAGCGCAGCGGGGCGGGGCATCGGGCCGAGTCTACGCGCGCGTCTTCCTCCACCCGTCACGCGCTCATGAGCGGATGCGCTAGCCAATGCTCCGCACTACCCCTTTCGCTATCTCGCTCGTTTCCATCGACAGGTCCGATGGTGGATGTCAAGTCCTCGTCGACCAGGACCCGACGGCGTCAGGTCGGATCCGTTGAATTCGGTGTTGCCGTCAGCGCAGAGGAAGTCGCTGGCGGTCCGCGGCTTCGCACAACACCTTGTCTCCAGGCGTCTCGACGGCGAAGACGGCCGGCTCCCGCGGGGACGCATCGGATTCGAGTCCTCGTGCAGTCGTCCTGTACCGGTTGACGGTCGGCGCCCTTAGCGCGACCCGTCCTCTGCTCGATCGCCTGACCCGATCGCCCGCGCGCCGCTCGTCGAGCCGGATCCGGTCTTGCCGCGCTCGTCGCTCCGGTCCCGACCGCTAGGCCGCCGCGGACGCGCACGGCGCCCCTCCGGGCATGCAGGCCAGAGCGTTCGCGGACGTCACCGACAGCACAGCGCGACGTTGGGACGCGTCGAACACCGACGACTGGAGCGGCCGTCGTGCTCGAGCGCCGCGCGTGATGGCCTGCGTCACGCGATGAAGCCCTCCGGGTAGGGACCGGAGGGCTTCATCGGCTAACCGAACGTTTGACTAGTTCAGCTCGGCGCGGGGCTCGCGTTCTCGCAGCCGGTCACCCAGAAGACCTTGGTCTTGATGTCCGCGCCGTTCGAGATCGCCGTGTTCGTGGTCAGCTTCACATGGAAGCCCTGCTGAGGATGCTCGAAGTAGCCGGCGACTGCCGGACCGAGGTCGTAGATCGTCTCGAGGTCGAGCCCTGCCTGGCTGCCGCCGCCATCGGGACCATCCGCATCGAGCGTCACGAGATCCTCGAGGATGGTGACCATCCGGCCACTGGGCGGCCAGTCTGGAACCTGACCCGTGACTGGACCGAGGCTTCGAAGCCGTACCAGTCGACCTCGAAGGTGCAGCCGACGTGCGGCTCGTTGTTCGGGTGCTGGTCAAAGTCGACGCCGTCGATCTTGACCGTGCCGTTATTCCCCGGCGCCGCGAGGCTCGTGCTCGCGACGAGAAGAACCATCAGGCTGGCGACCATCAGGCCAACCATGCCGCTCATAGCCTTCGATGTGCGATCCCCGATCTGGATCCGGTTGCGCATGAGTCTTCGCCCCAAACTGGTCATCGGTGGGTCCGCCGATACCGCACCCCCGGAGGGGGACCCCATCGCCGAATGAGGGAGCAATATATGGCGCCAGGACCACCGGATGGCACCTATGGGAAGGTCTACCGGTGCGTTGTGGCACCGACTGCCTGGACCCATCGAGGCCGCGGCTGCTACGCGGGTCGAGATTACCCCGCCGACGACCCGCTCGCCGGCGCAGCGTCTCGACGCCTACGCAAGCGCCCCTGGCCGTCCGGCGTAACCAGCGGTTCGTGCCCGAGGTGCAGGTCCAGCGCAGCGCTAGCTCATCCGCGCACCAGCGGCATCGGAGGCATGTTCAAAGGTCGTGGCCGAAGTCACCGGGTCGTTGCGGGCGAACTACGACAAGGAAACCAGCTAGTCCCAAGAGGTGAGGCCCCGGCCGCGCCTGTCGAGGACGGGAAGTTCTCGTGCGGCGGGGCCTCGCCGCGAGCGTACTGAGCCTTGCCCCATTGTCGGTAGGTGGCGCGCGATTGTGTAGGCGAGTGAGCAACGGAAGGTGAGACCCCGGGTGGTCGCCGCCACAGGACGCACTCCGCCCTTGGAGTGCCATTTCACGAGGGGATGTTGGTCGGGGCGGCCGGATTTGAACCGACGACCACCAGTCCCCCAGACTGGTGCGCTACCAGACTGCGCCACGCCCCGAACGGCGGTCAGTCTAGCACCCGGCATCGGTCAGGTCGGACGCCGGCCCTGCTTGCTGCGGTTGCCCGTCTGCCGTGCGGCCGCCTTACTGGCAGGACGGGCGCCGGCGGTGGACGGCTTGCCGTTGCGACTTGCCGGATTCCGTCGCTTGCGCGGCAGCTTGACCGACGTTCGATCGCGAAAGACGAGCTTGATCGGCGTGCCGTCATACCCGAACGAGTCGCGCAGCTGGTTCTCCAGATAGCGCCGATAGCTGAAGTGGACGAGCGACGCGTCCGATGCGAAGAACACGAACGTCGGCGGCGCGACCGCGGCCTGCGTCGCATAGAAGAGCTTCGGCCGGCGGCCGCGGACCATGGGCGGCTGAACCCGTTCCGTGGCCGTGGCGAGCAGGCGGTTCAGTGCACCCGTCGACACGCGCTTTCGGCGCTCGCCCCAGATGTCGACCGCGAGCTCGAGGACCTTGCCCACCCGCTGCCCGGTCTTCGCGCTGATCGACACGACCGGGGCGAAATCCAGGAACGGCGTCTGCGCCCGGATCCACTCGACGTACTGGTCGAATGTGCGGTCCGTCTTCTCTTCGAGGAGATCCCACTTGTTGACCGCGACGACGAGCCCCTTGCCCTCGTCCTCGACGTAGCCCGCGACGTGTGCGTCCTGGGCCGTCAGCCCCTCGACGGCATCGATGACGAGTACGGCGACATCGGCTCGCGCGATCGCTCTGAGCGCACGGAGGGTCGAATAGCGTTCGGCCGCGGGTCCGCCGGCAACCTTGCCGCGCCGCCGAATGCCGGCCGTGTCGATGAGGATGACCTCGCTTCGACCCCAGGCGAGACGCGTGTCGATCGAGTCGCGGGTCGTGCCGGGCACGTCCGAGACGATCGCCCGATCCTGCCCGAGCAGCGCGTTCACGAGGCTCGACTTGCCGACGTTCGGGCGGCCGACGAACGCGATCGCGGCCGGCTCGCCGTCCTCGGCTGCCATCGCGGCATCCCAGCGGGCGGCCTCGGCAGCGTCGTCATCGAGCGTCTCGTCCTCGTCGTCGGCCTCGGGATCTTGGACGACGAATGGCTCGAGCTTGCCCGCGGCGACCTCGTCGGCCCAACTCTCGGCCTCAACCTCACGCGCCTTCCGGGCGAGCTCCTCCTCGGTCTCGGGCGGGAGCGCCCACACGATCGCGTCGAGCAGGTCGCCGGTGCCACGTCCGTGCGACGCCGAGATGAAGTAGGTCTCGTCCCAACCGAGCGAGTGGAATTCGGCGCCTTCGAGCTCGCGCCTGTCGTTGTCGGCCTTGTTCACCGCGACGATGACCGGCGCCGTGGCCCGGCGGAGCAGCTCGGCCGCCTCGAGATCGGACGGCGTCATGCCACTCGCGGCATCGACCACGAGCAGGATCACGTCCGCCTCGCGGATCGCGAGCCGCGCCTGCTCCTGGACCTTTGCTTCGATGGGATCGTCCGGATCGACCTCGAGACCGCCCGTGTCCACGACGATGAACCGCCGACCGTTCCACTCCGCGTCGCCGTAGAGCCGGTCGCGGGTCGTTCGTGCGCGGTCCTCGACGATCGCGTGACGCCCGCCGACGATCCGGTTGAAGAGCGTGCTCTTGCCGACATTCGGCCGCCCGACGATCGCGACGACCGGGATGCCGGCGGCCTGGGGACTCAACGGCTCAGGCCGCGCCGGCCGTGGGCAGGACCGTGGTGGGGAGGGACGTGGTCCGACCGGCCGGCGTTGCGGCGCGTGACAGGGCCTCGTGGGCGAGCTCGGCAGCGCGGGTCCGGACGGCAGGCGTCCCCGCGATCTCGAGGATCCGCTCGGTGACGTCGCGCAGGTCCTCGATCGGCGTCGACGTACCCCCCGTCACGCCGACGATCCGGGCTCCATCGAAGAGGCTCGGATCGGTCAGCTCGCGAACGTTCTCGATCTGGATCGCGTGCGTACCGCCGATCTCGCAGAGCCGCGTGAGCTCCTTGGTGTTCGCGCTCGAGCGTCCACCGACAACGACCATGAGATCGACCTCGGCCGCCGTCTCCATCGTGTCCTGCTGCCGGCGGATCGTCACCGGGCAGACCGTGTTGACGATCTTGAGCTCGTGGGCGCGCGACACCATGAGCGCGGCCAGCTTCTCGAACTTCCAGGGCGGCTGCGTCGACTGGCTGATGAGGGCCATCCGCTTGCGCCGCGGGATCGCCGCGTCCCACTCCTCTTCCTCGTCGACGACGATCGCGTCCTGCGCAAAGCCGAGCAGGCCGATCACCTCGGGGTGCTTCGGTGTGCCGAGCAGGACGATCGTGTAGCCCTCTTCGACCAGCTTCGCGAGCTCGCGCTGCTCCTGGATGACCCAGGTGCAGGTGCCGTCGATGACCTCGAGCCCCTTCGAGTTGGCGCGCTCCATGACGTCCGGTCGAACGCCGTGGGCCCGAATGACGACCGCCGCGCCGTTGTCGACGTCATCGAGCGTATCGACCGTCTTGATGCCGAGCTGCTGGAGATCGCGGACCACACCCTCGTTGTGGACGACCTGGCCGAGGGTATGGGTGGGCTTGCCCGCGGCGGACGATTCCTTCGCCTTGTCGATCGCTTCGCGGACGCCGTAACAGAACCCTGTCCGCTTCGCCATGCGGACCTCTTCGACTGTTCCCACGTGCTCATTATCGCACGCGAGGCGCCAAAACCGGCGCGGGGCGGCTGTTGAACGCCCGGCGTTCAGTGCGTCGGCCGGCGGGCGGCGCACGTCCAGCCCCTCGATTGGATCGCTGGGCGTTCAGGATGACGCTGTCGCGGGTCGAATGCAGGTCGTGCGGCGACGCGTTTCCCGGTCCTGGCCGTCGGACTGAACGCTGAGCGTGCAGGTCCGCGCCCGGGCCGGTTCGCGTAGCGAGCAGTACGTGACGTGGACGGACGCCCGCTCGCTGAGCTGCTCGCCGGGCGAGTCCATGGGACGCCTGGGGCGGCAGTGGCTCGTACGGGCGGACAGATCCGCGGGAGCAGCCGTCCTACTGCTCGCCGGGCGAACCGTGCGCCGGGCGAAGGTGGGTCGGCGTACGCCCCGCGCTGCCGTTCGGGGAGCAATGCCGCGATCCGGCGCATGATCAGCTCGGTTGCTCGACCCTTCGATTCCTTGCGGCTCAGGCCGGCAGGAAGCTCCTCCGACAGCGTGAACGGCCGCCCGATCCGCACCGTCACGCGCACGCCCGGCCGGGGGATCGGCAGCTTCTGACCGCGCGGCCACGCCCGGTCGGAGTTCGAGACGCCGATCGGGACGATCGGGGCACCCGTCCGCAACGCGAGCATCGCGAGCCCGTCCCGTGCCTGCTGCAGGCGGCCGTCACGGCTGCGCGTGCCCTCGGGGAAGATCAGCAGCACGTGCCCCTGCTCGAGGATGCGCTCGGCCAGCCGGAATGCCTCGACGTCGGCCGCGCCGCGGTCGACCGGATGCACGCCGCCATTGCGGGCGAGATATCCGATCACCGGCCAGTCGAACATCTCCTTCTTGCCAAGCATGTGGATCCGCCGCGGAATCCGCGGCACGAGCCATGCCCCGAGGATGACGCCGTCGAGATTCGAAACGTGGTTCGAGGCGAGGATCACCGGACCCGCGGCGGGGATCGCACCCACATTGCCTTCGACCCTGACTCGGGTCACGGCCTGGGCGAAGAGCCGCCCGGCGAGTGCCGTCGCGCGAATGAGCGGCGTGACCGAGCCCTCGATCGGCTCCGCGGTGGTCACGCCCGGGACGCGGGTGCGGCCGTTGGCGCGTCCGCGGTGCGCGCCTCGGCATCGAGGACCGCTCCGACGACGAGGTCGACCGTGTCCTCGAACTCGTTGCCATCGGTGAGCAGGATCCGAGCGTCGGGTGCCGGCTGAAGTGGTGCCACTGCCCGCCCCGTGTCGAGCCGATCCCGTTCGCGCAGCGCCTCGAGCACGCGTCCCGCCTCGGGGCCGTTCGGGTCGAGGTCGCGCTCCTCTGTGCGGCGCCGGGCACGCTCCTCGACCGACGCGTCAAGGAACAGCTTCAGGTCCGCGTCCGGCAGCACGACCGTGCCGATATCGCGACCCGCCATCACGATGCCACCATCCGCGGCGAGGACACGCTGCCGTTCGAGCAGCGCAGACCGGACCTCGGGCACGGCGCTGATCGCCGACACGTTCGCATCCACCTCCGGCCCGCGAACGGCGTCGGTCACGTCGCGACCCTCGCTCAGGACGCGGGACAGACGCCCGTGGTCGTCGAGCGCAAGGTCGATCTCGTCGACGAGCCTCACCAGCGCATCGGTATCGTGGCTGCCGACCTGTCGGTCAAGCGCCAGCCAGGTGATGGCGCGATAGAGCAGGCCGCTGTCGAAGAACCGATACCCGAGCTCACGGGCCGCCGCCGCACCGACGCTGCTCTTCCCCGACGAACCGGGTCCGTCGAGCGCGACGACGAGCGTGGGCAGGGCGCGGTCGGCCGTGTCGGGCATGCGAGGCAGGATAGCCGCTAATCAGCCCGGGGTCGGGCGGGAGCGTCCACCGCCGGCGGCGAGACCGCGGATCTCGGGCGCCTTGAGCGGTCGAACGCGACCGGACGGCAGCCCGTCGATCCGGACCTGGCCGATGCGAATTCGGGCAAGTCGCTCGACGGGTGCCTCGACCGCCGCGAACATGCGCCGGAGCTGGCGCTTCCAGCCCTGCGTCAGCGTTGCGCGGTACCACGCCAGCGGTGGCGGGGTCGGGTCAAGCAGCGGGACGAACCGCTGCAGCTCCGCGTCATCAATCGCACGAAGGCGGCTCAACGTCGCGAGCCCCTCGTCGAGCCGGATCCCGCCACGGAGCGCGTCGAGCTGGTCCCGATCGAGTGGCGCGCCGACGCCGATTGCATATTCACGTTCGACGCCGTAGCGCGGATGCAGGAGGCGCTCCGACCAGCCACCGTCGTTGGTCAGGACCAGCAGCCCCTCGGAGTCCTGATCGAGGCGCCCCACCGGGTAGAGCCGCGCGCCCTCCGGGACGAGCGCGGTCGGCAGGAAGTCGAGGACCGTGCGATCGGCGTGTCTGTCGCGGACGGTGGAGGTTACGCCGGCCGGTTTGTGCAGCAGCAGGTACACGTGCTGCGCGGCGGCGCCGATGACCCTGCCGTCGACCGCGATGACCGATGTCTCGGGATCAACCTGGTCGCCGATCCGAGCCACCTTGCCGTCCACGGTCACGCGCCCCTCGGCGATCATCGATTCGCTGGCCCTTCGCGAGGCGACACCCGCCGCCGCAAGCACCTTCTGGAGGCGTTCGGCCGGCATCAGGCGGGGTCCTCGATGGCTTCCTGGGTTGTCTCGGACGAAGCCGCGATCTCGCGGCCCTCCTCCGCCAGCCGGGCGGCAACGTCGACGTCGAGCGGCGGCAGGTCGTCGAGGCTCGTGAGCCCGAACCGTTCGAGGAACTCGAACCCGGTCCCGTACAGGAAGGGCCGGCCCGGCGCCTCGGACCGCCCGAGCTCGACCAGCAGCCGGCGGTGGAGCAGCGTCCTGACGGTGTAGTCGGAGTCGACGCCGCGGATGCGTTCGATGGCGGCCTTCGTGACCGGCTGCCGGTACGCGACGATGGCAAGGGTCTCGAGGGAAGCGGCGGAGAGGCGCACGGCATCCGCACCGACATACCGGCCGATCAGCGCACCCGCTTCGGCGGCCGTCGCGAGCTCGACCCTGTCCCCCATCACGACGAGCCGGATGCCGCGATCGCGCAGGCTCACCTCCAGGTCACCGAGACGCGCATCGACGGTCTCGCGGTCCGTCCCGGCGAGCGTGGCGATCTCGCGTCGGGACAGGGGTCGCTCGGCGACGAAGAGCAGGGCCTCGAGGGCCGCCTCGGTCAGCTCGATGGCCGCAGGCGGCGCAGGGGCGACCTCGAGCTCCGGCTCGGTGCTCACGCGTACGACTCCAGGTGCTCGTCGAGCGGCTCATCCGGGGCGTCCTCCGCCACCCCGGCCGCCTCGCGCTCAGCGGCGGTCGTGGCCCGGGCAACGATCGGTCCCCACGGCTCGGCCTGCTCGACGACGATCTCACGCCGCTTCATGAGCTCGAGCATCGCAAGGAACGTGATCGCGACGACGACCCGGTCACGGACGCCGCTGAGGAGATCCTGCAGCACGATCGTGGGCGCGTCGACGAGCGCCGAACGGATGATCGCGGCTCGCTCGGTCAGCGTGATCGAGCGGCGGATCGTCTCGGGGGGCGGCGCCGGCGGCATGGCCACCCGGATGAGGCCGTCGAGCGCGCGGGTCAGCGCGGACGTGGGCAGCGGCGGGGCCTCCGGTGCGCGGGCACCGGCCATCGCCGTCGCACGCGCCATCCCCGGCTCTCGCCGGAACAGGCCGACCCGGTCGAGCGCGTCCGCAGCAAGGCGCGTGCCGGCATCGCGGTAGGCCCGATAGAGGATCAGGCGCGCCCGCAGCTCGGCCTCGGGATCGGGCCCTTCATCGGCGAGGGCGGTCGGTCCCAGGTCGGGCTTGCGCGGCAGCATCGCCCGGCTCTTGATGAGGATGAGCTGGCTCGCGACCGCCACGAACGAGCTCACGTTCCCGAGTCGGTCCGAATCGAGCGTCGCGAGCGCATCGAGATAGGCATCGGCGAGGGCGCCGAGGGGCACGGTCAGCACGTCGAGCTGACGAGCCTCGATGAGGGCGAGGAGCAACGCAAGCGGGCCGTCGAACTCCGCGACCTGGACCCGGGTCGCCGGACTCGGGCCGCCGGCCCTCGCCGAACTGGACCGCCGTCGGGGCGAAGACCGGCACGCCGTCGACGGTCATCAGTTCGCCTCGTCGGCAAGCTGGAGCTGGCGGCCCGCGACGGGATCCTGCGGCGCATCCTGGTGCCGGATCAGCTCGACGGTCCGCGGCGACGCCCCCACGGCAGCGGCAAGCGCCGCCGATGTCTCGGCATGGTCCCGAAGGCGATCGAGGGCTGGCCCAAAGCCGGGTAGCAGACGCGCGCCACGCCACACCCAGGCGCCGTACGCCTGACCCAGGGCGTACGCGACCCGCGGCCACACACCGGTCTCGCCCTTGCCGGCGTCGTGCAGGAGCCCCGCCAGGAGGACCTCGGGATCGGTCACGTCGTTCTCGCGCAGGGTTGCGACGACGTCGAGTCCGTGCCGGCGATCGGCCCGATGCATCCGGTCGAAGAGCTGGAGCTGCGGTGGGGTCAGCCAGGCTGCCAGTGCCGTCCGCTCCGACGGGTCCACGCGGGCCCGCAGGTGCGACCGGAACTGGCGGACCTTAGAACCCCACCAGGAAGCCGAAGACACCGTCGATCACCGGACCGATGACGCTGGACAGGATCGGGTTCCCGGGTGGCAGGAACAGCAGCGCGATCAGGATGAAGAAGCCGTACTGCTCGAGGATCGGTCGCACCTGGTACTCCGTGCGGCGATCGAGAAACGCGAACAGCACCTTTGACCCGTCGAGCGGCGGGATCGGGATCAGGTTGAAGATCATCAGCACGATGTTGATCAGCACGAAGAGGACGAGCACGTCGACGAGCAGTGGCACCTGGAACGCGAGGTCCCGGTTGGCGAGCAGGAATCGGAGCGGGATCGCCCCCGACGGCGGCAAGGACGAGGTTCGACAACGGCCCCGCCGCAGCGCACGATTGCCTCTCCTCGCCTGCCGTTCGCGAGGTTCATCGGGTTCACGGGGGTGGGCTTCGCCCAGCCGAAGCCGAACGCGCCGCCCGTGGCCGCGGAGCTAAGGAACGTCAGGGCCAGGAGCGTGCCGCCGAGGGGATCGAAATGGGCCCGCGGATCGAGCGTCAATCGCCCGAACATCTTCGCGGTGCCATCCCCGAGCCGATAGGCAGCAAGCGCGTGCGCGAACTCGTGTACCGGGAACCCGATGAGCAGCATGATCGCGATCACGATGATCGTCGGGACGAGGTCTTCGAAGTTCAAGGACAGGGAACCTCAGGGTCCGGGCGGGTCCCCTATCGTAGCGGCCCCTAGAGACGACCGAGCAGGTCCGCCTTCTTGAGGTCGTACTCCTCGGTGCTGATCGCCCCCCGATCGCGCAGATCGGCGAGGCTCGCCAGGGTTCGGGTGACCTCCTCGGCCGACATTCGCGGTGCCGCTGTCTGCGAGACGGGCTCGGGCGCCGCGGGTCGCACCGGAGCCGGCGCGGCAGGCACGGCGTGCGAGCTGGTCGCGTCGGGGTCGGTGTCGCCAAGCAGGTTCGGCGAGGGCCCTGGCGCTCCGGCACGGAGCGGCGGGCTGACTGGCGCCGGACCACGGCGCCATGTCCATCTCGTGCTCGTGCTTCGCGTCGAGCATCGCCCGCTTGAAGCCCACCGGGTCGTGGAGCATCCGGAACCGGTCGATGCCGGCTTCGGCCGCCGTCGAGGATATCGAGGTCGCCGAAGTCGAACATCCGGCCGAAGAACGACTGGCTCAGCTCGGCGTCGTTGATCTTCTCGAGCGAGCTGTCGCCCGAGTGCTTGTTGATGACCCCGCTCACCTCGAGCACCCGCCGGTTCGTGACCACGTACTCCTCGTTCTGATAGCGCAGCAGCTCGAGCAGCAGGATTACCAGCCCGACGGCAAACAGCACGGCCGCCGCGATCCCGAGCAGGTTCGAGACATCGGCCGTACGGCCGCGCGACTGCCTGGACGATGAAGAGGAGCAGCGCGCCGACGATCGCCGCGATCCCATACCGGCCGTTGGCGAGGACGACGAACCAGTGCTGGCGGTCGACGATCATGATCCGCTCGCCCGACGACAGCAGGCGTTCCGTGTAGGTCATCGCCCGTTCTCCCTCTTCAGGCCCGCGGGTGAGCCCGGGCGTAGACCTCCCTGATCCGCTCCCCCGTGAGGTGGGTGTAGAGCTGGGTCGTGGTGATACTCGCATGCCCGAGCAACTCCTGAACGATGCGCAGGTCGGCCCCGCCCTCGAGCAGGTGCGTCGCAAACGAGTGGCGGAGGGTGTGGGGACTGACCCGTGACCCGAGGCCGGCCGCCGTCAGCGGACCGCTTCACCGCGGCCCATGCCTGCTGACGCGCAAGCCGGCCGCCGCGCGGACCGAGGAACAGCGGGCCACCACGAGCCGGCGCGACGTGTCCCAGCTGCAGCAGCGTCGCCCGTGGTCCGCCGATCCAGCGGGCGAGCCAGTCGAGCGCGACGTCGCCCACCGGGACGAGCCGTTCGCGGTCGCCCTTGCCGATGACCCGGACGAACCCGCCGTCGACCGACAGGTCCTCGCGTCCAGCCCCAGTCGCCTCGCTGATCCGCAGGCCGGCCGCGTAGAGCAGCTCGAGCAGCGCCCGGTCGCGCAGCCGCACCTCGTGCTGCGGCTCGTCGGGGTCGTCGCCGCCGGCCGCATCGAGCAGCCGCTCGACCTCCTCGACCGTGAGCGTCTCCGGCAGGAGCCGCGGCTGACGCGGGCAGATCGAGGTGCGCGGCGACGTCGACCGCGATCAGCCCCTCGCCGAACGCGAACCGGTAGAAGCCCCGGAGCGCGGCGGCGCGGCGCCGCAGGCTCGTCGGCGCGAGCCCCGGGTCGTTGCGCCGCCCGCGGCGCGTTCGCGCAGCGAGGTAGTCCAGCGCGGCATCGGGCGAGCGTCCCCAGTCGACGGGTCGCGCTCCGCGACGGCCGCGAAGTCGGCCAGGTCGCCGCGGTAGGCCAGGATCGTGCGCGGCGGCGAGTCCGCGCTCGACGCGGAGGTGGACGAGGTAGTCGTCGATGGCGTCCTGGAGCGAGACCACGGCCGCCGCCGTCGCTCAGCGCGGCCGGCGCGCGACGCCGTGCGCGCCAGGCCTCGGCCCGATCGAGCAGCTCGCGGGCCGAGGCCAGCGCCGCCTGCCCGCCGCCGAGCCGCCGAGCATCTGGGCAAGCTCGACGATCCGGCCCTCGTGATCGAGCCGCTCGACGTCCGTGACGGTCCGCCCGTCGCGCTCGCGCTTCGTGATCTGGAAATGGGCGTCGGCGTGGGCGGCGATCTGGGGCAGGTGCGTGACGCACAGGACCTGGTGGCGGCGCGCGAGCGTCCAGAGCGCTCCGGCCGACCGGGTCGGCGCTCCGCCCGCCGATCCCGGTGTCGACCTCGTCGAACACGAGCGTGGGCGTCGCGTCGGCCTCGGCGAGGACCTGCTTGATCGCGAGCGCGACGCGCGACAGCTCGCCGCCCGACGCGATCCGCGCCAGCGGCCGCGGCGGCTCGCCGGGGTTCGGCGCGAGCCGGTAGACGACCTGGTCGACGCCCGTCGCGTCGAACGCGACGGCGTCGCCGTCGAGCTCGATCGGCCGGCTCGTCGCGGCCCGCCGGGCGGCGCCCGAGCGCCACGTCGAAGACGCCCGGCGGGAAGCCGAGCTCGACGAGGACGGCGCTCGACCGGCCGCGGCCAGTGCATGCGGCCGCCGTCCGCGCGGCCGTCGAAGCGCGGTCGCCGGCCGCTGCGACCTCGGCGAGCAGCGCGCGCATCCTCGGCCTCCGCGTCGTCGCCCGCTCGCCCTCCAGGCCGCGCGAGCCGCTCCGCCTCTGCCGCGGCGCGCTCGCCATGGGCGATGACCGCCGCCTCGTCGTCGCCGTAGCGCCGTTCGAGCGCGTAGATCAGGCCGAAGCCGCTCCTCGAGCCGCGCGAGCTCCGCGGGATCGTGGTCGACGCGTCTCGGCGAGCGGCGCGGCCTCGCGCGCGACGTCGTCCAGCTCCGCCTCGAGCCCGGCGAGCCGCTCGGCGAGCGGCTCGAAGCGGGGATCGACGCGCGCCAGCGCCCGCGCCTCGCGCATCGCCGACCGCGACGACGTCGCGCGCGCCGCCGCCCTCGCCGGCGAGCGCGTCGTGGAGCGTCGGCCGAGCCGCGCGCGATCGCCTCGCCGTGCTGCGCCGCCGCCAGCCGCGCCTCGGATCTCCTCGGCCTCTCCCTGGCGCAGCCGCGCGGCAGCGATCTCGGCCGCCTCGTGCTCGAGCACCTCGAGGCGCCGGCCCACCTCGCGCGGATCGAGCGCGAGCTCCGCGAGCGCCGTCCGGTTCGCGCGCCAGCGGTCGACGGCCTCGGCCATGGCCGCACGGAGCGGCCTCGTGCCCGCCGAACGCGTCGAGCAGGTCGCGCTGCCAGCGCTCGTCGAGCAGCCGCTGCTGGTCGTGCTGGCCGTGGATCTCGACGAGCGGACCGACCTCGTCGGCCAGGCGGGCCGCGGTGACCGCCTCGTCGTCGAGACGAGCCGTCGAGCGACCGCTGGCCGCGACCTCGCGGACGGCGATGAGCGGCTCCGGGCACGCGATCGAACAGCGCCTCGACCCGGGCCGCATCCGCGCCGTGGCGGACGAGGCTCGTGTCCGCCCGCGCGCCGAGCGCCAGCCCGAGTGCGTCGATGATCAGGCTCTTGCCCGCACCTGTCTCGCCGGTGATCACGTTGAGTCCCGGCGCCGAGCTCGAGCCGCAGGCGCTCGATCAGCGCGAGGTCGGTGACGGCCAGCTCGAGCAGGCGGCCGGGCCGCGCGGGATCGGTCATGCCCGACCATCACGACGGGAGCAGCTCGACCTTGTGGCGCAGCAGGTCCCAGAACGGCATGGCGCCCTTTGGCTCGATGAACCGGATCGGGCGCTCGACGGCCCGCACCTCCACGACGTCGCCGACCGCGAGCGGCAGGTCCTCGCGACCGTCGACCGAGACGAGCGCCTCGTGCGCGTCGACGCACGCGGCAGCGGACGGTCTGGTCGGGCCCGACGACGACCGACCGGATGGCCGAGAGGTAGCCGGCGATCGGCGTCACGATCAGGTTCCGGCTGATCGGGTCGACGATCGGGCCGCCGGCCGAGAACGAATAGCCGGTCGACCCGGTCGGGCTCGACGACGACGAGGCCGTCGGCGATGAAGGTGGCGAGGTGCGACCCGCCGATCGTCGACGTCGAGCCGGCAGACGCGTGCGAGCGACCCGCGGGCGACGACGATGTCGTTCAGCGCGATCGTAGACGTTCCGCGGAGGTCTCGCGGCCGCCGGCAGGATCCGGCCCTCGAGCGCCATCCGCTCGTCGAGCCGGTACTCCCCGGCGACGATCCGGGCGAGCACGGGCTCGAGCTCATGCGCCTCGGCCTTGGACAGGAAGCCGATCTTGCCGAGGTTGATGCCGAGGATCGGGACGTCGACCTCGGTGACGGCCCGTGCCGCGCGCAGGAACGTCCCGTCGCCGCCGAGGACGACCAGCACGTCGGTGCGTCGGCAGCTCGGCACGCAGCGCGTCCGTGTCGCCGGCCTGGGCGGCCCATGCTCGATCCCGTGCATCCGGCACCAGCCCGCAGCGCGCTCGCGCAGCTCGAGCGCGGCCTCGTTCGTCGGGTTGTACGCGAAACCGAAGCGCATCTCAGGCCGGGCCCACGGCAGCGCTGACCGCGTCATCGAGCACCTGCGCGAGGTCGGGGCAGCGACGGCCCCGGACTGCGAGGTGTGACCAGGAACTCGCGATTGCCTTCCGGTCCGAGGAGCGGCGAGGCGATGACGCCGCGCGTCCCGAGCCCGACCTCCGCGGCCGACGGCGACGATCCGCTCGAGCACCGCCCGATGGACCGCCGGGTCACGCACGACGCCGCCTGTCACGTCGGCGCGACCGGCCTCGAACTGCGGCTTCACGAGCGGCGACGATCGCCGCCGCCGGCTCCAGGCAGGACGCCGCGGCCACCGGCCCGAGCACGAGCCCGAGCGAGATGAACGAGACATCGATACGCGACGAGCGTCACGGGCTCCGGGAGCGACGTGGCCGTCAGCGTCCGGGCGTTCGTCCGCTCCATCGAGACGACCCGCGGGTCCTGCCGAAGCGCCTCGGCCAGCTGCCCGCGCCCGACGTCCAGGGCATACACGCGCGTCGCGCCGCGCTGGAGGAGCACGTCCGTGAAGCCGCCGTGGATGCGCCGACGTCGAGGCAGACACGGCCCGTGGATCGATCCCGAACGCGTCGAGCGCCGCGGCGAGCTTGTGGCCGCCGCGGGAGACGAAGGGTCTCGCGCGTCGAGCACGCCGATCGGCGTTGCGGGCGTGAGCAGGTCCCCCGGCTTGCGGTCGCGGCGGGCACGCATCCCCCTCCCCGACCCGGACCTTGCCCGGCCATGACGAGCGCCTGGGCGCGGCCCGCGTCTCGACGAGACCGCGCTCGACGAGCAGCTGGTCGAGCCGGACGCGTGGCGGCCTTCGCGGTCGCCGCGGCTCACCGCTATCGTGGCACAGCCCGCTCCACTCGCGGCTCACCGCGTCCGGGGCGTCGCGACGCTAGCTGGCCGCGCGCTCCCGGACGCGGCGCGGTGCTCGGCCCGCAGCGTGCGCCAGTGTCTCGCGGACCTGCGCGGCGAGACCGGCAGCGTCGAGCCGCAGCACCCGGCGAAGGTCCGCGACGGAGCCATGATCGACGAACCGGTCGCCGGGGATGCCGACGATCCGGACCCCCACGTCGCGGTACGCCGGATCCGCCAGTCGGGCCTCCTCGACGAGCTCGAGCACGCCACTGCCGAAGCCACCCGTCGTGACGCTTTCCTCGAACGTGACGAGCAGCCGCTTCCCGCGCGCCTGGTCGAGGATCAGCTGTCGATCGAGCGGCTTTGCAAAGCGAGCGTTGATGACGCCGATCGACCACCCCTCGGCCTCGAGCGCGTCGGCGGCCTCCAGCGCACGCGCAACGATCGGGCCGAAGCCGACGAACAGCACGTCGCGACCCTCGCGCAGGACTTCGCCGCGACCGACCGGGATGGCGCTGGGCTCGACAGGTGGGAGACCGAACCCGGCATCACGCGGGTAATGGAGCGCGAACGGGTGCTCCTGCTCGAACGCCGTGTGGAGCAGGGATCGCAGCTCCTGCTCGTCCTTGGGCGACGCGATGACGAGGTTCGGGAGCTGGCGCTGGGCGGGCAGCGTGAACATCCCCTGGTGGCTCGTGCCGTCCTCACCGACGAGGCCGGCGCGGTCGACGGCGATGAGGACCGGCTGGTCGTTCTGGCACACGTCGTGGACCGTCTGGTCGAACGCGCGCTGGAGAAACGTGGAGTAGAGCGCGACGACCGGCCGCATGCCGCCCATTGCCAGCCCGGTCGCGAACGTGACCGAGTGCTGCTCGGCGATGCCGACGTCGAAGAACCGCTCGGGGAACTCGGCCTGGAACGTCGAGAGGCCCGTGCCGGTCGGCATGCCGGCGGTGATCCCGACGATCCGGCGATCCTGTCGGGCCAGCTCCACGAGCTCGCCTACGAAGACCGCGGTGTAGTTCGGCGTCTTGGGCTTGGCCTCCGGCGGCCGCGCCGGCGGGGCCGCGTCGTCGGCCATCGATTCGGTCGGCATGCCGGGATCGCTGGCGTGCCGGGCGCGGGTGCGGACGCCGTTGTAGGCATCGGCCGCGGGCGCCATCGTCATCGGTGGCAGCGCGGCTCCGTGGAACCCGATCTGGTCCTTCTCGGCCGGTCGGAAGCCGCGGCCTTTCTGCGTTCGAACGTGGACGATCGTCGGGCCCGGCAGCCGCAGTGCGGCATCGAGGGTGTCGATCAGGGCACGGAGGTTGTGACCCGGGACGACCCCGATGTACGTGATCCCGAGGTCCTCGAACAGCTGCCCGGGCTGCGCGAAGTTCACCACCGAGCGGCGGAGCCGCTGGCTCAGCTCGAGCGCGGTCGGCCCGACGACGGGAATCCGTTCGATCGCGGCGTCGTAGGCGCCCTTGCTCTGGCGCCACGCCCGGGAGAGCTTGATCTGCGAGAGGTACTTCGAGAAGGCACCGACAGTCGGGCTGATCGACATCTCGTTGTCGTTCACCACGATCAGCATCTGGGTCTGGCGCTGGCCGATGTCGTTCAGCGCCTCCAGGGACAGGCCGCTCATCAGCGCCGCGTCACCCGACGACGACCGCCACCCGCTCGAGGCCGTGTCGGAGGTCGCGTGCCGCCGCGAGGCCCTCGGCGATGGACAGGCCCGTGCCGGCGTGGCCGCCATCGAACACGTCGTGCTCGCTCTCGGACCTGCGCGGGAAGCCACCGACGCCGTTGAGCTGCCGAAGGGAGCCGAAGCGGCCGAGGCGCCCGGTCAGGAGCTTGTGCGGGTACGCCTGATGACCGGTGTCCCAGACGATCCTGTCGCGGGGCGATTCGAGCAGGCGATGCAGGGCGATCGTGAGCTCGACGACGCCGAGGGACGAGCCCAGGTGGCCGCCGGTGTGCGCGACGGTCGAGATGATCGCCTCGCGGATCTCGCTCGCGAGCTGTGCGAGCTGCGCCTCATCCATGCCGCGCAGCTCGGCGGGTCCCTGGAGGTTCTGGAGGATCGACACGGTGGCTGGCTCCTGCGAGCGGATCTCTGGTCGCCTGGTGAGACGACTACCGAACAACGGATGCGACTCCGATCGCTGCCCGGATCAGTGTAAACCTGATCCCTGCAGGTCGCCAGTTTCTCGCATGGCGCGGCGTGGTCGATTGTGGCGGATGTGCCCGATGGGTGCGGCCCGGGTCATTTCACCCCACGAACGAGACAAAGACCAGGCGGGAGATCGCTGTCGAATACGTGCGTCCGATGAACAGTTCCGGCATCCCGTGGCCGTGGTCACCGGACTTCGTGCCCGGCACGCAAGGAATCGGACGCGGCGGCGCTTGAGCGAGCGAGTTTCGTTCGCCCCAAGAAACGTGGACCGGCGCGCGCCCGGATTCAGGTCTCGGGCGCCTCCGTGGCCTGGTCGGGGCGGACGTCGTGGGCTTCGAGCAAACCGCCCGCGCGGGCCACGAGCTGCTGGACCCGGAGCTCGGCATCGCGCAGCAGGCGGTCACAGCGACCCTGGAGCGCCACGCCTCGCTCGTACAGCGCGATGGCCGCCTCGAGCGGCTGCCCGCCCGCCTCGAGCTCGGCGACCGTGCGCTGAAGCTCGGCAAGCGCGTCGTCGAACGACAGGGCCTCGATCGCGGGATCAGTCGCTGGCAGGGTCGTCTCCGGCACCAGGTTCCTCGTCGGGCGGTTCGGTCAGGCGCTCGAGGCGCGGGACGAGGAGCATACCAAGCACGATCCCGCCGACGGCCAGCGCGAGCACGATCACGACGAACGGCAGGAGGTCGCTCACGATCGGTCGACCGTCGCGGGCAGCTCGCCGTCGGCCAGGCGGACCGTCAGCCGGGTTCCGCCGGGCGCCTCCTGCGGCGTCCGCACGATCGTCCCGTCGCTGGTCCGCCGGACGATGGCGTAGCCCCGCTCGAGGGTGCGCTGCGGTGCGAGAACGTCGAGGGCGGCCGTCGCGGCCTCGACTCCCGCGCGGGCCGCAGTCGTGCGCCGGAGGGCCGCGGCGTCGAGCCGGTCGCGACCGGGAAGGCGGCCACGCTCGCGCGCCAGGCGGCCCGGCAGCGTCGGCGCAAGTCGGGTCACCAGACGTTCCTCGCGGCGGCGCTCCCCCGCCAGGCGGGTCTCGAGCGCCCGTGTCGCCCGGTCGAGCAGGAGCCCGGCCCGTTCACGGTGGGTGGCGAGCTGGGCGACCGGGCTCAGCCGATCAAGCGCACGTCGTTCGGCGGCAACATCGCGAGCGGACGCGGCAACGCGCGCCTGCGCGCTGGCAGCGAGCCGGCGGCCGGTCGTCCGGAGCTTGGCAGAGACCTCGGTCGCATCGGGAACGACGATCTCCGCGGCCGCGGACGGCGTTGGTGCGCGGACATCTGCCGCGAAGTCGGCCAGCGTGACATCGACCTCGTGACCCACGCCGCAGACGACCGGGACCGAGTGCGCGACGACGGCCCGCACGACGCGCTCATCGTTGAAGGCCCACAGGTCCTCGAGCGAGCCACCGCCCCTGGCGAGGATCGTGACGGCGGGTGCATCGTCCGGTCGCCCGGCCGCGTGGGCGTCACCGATCCACCGTTCGAGGCGCCGGAATGCCGTCACGATGCTCGCCGGCGCTCCCTCACCCTGGACCCGTGCCGCCACGAGCACGACCCGGGTCAGCGGCCAGCGTCGCGACAGGACGTGGCAGACATCGCGCCACACCGCGCCCGAGGGGCTCGTGATGACCGCGATCGTGCGCGGCCTCGCCGGAAGGGGGCGCTTGCGACCTGCCTCGAAGAGTCCCTCGGCGGCGAGCCGGGCCTTGAGCGCCTCGAAGCGCAGCGCGAGGTCACCGAACCCAGCGGGCTGGATCGACTCGACGTAGAGCTGCAGTGCGCCCTGCGGCTCGAACAGGTCGATCCGGCCATGGGCGACGACGCGGAGACCCGCCTGCGGCTCGAATGCGGAGCGCAGCCGGTCATCCCGGAACCACACGCACTGGAGCTGGTTGCGGTCATCCTTGAGCGCGAAGTAGGCGTGCCCGGCCGACGAGATCGTGACCCGTCCGATCTCGCCCTCGACCCACAGGTCCGCGAGCCGCGGCTCGGCCCGAACTGCACCGCGGATGGCCCGCGTGACCTCGCTCACGTTGAGGATCCGGACGCCGAACGCCCCCGGGGCCGTCGGCTGACGCGGCGGGGAGGGCGACTCGGTGGGCGACCGTAGCGGCGCGAGACCCGGGGCATCCCCGGCGGGTCGCAGGTTCAGTCCTCGACGCAGTGTCAGCGGGGTTTCGTCGTCCGCGACGTGATCCCAGCCCGGCAGCGCCCAGTCGGGCGGCTCAGGCGCGCGATTGCCCGAGCTCACGGGCACCGGGGGAAGCGGGAGTGCATGCCCGGATGGTACGTCGTGGGGGTGACGCGGTCGGATGCCGGACGGCTATCGTGCGCGCGTGCTCGAACTCGATCAGCCCTCGTGGCTCCTTGCCGTGGCGACGCTGATCGCGCTCACCGCGGCGATCCTTGCCGTGATCGCCGGGGGCGTGCTTCGGATGCTCGAACGCCGTCCCGGTCGCCGCTGGTCGCGCTCCATGGCGCTGCTGTCAGGCGCGAGCGTCGGCCTCCTGTTCCTGCAGAGCTGGAGCGACCCGGTCCAGGGAATGCTGTTCGTCGCCGTTGCCGGCATCGTCACGGTGTGGCTGCTGTGGCGTGAGCGCCGAGTCCTGGCGGGGCTCTTCCTGGCGGCGGCGGCCCTCCCGTGGACCGCGCTCTGGGGCATGTATGCCGTCCGGCTTGTCGATGTACCGGCCAACGCGGCGCCTCTTGCCACCATCGCGTTCTTCGGCGCCGGCCTCCTCCTCGTGCTGCTGGGCGCGGTGCTGGCCCGCGTGGGCGATCCCGTCCCCGACGCCGCCGGCACGCGCGATCCCGCCATGGCGCGCCCGAGACGGGTGGGGCTCGTGGCTGAAGCCATCACGACACCGGAGCTGATCGGCTCGCTGCCCGTCTCGGAGCTCGCGTCGCTGCTGGCCGTCTTCGCGGCGGTGATCGGCGTCGGGCTGCTGCCGCTGCCGGACCCGCTCGAACCGGTCGTCCAGGTGCTCGCAGGCACGCTGCTCGGCAGCGAGGCGCGGCTCCATGTTCGACCGGCCCGGGTGCGAAAGGCGTACGAGGCCTTCAGCTGGCTGGGCGAGTGGGAGCTCGACCGGGCGCGGGAGGCGAACCCGCACGGCGTGCCGACTTCGCCGCCGGCGGCCGAGCGCTGGCTGCGCGACCTGCCCGAGCGCCCCGACACGCGCTGGATCCGCGTGGAGGTGCTCGCCCTGCTTATGCGGCTCGACGAGGCGCGTCAGGTTGCCGAGACGATGCCGGCGGGCACAGCCTGGGAGCGGTTCGAGCGAATCTCGTCGCTGGACCTCATCGACTGGCTGGCCGGTAGCGAAGGCCACCCACGCGCCCTCCAGGCAGCCGCCGAGGAGGTTCGTGCGGACGGTCCCGAGATGCATCTGCGGGCCGAGGTCGCCGTTGCGGTTCGGGCGGTTGCGCGGCACGTCGCCGAACACGGACCGGAGCACGCGCTGGGGCCGCTGGTCGAAGTCCGGGAACGGCTGGGCGCGCGTGCCGACGGTCAGCTGCGCCGGGCGCTGTGGCGGCGGACGCTTCCGATCTCGGTCATCGGCGCCGTCATCGTGACCTACCTGCTGTCGCCGCTCGCCTGACCCCTCAGCCGAAGCCGAGCTGGACGTAGCGCCAGCGGTCGGCAATGTCGGCAATGGTTCGCACGCCACCGTGCGCGACGGCGCGCCAGTGGTCCGGCGGAACGGTCTCCAGGTTCGGCAGGAGGGCCTGGCTTTCGTTTGTCTCCTCGATGCCTGCGCCGCGGAACGCCTCGTCGAGCAGGAGGCAGAGCTCGTCGATCCCGGATCGGCCCACGTCAGACCCTCGTCTGGTACTCCCCGGTTCGCGTGTCAACGCGGATCGTGTCGCCCTGCTCGACGAAGATCGGGACCTGGACGACCAGCCCTGCCTCGGTCGTCGCGGGCTTGCGCGCTCCGGACTGCGTGTCCCCGGCGAACCCGGGCTCGGTGTCGGTCACGAGCAGGTCGACCGTGATCGGCAGCTCGATCCCGATCGTCTCGCCCTGATAGGCGGTCCGGTCGACCGTCATCCCGTCCTTGAGGTAGTGGGTCGCGTCCCCGAGCGAAGCGGCGGACAGCACGAACTGGTCGTACGTGTCGGTGTCCATGAAATGGAAGTCGTCGCCGTCACGGTAGAGAAACTGGACCGGCCGCTTCTCCATGGAGGCGCGGGGCCACTTCGTGCCGGCCTGGAACGAGCGCTCCACGGTCTGGCCGCGCTTGATGTTGCGAAGCGTGATCCGTACCTGCGCCGATCCGCGGCCCATCTTGATGTGGTGGTAGTCGAGGATCTGCCAGAGCTCGCCGTCGAGCTCGATGGCGACGCCCTTGCGCAGTTCGCCGGTGCTGATCATGAGGCTGGACTCCTGGGGTGACGGCCGGCGGGTCGAAGGAGACGTGACGCGCGTACCGGCGACGGGGACGGGAGCTGGAAGGGCTGAATCCTAGCAGACGGCCCGTCGAGCTCAGGCGCTCGGCAACGCCTCCGCCGTTGGGACGGGGACCGGTTGCGGCGGCGCTGGAGCTGCCCCACCGCCACCTGAGGCCCAACCCGAGGTGTAGTCAACGGTCTGACCGTTGGCGAAGGTGACCTTGATGCTGGCCGTGCCCTGTCGATCGTCGCAGATGGCGTCCGTGCATCGGATGTCGGCGCCGACCGGGGCGCTGCCGGGGACCTGGCTGCGGGCCTCCTCGAGCAGTCGCTCGCACAGCGGCGTGGCCATGCCGACGCACTGGAATGGGTTGGGCTCCTCGACCGCGGTCTCTCCGCAGGCGGCGACGAGGACCACGACTGCAAGGACGAGCGGGCTGACGTACCTCGTGCGCATCGGCCCGACCCTACCGGCCCACGACGAGAATGTCGCGCGGGAACCGGGTCAGGAGCTCCGTGCGCCCGGCTGACGCGTCGATCGCGACGAGATCCTCGATGCGGACGCCCATCTCGCCATCGAGGTACACCCCGGGCTCGACCGAGAAGACGGTCCGTGCCGGGAGCGGCTGCTCGGGAGCAAAGCGGCCCAGACCGGGCTGCTCGTGCGTAGCGAGACCGATGCCGTGCCCCGTGCCCGTGGCCGAAGTGCTCGCCGTGCCCGCCCTCCTCGATCACCGTGCGCGCCACGGCGTCGATCGAACGACCGCTCGGGAGCGGGCTGCCGTCACGCGCCGTCGTCGAAACCGCGGCCTCGACGGCATCGATGGCAGCCTGCTGCGCGCGTGCGACGAGCTCGTACACGTCGAGATCACGGCGCGTGGGCTCACCGATGAACAGGGTTCGGGTCATGTCACTGCGGTAGCCGGCGACCTGCGCGCCGAAGTCGAACAGCAGCACCGATCCCTCGAGGACCGGCCGGTCGCCGGGTGCCCCGTGCGGCAGGGCCGCCTCGGGACCGGCCAGGCAGGCGACATCGAAGGCGAGCGCCTCCGCCCCGTTCGTGCGCATGAGCCATTCGAGCTCGAGCGCCAGCGTCGCCTCGGTCACCCCGGGGCGGATCTTCGGCAGGAGAGTGGCCAGGGCACGGTCGGCGACTGCGCAGGCCGCGGCGACGCGCTCCAGCTCCCCCGGCTCCTTCGTGGCACGGTCGGCCTCGAGCCAGCCCTCGACCGGGACCAGCTCGACATCCGGAGCCGCCTCCGCCAGCCGTGTCCACGTCGCCTGGCTCACGAAGCCGGCCTCGACCGCCACCCGGCGGGCACCGACCGAGGCCAACAGCTCGGGCCAGCGCGCCGGCAGGTCGCCGTACGCCTCGAAGAGCCGTGACCCGGCTGCCTCGCGCCGTGCCTGGATCGTGTACCGCGAATCGGCGAGGACGACCGTCTCCTCGCACGACACGACGAACTGCCCCGAGCTTCCCGCCGACTTCTCCTCGCCCTCCGCGAGCGTGAAGCCCGTGAGGTAGCGCATGTGCTCGCGCCGGACCCCGAAGTAGGCGTCGATCCCGGCATCGTCGAACCGAGCACGCAGCCGCTCGAGTCGGGCCGGTCGGGCGGCGCGGTCCGACTCCTCCCATGCGTCGCGCTGTGCGGCGTTCGGTGGGTCCGCGAAGTCAGCCGGTTCGGGCAGGCGATCGAGCACTAGTTGTAGCCGTACTTCTCGCGGTTTTCCTGGTGCTCCTCGGCCGTCTTCGCGAACGCGTGCGTGCCGCCACTGTCGGGGATCGCGAGAAAGTAGATGTACTTGTCCTCGGTGTTCGGGGCGAGTGCCGCGTCGATCGATCCAACGGTCGGCGTGCAGATCGGCCACGGGACGAGACCGGGCCGGCCATATGTCTGGAAGCCGAGCAGGTCCTCCGGGAGCGGCGACCTCGGCCATCGGGGCCTCGGGAACACCCCAGAACGAGTACGTCGGCCATTCCTCGAACGGCAGGTCGCGCAGCGCCGCGGTGTCGGCGGCATAGATCACCGTCGGGTCGGCGTTCAGGATCTTGTTCTTGACCCCGGGCAGTCCGTCAATCCGGTTCTGGTAGACGCCGGCGATGAGCGGCTTCTCCTCCGGCACCACGGCCTCGCGTTCCACGATCGAGGCAAGGACCAGCACCTGGTAGAAGGTGAGCCCCCGGTCCTGGGCCACCGTGAGGCGCTCCTCGCCGACCGTCTCGATGAACTTGTCGAGCATGAGCCGAACGAGCTCGTCGGGCGTCGTGTCGGGGAGGACCCGGTACGTGGCCGGCCAGAGGAAACCCTCGAGCGTCGGCGGCACGCCATCGCCGGCCTGGTCGAGCGCTCGCCCGAGCCACGGGTAGTCGTCGATGAGGATCTCCGGCGGCTCGCTGGCGAGCTCGTAGAACTCGGCGGGATCCATCGTCAGGCCCTCGACGATCTGGAGCTTGGCGCTGATCTGCTCGAGCCGAAGACCGGTTCGAAGGTCGATGTCGACGTACTGGATGGAGGGCGGATCGAGCAACGCTGTCACCAGCTCGTCCGGCGTCAGGTTGCGGCGCAGGATGAACTCGCCCGATTTCAGGCTGCCGGTCAGCTCCCGCTCGAGCGCGATGAAGACGAATGCCCGGGAGTCGGTGAGGAAGTCCTGTCTCTCCAGCCGGCGCGCGATCGAGGTGGCGTTGTCGCCGGGGTTGATCACGAACCCAACCTGCTCGTCATTGGACGACGCGGGCGACGTGAGGGCCCTGCCCAGGTCCTCGCGCACCAGCTCCTTCACGAACGGAAACGACATGGCACCCGGGTTGTCGGAGGCCCACGAGAGCACGGCTCGCGTTGCAAGCGGTCGAAGCGCCGTCAGCAGCACGACGACGACGAGCCCCGCAAGCACGAGCGCGAAGACGAGGAACTTCAGGAAGCCCGCGATGCCGCCACCGCGGCCGCCCCCGTTGCGCCCGTTGCGGCCCCCGCGCGGGTACGGCTCGCTGAAGCGCGGGATCGATTTGGTCGCATACGCGTCAGGGTCGTACCGGGGCGGAGGGCGCTCGCCTCTGGGGCGACCACCCGAGCGGATGCTCAAGCGCTGGTCTCCGATGGATCGTGGGGCTCTGGGGTCCGCGTAGGGTACCGCGGCCCGCGCGTCGAGTTCGGCCTGGAGGATGATCGCGGCCGCCTCGCGATCGACGCGCGACCGATACGCCTCGCGCTGGGAAGCTGTCGGCGGACCACCGGAGCGCCCGCGCTTCATCGGCCCGAGCCGGCCTTCGGCAACGTGACTGCTGAGCCGCTCGTCCCGCAGCGCCACCGGGAGACCAAGGCGCTCGGCGACGGCCCAGGCCCAGTCCTGGGTGAGCGCGGCCTGCGGCCCGACCTCACCGGACGCCTCGAGCGGATGGCCGACCACGAGCGCAGCGATCCTGTGCTCCGCCACGACCCGTCCGATCGTCTCGACGTCCCCGTCGATGGATCGCGCCCTGCGGACGGTCGCCAGGGGCCGAGCCGGCGTGCCGTCGTCATCGGCGATCGCGAGACCGATCCGGCGTTCACCGAGATCGATGCCGAGCAGACGCGTCATGGTGTCGCGCTCGGCTCGGCCGAGGGCGCGGGCGAAGGAGATCCCGATGGTTCCTCGGTTGGTTCGGGGTCCGGCGAGCGCGTCGGGTCCGGCTCCTCGGCCGGGATCGGCGTCCCGATCTCCACGCTGACGCGACCGTTCGACGGCACGCTGCTCACCCAGTCTGGCCACAGGGTCACCTCCACATCGCCGAACTGCGCCAGGAGTGCCTCCGCCTGCGTTTCCGTCGTGCCGAGCACCATGGCCCTGAGCTCGTCCGCGTCCGGGATCGCAACCTGCGTCGCGCGGACGGCCACGGGGAACGAAACGTCCTGCCCCTCGACGACAGGCCTCCCCGGCTCGATTTGCACCGAGCCGTCCACGAGCACGTTGCCCGGGGCGACGAGGCTCTCGAGCCGGGCCTGGGCGATCTCCTCTACGGGATCCGGGTTGACCGCGATGACCGTGCCTTCCGTGCTCACCTCGAGGTCGAAGGTCTCCTGCTCCGCGTCGAGCAGCGTCGTCGGATCGACGCTCGGCGTCGGAGTCCCGAGAACCGCGGTCTCGGGGAAGACCACGGCTCCCGGCGGAGCGACCGACGGATCGTCGAGCTGCTGGAGGAACGAGGTCTGGAGCTGCTCCTGAAGCGACGCGAGCGCGGCATCGATGTCGGCCTGGGCGACGATCGGGAACTCGGTCCGGCTGCCACCGCTCGTCGGCTCGCCGTTGCGGACCTTGGTGATCACCGGGTCCTCGTTCGCGGGCACGAGCGAGATCGCGTTGGCCGGCACGTCGGCCTCCGGCCCGATCCGAACCGCCTCGACCGCGACCGACGCGGTGGTCGGGCTGACGCTCGTTGGCGGCACGATATCGGCGCGTGGCAGCGTCACGGCTCGGAGGGTCCGGAACTTGATTCCGCCCTCGGTCGCGATGACGCTGTCGGCGGGATGGTGTTGGGGCCACGCGTGTCGTAGCTCGTGAACGTCACCCGGCCCTCGGCTCGCGTCTCCTCGGTCCGCACGCCGGTGGATTTCGAACGTGCCCGACGCCGTGAGGGGCAGCGTGATTTGCTCCGCCGGGACGACGCCTGCCTCGGCGTCGGGCTCGGTGGCGGTCGTGTCCGCAATGATCGAGAGCGTCTGGGGGCCGACGAGCCGCTCGTGGGGCGTCACGACGATCGTCGCGGACGGCAGGAGCAGCCACGCCCCGACCGCGCCCACCAGCAGCACGAGTCCCGCCACGGCCGCGGCGACGAGGACCGGCACCCGCGGGATCTGCGTCCGACCGGATCCGACGACCGGAATGGAGCGCGCACGCTGGACGGGCTCTGATTCTCGAGGCGGCTCCACGTGCCTGGCGGCGGGTGGGCTCGCCGGACGGGGCGCGGGCTCGCGCGCGGAGCCGGTCGCGATGTCGGCAACACCGTCTTCGGCAGGTTGGGGGCTCGCGGTCGCCGGACGGCGCCGAGCCGCATCCGCGGTGGTGGAGGGAGCGACAGACGCCGCCGCAGCTCGCCTCCCCGACGGGCACGACCATCGTGGGGCTGTCCTCGGGTGACGCTCCCGGTCCCGAGACCGCGCCCACCGCGGCCCGGTCCTCCTCGGCCAGCGCGGTCTCGTACTCGGCCACGGTGCTGAACACCGGCAATCCGGCCGAGGCCGCGAGCGCGCGAGTGGCGCCGTCCGGTGCGACGATCGACAGACGCTTCTCGTGGAGCAGCGCGTCGCGGGCGAGGAGCCGGAAGTTGATCCGCGAGGTCGCGACCCGCGATCCGTA
Source organism: uncultured Chloroflexia bacterium (assembly GCA_963759495.1). Classification (GTDB taxonomy): domain Bacteria; phylum Chloroflexota; class Limnocylindria; order Limnocylindrales; family CSP1-4; genus DASTYU01. Next base: position 129,069 of record CAVWZL010000004.1, on the reverse strand, counting down.
CGGCAGCACGACCGCCACCCGCGCCGCCTCGGTCCGACGGATCCGGGCCGCCGCCGAGGTGATCTCGTCGTCGACGTCGAGGTAGAGGACGCCCGGTCCGGCCATGGCTAGACCTTCATCGCCCGGAGCACGCGCCGCAGGGCCACGTCGAGGGGATCCTCGGACGTCTGGAGCTCGATCGCCTGGTAGGCCAGCCCGAGCGGCGTGACGTCCTGCTGGTCGACGAGCAGCTCCGTCGCGTCCGTGATCGTCTCGATCTGATCGGGCGCCATGACCGTGATCTCGGGCGGTCGTGCAAACGGCAGCCGATTCCAGAACGACTCCGCGGCGATCACCTCGCGGATCTCGGGGAGTCGCGAGCCGCCACCGCACAGGTAGATGCGACCGGGCAGCAGGTCCCCGCCCGACAGCTCCTCCATCACCAGCTCCACGCCGGCCGCCCAGACCTCCACGTCGTCGCGGACGATTGCCCCGACCTCATCCCGTTGCTCACCACCGAGACCACGCGCGTAGTCGACCTTGAGGCTCTCTGCCCGCGGAAAGGGCAGGTCCAGCCGATCGGCAATCGACTTCGTGAACGCCCTCCCACCGAGCGCGAACATTCGGGTGCCCTCGATGCCGCCTGATCGAACGAGTGCGACATCGGTGGTGCCACCGCCGACATCGATGAACAGGGCACCCGCCTGGCGCAGGTGGTCCGATCCCAGCACGCGAGCGACGGCATACGGCTCCGCCACGATCTCGAGCAGCTCGAGGTCGAGCTGGCTGGCCACGCTCTGGAGGGCGCCGAGGTGCACCAGTGGCGCAAAGGCGTTGAAGATGCCGATCTTGACGTGGCGGCCCTGGAACCCGACCGGGTTCGTGAGGGCGTAGCCGTCGATGGCTGCGCCGGTGACCGCTGCGTGGACCAGCCGAACGTCGACGTGGGGCAGGCCCGTCTCCCAGGTGATCGCCCGCTCGGCCTCGTGGAGCGCCTCGCGCTGGACGCCGTCGATGAGCTTCTGGAGCTCGGTCTCGGTGATCGGCTGGTCCGGCTTCCTGCGCTCCTGGGTATGGGTCGTCGTGAAGCCCTTGACCAGCTCACCGGCGATCCCGATCACGACCTGCGTCGGGCGGAAGCCGGCCATCTCCTCGGCCTCCTGGAGCGCCACGGCACAGTTGTCCACGACCGCGGCGATGTCGGCCACGGTGCCGGACTGCATGTGCGACAGTCCCTGGCGCTTCCGGCCGACGCCGCGCACCGTCCCCTGCCCCGCCGCGTCGATCTCGAACACGAGCGCCTTCGCGAACTCGGTCCCGACGTCGAGCGCAGTGCAGGCAGCGAGGCGCGCCTCCCCGTCGCGCTGCCAGATCCGACGCCAGAACGCCACGCGTCAGGCGTTCCAGCTGGGGACGACGAGGTCGCCGCTGACCAGCCGCGCGCCGAGGACCCCGAGGAACGCCGTCGAGCCGACGAAGGCAACGGCGCCGCCGATGCTCGACAGCGGATGCCGTTCGCCGCCGAGGGCAAAGCCGGCGTTGACCGCGATGAAGCCGATTCCGGCCGCGATGGCCATCCAGGCCAGCGGTCCCTCGATCCCGGTCCCTCGGGCGAGCCAACCGCTCAGGACGTACCAGACCCCGACGGCGGCACCACCTGCGAGCACGGCCCCTTTCGTTCCTTCGAATGTGACCCGACCGAACACGAGCAGGGCCTCGAGGACCGCCACCGCGACCATGGCCGCGATCCCGAACGCCGCCACGGGCAGCACGACGGTTGTGACCGTCTCGCTCTCGAGCGTCGCGATCAGCAGCGCGACCGGGATGAGCGAGAGCATGAGCACAACGCTGCTGGCGTCGTTCCGCCGGCCCCACGGCTCGCCCCGGGTGAAGAACAGGACAAGCGTCACGGCCCCGACCACCGTCGCGCCAGCGGCCACGAGCGCGCTCCAGCCCGCGACGCTTTCGGGGGTCACGTCGGGGTGCCGGACGCGCTCGAGAGGACGGCCCTGACGGCGGCCAGTGCTTCCTGGAGCCCCTCGCGACGCGTGCCCTTTCCCTGGGCCATCTCGGGACGTCCCCCGCCCTTGCCCTCGATGCTCGGGACGGCGGCCCGAACCAGCTCGCCGGCGGCGATGCCGCGCTGCACGAGATCCTCGCTGACGGTGACGAAGACCTGCGGCTCGTCCGCGTCGAGCCCGAGCGCGATGACGCCGCTCCCCAGCACGCCCCGGATGTCTCGGGCGGCGCCCTTGAGCGCCTCCATCGACTCGTACGCGACGGCGCGTGCCACGAGCGGGACGCCGGCGACATCCTCGGCTGCCGCGGCGAGCTCACCGGGCTTCGGCACCGCGACCGCACCACCCTCGCGCAACCGCCGGCGCGTCTCGCGGAGCTCGTCCTGCAGCGCGGCGATCCGCTCCGGCAACGCGTCAACGGTCGTGGCGCCGACCGTCGTGGCCGCCCGTTCCAGCGTTGCGAGCCGCCCGGCGAGCCAGGTGTCCGCCCCCTCCCCGGTCAGGGCCTCGATCCGGCGCACGCCGGAGCCGATGCTGCGCTCGCCGGTGATCACGAAGCTGCCGATCTGGCCGCTCGCCCGACAGTGCGTGCCGCCGCACAGCTCGTGGCTATAGCCCTCGACCCGGATGGTCCGCACCGTGTCGCCGTACTTCTCGTCGAAGAACGCGTCGGCGCCACCCTCCACTGCGTCCGCCATCGTCATGTGCTGGATCGTGACGGGCCGGTCGTCCCGGATGGTGCGCCGCACCTCCGCCTCGATTGCGCGCTTCTCCTCGTCGGTCAGGGCCCGATCGAACGGAAAGTCGAAGCGGAGGTAGTCCGGCGTCACGAGCGAGCCGGCCTGCCGGGCACGCTCGCCGACGACGTTCCGGAGCGCCCGATGGAGCACATGCGTCCCCGTGTGGTTGCGCATCGTCGCCTCGCGGCGGCCCGCGTCGACGGCGGCCTCGACCGTCTCGCCGACCCGCAGCCGACCGTGGAGCGTCCCCCGGTGCACGTGCAGACCGCCGACCGGCTTCTGGGTGTCCTCGACGGTGAACAGCTCGCTGCCGCCACCCGGCTCCCGCAGGATGCCGCGGTCGCCGACCTGCCCGCCGCCCTCGGCGTAGAACGGGGTCGAGTCGAGGACGACCTCGGCGGCCCCCTTGCCCGTCAGCTCGTCGTATTCGATCCCGTCGCGGAGGATCGCGACGACCCGTCCCTCCGCCGTCGTCGTCTCGTAGCCGAGGAACGCGGTGTCCCCGGCGCGCCCCTGGATCGCCTGGTAGAGCGAGCTCAGCTCCGCATGGCGGGCGAGCTCGGCCTTCTTGCCCGATCGGCTCCGGGTGCGCTGCTCGGCGAGCGCCCGGTCGAACCCTTCGCGGTCCACCGCCACGCCGTACTCGGCGGCGAGCTCGACGGTCAGATCGACCGGAAAGCCGTACGTGTCGTGCAGCCGGAACGCGATCTCGCCGGCGAGCCGCGGCGCGTCCCCGGGGAGTGCCTCGGGCCGGCGTCCGACGACGCGCTCCTCGCTCGTGAGCGGACCGAGGGCCTCCTCGAGGTGCGCCACGCCGGCTTCGAGTGTCCGCGCAAACTGGGTCTCCTCGCGGGCGATGGCCGCAAGGATCTCGTCGCGGCGATCCTCGAGGAAGGGATACGCGTCGCGCATGATCTCGATCACGACCTCGGCCGTCTGGGCGAGGAAGGGCTCGGTTCGGCCGAGCAGCCGGCCGTGCCGCACGGCGCGTCGGACGATGCGCCGCAGCACGTAGCCGCGGCCCTCGTTCGAGGGCAGGACCCCGTCGGCGATGAGGAACGCGATCGCGCGCGAATGATCGGCGATCACCTGGTAGCTGAACCGCTCGCTCTCGAACGCGTCCGGGTCGTGGCCGAGCAGCTCCCGCATCCGGGCGTGGATGGGCGTGAAGAGGTCGGTGTCAAAGTTGGACGGCACCTGCTGGAGGACGCTCGCGAGCCGTTCCAGGCTCATCCCGGTGTCGACGCTCTTGAACGGCAGGGGCACGCGCCCGTCCGGTCGCTGGTCGAACTCCATGAACACGAGGTTCCAGATCTCCAGCCAGCGCGGACAGTTCTCGGAGTGGTCGGGGATGCACTCGGGACCTTCGGACAGGTGCACGCCACGATCGAAGTGGATCTCGCTGCACGGCCCGCACGGACCCGTGTCGGCCATGCGCCAGAAGTTCGGAATCGTCACCCGCGTCGACGTCCCCCCAGCGAGCCATCCGATCCGCCGGCAGGCCGATCTCGTCACGCCAGATGTTCCAGGCGACGTCGTCGTCGGTGTACGTGGTGGCGGCAAGGCGCTCGCCCGGGATCCCGAGGTCGCGCGTCAGGAAATCCCACGCGTAGCGGATTGCCTCGCGCTTGAAGTAGTCGCCGAAGCTCCAGTTGCCGAGCATCTCGAAGAAGGTGTTGTGGCGCGTCGTCCGGCCCACCTCCTCGAAGTCGTTGTGCTTGCCCGCCACGCGGAGCACGCGCTGGTAGTCGACGGCGCGGGTGTAGTCGCGCCTCTCGACCCCGGTCAGGACGTCCTTGAACTGGACCATCCCCGAGTTGGTGAAGAGCAGCGTCTGGTCACCGGCCGGCACGAGCGAGGCGCTGGGCACGGCGGCATGCCCGCGCTCCTCGAAGAACTCGACGAACCGCCGGCGGATCTCGGCGGCGGGCAGCGCCGTGATCCGCGGATCGGGTCCGGGGGGTGGGGTCGACATCGGCCGTAACGATACCAAGCGCGGCCCCACGGGCGGGCCGAGGCCGAACGGGGCGACCGGATCCGACACGTATCCCTAACCTTGTCGCTCCTGCGTGGGTCGCATGCGTGCGACCTGCCGCCTCACCGTCCTGCCATCCGGAAAGGAGGGGTCCTGGTTCCCGTGCTGACACCTGAGCACATCCCCGCGTGACGACCGCGCATCTGACGAGCGACCTGTGGTGGAAGAACGCGATCATCTACTGCGTCGATGTCGACTCGTTCCTCGACACGAACGGTGACGGCGTCGGCGACTTGACGGGCTGACCCAGCAGGTCGACTACCTCTCGGGCCTCGGCATCACCTGCCTCTGGCTCCAGCCGTTCTACCCGTCACCCGATCGCGACAATGGCTATGACGTCAGCGACTACTACGGCGTCGACCCGCGCTACGGCTCCCTGGGGGATGTCGTCGAGCTGATCCGGACCGCCGCGACCGGGGCATCCGCGTCATCGCGGACCTCGTGGTCAACCACACCTCCATCGAGCATCCCTGGTTCAAGGCGGCCGGCGACCGCGAGTCGCCGTATCACGACTACTACATCTGGGCCGACGAGAAGCCGGCCAACGCGGACGAAGGGGTCATCTTCCCGGGCGTCCAGGACACGACGTGGTCATGGGACACGCGCGTCAACCGGTGGTACATGCACCGGTTCTTCCCGCACCAGCCGGACCTCAACATCGACAACCCGCGGGTCCGCGACGAGATCCACCGGATCATCGGCCTCTGGCTCGAGCTCGGGCTCTCGGGGTTCCGGGTGGACGCGGTACCGTTCCTCATCGAGGCATCCGATGCGACACCCGAGGCCCGGCGGACCCGCACGACTACCTGCGCGACATGCGTGCCTTCCTGTCACGCCGCCGCGGTGACGCGATGCTGCTCGCCGAGGCGAACGAGCCGGTCGACAAGCTGAGCGAGTTCTTCGGCGACGAGGCCGGCGACCAGATGCACATGCTCTTCGACTTCATCGGCAACCAGGCGCTCTACCTCGCGCTCGTCCGTGGCGATGCTCGGCCGATTGCCAGGGCCCTGCGGAACCGGCCGGTCAAGCCCGAGAGCGGCCAGTGGGCGAACTTCGTGCGCAACCACGACGAGCTGTCGCTCGACAAGCTGACCGACGCCGAGCGCGAGGAGGTGTTCGCGGCCTTCGCACCGGATCCCGACATGCGGATCTTCGATCGGGGCATCCGCCGGCGGGCGCCGACGATGCTCGAAGGCGACCGACGCCGGCTGGAGCTGCTCTACTCGCTCACGTTCTCCCTGCCCGGGGCGCCGGTCCTGTTCTATGGGGAGGAGATCGGGCTGGGCGACGACCAGTCGCTCGAAGGGCGGCACGCCGTCCGCACGGCGATGCAGTGGAGCGCCCGACCGGGTGGCGGCTTCTCGCGGGCCCCCCGCCCGGCGATGGCGCGACCGCCGATCGAGGGTGGTCCCTTCGGCTACGAGCGGCTCAACGTGGACGCGCAGCGCGAGGACCAGGGATCGCTGCTGAGCTGGATGCAGCGCGTCATCCGGCGGCGGCGCGAGTGGCCCGAGATCGGCTGGGGCGAGCCGCGGCTCCTGCAGACCGGTGACGACGCCGTCCTGGCCCACGCCATGGAGTGGATGGGCGGCAGCGTCGTCGCGGTGCACAACCTCGCGGACCGGTCGATCGCGGTCGACCTGGCGATGCCGCGCGCCACGCAGGGCGACGCGGGGTGGGAGCACCTGCTTGGGCCGGCATCACGACGAGCGGCGCCCGCTCCTGACGGCGACAGGCTCCGGCTGAAGCTGGAGCCGTACGCCTATCACTGGTTCGGCCGGCGCGAGCGGACCTGAGCCGGACGCGATCCCGAGGGCGATCGGAGCCGCGGTCCGGGCAGCATCCGGTGTCGCTCGCGACCCGTCATCCGCGGGGCCGGACTCGGACTCCTGGCCGTGGGCATCCTTCGGCGTCCCGTCGGTCATCGATCCGCTCCTGTCGGTCCCTCATCCCGATGGCGCTGTGCGCGCCGCTGCCAGATGGCGGATCCCGCGACCGCCGCGCCGAGCAGCGCTCCGAGGGTCAGTCCGCGCATGAACGTGCCGCTCACCCTGCCGCGCTCGTCCGACCGGAGCGCCTCGCGGACCACGGCGAGTGCCTCGTCGACGCTCGGGACGGTGCCGTTGGTCATGCCTGCTGCCTCGTGGGACCAAGGATCGCGACGATCGCGACGAAGGCGATCCCGACCCACGCCATGAGGGATGCCGGGACCGTCCGGAAGTCCCCGATCGAGAGCAGGTCCAGGCCCATCCGGTCGCCGAGCGCGTCGCCAGCCCACGCACCGAGGATCGAGGCGGGCACGAGGAGCGGCAGCTGACCGCCGGCTGAGCCGCGGATCAGGACGTACAGGGCTGCGTGGAACACCCCGAGGAGGGCGGCCAGGACCGGGGCCGGATCGAGCGTCACGCCGGCACGGCCACCGGATCAGCGGCGCGCGTGCTGGCCGCCGCGGCACCCGGGCGCGCGATCCGGCCGCCACCGAGAACGACGTCGCCGGCGTACAGCACGCAGGCCTGCCCCGGCGCCGCGGCCCACACGGGCTCGTCCGTCTCCACGACCCAGCGGCCGCCGCGGGACGGCTCGTCGGGCGTGACGGGGCGGACGGTGGCAGGGACGGGCGTCGCGCGGTGCCGGATCCGAACCTCGGCACGGAAGGAGGACGCGGCCGGCGGGTCGCCCGCGACGAATGTCACGCGCTCCAGCTCCACGGTGTTCGTCTCGAGATCCTCCCGCCGCCCGAGCTGGATCGTGTTGGAGAGCGGATCGATCCGCGAGACATAGCGCGGCTGGCCAAGGGCAACGCCCAGCCCCTGCCGCTGCCCAACCGTGTAGCCGGGTGCGCCGCGATGGTCGCCGACCCGCTCGCCGTCGACGTCGAGGAGCGGCCCCGGCGTCGGCGTCCAGCCGGCACGGTCCCGGAGCGCCTCCCGATAGTCGCCCCCGGGCACGAAGCAGATCTCCTGGCTCTCGGGCTTGTCGGCCGTGACGAGGCCAAGGTCGCGGGCCACGGCACGGACCTCGGGCTTGGTCAGCTCGCCGAGCGGGAACCGCGCGTGCTCGAGCTGGTCCTGGCGGAGGCCGTACAGGAAGTAGGTCTGGTCCTTGTCCTCGTCCCGCGCGCGGCGCAGGACCGCGTGCCCGTCCGCCCCGACCTCGCGGCGCGCGTAGTGGCCGGTCGCCACGGCCTCGCACTCGTACAGATGCCGCGCCCGCCCGAGCAGCGCACCGAACTTCACGTACGTGTTGCAGTCGACGCACGGGCTCGGCGTGCGGCCGTCGAGGTAGGCGTCGAGGAACGGCTGGAGCACGCCCGCATCGAACTCGCGTTCGAGGTTCATCACGTAGAACGGGATCCCGAGCTGGGCCGCGACCCGTCGCGCGTCGTCCGCCGCGTCCAGCGAGCAGCAGCTCTTCTTGAACTCGGAGTACGTGTCGGCGACATCGTGGAGCCGCATCCACACGCCGACGGCCTCGTGGCCCTGCTGGTGGACCAGCGCCGCCGCGACCGAGGAATCGACCCCGCCAGACATCGCGACCAGGATCCGGCTCACGCGATCACCGCCTGGCCGAGGGGATCCGCGGCGATGACCGGTGCCGCGGTGCGCATCGATGCGATGACGCGCGGGACCACATCCACGGCAGTGGCGATCTCCTCGTCGGTGGTCGTCCGGCCGAGCGAGAGCCGCAGGGCGCCGCGCGCCTCCTCCTCGGGGTAGCCCATCGCCGTCAGGACGTGCGACACCTCGGTGGAGCCCGTGGTGCAGGCGGACCCGACCGAGCAGGCGATGCCCTCGAGATCGAGCGACAGCGCGACCGCCGCCCCGTCCGTGTCGCGGGCCACGATCGAGAGCAGCCCGGGCAGCCGGTCGCGCGGGTGGCCCGTGAGCTCGGTGCCGTCCACCTCGAGGACCGCCGCCTGCAGGCGCTCGCGCCCGGCGATGAGCGCCGGCACGACCGTCGGGCGCTCGTCGCAGGCCAGCTCGTATGCGCGGGCAAAGCCGACGGCCCCGGCCACGTTCTCGGTCCCCGCGCGCCGATGGCGTTCCTGCGTGCCGCCCTGTTGCTGGGCCAGGATGTGCGTCCCGTGGCGGAGGTACAGGACGCCCACGCCCTTCGGGCCTTCGAATTTGTGGGCCGCGAGCGAGACGAGATCCGCGCCCAGCGCCTCGAGGTCGAGCTCGACGTACGGGCCAGCCTGCACGGCATCGACGTGAAGGAGGACACCCTTGCGCGATCGGACGCGCTCGGCGATCTGGGCGATCGGCTGGACGGTGCCGACCTCGTTGTTCGCGAGCATGACCGAGACGAGGATCGTCCGGTCCGTGATGGCGGCATCGAGCTCGTCGGGGTCGATCCGCCCGTAACGATCGACGGGCAGCTCGACGATCTCGAACCCGAACTTCTCGAGATAGCGCAGCGTGTGGCCAACCGCGTGGTGCTCGACGGACGACGTGACGATCCGATGGCCGCGGCCCTTGCCCGCCCACGCCGCGCCCTTGAGCGCCAGGTTGTTCGATTCGGTGCCGCCGGACGTGAAGATCAGCTCGCGACCCTGGACGTTGAGCCGCGCGGCAATCCGCTCGTGCGCCTCGTCCAGCGCGGCTCGCGCGGCGCGGCCGAACGAATGCGCCGAGCTCGGGTTGCCGAACACCGCGCCGAGGTACGGCTGCATCGCCTCGAGGACCTCCGCCCGAAGCGGGGTCGTCGCGGCGTGGTCGAGATAGATCGCCATGGCCGGGATTGTACGCCGGGGCTTCCCGGCGGCCGGCGAGGCTACTCCTCGAAGGCGCGCCGCAGGAACGCGGCCATCTGCTCGCGCGTGACCTTGTCCTTCGGACAGAACCGGCGCGGGCCGCAGCCCCCGGCGATGCCCGCAGCCGCGAGCCGGTTGATGTTCGCCTCGTGGAGCGACGTCTCATCGTCGTCGTAGTAGTCGGTGCCGGTCGCGGGCAGCTCGAGCCCGTTGGCCAGGATCGTGGCCATCTCCGCTCGCTCCACCTGGCGCGTGGGGCAGTAGCGGTTCGGCGCGCAGCCGCCGGCGATTCCCGCGTGGGCAATCCGATTGATGTCGGGCTCGTAGACCGAGCCGTTGTCGTCGGTGAAATAGTCGGTTGGCGACGCGGGCAGCTCGAGCGCTCGCGCCACGAAGGAGGCGAGCTGGGCTCGCGTCACGATCGACCGCGGGCAGTAGCCCCCTCCCCCGCAGCCGCTCGTCAGGCCGGCGTAGAAGAGCCAGTGGATGTCGTCGATGAAGATCGAGCCGGCGATGTCGTCGAACTCGGGCGCGATGACGCGGTAGAGGCGGCCACCAAGGTCGGTGAAGTAGATCTCGCCGTTCTCGTCCTCACCGAACGAGCTGATCGAGAGGTCGAGCGTCCGACGCCACACCAGGCTCGTGCCGTTGACCGTGCCGATGCGGCCACTGCAGAAGTCCGCGAAGACGTAGTAGCCCTGCAGGTCGCGCTGGCTTGGACCGCGGTACACGCTGCCACCCGTGATCGAGCAGCCAAAGTCGTGGTTGTACTCCGCGATGGGCAGCGTCTTGCCGCTCGTGTTGCAGCCGCTCGAGGGAGCGAAGCAGTGCTTGCCCTCCATGACCCGCCAGCCGTAGTTCCGACCGCCCGCAATGCTCGAGGCGATCGGCTCGCGATTGATCTCCTCGTAGCGGCTCTGACCGACATCGGCCATCCAGAGGTCACCGGTCTGCCGATCGAAGGAGATCTGCCACGGGTTGCGCAGGCCGTATGCCCAGATCTCGTCGAGGCCGGCGGCTCCGACGAACGGGTTGTCGCCGGGGATGCCATAGGCGTCGTTGGGCCCCGATCCCGTGCCATCGACGTCGATCCGCAGGACCTTGCCGAGGAGCACGTCCCTGTCCTGCCCGTTGTTGGACGGATCGCCGCTCCCCCCGCCGTCGCCGACCGCGATATAGAGGTAGCCGTCGGGTCCGAAGCGGAGGGTGCCGCCGTTGTGGTTGGTGTTCGCGCTGTGCTCGATGCGGAGGAGGACGAGCTCGGTCCCGGCGCTGGCGCTCGTGCCGGCCGCATTCGCTGTGTAGCGCGCAAGGACGAGGTCGCCGTCCGAGGCGCGCGTGTAGAACGCGTACAGGTAACGGTTCGTCTCAAAGTCGGGATGGAACGCGAGGCCCAGCAGCCCACGCTCGCCGCCCGACGCCACCTTCGACGTGATGTTGAGGAAGGTGCCCGCCTGGATCGCCCGGTTGCGGACCACCCGGACGGTGCCACCGCGCTGGACCACGAACAACCGCCCCGACCCGTCGCCGGCGTTGGCGATCGCGAGTGGCGCATTGAGCCCCGTCACGATGCGCTGGACCGTCAGCTGGCCACCCGACAGGGCAGCCGGCTCCAGGGCGGCCGAGGTCGTCGTGGGCGCGATGCTCGCAGCGGAACGGGCCTCGGGGGCGTCCCCCGCCACGGCCGTCATACCAGCCCCGGAGTCCACCGCAAGGGACGTTCCCGTCGTCAGCAGCGCGGCCAGCATGGCGGCAAGAAGGGCGCGCCCCCCGCGGGATCCACGAGCGAGTGTCATGACATTCCTCCGGGTGTCCTCCCCGACCGTGGGGGCATTCGATCAGTCAGGTGCGAAGGCGCGATGCATGAAGGCGGCCACCTGGCCACGGGGTGCGAGCTGACCGGCACAGAAGATGGCCGGGCCGCACCCGCTCGAGAGTCCGGACTCGGCAATGGCATTGATGTCCGCCTCGTGGACCGAGCCTTCATCGTCGGTGAAGTAGTCGGTCTCGGTTGGTGGCAGAGCCAGGGCTCGGACGAAGAACGACGCCATCTGACCGCGCTTCAACGGGGCATTCGGGCAGAAGCGGCCCGGCGCGCAGCCGCCGGCGAGGCCGGCCTCGGCGAGCCGGTTGATGTCGGCCTCGTGGACGGAGCCGTTGTCATCGGTGAAGTGGTCGGTCGTCGCGTCCGGCAGCGCCATCGCGCGAGCGAGCATCGTCGCGAGCTGACCGCGGAGCGTCGGGTTGTACGTGCAGAAGAGGTCGGCATCGCAGCCGCCGGCGATCCCGTTGTCGCGCGTCCAGTCGATGTCCGCAGCGAAGGCCGATGTGGACCAGTCGTTGATGCAGTTCGTGCCCCAGTCGAGGAGCCTGACCGTCGAGCCGCTCGACCCGAACGAGATTCGGGCCCAGTTGCAGTTGTTGGTCTCGGTCGTCTCGTCGAAGAAGTTGTACAGGTCGACCACGTTGCGCAGCGTGTAGGTGCCGCTGGGCAGACCCGTGATATCGATCCACTGGAACGCGAAGTTCCACGGGTACTTGTCGCCCCAGCCGACCGAGATCCCGTTGCGCGTGCTCTTCGAGAGGCGGGTGCCGCACGAGGACTCGAGATAGACGCGCGACGACGGCGAGCCGGGCAGGTCCGGATCGCGCAGGTTGGTGTCGAAGAAGCAGAACCCGATCTTGCTGTCGCGGTACGTGCCGTGCTTCGACCAGATGTGGTAGTTCATCATCTGGCGCACGTGCCAGTGGTCGTGGCCGTCGCCGGCGTACTGCATCGTCGCGTCGGTCTGCACGCGCCGACCGCCGCCGCCATCGTTGTAGATCACCTGGTCGACAGTCCATGGCGAGGACGTCGTGGCACGCTGCGCCCGCGTCTCGAATGCGCCCGCGGCCCAGGTTCTGCATCATGCTCGTGAACCGCAGGAGCCGCCGGCCGCTGCTCGTCGTGGTGATGCGCAGGTCGGTGATGCGGGCCGTTCGCAGGTCGGGCAGCCGGTCGGCCGCGGCCGCCCCCGGCGCGGGCACCACGGCCGTCAGGGCGACCACGAACGCGGTCGCAACGCCAATGCGGGCAGCGGCGTGGGCAAGGACGCTCCGGCGCACGTGCGCACGGTACACGCCCGCTTGACCTGCCGTCAGCCCGATTTGCGTCCCGCCGGTTGCAGTCCGGTGCCGTCAGCCCGCCTCGGCTCGACGGAGGTCCGCCTGGCGGCCTGCCTCACGCCGCCGGTCGTGCTGCGAGAGAGCCCGCTTGCGAAGCCGGATCGACTGCGGCGTGACCTCGACCAGCTCATCGGCCGCGATGAACTCGAGCGCGGATTCGAGCGTGAGCGGCCGAGGCGGCGTCAGCCGGAGGGACTCGTCGTGCGAGTGCGTCCGGATGTTCGTGAGCTTCTTCTCCTTCGTTGCGTTGACGTCCATGTCCCCGGAGCGGCTGTTCTCGCCGATGATCATCCCCTCGTACACCTCGACCCCTGCCCCGATGAACAGCTCGGCGCGCTGCTCGAGGTTGAACAGGCCGTACGCGTTCGAGGTGCCGCTGCGGTCCGCCACGAGCACGCCGTTCGTCCGATGCGTGACCTCGCCGGCCCACGGACCGTAGCCCTCGCCGATCTGGTGCAGGAGCGCAGTACCGCGCGTGTCCGTCAGGAGCTGGCCGCGATAGCCGATCAGGCCGCGGACGGGCAGCACGAACTCCATGCGGACGCGACCGTCGGCGTCGGTGGACATCTGCTCGAGGCGACCCTTGCGGCCCGCGAGCGCCTGCTGGACCTCACCGATGTAGTCGGGCGGGATGTCGATGGTGATCCGCTCATAGGGCTCCTGGAGCTCGCCGTCGACCTCGCGCAGGAGCACCTCGGGCCGGGACACGGTCATCTCGAAGCCCTCGCGGCGCATCTGCTCGATCAGGACGGCCAGCTGGAGCTCACCGCGACCGCGGACCTCGAATGCCTCGCTCGACTCGGACGGCCGTACCTCGATCGAGACGTTGCCGAGGACCTCCTTCTCCAGGCGGGCCTTGATCTGTCGGCTCGTGACGTACTTGCCCTCGCGACCGGCAAGCGGCGACGTGTTCACACCGAACGTCATCCGCAGCGTCGGTGCGTCGACGTCGAGGCGTGGCAGCGGCCGGGGATTGGCCGGATCGGTGAGGGTGTCGCCGATCGTGACCTCGGGCAGGCCGGCAACGGACACGATGTCGCCCGGGCCCGCCTCTTCGATGTCGACCCGCTCGATGCCGTGTGCGGTCTGCAGGCTCGTGACTGCGCCGGTGAGCGTGACCGTTCGGCCGGGCTCGACGGTGCCAGCCGTGTCGCCGGCCTCTTCCCGGACGACGGTGATCCGCTGGCCCATGCGCAGCGTCCCGTTCCAGATCCGCCCGACGGCCATGCGACCCACGTACTCGTTCGCCGTCAGGTTCGTGACGAGCAGCTGGAGCGCGTGACCGGGCTCGTACGTCGGCGCCGGGGTGACCTCGATGAGCAGGTCGAGGAGCGGCTTGAGGTCCGTGCCGGGCTGGTCGAGATCGGCGCGTCGCCGTGCCGGCCTTGGCGTTCGTGTAGACGACCGGGAACTCGATCTGGTGCTCGTCGGCGCCGAGGTCCATGAACAGCTCGTAGACGTCGTCGAGAACCTCGCCCGGACGCGCGTCGGACCGGTCGATCTTGTTGATCGCGACGACGACCGGGAGCCGGCGAGCCATCGCCTTCTGGAGCACGTAGCGGGTCTGCGGCAGGGGCCCCTCGGCCGCGTCAACGAGCAGCAGCACCGAGTCGACCATCAGGAGGCTGCGCTCGACCTCGCCACCGAAGTCGGCGTGACCCGGGGTATCGACGATGTTGAGGCGGGTGCCCGCGTGATCGATCGTCGTCTGCTTCGCCAGGATCGTGATGCCCTTCTCGCGCTCGAGATCGCCCGAGTCCATCACGCGATCCACCACGGCCTGGTTCGCGCGGAAGGCGCCCGTCTGCCACAGCATGGCGTCGACCAGCGTGGTCTTGCCGTGGTCGACGTGCGCCACGATCGCCACGTTCCGGAGATCGGCACGGGTCGCGGTTTCGGGCATGGTGGAACGGGTCACGCTGGTCATGGGTCTGTGCATGGTCGCACATCGCCGGGTTCGACGGTCCGGGCGGGTCCGTCGCGCCGCCTCGCCGCCGAGTAGCACCGTTACTCAGTCCCCCGGATCCGAGCACGAAGCCATGCCGATCTCGGTCGGATTGCGCACCGGGTCACGGTGGTCTGACGAGGATTCAGTACGACCGCTACTGGCGAGGAGGGACCCGGTCCACGCCCGAGTCCCTGCTACGATCCCGGCCATGACCGTTGCCGCCGTGATCCTGTCCGCCTCGACCGAAGGCGCCCTCATCGACACGCTCGGCCAGCCCCGAGTCCGACGCCTCGTCGACATCGCGTGGGCCGGCGGCGCGCTGCCGGTGGTGGTGGCCGCGCCGGATCCCGATGGGAGCCTCGCCCGTGCCATCGCCGAGACCGAGGCGATCTGGGCGGCCCCGGCTCCCGTAGAGGCTGGACCCGCAGGACAGATGGTCCGAGGCGTCGAAGCTGCCGCGGCCGAGGTCCGCGACACGTCGGCGGCGCTGCTCTGGCCCGCCCGGATGATCTGGGTCGGCGCCGAGACGGTGACCTCGCTCATCGAAGCGCACGGGACCGATCCCGACACGATCCTGCGACCCTCGTGGGATGGCCAACCGGGCTGGCCGGTGTTGCTGCCCTTCGCGTATGTCAGCGACCTGGAGCGTGTCGGCGCGGACCTCGATCCCGAGCAGGCGATCGACGCCCTGACGGCAAGCGTCGGCTCCCGGCTGGTGGAGCTCGGTGACCCCGGTGTCGTCTTCGACGCGGGCACACCCGAAGCCGACCTGCCGCCGTACGAGGGCCCCGGCGTCCCGGCCGGGGCCACGTCCACGAATGGGGCGAGAACCTCGACATCGCCGACGTCCCGGGCGAGGGCCGCGGCCTGGCGCCCTACCCCCAGGCCGCGCCGGGCGGACCCGCGGACATCTGACGCCGAAGCTGCCTAGATGCCGGGAGCGATGAGCAGGAGCCCCGGGGGATGGTCGCCTCGTACGCAGCCGGCACCAATCGTGGAGCCGTCGCGGAACACCACACGACCGCTCTCATCCAGCACCTCGAGGTGCGGCGAGAAGCGAGCCGAGTAGCGGGGCGGCCAGATCACGTCTCTGCGCACGCCGTCCGATGTGACGAGCCACGCAAGCCTGGGGTCTGCGGGGTCGCCGGTCAGGGTGGCTTCCAGACCGACACCGCGACAAACGCCGCTCCACCGATCGACCGCGGGTAGCGGACGTGGGGCCGTGTCGCAGGCGGCCGCCGCGAGCCCTGCCGCGGCAGCGAGTGCCGCCATCATTCGCCTCACGACCGTGATCCTGACGCGCCGGCGTCTCACGCCGCAACCGGTTGGAGGCGGGTGGCCCTACAGCCGTTCCGCGGGCAGCCCTCGGAGCGGCGCCACCAACCGGCCGAGCGGTGCGGTCGCCAGGGCGATTCCGCCGATGACGAGCGCGACGCCGGCGAGCTGCGCCGCGGATGGCGTCTCGGCCAGGAGCACCATCGACAGCAGCACGGAAGCGACCGGCTGCGCGAGCAGGATCATCGAGGTGAGCACGGCCGGCAGCCTCGGCAGTGAGATCGAGATGAGCAGGTACCCGGCCGACTGCGCGCTGACGCCGAGCAACGCGAGCCACGCGAGGCTCTCCACGGGTGGCACGGCCTGTAGCGTGCCGGTGGTCGCCCCGAACGCGATCGCTGCACCGGCGGTCGCCGCGGTCGACACCGCCACGGGACCAGCAGGTCGGCGCAGGTCGCGGCCAACCCGGCGGATGATCAGCAGGTACGCGGCATAGCACAGCGCTGTGCCCACGCCGAGCACGACGCCGAGACCCGGATCGCGCCCGTACGCGTCCTCGTCGATCAACCCGGAGATCAGGACGATCCCGACCAGCACGATCGGGAGCGCGGCGAAGACCGAACGCGACGGCCGCTCACCGAGCAGCAGCCATGCGACCAGGCCCACGAAGATGACCTGCAGGTTGCCGAGCACGGTTGCGAGGCCAGCCCCCACGGCCTCGATCGCGTGATGCCAGAAGATCAGGTCGCCGGCGAAGAACAGGCCGGCAAGCACCGCAAGTCGGGCGCTTCGACCGGGCAAGGGTCCGTATCGACGTCGCTCGGCCCATGCCACGAGCGCGAGGAGCGGCAGCCCGAACAGCGCACGGAAGACGGTGCCGGTCTCCGGCGTGACGGCGGCCCAGCGATAGAAGATCCCCGAGAACGCGATGCAGAGCGCGCCGCCGAGTGCCGCGAGGTGTGGTCGTGCAGCGATCGCGTCCAGCGGCCACGGCAGGCTGCCCGCGTCGAGCCTCGACGCCTTCGTCGTCGTCGGCCCCCGGCCGTGCGTCCTGTCCCCTCATCGGCGAGTTGGGCGCGTCGCTCAGGCGTACACCTCGCCGCGCAGGTACTTCAGACCCGAGTCCACCTGCACGGTCGCGACGCGCGCACCCTCTCCAAGACGCCGCGCGAGCTCGAGCGCCGCGACGACGTTGGCGCCGGTGGACGGGCCGCTCCAGACGCCCTCCTCACGGGCGGCGCGTCGGGCCATCGCCATGGCCTCCGCGGTCGGGACCGCGATGACGTCGTCGACCATGTCCGTGGACAGCTGCGGCGGGATGAAGCCGACTCCCCCACCCTCGATGCGGTGCGTGCCCGCCGGACGCCCGGAGAGGATGGCCGATTCGCCGGGCTCCACCGCGACGCGGAGCACATCGGGCAGGGCGCGTCGGAGCGCACGGGTCGTCCCGACGTAGCAGCCCGCCGTCCCGACGTAGCAGCAGAACGCGTCGAGCCGGCCGCCAAGCTGCTCGAGCAACTCCTCGCCGAGTCCCTCGTAGCCGACCATCATGTCGGCGTTGTTGAACTGGTCTGTCTGGAAGGCGCCGATCTCCTGTGCAATCTCGGCGGCCCGGGCACGCATCGTCGGAATCAGTGTGGGCGTGATCCCCTCGGGGCTGTGGACGAGCTCGACGTCGGCGCCAAAGGCACGCATTGTCCGGATCTTCTCGTCGGCAAAGGCATCGGAGCTGACGATCCGCAGCGGGTAGCCCTTGATCGAGCAGACGAATGCGAGCGACGAGCCGGTGCTGCCGCCCGTGTACTCGACGACCGTGTCACCTGGCCGAAGGCGCCCGTCGCGTTCCGCGCCCTCGATCATCGACAGCGCCATCCGGTCCTTGTACGACCCGGTCGGGTTCGCCGATTCGAGCTTCACCCAGACCTCGGCCATGCCGGGCTCGACGATCCGGGTCAGCCGGACGAGCGGCGTGTTCCCGATCGCGGCGAGAGCCCCGGGGCGATCCGGTGTGCTCGCGACGCTCATGCTGGAGTCCCTCCTGGCCTTGGCGCGGGCACGACCCGCAACCCCAGCTCCTCGAACTGGGCAGGATCGGGCGGTGACGGCGCCTCGAGCATGAGGTCGCTGCCGGAGGCCGTCTTCGGGAAGGCCATGACCTCGCGGATGTTCGTCTGATGACCGAGAAGCGCCGCCCACCGGTCGATACCGAGCGCGATGCCGCCATGGGGCGGCGCCCCGTACTCGAACGCGTCGAGCACCGCGCCGAACTTCTCGCGCATGCCTTCGAGCGTGTGGCCCTGCAGGAGGAAGGAGCGCTCGAGCAGCTCGCGACGGTGGATCCGCACCGATCCTCCGCCAAGCTCCCAGCCATTGAGCGCGAGGTCGTACTGCATCGCGCGGGCTCGACCGGCCGGGTCCTCTGGTGACGGCTGGGCGGGATCGCCGGAGCTCGTGATCAGCAGGTGCTCGTCCTCGGGCACGACCCCACTGAACGGGTTGTGCGTCGCGTCCCAGCGCCCGAGCTCCTCGTCCCACTGGTACATCGGGAAGCGATGGACCCAGACGTAGGCGAGGACGTCGGGATCGGCGAGGCCCAGCCGCTCACCGAGCTCCGCTCGGAGACGTCCGAGGACCTCGGCCGTGACGTGCGGCGTGTCGGCCACGATGAGGAGCAGGTCGCCCTCGCCGGCCGCGGTTCGCTCGAGGATCCCGGCCGTGGCCTCGCTGGACAGGAACTTCGCGATCGGGCCCTTGACCTCGCCGTCGGCCGCCACGGACAGGTGCGCCAACCCCTTCGCTCCGAATCGCTTCGCCCGGTCCGTCAGCTCGTCGAGCTCGCGTCGAGTCGCGCCGCCGAGACCGGGCGCGACGATCGCCTTGACGCGGCCGCCGCTGGCCAGCGTGTCGTCGAACACGCGGAAACCCGATTCGCGGCCCTCGAACGCCGGCGCAAGGTCGACCAGCTCCATCCCGAAGCGCAGGTCCGGCTTGTCAGATCCGTACCGCTCCATCACGTCGTCGTACGTGAAGACCGGGAATGGAATCTGCTGGATCGGGCGCTCGGGCGTCGTTGCCCGACTGACCTCGATCGCGACCTGCTCGACGAACGCCATCACGGTCGCCTCGTCCACGAAGCTCATCTCGAGGTCGAGCTGGGTGAACTCGGGCTGGCGGTCGCCGCGCAGGTCCTCGTCCCGGAAGCAGCGCGCGATCTGGAAGTAGCGGTCCAGACCCGCGACCATGAGCAGCTGCTTGAGCTGCTGCGGGCTCTGGGGCAACGCATAGACGGAGCCCGGCTGGAGCCGCGACGGAACGATGAAGTCGCGGGCGCCCTCGGGCGTGCTCTTGATCAGCGTCGGCGTCTCGACCTCCACGAAACCGTGCGCGTGATGGACCTCGCGGATCGCCTGGACCATCGCGGCCGCAGCAGCAGCCGGCGCTGCATCGGCTCGCGCCGGATGTCGAGGTAGCGGTACCTGAGCCGCACGCTCTCGTCGATCGGCGCGTCGGGCTCGTTGATGTAGAACGGCGGCGTCTTCGCCTCGGCCAGGATCTCGATCGTCCGTCGCCCGCAGCTCGATCTCGCCGGTCGGCAGGCTCGGGTTCTCCGTCCCGGCAGACGCGGCGGCGACCTCGCCCGCGACGTGCACGACGAACTCGGACCGGACGCGCGATGGCAGCGGCATGCGCGTCGGGCGCGTCCGCCGCGTCGATGACGACCTGGGTGATCCCGTGCCGGTCGCGCAGGTCGAGGAACATCAGCTGGCCCATGGTCGCGGCGGCGATGGACCCAGCCGGCAAGCCGGGCGGGCGCGCCGGCATCAGCGCCGCGCAGCTGTCCACACGTATGGCTGCGGTACGGGGTCGAGAGGTCGGTCGTCATGGCCCGCATCGTAGCGGGTCAGGCGGCCGCGACGGGATCGCGGCTCGGTCGGTCGCTACGCCTCGACGGCGCGTGCCACATCGCGGGGTCGTTTCGTCATCGGTCGCGGCTCATACGGAATGACGAGGACGTATTTGCCGCCAAGCGCGCCGGCCCGGGACGACTGGCGACGCGGCACGAACTGCCGGCCCAGCGCCTCGAGCGTGATCGGCTCGCCCGGCCGCGGGCTCGGGCCCCAGACGTTGGATCCGTACGGGTAGAGCGGGTCGTAGATCACGGCCCGGGTGACGCGGCCGCCCTGGCTGAGCGGCGCCGTTGCCTCGTAGCCGCCCATCACCCATGCATGCCGGCCGCTCCACACGAGCAGCCCAACCGGGGCCCCCGTCCGGTCCATGGCTCCAGCCGCGATCCGCACTGCCTCCTTCAGGCTGTCGGCGCCGACGAGCCGGTAGGGCTGGTCGACCTCCATGCCGAGGACGCGATTCCAGCCGCGAACGCTGGCACCCCGCCGCTCCCGGCCGCCCGGACGCGGCGGGCTGTGCTTGCGGGCGAGCTGCTGGAGGCGGAGCTGCTCGCGCGCACTGCGGTCCCGGCCCGGCTCCAGCATGTTGATCATCATCTGGAGGCTCGCACCGACGCACTGGACGAAGTTCTTCTGCGCCACGAAATCGCCGCGGGATCCGACATCGAAGCGGTAGCCCTCAGCGGCGCTCGCGGGCACGCCGAGCACACCGATGGCCAGCACGGAGCCGAGGACGACGGCGGCAAGGCGGCGAAGGGCAGCCCCGTGGCCGGGACGCGAAGCGCTCATGTCTGCACCAATGTACGACGCAACGCAACGATCGGTTTCCCAGGCCCGCCGCGAGCGATTGCCGCGGCGATCGGTGCTACCTTGACGGCCGATGCCCGACCATCGCCGAACCACCTCGAAGCCCGCTGCAGCCGAGCCCGGCATGTTCGACGCCGAAGCGCCGGACATCGACGAGGGGGTCGAATCTGCCCAGGCGGCGGAGCTCTCGCGAGCGGCGCGCGAGGCGGTCCGTCAGCCCGCCGACCCGCGGATCGAACGCCAGCTTGCCCGGATGGGCCTGGCCCCGGACGACGACCAGACGCAGCCCGCGCAGCCCGCGCGTCCCGCGGTCACGGTCGGTGCTGCGTCGCCCGGCGGCGCCACGGCCGAGGAGGTCGAGGAGCTCCGAGCCGCGGTCACGGCGCTGCGTGCCTCGCTGGAGGACGCGACATCCCGGCTCAAGAGCCTTACCACGGTCGTGGCGATCGAGGCGAGCGCGATCGCCATTCTCGCGGTCCTGCTGCTCATTCGCTGAGGCGGCGCGGCAGCCCCGCCCAACCCGCAGGCTAGCCGGCGTCGACCCCGTGGCGGTGCGACGTGTGCGCCCGCGCCAGCTCGCGCGCCAGGTCGTCGACGGTCACGAGCCGTTGCGTCCCGGCCTCGAGGTCCTTGACCTGCACCTGCCCGTCGGTGAGCTCGTCACCGAGGATCACGGCAAAGTGGGCGTGCTCGCGTGCGGCTGCCTCGAGCTGCTTGCCGAGCTTGCGCTGACCGAGCTCGGCCCGAGCCGAGATGCCGGCCGCGCGCAGGAGCGTGACGATCCGAAGCCGCTCGATCGTGGCGGCGGGATCGGCACCCACGACGACGGCGACCGGCACGGCATCGGGAACCGGTGGAACGCCGGTCGCCTCGAGGGCGAGCACGACCCGGTCGAGCCCGATCCCGAAGCCGATCCCGGGCGTCGCGCGGCCGCCCAGCTTCTCGACCAGACCGTCGTATCGACCGCCGCCACCGAGCGCCTGCTGCTGGCCCTCCGCTCCCGTTCGATAGAACTCGAACGCCGTGCGCGTGTAGTAGTCGAGGCCGCGCACGAGCGACGGCTCGAGACGATACGCAACCCCGATCGCGTCCAGGTGCGCCCGAACGGCCCCGAAGTGCGCCGTGCACGGCTCGCACAGCCGGTCCGTGATCCGCGGCGCGCCGGCGTTCAGATCGGCCATCGCCGGGTCGTTCGAATCGAGCAGCCGGAGCGCGTTGCGCTCGAGCCGCTGGCGCTCGAGCGGCGGGAGCGCCTCGACGTGCGCCCGGTAGTAGGCCGTCAGGTCTGCCACGTACGCCGGCCGGCAGTTGGCGTCGCCGATCGAGTTGAGCAGGACCTCGACACCCTCGAGACCGGCCTCGCGGTAGAACCGGAGCCCCATCTCGACGAGCTCGGCGTCGACCGCGGGCCCTGGGTCGCCCAGCACCTCCACGTCGAACTGCCAGAACTGGCGGTAGCGGCCGGCCTGCGGTCGGTCATAGCGGAACATCGGGCCGACGAGGGTCAGCTTCACGGGCTGGGGCCAGGTCTGCATCCCGTGCTGGACGTAGGCGCGGATGATCCCGGCGGTCGGCTCGGGACGAAGCGCCCAGGCCTCCGATTCCTCGGTTCGCGGCGCGAGCCGGAAGAGCTCCTTCTCGACCACGTCGGTGACCGTCCCGACGCCCCGTTCGAAGACCTCGGTCTGCTCGAACAGCGGCGTCTCGATCTCGCGATAGCCGTAGCGGGCAGCGAGGTCGGCCGCGATGCGCTCGAGCCGGTTCCAGGTGGGTCGCTCGGTCGGGAGCAGGTCGCGCGTCCCGCGGGGCGCCTTGAAGGTGGGCATCGCGGTGGAGTCTAGCGGCGACGGACGTGCCCGCCACGGCGCCGCCGGTCCGCTGGCCACGCGGCGTTTCGCCCCGCGAACGAAACTCCGGGGTCGCCCGTCACGTGGGCCTCAGTCGTTGCGTGCCATCAAAGAAAGCCATACGCGGCGCCGAGATCGTGCGCCGCACGCAAACAAGCGACGTCCCGTGGCGCGCCGGCGCGTGTTTCGTTCACCCGGCGAAACGCGGGGCGGAGGAAGGGACCAGGCCGGCCGGCTCTACCCCAGGTCGCGCTGGACCGAGATGACGTCCTTCAGGTGCTCGATCCGGCCCATCACCCGAGCGAGCTGGCTCACCGACGACACCTGGAGCGTGGCCGTGACGATCGCGGTGTGATCGGGCGACACGTTCACGCCCGCGGACAGGATGTTGACCTTGTTCTCGGCCACGACCTGGGTGATGTCGTTGAGCAGGCCCGTGCGGTCGTATGCCTCGACCCGGATCGCGATCGGATAGGTCTGCGTCGGCAGCGACTCCCACTCGACCTCGACCAGCCGGCTCACCTCGCGCTCGTTGATGACCGTGGGGCAGGACCGCAGATGGACCGTGACGCCCTTGCCCCGCGTGATGAAGCCCTGGATGGGGTCGCCGGGGATCGGGTGGCAGCACTTGGCGAAGCGGACGAGGAGGTCGCCGACGCCCTTGACTCGGACGCCGCCGGTCCGCGCGATCTGGGCGGGTGGGGTGACCGGCGGCAGGGCGAGCTTCTGGTCGTCGACGACACCCAGCCGCGTGACGACCGACTGCGGTCCCACCGCCCCATAGCCGATCGCGGCGTAGAAGTCGTCCGGCGTCTCGAAGTTGAACTGCTTCGCGACCTCGGCGATCTTGTCGAGGCCCACGCTCGCGATCGAGGTCCGGGCCAGCCGCCGCAGCTCGCGCTCGAGCGACTCGCGGCCGTGGACGATGTTCTCGTCGCGGTCCTTGCGCTTGAACCACTGCCGGATCTTTTCCCGGGCGTGCGAGGTCCGGACGACGTTCATCCAGTCGCGGGACGGGCCGTGCTCGCTCTTCGTCGTGACGATCTCGACGATGTCGCCGTTCTTCAGCCGGTAGTCGAGCGGGACCAGCCGGTTGTTGACCTTCGAGCCGATCGTCCGGTGGCCGACGTCGGTGTGGATCCGGTAGGCGAAGTCGAGCGGCGTCGCGCCGGCAGGCAGGTCCTTGATGTCGCCCTTCGGCGTGAAGACGAACACCTGGTCCTGGAAGATGTCGAGCTTGATCCCCTCGACGAACTCGGTCGCGTCCGAGACGTCGCGCTGCCAGTCCATGAGCTGCCGCAGCCAGGCGAGCTTCGCGTCGTACTCGCGGTCGGACTTCGAGCCTTCCTTGTAGCGCCAGTGCGCCGCGATGCCGACCTCGGACACCTGGTGCATCCCGTGCGTCCGGATCTGGATCTCGAGGGGCTTGCCGTCGAGCGCGATCACGGCGGTATGGAGCGACTGGTAGAGGTTGTTCTTCGGAACGGCGATGTAGTCGTCGAACTGGCCCGGGATCGGGCGCCAGATGCGAATGCACGACCCCGAGCGCCGCGTAGCAGTCGCGCACGTCCTCGACGAGGATGCGGATGGCGTAGACGTCGTAGATCTCGCCGAACTCCGCGCTCTTGCGCTGCATCTTCTTCCAGATGCTGTAGATGTGCTTCGGCCGTCCCTGCAGGTCGGCCTTGATCCCCGACTCCTCGAGCCGCGGGCGCAGGTCGGCGATCGCGCGATCGATGTAGGTCTCGCGGCCGCGCCGGCGCGTGTCGAGCAGCTTGGCGAGCTCGCGGAACCGCTCCGGCTCGAGCGCCTTGAACGCGAGGTCTTCGAGCTCCCACTTCATCTGCCAGATCCCGAGCCGCTCGGCCAGTGGGGCGTAGATCTCGAGTGTCTGGCGGGCGATTCGCTGCTGCTTCTCCGACGGCAGCCCGTACAGCGTGCGCATGTTGTGCAGCCGGTCGGCCAGCTTGATCAGGACGACCCGGATGTCCTCGGCCATCGCGAGGAGCATCTTCCGGATGTTCTCGGCCTGCTGCTGCTCGTGGCTGTGGGTGCTGAAGCGCGACAGCTTCGTGACCCCGTCCACGAGCTGCGTCACCTCCGGCCCGAACCGGTCCTCGATGTCGCTCAGGCTGAACTCGGTGTCCTCGGGAACGTCATGCAGGAGCGCGGCCTGGATCGCGATGAGGTCAATTCCGAGCTCGGCGAGTGCCTGTGCCGTGGCGATCGGGTGCGTGACGTAGTCCTCGCCGGTGGCGCGCTTCTGGCCCGTGTGCGCCTCGACGGCGAGGTCGAACGCGTTGCCGATCTGGGTGAGGTCGGCCTGGGGATAGTGCGCGGCGACGGTCGCGAGCAGGTGCGTGCGCAGGCTCGCGATGTCCGTCGCAGCCTCGGCCGGGGTGGTCAGCCGCGCCGGTGTCCGACGCGGCCCACGCTTGCGTGGAGCGGGCTCCGGCGCGAGCTCATCGGTTCGAAGACGGGGGGCAACCATGCGCGGCAAGGATAGCAGCGCCTCTCAGGCCCTCCTCAGCTGCGCGTGATCCGCACGTCGTCGACGGCCGCCTCCACGAGGCTCGCGGCCCCTGCGTCGGTCGCCTGGATCCGGATCCGGACGGTCGTTCCGGCCCAGGCGTCCAGCAGCACGGGACGTGCTGGCCCAGGCGGCGTCATCGTCGTCCGCGGCGCCCTGCTCGACGAAGACCGTCGTTGCGGTGCCGTCCGTGGCGACGACGGACACCCGCAGCTCATCCGCGGAGCTCGCGTTCGATGCGTGCGCCAGGTAGGAGCGGAACGTCAGGCGCTGCCCGGTGCGCGTGGGCAGCGTGATGGCGCGCGACTGGATGGTCGTGCGGCCGCCGTCGAGGTCGTTGGCGCTCGCGGACCCACCCGATCCGCCCGTGACGAATGCGACCGAGCCCGACGCCGTCCCGTCGAGCTGCTTCGGCCCACCGGCCGTGGCCGTCCCCACCGGGTTCGTGCGCGACCAGAGACCCGCCGTCGCGGTGTCCGTGCCGACCGGGTCGCGGGTCCAGCCCCTGGCCGTCTCGAAGTCGTCGTCGAATGCGCCGCAGCGGGCTGTGGCCTTGCCGGTGCTGCGGTACGGGCAATCGGCCTGCTCCAGCAGGTACAGGACCGCCTCGCGGTTGCGGCCGGTCTCGGTCGGAATTCGTGCGGCCGACGGATACGGGGTGCTGTCCGGTGACAGCTCGAAGGTGTACGCGAAGATCCGGTAGCGCCCGTACAGCCAGTCCCGCGACGTGCCGGCCGAGATGTACAGGTCGCTGGCCTGGATCGGGCTGTAGCCGTTGGTGGACGCCATGTGCCTGCCCATCGACGCGAACGCCGCCTGATCGTCGGCCGTCATGTCACCCGGCACGTTCGTCAGCGTGTGTCCGTACGGCCACATCACCAGGCGGCCGGTCGTGTGGAAGCTGAGGGACGCCCGGATCTGCTGGACGCCACCGATGACGCGGCTTCGCACGAAGTCGGCGAGGGCGCGCGTCTCGGGCGCGGAGAAGGCCGACGCGCCGCGGTACCGCGAGCTCGACGGATTCCCGCTCGACCCGCCGCAGCAGCCCCAGCGGTAGTCGTAGTTGCGGTTGAGGTCGGTGCCGACCGCCGTCGTGCCGGCATTCGGCTGCCGGCTCTTGCGCCAGTTGTGGTAGGTCCGGCCCTTGACGTCGTACGTGGCGCCGTCCGGGTTCATCGCGAACACGATCCAGATCTCCCGCGTGTCGACGATGCGGGTGATGCGCTCATCGCTCCCATAGCCGTCCGTCAGCCAGCGCAGGACGGCCAGGGTCATCTCGAGGCTCATGTGCTCGTCGCCGTGATGCAGCCCGTCGACGAGGATCTCGGGCTCGGCCTCGTCGGTCGCGACGTTGTCGGACACCTTCGCGGCCCACAGCTCACGACCCTGGTAGCTTGTGCCGATCGAGAAGCGCTGCACGATCTCGGGGTGGCGGATTGCGGCCGCAGCAACCTCGCTGGCCATCTCCGGATAGGTGTGGAACGCCTCCTGGCCCACCGGGAAGTCGTAGTCGACAGCCCCCACCGGCGCCGCGGTCAGCGTGCCGAGGACGACGGTTGCGACGGCGATGAGCGCGAGACGGGACCGGCCAGGACGTGCCATGGGTCGGAGCGTCGCGGCATGACCGCCCCCGCACCATCCACCCGAAGTCCCGCCGCCGCCGGGACCGACGGGTGCGTCGCTCAACCGCGGATGCGCTCGCGCAGGTCGCGGATGGTGTTCCAGAACGGGCTGATGACGAGGTCGTACGTTCCCGGGTGGCGCAGCGGCGTGCCCCCGAACTGGCGCTTGAACGCGCTGAAACCGGCCCACGACTGGTCCGCGTCCGGGTCATCGGGCTCGACGACGCCCCACAGGTCGAGCGTGCGCACGCCATCCTCCGCGAGCGCCCGCATCGTGGCGGACAGCGAGGCGTAGGCCCCGTTGGCGTGCTTGAGCTCCGGCTCGCGGAGCGATGCCCCGTAGGCATAGATCGCCCGGTCGCCAACCCGCAGGGCGACGGCGCCGGCGATGGGCCGGCCCTTGAGCCGCGCGAGGGTCAGAAACCAGCCACCGGACGGGGCGAGGCCGGCAGCAAGCGTGGACAGAAACGCCACCGACCTCGTTCGAAACCCTGCGCGCTCGGAGGTCGCCTCCAGGAGCTGGTGGAAGGCCTCGATCTCTGCGGCGCCGCCCTGACGGTCGGTCGATGTCTCGACACCCTCCTTGCCGGCACGGCGAACGAGGTTCCGCGCGTCCTTGTCCCAGGTCTGCATCAGCTCGTCGGCGCCGTCGACGAGCTCGACGATCCGTGTCGTCCGGGCCTGGAGATCGTGCCGCGCCGGGCTGAAGCCGGCCCCGATGAGGTGCCGCCGCAGGTCTTCCGCGGTCTCGCGGTCGCAGGTCCGCGGGTCCACCTTCAGGACGATGACCCGACGCCGGGTGGCCTCGTCGCGCATGCCGGCGACGAGTGCCGCGAAGGCCGCAAGGCCCTCGGGGTCATCCCGATCCCAGACCGGCCCGTGCGGGACGTAGGCGACGGTGCGGCCGAAGCCGGCGGCGCGGACGAGGAGCTGCGCGACGCCGCGGACGACGTCGCCGTCCATGGCGATGAGCCGGACGGGCATCTCCCGGGCGACCGCGTTCGCGTCCCCCCAGGCCCACGACTGGAGCGGGTCCGCCCCGGGGCGTCCGGCGACGAACGCATCCCAGGACGGTCGATCGGCATCATTCGCCAGCCTGACCTGGGTCACCGGACCGCTCCATGGCCCTGGGCGCGAAGCACGTCGCGGGCCACCGCCGGCTCGTCCCAGGGGATCGGCCCGTCCGAGCCGATGATCGATCGCTCGTGACCCTTCCCCGCGAGCAGCACCACGTCGTTCGGCCGGGCGGCTTCGAACGCCGTCTCGATCGCGGTGCGACGGTTTGCGACGAGCAGCAGGTCGTGCCCACGGCGCCGGCCTGCAGCCTCCGCCCCACGGGCGATGTCGTCGAGGATGGCGTTCCTGTCCTCGCCACGCGGGTCCTCGTCCGTGACGACCACGAGCCGGCACCGCTCCCCCGCGATCCGGCCCATGGCGGGTCGCTTGGCCGTGTCGCGCTCCCCGGCCGAGCCGAAGACGGCGATCAGTCCCCCACCCCGGGCGGCAGCCGCAGGTGCGAGCAGATCGAGCACAGCCGAGAGTGACGCCGGGCTGTGCGCATAGTCGACGATCACCCCAAACGGCTGGCCCTCGTCGATCCGCTCCATCCGGCCGGGCACCCGCTCCAGGCCCTCGAGACCGGCCCGGATCGCGTCGCCATCCAGGTCCCATGCCTCGGCGAGCGCCAGGACGGCGAGGGCGTTGTGCACGTTGAAACGGCCCGCCAGGCGAAGCTGGAGCCGCCCCGAGCCGGATGGCGCCTCGTACCAGAACCGCAGCCCGCGGGCGTCCTCCTCGACGCCGGTTGCCCGGATGTCCGCTGCGGGGTCCGTGCCGTACGTGATGGCGCGCGCGCCCGCCTCCTGCGCAACGCCGACGAAGAGCCCGGCGGACGGGTCGTCGAGATTGACGATCCCTGCCCGCGGTCGCGGCGCGCCTGGCTTCGGGGGCCCGGCCAGTCGCTCGAACAGGGAGAGCTTGGCCGCCCGGTATCGCTCCCACGTCCCGTGGAACTCGAGGTGCTCGTGGGTGACGTTGGTCAGGATCGCAGCGTCGTACCGGACGCCACCGACCCGATCGAGCGCGAGGGCATGGGACGTGGTCTCGATCACGGCCGCCGCGTCCCCGGCTTCCGCCATGGCACGAAGGGCGGCCTGCAGCGCGGGCGCATCCGGGGTCGTCGCGTGCTGGGCGTTGTCCTCCTGCAGCCCACCGATCCGCGTGGCGGCCGTGCTCACGAGGCCCGTCCGAATGCCGGCTGCTTCGAGGGCCGCGATCACGAGGAACGACGTTGTCGTCTTGCCATCCGTCCCTGTGACCCCGACGACGTCGAGCGCGTCGGATGGGTCGTCGTACCACCAGGCGGCCGTCGTCGCCAGGACGGCTTGCGCGCCGGCAACGACGAGCTGCGGGACATCGAGGTCGAGTGGCCGCTCGACGATGAGCGCGGCCGCGCCGGCAGTCGCCGCTGCGGGGGCGAAGTCATGGCCGTCCACGTGCAGCCCCGGGATCGCGACGAACACGCCGCCAGGGACCACGTGGCGCGAGTCGTGGGTGACGCCACGGATCTCGACGCGTGCGAGTCCCCCGGGACCGATGGCGCGGCCCCCCTGGCGAGCGCCGCGCAGGGTTCCGGCCGTGGTGAGCCGCTCGATCAGCGGTCCGAGCGGCTTCGGGTGCTCGGGCTCGGCTGCCTCGATCAGGGACGCGATGGACGTCATCGTCGCAGCCGTTCGCGAACCAGCCGTCGCGCCCGACCGGCGGCGAGGCCCGCCCGGTAGACCCACGGGCGCAGGACGATCTCGTGCGCCGCCGCTGACTCGACCCATTCGGCGCCGAACGAGGCCTTGTGCTCCCACATCCCGTGGTTGTGGGCGCCCTTCTCGGGCTTGCCTCGCGCCCCACGGACGTCGACGCCGCCAAGGTCGATCGATGGGAGTCCCGTCTCGAGCGCCTCGCCGATCACGTGGCTGCGGAGGAGGTGCATGGTTCCGGGCAGCTCTCGGCGCAGGTCAGCCCGGTCGGCGGAGAAGGCCGTGGCGAGATGACCGCCCTGCCGGTACGCGATGAGCCCGCCAACAACGCGTTCCTCGTGCAGCGCAACCCAGAAGCGCCCGTATGGCGTGCCGACGATCCGCCGCCACCACCGGACGAACCCCTGCTCGGGCGAGAACGTGAAGTGCTTCCGCTCGGCGGTCTCGCCGATCAGCTTCCCGAAGGCTTCAAGGTGCGTCCCGGCACCGTCCTCGACGATGACCGTCCCGGCCCGCTCGGCGGCACGGATCCGCTGTCGGGTGCTTTTCGTAAAACGGCTGAAGACCGTCTCCGCGTCGTCCCCCGGCTCGAAGGTGAGCACGAGCCGGTGCCGCGACGGCTGGATCTCCTCGGTCTCGGCGAAGCCACCGCCCTTGAGTGCGCTGGCATACGCCGCCGAGGCATCGAGCTCCGGGTCGACCGCCAGAATCGTGCCACCCTGCCCGCGCACCCACGTCGCGAGGGCGATGGCCCGCGCCGCCACGAGCTCCGGCGCGTCACCGGCCCCGTTGGGACCCCGGGGCGCGTAGGCGGTGAACCCGGGGAGTGGCGGCTGGCGGTGGGTCAGGACGAGCGCGACCCTGCCACCCTCGAACGTGACGAACCGTGGCGTCCAGCCGAGCGTTGCCCGATGGGCGGCCCATGCTGTTCCCTGCAGGACGTGCCCACCGGGCGCCTCGATCGCCCGTGCGTCCCAGCCCTCGGGGGCGGTCCCGTCGACGCGCTCGATCCGGGCAGCCGGGCCCGTCATGTGGCGTCGGTCCCGCCAGCAGCCGCGCCCCCCGCCGCCCCGCTCGTTCCGCCTGTGTCGCCGACGCCGTGCCGACGCCGGGCCAGGGCCACGCTCACCCGCCGCGCCAGACCGAGAGCCGTCGAGCCGAGCCGATCGACGACGAGCGCGCGGCCACCGGTATAGGCCACCTCGCGACCCCCGAACCCGGCCTTGAACTGCTCGATCCCCGCGTGAGACAGCCCCCACATGTCGTAGATCTCGAAGCCGCGCTCACGGGACTCTCGGATTGCCTCCCACTTGAGCAGGTAGTTGGCGCGGCTCGCGGCTCCGGCCTCGGTCATGCCGCCGTACGGCTCGATGACGCGCCGGCCACATGTGAGCAGCATGAGCGTCGCGAGCCGGCGTGCCGTCCGGGTCGCGGGCCATCAGCAGCCGCGCCCGGCCGCCCCGTTCGTAGGCCCGATACACGTCGTCGTACGCGGATCGGGCTCGATGGATGAAGCCGGCTCGGCGTGCCGTGTCGACGTAGATCCGATAGAAGTCGTCGAGCCCCGCGGCACCCACATCGTCGATCGTGATGCCCGCTCGGCGCGCCTTGTTCACGTACTGGCGCCACTTCGAACGGAGGTCTGACCAGAGCTCCTCCTCGGGCCGGGCAAGGTCGACGAGGCGTGTCCGGCCGGTCTGCACCCCTTCCGCCGGCGTCCAGCCGTTCGCCGCGAGGTGACGGACGAGCGGGTGCGCGTCGTCGACCTCCGGATCGATGAGGACGTGGACCAGCCGCTCGCGCCGGGCCAGGGATCGGACCGCCTCGGTGAAGGCCGCGACCGCGGCACCATCCGCGACGACGCCCACGGGACCACGTGGGGCATACCCCACGCGCCACGGCGTGGGACCAAGCTTCCGGATCAGGACCTGTGCACCGGTCGTGCCACCGCCGGGGCCGGCCACGACGCGTTCCGCTCGCCAGCCGTTCGGGGCCTTGACCTCAGCCCAGGCGCTCAGCTGCGTGTAGGCCCCGGTCGGTGCGGCTTCGACGAACGCGTCCCAGGCCTCTGCGCTGGTTGCCGGCGATGTGCCGTCGAGGATCATGCCGGCCGGGGTCGCCGCGCCAGGTCCCGCACGACGCCCAGGAGCGCGGGGAGCTCCGGAACGCGCAGCACCAGGCTCATCGCCAGGTATCCTACCGCCCCCACTCCGGTCGCGAGGACGGCCCGGCCCAGCAGCTCGAGCTTGCCCGCATCGGGCGCGATCGGTCCGGCGAGCACGGCGAGGGCCAGCAGGGCCAGGGCGCCGGCCGTCACCGCGGCGATCAGCGAGCGCCCGAATGTCGCCCAGATCCCTGCAGCATCGAGCGCGGGATAGCGACGATGCAGCACGGCAAACAGCATGAGGGCCTCGAGCCACGCGCCTGCGGCGATCGCAAACGCCAGGCCGCCGAGGCCGAACGGGCCAACCGCCAAGACGCCGACGACGACATTCACGGCCACCGCCGAGACCGCGGCGATGACCGGTGTGCGGGTGTCCTGCCCGGCGTAGAAGGCCCGGGCGAGCACCGCGATGAGCGCATGTGCCGCAAGCCCGAGCAGGACGAGCAACGTCGTCGCGGTCAGCTCGACCGCCGAGCCGGGTCGAAGGCGCCGTATCCGAACAGCAGATCGATGACCTCGGTCCGCAGCACCATGCCGAGGGCCGCGATCGGGCAGCATCACGAACA
Organism: uncultured Chloroflexia bacterium; assembly: GCA_963759495.1. GTDB lineage: Bacteria > Chloroflexota > Limnocylindria > Limnocylindrales > CSP1-4 > DASTYU01. Next base: position 96,962 of record CAVWZL010000004.1, on the reverse strand, counting down.
GCAGGAGCCGGAGCGGCGCGCGCGACGAGCCCGAGGTAGCTCCCGGTCCGCCGACGGCGAGCTCGCGCGACAGCGCCGGGAAGCAGCACGATCCCGAGCGGAACGCCGATCACGCCCATCGGGATCTGGAGCAGGGGAACGCGACGTTGAACGCCGAGACCGCGCCGAGCCCTGAGCCCGTGGCGAGCGACGTCATCACGACGAACGTGATCTGGCTCGCGCCCAGGCCCGATGCGCCGCGGGCCCATGAGCACGAGCGCCTTGCGGGCCATCGGGTCGTCCGAGGTCGATGCGCGGCGTCGAACCGGAAGCCGACGCCGCAGGAGCGGCGGGATCTGGACGAGCAGGTGCCCAAGCGAGCCGGCGACGACGCCGATGCGCGAGGCCGGTCACGCCCGATGCCGTCGCTCAGCAGCGACCGCCGCGCCGATGATCGCCGAGGTTGTAGACGATCGGGGCGACCGCGACGGCGGCGAACCGGCGCTGCGGCGTTGAGCGCGCTCGTCGCGACCGCGCCGAGGGCGAGGAAGATCGGGCGAGCGAGCATGATCCGGGTCAGCTCGATGGTCCGCGCCAGCTCGGCCGCGTCGAAGCCGGGCGTGATCAGCCGCACGAGCTCCGGCGCCCAGACAGCCAGACCACGCCGCGAGCACGAGCAGCGCCGACGAGCATGAGGTTGATGACCGTCGAGACGACCCGCCAGGCGCGCGCCGCAGCTCGCCGTTCGCGAGCAGGCCGCGCGACGATCGGCACCAGGGCCGAGGCGACGGCGCCCGCGGCCACGAGCTGGAAGATCAGGTCCGGGATGCCGGAACGCGGCGAAGAACGCGTCGAGCTCCGGGCCCGGCGCCGAACGTCGTGCCGATGACGATCGACGCGGACGTAGCCGAGCACGCCGCGCGACGAGGTACGCGCACGGAGACGACGAGGCCCGCCGCGGGCCGAGGCGCGCCGCGTCGCCGGTCACGGCGGTCAGGGTCGACGGCGACGCGCCCGGGGGTGGGCGTCGACGGTAGGCGGCACGAAGGCGAGCCGGCGAGACGTGGGTGTAGACCTGGGTCGTCGCCAGGCTCTCGTGCCCGAGCAGCTCCTGGACGACCCGCAGGTCCGCGCCGCCGTCGAGCAGGTGCGTGGCGAACGAGTGCCGCAGGGTGTGCGGCGAGACGCCCTCGGGCAGGCCGGCGATCCGGCACAGGCGATCGATCCGGTAGCGCAGCCCGCGGACGCCGAGCGGCGCGCCGTCGTGGTTCAGGAAGACTCGCGTCGGCTCGGCGCCCTGTCCGCTGCGCCGGCGGCGAGCAGCGTCGGCCGCGCCGTCCTCGAGGTACGCCTCAGCGCGGCGATCGCCGGGCCGCCCGAGCAGGCCGATCCGCTCCTTGCGGCCCTTGCCGAGCACCCGGATCTCGCCGCGCCGCAGGTCGAGGATGCCGAGGTCGGCGGCCGCGAGCTCGCTGATCCGCAGGCCGGCCGCGTAGGCGATCTCGACGAGCGCCCGATCCCGGATCGCCAGGGCGGTGACGAGCTCGGCCGCGCGCGTGCCAGCACGATCGGCATCGCCGCGAGGTCGTCGTCGACGACGGCGAGCAGCCGCTCGACCTGGTCGACCTCGAGGACGCGCGGCAGCCGGCGCGGCAGGCGGGGAGTGGCGATCGCGCCCCACGGGTCGCCCGCCGCCAGCCCGTTCCGCGCCGCGCAGCGGTGGAACGAGCGGATTGCCGCGAGCCGCTGGGCGACCGAGCTTCTGGCGCGACCGGTCGCCGAGCTCGCCGAGGTACGCCGCGCAGGTCGGCGCGCGGCCGGCGCCCGCCAGTCGACGCCGCGCGCGCCGAAGCCAGTCGAGGTAGGCACCGATGGCTCGTCGCGTAGGAGCGCTGGGTGTGCAGCGAGGCGTCCCGCGCCGCGAGGCTGCGGAGGAACCGGTCGAGCGGCGCGTCGGTCGCGCGCGTCGGCCGACCCGGCTCACGCCTCGGCAGGCGGGCTCGGACGAGGCGGCTCGGCGCGTGCTCGACCGCCGGTGCCGTCGCGCGGGCCGTCTCGAGCGCGCCCCACCCCGCCTCGAGCCGCCCCGCCGGTCCCGCCGCCGCGCCGCCACCGCGCGCCGGCCGCGCCGTGCGCGAGGGCGTCGGGATCGGGCGGCCCCCGGGTACCGCGTTGCCGACGGCTGCACGCCGTCGGGCGCGACCTCGCTCGTCGCGCCGCACTTCAGGCAGATCGCGGCCTCGCCCTTGCGGGCCACGGGCCGTCGTCGGCGTCGTGGAAGCCGCCGATCGGCTCGTTGTTCGTCGTGAAGTCGCACTTCGGGTAGTTGGAGCACCCCCAGAAGACGTTGCCGGTCCGCCGCGCGCGACGCGGCACGAGCTTGTCCGTCGCCGTTCTTCGGGCAGACGACCTCGAACGGCAGCGGGTCCGGCGGCGGCGGGCCTTCCTTCTTGATGTAGTCGCAGTCGGGGTAGCGCGAGCAGCCCACGAACGGGCCGAACCGGCCGCGCTTGCCGACGCAGCGTCCCCTCGCCGCACTTGGGGCAGACCTCGCCCTCCCCGGCCTGGGGCGGCGGCTCCTCGCCCGGCAGCGGACGGGATTCCTTGTGCTCCGGGTAGAGCGAGCAGGCGAGGAACCGGCCGTTCCGCCCGAGCCGGATCACCATCGGGTGGCCGTGCGAGCAGACCTCGTCGGTCGCCTCGGTCGTGAAGTCGCTGCGCTTGAGCTCGCGTCGCTTCTCGTCGACCCGGTCGCGGAGCGGCCGTAGAACGCGCGCAGCAGCGGCACCCAGGCCCGCTCGCCGCGGGCGACCTCGTCGAGCTCCTCCTCCATCCGGGCCGTGAACTCGAGGTCCACGTAGTCGCCGAAGTGCTCGACGAGCAGGTCGGTCACGATGCCCGCCGACGGCTCCGGGATGGAGCCGGCGCTCCTCGACCCGAACGTAGCCGCGGTCGACGATCGTCGAGATCGTGGCCGCGTACGTCGATGGGCGGCCGATGCCGTGCTCCTCGAGCGCCTTGATCAGGGTCGCCTCGGTGAAGCGCGGCGGCGGCTCGGTGAAGTGCTGCGTCGGGGTGACGTCCTCGACGTTCGTCCGTCGCCCTCGGCGAGCGCCGGCAGCCGGCGCGAGTCCTCCTCGTCGTCCTCCTCGGCCGTCCGTCGTCGCGGCCCTCGGTGTAGACGCGGGAGAAGCCGTCGAACAGCGTCTTGCGTCGCGACTGGCGCGCAGCTCGTACGGGCCGTCCGCGAGCTCGACCGTCGTCGTCTCGAGCTCCTTCGGCGCCATCTGCGATGCGAGCGCCCGCTGCCAGATCAGCCGGTAGAGGCGCAGCTCCTCGGGCTTGAGCGAGCCCGGCCAGCGAGTCGGGGTCGCGCCGGAAGCTCGTCGGCCGGATCGACTCGTGGGCCTCCTGCGCGCCCTTGGCCTTCGTCTTGTAGACGCGGCCCTTCGGCATCGTGTACGGCTCGCCGTACCGCTCGCGCGATGACGTCCCGCGCCTCGCCCATGGCCACGCCGGCGATCGCGGTCGAGTCGGTCCGCATGTACGTGATGAGGCCGACGTGGCCGTCCGGCGTGTCGGCGCCCTCGTACAGGCGCTGGGCGATGGACATCGTTCGCTTGGGGCTGAAGCCGAGCTTCCGGCTTGCCTCCTGCTGGAGGGTCGAGGTCGTGAACGGCGGCGCGGGCGACCGCTTCTGGGTCCGTGTGCCGGTCTTCGTGACGACCGGGTGCGCGCTCGCGGAGCGCGGCGGCGTGCCGGTCGGCGGTCTCCGCGTCGCTGACGTCGAGCGCCTCGCCATCGATCCGGACGAGCTCCGCTGCGAACCGTGTCGCCGGTCGCGGTGGCGAGGCAGCGCCTCGAGCGTCCAGTACTCGCGGGCGGTGAAGGCGTCGATCTCGCGCTCGCGCTCGACCACGAGGCGGACCGCGACGGACTGGACGCGCCCGGCCGAGAGCCCGCCGCGAACCTTCCGCGACAGCAGCGGGCTCAGCGTGTAGCCGACGAGCCGGTCGACGATGCGGCGCGTCTGCTGGGCGTCGACGAGGTTCTGGTCGATGTTGCGCGGGTTGCGCGAACGCGGCGCGGATGGCGGGCTCCGTGATCTCGCTGAACGTGACCCGGCGCGTCTTCGCCGTCGGGCACATGGGCGGCCTCGGCGACGTGCCAGGCGATCGCCTCGCCTTCGCGGTCGAGGTCGGTCGCGAGGTAGACCATGTCCGAACCCTTCGCGGCCTTTTCGATGTCGCTGACCTGCTTGCGGCGGTCGTCGGAGACCACGTACTCGGGCGCGAAGTCGTGCTCGACGTCGACGCCGAACTTGCCCTTGCCGGGATTTTCGGGCAGGTCGCGGACGTGGCCGTACGACGCCAGCACGCGGTAATCGCGACCCGAGATAGCGTTCGATGGTCCGCGCCTTGGCAGGCGATTCCACGATCACGAGGTTCTTTGGCACGCCGCCGAGCATAGCACCGGCCCTGCACGCAACCCTTACCCGGGTCGTATCCCGACGCCATCCCGGCCCATCGCGGCGTTGCGCCGTCCGCTGCTTCGCTCACGCACCTGCGGGTGCGCTCGCTCACGTGCTCCGGCGCGCCTTGCGCTGCATCCGGGCTGCCGTCGGGTTCATCGGGCTGCCGCCGGGTCTGGGGTCAGCCCTTTTGGGGCGCGGACCGCAGTGGTCGGCGCCATTCTCCTCGCCGGCTGGTCAGGCTTCGCGGACGCGGCGGAGGAAGTCCTCGTCGACCTCGAAGTCTTCCTCGACCGGCTCGGTGCCGCCGCTGCCCATCTCGATCGGTGCGTCGGGCCCGGGGCCGAGTGCCAGGTGCTCGCCGCCGAGTGATTTCGGCAGAACCTCGATGAAGCGCAGGTGAAGCATCGGGAAGAAGAAGACCGAGGTGACGTCGTCGGCGAAGATCGGCCGCTTGCCGTTCAACATCCGCAGGTTCGTGCAGCGCAGCAGGGCGGTGTTGCCCTCCGGCAGCTCGAACAGGTCGGCCATGAGCGGCTGCTCGTTGTTCATGTGGAGCACGACGTTGCGGATCACGGGTGGAATTGTCGCCGGGCCGGTGCCTGCCCGCACCTACCCGATCGTCCCGGTCAGGGGTGGTAGAAGTCGACGACCAGCCGTACGCGACCGCCCGACGAGCCGACACCGATGCCAACGCGGCTGTACTTCGAGCTCATCATGTTGACCCAGTGCCCGCCGTTGTATGACTTCTCGCTCTGGAAGAACAGGTGGGTGGCGAGCACCGCCTTGAACGGATTGCCCGAGCGACAGCCGATGTTCTCGGCCCACCGGTAGCTCGAGTAGCCGGCTCGACGGAGACGATCGTCCGGGCCGCCGTCGGAGAAATGGGCGCACAGGTTCCGGGTCGCGAGCAGCCTCGCGTATGGGCGGGCGACCTTGCTCGAGATGCCCGAATCGAGCTTCAGCGCCGCGACGCTGCGTCCACCCGGGCTCGAGCAGGAGCCAGACGAGGTGACCCAGCCACCGGTTCGCGTGCAGTTCATCAGCCCGAGGTAGTAGCGCTCCACGTCGGTCCGCGAACCGGACGTGCTACCGCCACCACCGCCGCCGCCCGTGCCGCCACCCGAGCCCCCCGTTGCCGGCAGCCTGGGGACGACCTTCGGGACCGGCTTCTTCGCCACGCTGAATGAGATCGATGCCGTATCGGCGAGCGGCGTGCCGGCGGCACTGCGCGCCGAGTCGCGAACCCGGGCGACGACCTTGCCCTCCCAGGGCAGCTTCGTGCGCGGCTCGAACACGAGCACCTGGTTGTCCTCGGCAAACCGGGCGCGTCCCGGCACGGTCTTGCCGTTCACCGTCACAACCAGGGCCTCGCGGGTCGACTTCACGTTCATGGATGCGCTGAATCGAACCGAGATCGCGGCGCCGCGCGGCACGGACCTGGAATTCGCCTTCGGGTGCATCTGCTCGACGACCGGTGCCCTGACGGTGCGGACGCTGCCGACGACATCGTCGAGCTGCTCGCCGTCGGCCGTTCGCACGCCACCCAGGGTCAGGCGGTAGCGCGTGTCTGCCTGGAGCGTCGACGTCGGCGTGAAGGTGAAGCTCGTTCCGGCCGCGAGACCGCCGGTTGCCTCGAGCCGGCCGACGATCGGAGGGACAGCTTCCAGCCCATCCCGCACGGACCCGATGTCCACGGCGCGCGCGAACGTGATGCGGAAGCGCGTGTCGATCGTCACCCGCTTGCCCGCGCGCTCTATCGCCTCGACATGGCCGCCGGTCGCGGACCGTGTGAGAAACGCCGTCCGCACGGGTCTCGCGAGCGGTCGACCGGTCTGTGCGAGCGCGCCGGCGTCCACGGTCACGGTGTGGAGCGTATCGACGCGCCAGGTGCGGGACGGGGTGAGCGTGAACCGTCGATGCCCGGGATCCCAGTCGAACTGCAGGTCCGTGGCGGGCTGCGTCCGGATCGACGCCTCAACCGACGGGGCGTCCATCGGCGTGGCGAACTCGAGGGTCATCGGCGCGTCGAGCGCGAGATTGCTCGTGACCGCCGTGCGAAAAGCGGCGCTCGTGAGCGGCACGGGGACCGTCGGGGGCGTCGCGACCGTCGCGGTCGGACCGCTGCTGGCATACAGGCCGACGGCAATCAGGGTCGCGAGCGCGATGCCGAGTGCGAGTCGGCGCCAGGCCGGATCGGAGGATTGCCGCTGGGGCGGGCTTACGCAATAGCTGGACTGCTCCTGCTCGAAATTGGGGTCTCGCCGGAGCGGACGTGGGTCGTTGCGCGGGGGGAGCGCCGACCGGGGTCAGGCTAGCACCGACCCGCCCGGACCGGCAAACGCCGGGGTCCCGCCCGCTCAGCGCAGCCGGCGCGGCTCGGACAGCGCGAGGGCACCGGCGGGACGGTAGCGACCGTAGGCGCCGAGCACGAGACGGCGACTCTCGAGCAACGTCAGGGCGCTCAGCACCGTGGCCACCGGGAGGCCGCTCACCGCAACGAGCTCGTCGGTGGTCGCATGGCCCGCGACGACCGCTCGACCGATCCGGGCCGCAGTCCCACCGAGGTCGACGAGGGCTGCCTCGGCGTCGGGACTGGATGTGACGCTCGTCTCGCGCTCGTGGTCGATCAGCCGCAGGTCGTCGAGCAGCTGCGGGATCCCCGCGACGATCCGCGCCGCTCCCTCGTTCTCGCGGAGGAACGCGAGGCAGCCGGCGGACGCGGGCTCACCGAGCTGGCCCGGCACGAGGAACGCGTCACGACCCTGCTCCAGCGCCCAGGACGCCGTGATGAGGGCGCCACTGCGCGCGGGCGCTTCGACCACGACGACGGCGTCCGAGAGGCCGCTGATCACGCGATTGCGGCGGGGAAACGTACCGGCGTTGGCCTCCACGTCGGGGGCGTGCTCGGACACGACCGCGCCCCCACTCGCGACGATGCGGTCTGCCAGCCGGTCGTGCGCCGCCGGGTAGAGCCGGGCATGGCCCGACCCGATGACCGCAACGGTCGCGCCTCCGGCGGCCAGGACGGCAAGGTGCGCCTCCGCGTCAATCCCATACGCGAGCCCCGAGACGACCGTGGCGCCGACCCGCGCCAGGGCGTCGCCGATCCGCGTCGCCGTTCGCCGTCCCGCGTCGCTCGGTCGGCGGGTCCCGACCACAGCCACGGCGTGTCCCGGATCGAGGGCGTCGACGTCACCGCGAACGAAGAGGACGTGCGGTGGCAGCTCGATCGCCGCCAGCCGGTGGGGATAGGCCCGCTCCTCCAGCGTGACCACCTCGACCCCGGCGGCCCGGATGCGCCCGAGGGTCGTCGTTGCGGCGTCCGCCGCCGTTGCGATCGAGTCCGCAACCGCGGCCGGGATCACGCGCCGCCGGCCGGAGCCGTCCGGGTCCGGCTCTCGAACGGTCTCTGCCAGCCGGCGGCTTCCGCCGGGCGAGCCGGCTTCCGCGAGGATCGCCGCGCCGGTCCCGTACCGCAGGAGCAGGGCCGCAAGGCCGATCGGTCCCAACCCGCTGACCGCCGCGAGCACGGCCCATGCGTCACGTTCTGTGGATGGGCCACGAGTCGATCCCGCTCCTCCATCCGGTGTCAGTGCCATGCCGACGCCAAGCACCGTCAGCCGACCAGTGCCGCGGCACGGACCGCGGGCAGCCGGAATCGGGCAGCCTCGTCGAGGTGCTCGGCGCTGACCGCGTCGGCGCCGTCGAGATCGGCGATCGTGCGCGCGACGCGCAGGAGCCGCTCCGTTCCCCGGCCCGACAGCAGCTCGACCTCCGAGAGCTGGACGACGCGCTGCATCGCGCCCTCGATCCAGCCTGCACACCGCCCGCAGCGACCGACCCGAGAGGCGCCCGTTCAGGCGGCCGCCGGGGCGTGCGCGCTGGCGTGCGAGCGCCGCTTCGATACGGCCCGCGACGACGGCCGACCGCTCGGGCTCCTGGCCGCCCACGAGGACCGCCCCGGACACACGCGGCAGGGACACCCACAGATCGATCCGGTCGCGGAGCGGACCCGAGACCCGCGCGCCGTACCGCTCGATCATGCCCTCGGTGCAGCGGCACCGCCCGTCGTCCGAGCCGGCGAAGCCACACGGGCACGGATTCATCGCGGCGACGAGTTGGAACCGGGCCGGGAACGTCGTCTGACGGCCGGCTCGCGAGATGGCGACGCGTCCCTCCTCCAGTGGCTGCCGCAGCGCCTCGAGCACATCGCGACCGAACTCGGGGAGCTCGTCGAGAAAGAGCACACCATGGTCGGCCAGGGTGACCTCGCCGGGCGAGAGACGCGGGCCGCCACCGACCATCGCCGCATACGACAACGTGTGATGCGGCGCACGGAAGGGTGGCCGCCGGATCAGGGCATCGATGGGGCCCGTGCCCGCCGCGGAGGCGACCACGGTGGCCTCGAGCGCGGCGATGTCATCGAGCGCCGGCAGGAGCCCGGGGATCGTGCGTGCGAGCAGGGTCTTGCCGGCACCCGGCGGCCCGCTGAACAGCGAGCCCATGGCCGCCGGCCAGTGCGATCTCGAGCCCACGGCGCGCCTCGAGCTGCCCCCGGACCTCCGCAAGATCGGGCGCGCCCACTCCGGTCGTCGCGGACGGCCGCACGCCGTCGGAGACGCCGCCGCGGAGCTCGATGCGCGGCCGCGCGACCGCCGTTCGGCGCGAGCGACGGCTGCGAACGCGCGTCACCGTGTCGCTCAGCGTGGCGACGAGACGCGAGCTCGACACCCTCGACGAGGCTTGCCTCGGCCGCGCCTGACGCCGGCACGATGACCCGCCGGAAGCCGCTCCGAGCGAGCGCCGCGACCATGGGCAGCAACCCGGGCACCGAGCGCACCTCGCCGCCGAGCGAGAGCTCGCCGACCAGCGCCCAGCCCGGCCCGTCCGTCCTGACCTGCTCCGAGCCGAGCAGGATCCCGACGGCGATCGCGAGGTCCAGTGACGCCCCCGCCTTCCGGAGCTCGGCCGGTGCGAGGTTCACCGTGATCCGGCGCGGCGGATGCACGAACCCGGCGTTGCGCAACGCCCCGCGGACGCGTTCGCGCGCCTCCTGCAGCGCCGCATCCGCGAGCCCGACGATCGTGAAGCCCGGAAGACCGGGCGCAACGTCGACCTCGACCCTGATCACCCGGCCGTCGAGGCCGACGAGGGTGGCGGACGGGATGGTCGCAAGCACCGGGCCACCGTAGCGATGGCCGCTTGCCTGGCACTCAACTGGCGCTCGAGCGCCTCCGGGTCAGCCGCGGACGGTGTCCGGCCGAGCGACCCCGCCGACTAGCGCAGGGCAGCCGCCGCGGCCGCCGTCGCCGGCTTGTCGACCGCCCGCGCGAACTGCAGCAGGGATCCGCCGAGCACCGAGTCGGCCTTGGTGAACATGAACGGCGCACCCGAGTTGAGCGAGCTGATCGCCCCGCGGTATTCGTTCACGACCTGGTGGTCGATCTCGCGCCGCAGCGCGCCCTCGGCGTTCTTGACGCTGATGCCCGTGAACGCGTTCGAGCGGTTGAGGACGAGCTGGATCTTCTCGGACTCGTAGCCGAGATGCCCGATCGTCTCGAGGACGAGCCGGACGTTCTTCAGGCACGAGAGGTCGGCCGTCATGACGACGAAGACGATCTCGGCTGCCTCCAGGACGCCCAGGTTGATGTCGTCGAGCCGCTTGTCGATGTCGACCAGCACGTAGTCGTACATGTCGCGCAGGTGGTCGAGGATGACCGGCATGTGGTCGGTCGTCACGAGCTCGGCCGTCTCGGGCGTCGGCGGGGCGAGGAGCAGGTCGATCCCCGAATCGTGCTTGACGAGCACCTGTCGCACGAGGTCCTGGTCCATGGCGGGTGCGGTCACGATGTCCACGATCGACTTGCGGTCGAGCCCGAGGTCGAGGAAGACGCGGTGGTCGCCGAACTGCAGGTTGCCGTCGACGAGGCAGACCTTGCGACCGAGCTCGCGATGGAGCGCGATCGCGGCGTTGATCGCGATCGTCGTGGTGCCCACACCGCCCTTCGCCCCGTAGAACGCATGCACCCGTCCCAGCGGTGGCCGGGTCAGCATCAGGTCCTTGGGCGCAAACCGGGCGAGCAGGCTCTTGATCCGTGCCAGCAGCTCTGCCGGGTGGAACGGCTTGATGAGGTAGTCGTCGGCGCCGGCGCGCAGGCCGCGCACCTTCTGCTCCACCTCGCGCTCGGCGGTGAGCATGATGATCGGGACGTGGCTCCCCTCGCCCTCCTCGGCCCGGATCTTCTGCGCGACCTGGTACCCGTCGAGCTTTGGCAGCATGACGTCGAGCAGGATCATGTCCGGGCTCTCGGCGCCCCACTGCCGGAAGCCTTCCGCGCCATCGGACGCCATGACGACGTCATAGCCCTCCTGCTTCAGCGTGTACTGGAGCAGTCGCTGGACATTCGGATCGTCATCGACGACGAGGATCTTTGCGACCATCGGTCCTCCCCGGCGGTGCTACGTGATCAATGAGGCGCCCGTTCCCCCGACCCGGCGGGCGCGGCGATTATAGGCTCCCGTCCCTCGCGCGCACGAAGGCGGTGCGCAGGACGCTCGTGACCCGGCGCTCGTACTCGTCCGGGCTGGTCGCGTGTCCAGCGCTGTGGTCAGCGCCCGGGACGACCCAGTGCTCGGTGTTCGGGCCCCCTGCGGCAGCCAGCCGCCTGCCGTCCTCGATGGGCACCGTCCGGTCCGCGTCGCCGTGGATGAGCAGCAGCGGCAGCGATTCGACGAGACCGATCATGTGCCGAGGTTCCGTCTCGCGCGGGTCCGCGCCCAGCTCCCGCGCAGCGGCGTCGAACAACCGCGCGGCCACAAATCGCGGAAACGGGGCCGGGATGCGGGAGGCCACCGGGATGGCGAGCTCCGGTGCGACCGAGTCCGCGATGACGGCCACGATCCGGGGACGCGCGGGTGGGGCTACCTCCGCCGGCGCGTCGGGGTCAGCATCTGCCCCTGCGAGCGAGCCGTCCCCGAGCACGGCCACGGACGCAATGGCTGTCATCCCGCCCATCGACGTGCCGAACAGCGCCACGCGCTGGATCTCTCGTTCGCCGAGCCACGCAAGCGCGCCTGCGACGTCTTCGATCTCGTGCATCCCGAACGTCGTGGGCGCCGTATCGGACTCGCCGTGACCGCGGAAGTCGAGCGCGAGGACGCCGGCCGTCCGTCGCAGGAACGGGCCGTACTCGACGAGGTTAGGAGCAACCGAGCCCGAATAGCCGTGGAGCAGGAGGATTGCCTCGGCGGGATCGGCTTGCCACGGTGGGTCGCCCGCCGGCTCTCCTTCGGCCGGGACCCAGCGCGCCGACAGCCGGAGCCCGTCCCGGGATCGAAGCCGGACGATCTCGCCGCCCAGCGCCTCGATCGCCGGGGCGAGGCCGGCCTCGTCCGGTCGACGTCGCGGCGCTGCGAGGAGGCTGCGACCGCCGCGCCGAAGGACGAGCCGGGCCCCGGCGACCGGCACGGTCGCCAGCGCGGCAACCGCCGTGGCCGTCAGGGCGCGGCGCATCACCGGGCGGTCGGGTCCGTCGGTGGCAGTGGCGGGGCGTCCCGGCGGCTCGCGGGTTGCGCATCGCCCGTGTCGGTCCGCTCGAGGAACTCGGTGAACGGCTCGAGGAGCCGCGTGAACTCCATCGGGATGATGAACTTCGTCGCCGGTCCCGAGCCGAGCGCCTTGAGCGCCTCGAGGTACTGCAGCGACATGGTCTTCTGGTCGACGCCCGTCGCCGCCTGGAAGATGCGGGTCAGCGCCTCGCTGAAGCCTTCGGCACGCAGGATCGCCGCCTGCCGCTCGCCCTCAGCCTTGAGGATCTCGGACTGCTTCTGGCCCTCGGCCACGTTGATTGCGGACTGGCGGGCGCCCTCGGACTCCGTGATGACCGCGCGCCGGGTTCGCTCGGCCGACAGCATCCGGTTCATCGAGTCGAGGATGTCGCGTGGCGGGGTGATCTCACGGATCTCGACCCGGGTGATCTTGCCGCCCCAGTTCTCGGTGATCTCATCGAGCTTCGTGCGCAGCACCTCGTTGATCTGGTCGCGCTTCGAGAGCACGTCGTCGAGCAGGAAATCGCCCACGACGGCGCGCAGGTTTGTGGTCGCCACGCCGGCCAGGGCGCCGACGAAGTCCTGGACGTTCACGACGCTCTTGAGCGGGTCGACGATCCGCCAGTAGATCAGGAAGTCGATCGGGATCGTGACGTTGTCCTTGGTGATCGCCGTCTGGGCGGGCACGTCGACGTACTGCTCGCGCAGGTTGACCCGCTGCGGCCGGTCGATGAACGGGATCAGGAGCACGAGCCCCGGACCCTTCACGAGCGTGTCGTCCGTGTTGCCGAGCCGGTAGACGACGAGCTTGTCGCCGCGGTTCACGACACGGATCGAGAGCCACAGGATCAGGACGATCAGCAGGCCGACGCCGAGCGCACCGATGAGCAGCGTTGGGTTCTCCAGCAAGGGGTTCCTCCGTTCGGCCGGTCAGCCCGGCAACTCGACTGGTTCGACGATGAGTGTCAGGCCTTCCTGGCCGACGACGCGGATGGGCGTGCCCGGAGTCAGCGCTCGGTCGTCGCTCGAGCGTGCGGTCCACTCCTCGCCGGCGGCGTAGACGATGCCGACCGGCGCGACGATCGAGCGCACGAAGCCGATGGCGCCGTCGGCGCGGACGAGCGCGGTCGACTCCGGTCCCAGGAGCGCCTGCCGGCGGCGCCACCGGGCAACGACGAAGAGGACGAGCAGCATGTAGGCGGCCGTCAGCCCGGTCAGTCCGAAGATGATGACGGGGTCGACTTCGAGCGCGGGCGCCGTCGGCGTCCCGGGCGCCGTGTACAGGGCCGAGGCGCCCAGCGCGAAGCAGACGATCCCCGCGACCGTGAGGAGGCCGTGGCTCGTCACGGTCAGTTCGAGCACGAACATGAGGATGCCCAGGGCGATCAGCAGCAGCCCCGCGAGGTTCAGCGGCAGGCTCCCGAACCCGATGAACGCAAGGACCATCGAGATCGCGCCCATGATCCCGGTCACGAAGTTCGGGCTGATGCACCTCGTAGAGCAGCCCGTAGAAGCCGATGGTGAACAGGATCAGGGCGATGTTGGCATCGGAAAGCAGGTGCAGGAACGCCTGGAAGGGGTTCATCGGCAGGTCGTAGGTTGCAGCGCCTGCCGTCGCCAGCGTGACCTCGGGAACGCCCGGCAGCGCGACAGTCCGTCCGTCCGCAAGCTCCAGGACCTCCTCGATGGTCGCCGCAACCCCGTCGACGGCGCCGAGCTCGACGGCCTCGCTGGCCGTCGCCGCGACCGCGTCGCGTGATCGTGGACTCGGCCCATTCGGCGTTGCGGTCGCGGGCCGTCGTGATCGAGCGCATGAGCGCGGTCGTGTCCTCGATCACCTTGCGCTCCATGGTCTCCGGGATGTCCCCACCGCTCCCGGTCACCGGCGACGCCGCGCCGATGTTCGTGCCCGGCGACATGACCGCGACGTGGGCCGCCAGGGTAATGAACGTTCCGGCGCTCGCTGCGTGGGCGCCGGACGGCGTCACCCAGGAGATCGTCGGCACCCGTGCGGCGAGCAGCGCCTTCACGATCCGGCGGGTCTGCGCGAGGTCGCCACCCGGCGTGTCGATGGCGAGGACCACAGCGACGGCGCCATCACGCTCCGCCTGCGCCAACCCTTCCTCGATGTACGTGGCGAGGACAGGGTCGACCACCCCGGTGACCGGCATGATCGCCACGGCCGGGCCGCCGTCCACTCCCCGGGCGGGGGAGCCGGCAAGGATCAGCACGATCCCGAGCGCGAGCGGGACCGAGAACACGATGCGGCGGATGCGATTCATGCGAGGGAAGACCGTGACCTCCGGCCGCCCTATCGTACCCCCGCATCCTCCAGGAACCTGAACGTGAGCAGGCTCCACGTCTCCAGCCCCTCGGCGACCGCGGCAACCTCCTCCGGCGCGGCGAAGGCGCCAGTCAGCTTGGTCGTCTCGCGGACCGCCACCGGACGCCCCGCGGCCTCGGCCACATAGATCGCCCCGATGTGCACCGCACCGACCTCCGTGGTGTCGTCGTTCAGGAGGCCGACCAGCTGGAAGTCGGGCACGAAGTCCGCGTCCAGCTCCTCGGACCATTCGCGGCGCAGGCCCCCCAGCACGCCCCCATCGCCCGGGTTGACGTGCCCGCCGACACCGATCGACCAGCGGTCGTGCAGGCGCGCGTCGGCCCCGGCCCGCGTCCGCCGCATGAGGAAATAGCGCTCGCCGTCACGCAGGACCAGGTACGGGATCACCTGCTTGAACGACGGGTCGACCTCCATTGCCGATCTCGGCTCGAACCGGCCATCGCGCTCGAGCGCGGCCACGAACGCTTCGAGGTCGTCCGTCCGCACGCCGTGCCAGCGCGCCTCGTCGGCGATGGACGCGCGCGGGACGACGAACACCTGCTCCTCCGTCACGCGTCCCTCTCGAGCGCCGATTGGGCCGTGCGGAGGCGGTCGGCGAGCCGGTGCTCGTCCGGGCCCCCGGGACGCTCGAGCTCGGAGAGCCAGGCATCGAGGACCGTCTGCACTGACCGAATCCGACGGGCCAGCTCCGCCGCGTTGGTGGTCGCGATCCCTGCCCCCATTCCCACGTCGCCACGGGCCAGCCGGGTCATGTCACGCCAGCCGCCCGCCGCGAGGGCTCGTGCCGCGGGCCAGTCCCTCGCCTTCTCCCCTGCCCCGCCGGCCACCGATTCGACGAGCGCCGCGGACAGCACCAACGGCAGGTGGCTGATCGCGGCCACGAGTCGGTCATGCTCGGTCGCGTCCATCCGGACGGGCCGCGCGCCGCAGGCCACGGCGAGGGTGTGCACGGCAAGGGCCGCCGGACTGTCTGCGGGGTCGGCAGGCACCACGACCCACGGCCGCCCGGCAAGGAGATCGGAACTTGCCGCCCCGTACCCGGTCGACTCCCGGCCCGCCATCGGATGCCCACCGACAAACCGCAGCCCGTGCGCACGCGCCGACGCGACGATGGCCCCCTTTGTGCTCGCGACGTCGGACACGACCGTGCCGGGGTCGAGGATGGACCGGAGGGGCCCGGCCAGCCGGTCGATGAGGTCGAGGGTCGCCGTCGGCGGTGCGGCGAGCACGACCAGCTCGGCTCGATCGAGGGCGTCCTCGGGCGTCTCGGCGGCCGCGGCGATCGTGCCGTCTGCCACGGCCTGCAAAGGGCCCCGGCCCGTCGGGCTCCAGGCGACCACGCTCCATGCGGACCGGTCGGGAGCCTCGCGAAGCGCGCGCGCGATCGAGCCGCCGATCAAGCCGAAACCGAGCATCGCCACGCGCATGGCTCGAGTATCGCAGCCCTGGCCTTCGAAAATGCCCAGGGGCCAGTGCTAGTATCGGGCGAGCGCTCCCCGCGCAGCCGCCTCAATTCAGCGTCCCGTGACAGCCGAGGTCAGTGCCCCGTGAGTCAGGACACCAGGCCCATCCGCGTCCTCCTCGTCGATGACCATCAGCTCCTGACCGGCTCGCTCTCCCAGATTCTTCGCGCTCGAGCCGGATATCGAGGTCGTCGGCGTGGCCGGCACGGTCGGGGACGCGAAGCAGCTCGCCCGGGAGCGGATGGACGTGGTGCTCATGGACTACCGGCTGCCCGACGGGACGGGCGCGGAGGCGACACGCGCGATCAAGGCGCGCTGGCCCTCGGCGCGGGTCGTGATGCTGACCGCGCTCAACGATGACGAGACCGTCCTCGAATCGATCCAGTCCGGTGCCGACGGGTATCTCACCAAGGACCGCGTCGTGGAGGACGTCGTCTCAGCCGTCCGGTCCGCGCACGCTGGCGAGACCCTCCTCCCCCGCTCCGTGATCATGGGCATCGCGCAGCGCGTGGCCGCCGCCCGCGACCGAACCAGCGAGCAACAGCCCGTTGAACCCCTCACGCCACGCGAGCTCGAGGTGCTGCGGGCGCTCACGGAGGGCCTTTCGACCCCGGAGATCTGTGATCGGCTGTTCATCGCGCCGAACACGCTGCGGACGCACGTCCAGAACATCATGGGCAAGCTGCGCGTCCACTCCAAGCTCGAAGCGGTTGCGTTTGCACTCCGGCACCGACTCGTCGACCCGCCGCGGGCCGAGGACCGGCTCTACTAGCCGAAGGTCAGGCCGGACGACCGCCGGCTGAGGCCGCAGCCCCCAGATCGAGGGTCATGCCCCGCCGCCGCGTCCGACGGCGTTCGTGCGTCCGGCGCTCCTCGTCGGGCGGACCGGGATCGGCCGGCGGGTTCTGGCGCCGCATCAATGTCCGTCGGTCGGTCTCGCGTCGCTCCTGGTTCAGGTATGCGCCGCACCGGGGACAGCGACGCTCCTCGGCGAACAGCGACTCGAGTGGCGAGACCGTGTAGATCTGACGGCCACATGACCAGCAGGCGAGTCTTGGCATGGCGACATCCTAGGGGTAGCGCGTCTTTACGTTCATTGGGGGATGCGTGTGAAGCCTTGGAGCCGGATCATCGGGTTCGGGTTCGCCCTGCAAGGGGCGACCGGTCCGACTACTCGGGCAGGTGGTCGCACCAGCGGGTCGCTCCGTTCCCCCCGGAGCGACCCGCTCGCTTCTACGTCCCGAGGGCGACGGTCTCGAGCGGGACGTACCGGGCGGGCCCGCCGCCCGTGATGCTCTCGAAGAGGACGACGCGGTCGACGAGCGACGGCAGCGCCAAGCCGCGTGCCGCCTCGGACAAGCGCCGGGCGATCGCAGCGCCAGCGGGCACGCCGTCGGATCGCGCCAGGGTCAGGTGCGGCTGAAACGGGCGATCCGAGGGCGCCCAGCCAGCCGCCACGAGCGCCTCGTCAAGGCGCGCCGCCAGCCCGGAAAGCTCGCTCGCCCCGTCCGCGACGCCGAGCCACAGGGCCCGTGGGCGATCAGGGTGCGGGAACGCGCCGCCCCCGTCGATCCGGAGCTCGAACGGCGCTTGACCCCGGGCAGCGGCACGCACCGCCTCGCGGACGGCACCGACGCGTTCCTCCATGGTCGGGCCGATGAACCGGAGAGTCAGGTGCAGCCCGTCGAGGCGGACCCAGCGCACGTCTCGACCACGGCGCCGGCGATCTGGCTCGGTACCGGCGCGCACCTGCTCGACGAGGTCGGTGACCGCCCGGACCGCATCATCGGCAAGGGGCACGGCCACGAAGAGCCGGCGGCCCGGCATGGCCGCCACGTCGCGCCAGGTCGGCCGGGTCGCCACGGGACGGTCATGCGAGGCGTTCATCGTTGCCCGGCCGCGACCTCGACCTCCCACGTCTCGCGATCGGCGCGCAGGATCTCGTGCGCCCGGTCGCGCTCCCTCCAGCCCAGCACGTTGACCGTCTTGTCCTCGAGGAACTTGTACGTATCGAAGAAGTGCTCGATCTCGACCAGCCGGTGCGGACGGACCTGCTCGAGCCGCTCGATGTGCTGCTGGTGCGGATCTCCGAGCGCCACGCACAACACCTTGAAGTCGAACCCCTTCTCGTCGCGCATCTCCAGCCCGCCGATCGGCCGTGCCCATACGCGGCAGCCGGTGAACGTCGGCTCGTCGATGATCAGCAGGGCATCCGTGTGGTCGCCATCGCCCGCCCGCGTCCCCTCGATGAACCCGTAGTCAAAGTTGTAGTACACCGCCGACGACAGGACGCGATCCAGTCGGAAAACGCGTGCCTCCTCGTCGAACTCGTACTTGTTGCGACTGCCACGCGGGATCTCGACCACGATCTCGACGACATCGGGGAAGGGCCCGGGGACTGCATGCCGAGACGATACCCCGGCCCGGCCGCTACTCGTCCGAGGTTCCGCGCCGAGCCAGTGGAAGGGCGATCCAGAGCACCGCATAGACGAGCAGCGTGGCCACTGTGGCGACGACAGCCGCGGTCCCGCCGTACACGACGTCGGCGATCAGGTAGATCGAGCAGGCCACCCCGACCGCCAGGACGATCATGCCCACGATCAGCAGCCGGTTCGCGTCGAAGAGCATCCGCTCCTTGTTGCCCTGCCGAAGTTGAGCCGGTGGTGCATGGACGGCGCGATCAGGAGGGCCGCGGCGAGCGCGCAAGCGAGGAGCGCCACGGTGAAAACCGCCCGGTCCTCGGCGCTCGTGTCGGCGAACCCCTGCTGGAACGGCAGGATCAGCAGGAACGCGAACAGCACCTGCACGCCGGGCAGGGCCACCCGGATCTCGTTGAGGAGCTCGATCAGCTCCCGATCGACGCGCTCCTTCTCGGGCGTGCCCTGCTGGTCCTTGCTCTTGTCCTCGGTCATGTGTCGAGACTAGCGGGGACGGGCTCTGGCGGTGGTGGCGTGGAAGCGCCTCGGCATTGCCGTTGCATCTCGGTCGGCAGTCTGCAACACAGACAACACGGATCGCTCGTGGGCGTTCTGTCGCGCTCCAACGCGCGATCCCTAGGATCGCGTCATGGCTGAGGCATCCGCCGAAGATCTGCGCGCGCTCGTCGACCGGCTCGAGGCGCTGGCCAGGCGACGGCATGCCTCGGGTCCGCGATCGGAGCCGGCGAGGGCTCGGGCAGCGCGTCTTGGTGACCATCTCGCGGGACACGTCCGCGTCCGCGCGGCGAGCCTCGACGCGCCCCTCCTCGTGCTGTTGCTCGGTCCCACCGGCGCCGGGAAGAGCACCCTCTTCAACACGATCGCCGGCCGCGCGGCCAGCCCCACCGGCGTCCTGCGCCCGACCACCCGGACCGCGGTGGTCCTGGTGCATCCCGACGACCGCACGCCGCTGCTCGAGGGAACCCTCTCGCGGATCGAGACGGGTCGGCTCAAGATCGTCGAGGACGCCGCGATCACGCCGGGGCTCGCGCTGGTGGACGCCCCGGACGTCGACTCGATCGAGCACGCGAACCGGGACCTCGCAGATCAGCTCGTGGAAGCTGCCGACCTGTGCCTCTTCGTGACGACCGCCACCCGGTACGCGGACAGGGTCCCGTGGACGGTGCTGGGCAGGATCCGCGAGCGCGGGCTGCCGTTGCAGGTCGTGGTGAACCGGATGCCGCCCGATGTGCTCGACCAGGCCGAGATCCTTGCCGACGTCGAACGGCTGTTCGAGGAGGCTGGACTGGGCGACCTCGTGGAGGCGGGCTCGCGAACGGGCGGGTCCCCCACCCCGGCCGCCCGGGACGCGACGCGGCAGGAGGATGACCGGGCCGACGGGGTGGGCGTGCCGGTGATGACGGCGCCGATGCAGCTCGTCGGGATCCCCGAAGGCGCCGTCATGCCGGCCGGTGAGTCGCTGGATCCCACCGCAGTCGAGCCCGTCATGGCGCGCATCCGCGAGCTCCGCTCGGACCGCGACGCCCGGATCGAGCTGGCGGCGAAGGCCCTGACGGGGTCCTTGGCGGGGCTCGGCCAGCTCCTCGACGAGATCGCAGACGACTGCGAGCACGAGGCGATCGACGTCGACGCGCTCCACCGGACCGCGGTTCACCATTTCGAGCGCGGGCTCATCGCGCTTCGCGAGGAGCTGGGTCGTGGGCGCTTCCTTCGCGAGGAGGCGGTCCGCCAGTGGCACGATTTCGTCGGAGCCGACCAGATGACCCGCTTCTTCTCCGATGGGATCGGCAAGGTCAAGGGGGCGTTGGCGGCCCTGGTGCGTCCCGCCAACCCGCCCGTCACGGAGGTCCGGGCGGCCACGATCGATGACCTCGTCGAGGTCGCGGGGAGCTACGCCGCCGAATCCGCGCGCCGAACGGCGACGTCATGGGCAGACGTGCCGAGCGTCGGCCCGGCCGTCGCGGCGGATGCATCGCTGTGGGGTACGTCGGACGAGTTCGCGCCGCGCCTCAAGGACCGGCTTGCCAGCTGGATCGCGTCGATCAGCGCCGACATCCAGGCGACCGGCCGGCCGAAGCGCGTTCTCGCACGTGGAGCCTCGCTGGGCGTCAACGCTCTGGGGACGGGCGTCATGCTGAGCACGTTCATGCACACCGGCGGGTTGACCGGCGCGGAGGTCGGCGTGGCGGCCGGGACCGCCTTCCTCAATCACAAGCTCCTGTCTGCCCTGTTCGGCGAGGCCGCCATGACCGAGCTGATCACCGGTGCCCGGCAACGGCTCGACGCGGCGCTCGCCGTGACGTTCACCGAGGAGCGCGCGCGCTTCAGTCGCCTCCTGCCCACCTCAACCGAGCTGACGGCGCTCGCCGGGGCCCTGCGCGATGCCGCCGCGGACGTCCGGGCATTGCCGGTTGGCCTCCCGCCGGAGTTGCGCGCCGTGATGGCGAACGTCGACGTCGACGCCCCGCTCGGCTCGCGGTCGTCGGCGTCCGGGTGACGGCGACCTTCCAGCCCCCGGCTGACGCACGGCCGCCCCTCCCCGACTGGGCGGCGGGTACGGCGGCGCGTCCCGGACTCGAGCGGTACCTCGATCGCCTCGATCGGGCAATCGACGCAGCCGAGCGTCTCGGTATTCCGACGGCGGATGCTGCCGCGGTCCGCGGCGAGGCCGGTGCACGACTCGGGTTCCCCGCCGATGTCTACGTCCTCGCGCTGGTGGGCGGCACGGGTGTCGGCAAGTCGAGCGTCCTGAACGGGCTCGCCGGGACACCGGTCAGCCGGGCATCGGTGCGCCGTCCCACGACCGATCGCGCCGTTGCGTGGGTGCCGGACGAAGGCCACTCGGACCTCGGCGGCCTCCTCGACTGGCTGGGCGTCGGCGTGGTCGTCGGTCATTCGACGCCCGAGCTTGCCGGGGTCGCGATCCTCGACCTGCCCGACATGGATTCGGTCGCGGACGAGCACCGGGAACGGGTGGAGGAGGTGCTGCCCCGCGTTGACGCCGTCGCGTGGGTCACGGATCCCGAGAAGTACCACGATGCCGTCCTGCACGACGAGTTCCTCCATACCTGGCTCCCTCGGCTCCACACGCAGGTGGTGGTCCTCAACAAGGCGGATCGTCTGGCGGCAAATGCGCGCGAGCAACTGCGGCGCGACCTCGAGCGCGACATGGTCCGGATCAGCCGTGGCGCCGGCCGAGGCACCGTCCCGGTCCTCGTCACCTCGGCCGCCGCGGGGCCCGAGGGTCTCAGCGAGCTCAGGCGCTGGCTCGAAACGTCCGTCGAGTCCAAGCGCATCGTGCGGGCCCGTCTCGTGACGTCGATGGTCAGCGCGATCGACCGCCTGGCACTTTCGGCCGGTGTCGACCCGCGTGTCGCGGCCGAGCCATTCCTGGACCCGGGCGTCCGGCGCAGCGCGATCGACGACGTCGCCACAGAGGTCCTGCGCGCGATCGATCTGCCCGGGCTCGAACGTCAGGCAGTCGCGGCCACACGTGCCCGAGCGCGCTCGCGCGGCACAGGGCCGATCGGCCTGATCACATCGGCCGTCTACCGGCTCTCCGGCCGAGAGGCGCGCGTTGCCGATCCGGGCGGCTATCTCGTTCGGTGGCGCGATCGTGGCTCGCTCGCGCCGGCCGTCGAGCGGCTCAGGGCGGCACTGGTCGAGCCGATTTGCCAGGCGTCCCCTGCCGTTCGCCCGGTGCTCGCTGCGAGCGTGGCGCCGGATCGCATCAGGACAGGGCTCGGAGCCGCAGTCGACCGGGCGGTCGCCAATCACGATCGATCCGTCCCATCGAGTCGCCTCTGGCCGCTGCTGGGTGCGCTGCAGACGATCGCGACCGCCGCCGTCGTGCTGTCGGTCGTATGGATCGTGATCTGGATCCTGGCTCGACCCCCGGTCGACAGCGTCCAGGTGCCGGTGATCGGCTCGCTCCCCGCACCGCTCGTCGCTCTCGGCGTCGCCCTGCTGGCGGGCTACCTCCTGGCGCGACTCCTCGGACTGCACGCGGGCTGGGTGGGACGACGCTGGGCGGGACGGCTGCGCACCAGCGTGGCATCCGCGGTGAAGCAACAGGTCGACGAGCATGCGCTGGCCGAGCTCGAGGGGCTCGAGGTCGCGCGGCGCGCGCTGTGGAGCGCTGCCCGCTCGGCCGCGGACGATGCCCGCCGCCTCTAGAGTCCGGCCGGCGTCATCGGCCCGCGTCAATCGTTGTAGAGGCGTTCCTCGATGAGCTTCTCCTGCACGGTCCGACCGTTCGGGTCGAAGCAGGAGAACTCGAAGTGCTTCTCGAACTCGAGGTCGACGTTGTCCTGGCCGCCACGGTTCTTCTCGACCGACACGACCACCCAGTCGCGGAAGCGCTGCGCCTGGTACGGGTTGAACTCGATGTTGACCTTCGCAACGATGTGGTACTTCTCGTTGAGGATCAGGATGATGTCGGCCTCGTAGTTGATGGCCGACGAGCCGCGCAGGTGGAAGTTGCGCAGGCGCGATGCCTTGAGGCCCTCCTTGTCGGCCGCGACGATCGAGATCAACGGGACGTCCTCGGCGAGGGCGATGTCCTTCAGGCCGTTGACGATCGCGGTGACCTTCTCCGACTCGTTCTCGGGCTCGGGGATCTGCGGCACCTTCTGCATGTAGTCGACGAACACGACGAGCCGCCGATCGCCGGACAGGACGCGGTGCTGCTGCACGAGCTTGCGGATGTTGTCGATCGTGCTCGCGGTCTGCGAGCCGCGCATCAGGAAGAGGTTCTGCCCGTAGCGGGCGATGCGGTCGAGCGACGGACGGAGCCGCGGGTTGTTCGCAAGCTGCGGTCCGCCGGCGCCTTCGGCCATCCAGCTGCCGAGGATCTCCTTGCGGACGTCCTGGATCTTGATCGCACCCGTCTTGTGCGGGAGGTGCGCAAGCGCCGATTCCATGGCGATGAGCCGGTTGAGCAGGTAGAGCTCATCGTGCTCGAAGCAGATGTACAGCACGTTCGCCTGGCCGCCCGAGGCGATGTTCCGTGCCATCTGGAGGGCCATCGTGGTCTTGCCCGTGCCCTGGGCGCCACCGATGAGCAGCAGCTCGCCAGCTCGCAGACCCGTGCCGATCGTCTTGTCCATCGGGGTGAAGCCCAGCGGGACGGGCTGGTACTCCTGCACGTTGCCCATCGTGACCTTGTCGTTCAGGTCGACGAGGACGTCCAGCGCCGAGCGCGGGACCATGCTGCCGTTGTCGGTGTCCAGGCGCCAGCCGGTCGAGGACTCGGCGGTGCTGCTCGGCAGGTCGGCGGCTTCGGTGCTCACGAGGTCAGGATCCTCCCCGGGGGTGTGGCGGTCGGTGCATCCTAGCACCCGGTTTCGGCCCGATCATCCACGCCATCGGGGTCAGCCGGCCACCGTACCTTCGGCGGATTTAGACGGTCGATCCGGCGACTGATCCGGCGGCCAGCTCGTCCCACAGGCGCGCCACGCACCGGATGCCGCGCTCGTAGTTGTCGAGGTCCATCGACTCGTTCGGCGCATGCGCGTTGTCGTCGGGTGGCGTGAAGCCGAGCAGCACCACCGGCAGGCCGAGGATCGTCTCGAACTCCTCCGCGACCGGGATCGAGCCCCCCTCGCGCTGGTACAGGGGCGGCCGGCCGAAGGTCGCTTCGAGCGCCCGCGCCGCGGCACGTGTGGCCGGGTGATCGATCGGTGTCAGGGTCGGGCGACCACCACCCAGATGGCTGACGGTCGTTCGAACGCCCGGCGGCGCGATCTCCTCGACGTACGCCCTGACCAGCTCGAAGATGCGGTCGGGGTCCTGACGCGCGACGAGCCGGCAGCTCACCTTGGCGTGGGCATGCGCCGGGATGATCGTCTTCTGGCCCTCGCCCTGGAAGCCGCCCCAGATGCCGTTGACATCGAGGGTGGGGCGGGCGCCGCGGCGTTCAAGCGTCGTGAAGCCTGACTCGCCGACGAGCTCCGCGCCGCCGAGCAACTCGCGATAGGCGTCCTCGTCGAACGGGAGCTCGGCAAGGGTCGCGCGATCCTGCTCGGTCAGCTCGACGACGTCGTCGTAGAAGCCAGGCACCCGGATCCGGCCGTCGGGACCCTTGAGCGCAGCGACGATCTGGCACAGCGCATTGACGGGGTTCTGCACCGCGCCGCCGAATGAGCCCGAATGGAGATCGACCGCCGTCCCGACGACATCGATCTGCATGTACTCGATCCCGCGAAGGCCGACCGTGATCGCGGGCAGGTTGCCGTCGAAGAAGCTCGTGTCGCTGATGATCGCGACGTCCGCGGCGACGCGGTCGCGATTGGTCTGCAGCCAGCCCCGAAGGTGGGTCGACTCGAACTCCTCGTCGCCCTCGAAGACGTACTTCACGTTGACAGGGAGGGAGCCGTTGGCCTCGAGGATCGCCGCGAGCGCCATGACATGGAGATGGATCTGGCCCTTGTCGTCGGCGGCGCCTCGGGCGAGCATCCGACCGTTCCTGATGATCGGCTCGAACGGCGGCGAGATCCACAGGTCGAGTGGGTCGACGGGCTGGACGTCGTAGTGGCCGTAGACGATGACGGTCGGGGCGTCGGGTCCGGCGTGAAGCCAGTCGGCATACACGACCGGGTGGCCCGTCGTCTCCTCGACGCTGGCATGCTCGGCGCCGGCCCTGGTCAGCGCGTCCGCGAGCCACTGCGCCGCGGTGCGGCAGTCGTCCTTGTGCTCGGGAAGCGCGGAGATGCTCGGGATCCGGAGGAAGCTCTTATAGCTCTCGATTCGCGCGTCGCGCGTCGCGTCCAGATGGGCCTCGAGGGTCGCATGGGTGTCGGTCGTCATGCCTCGATGGTAGCGGCGCCGATGCGTGGCCGGTGAGGGCGCCAGGCCATGCTGGCGGGCATGCCCGAGTCGCACGCTGCCCGTGGCACTCGCCGCGGCCAGCGCTCCCTGGCCACGCTCGGCGACGAGCTGCGCGCTGCCCGCCTGACCGCGGGGTTGTCGCTTGCTGCGGTCGCACGTGCGGCGGACACATCGGTCGCCGAGGTGAGTCGGATTGAGCGCGCGACGGCACCCTGGGCCTCGGTTGTCGCGGTATCCCGGCTGGCGGCCGTCGTCGGCCTTGACCTCTGGGTCCGCACCTATCCCGGACCATCGCCGCTGCGCGATGCGGGACACGCGGCACTATTCGCAGCGTTGCGAGCGTCGATTCATCCGCCCCTGACCATCCGGGCCGAGGTGCCCATTGCCGACGATGGAGACATGCGGGCATGGGATGCCGTTGTACGAGGTCCCGACGGGAGCGCTGGAGTGGAGATCGAGACGCGACTGACCGACGCTCAGGCTCTCCTTCGTCGAATCTCACTCAAGGCTCGCGATGCCGGCCTCGACCGAGTTCTGCTGGTCCTGGCCGATACCCGGGCAAACCGACGAGCTTTTCGGGCGGCCGAACAGCAGTTCAAGGCGTCGCTGCCTCTTGAGTCGCAGGTCGTCCTGCGCTCGCTGGCAGCGGGCACACTCCCAGATCCATCGGGAGTCGTCTTCTTGTCCCGAGCGAGTCGCGCACCTCAAGTGAGCCGGCCCGCACCCATTCTCGTCGCGCGAGAGGAGCGGTCGGCCGCGACCCCAGAGGGGTCGATACGTCCCGTACGGCGAGAGTCCGCGACGGATTGGGTGCCCTAAGGCCCCGAAGGGTCCCTACCACATCGAATACGGGCTGCCTGCTCTCGCCCCACGAGAATTCGCCCAGCGCCCGACGCCTCGGCGCCCGAGGTCCCGGGTGCACCCATAGGGACGGGAATTGACAGGCCGCACCGCGCGCGCGCGGGCCCCCTCCCCTCACCCCCCCCGCGCCCGGAATCGAACGAGCGGGCCCTTGCGGGCCCGCTCGTGCGGGGGGTCTGGTGGGGGCCGGGTCAGGCCGGCTGAGGATTCGGTTCGGGGATCGGCTGGCCGGGGCCGACGATCATCGGCGTGCCGTGCAGGTCCTGCTTCGGCGGGATGTCCTGGAAGAGGGACTCGAAGCCTTCGGAGTCGACAGTCTCCTCGGCGACGAGCTTCTCGGCCAGAGCGATGAGCTTGTCCTTGTGCGTCGTGAGGACGTCCATGGCTCGCTCGTATGCCTTGTCGATGATCGCCCGGACTTCCTCGTCGATCTGCTTCGCGACCTCGTCCGAGTAGTTTCGCTGCTCACCGATCTCGCGCCCGAGGAACACGAGCTCGTCCCGCTTCCCGAACGAGAGCGGGCCCAGCTTGTCGCTCATCCCGAACTCCGTGACCATGCGTCGGGCGAGGTCGGTCGCCTTCTCGATGTCGTTCGAGGCGCCGGTCGTCGTGTCACCGAAGATCAGGCGCTCCGCGACGTTGCCGCCGAGCAGGCCGGCGATCTTGTCCTCGAACTCGGTCTTCGACTGCAGATAGCGGTCTTCCTGGGGCAGCGCCATCGTGTAGCCGAGGGCCATGCCGCGGCTGATGATCGTCACCTTGGCGACCGGGTCGCACTTCGGCAGGATCCGCTGCACGACGGCGTGACCGCCCTCGTGGTAGGCGATGATCGCCTTCTCGGCATCCGAGATGATCCGGGACTTTCGCTCCGGGCCGGCCACGATCCGTTCGAGCGCCTCCTGGAACTCGGACATCCCGATGACCTTCTTGTTGCGACGCGCGGACAGGATCGCGGCCTCGTTGACGAGGTTCGCGAGATCGGCACCGGAGAAGCCCGGCGACTGCCGCGCCACGCCTTCGACATCGACGCCCTTGTCGAGCGGCTTGCCCTTGGTGTGGACCTTGAGGATCGCGGTGCGACCGCGCATGTCGGGTCGATCGAGGATGACCTGGCGGTCGAACCGACCGGGCCGCAGGAGCGCGGGGTCGAGGACGTCCGGCCGGTTGGTGGCGGCGACGACGATCACGTTCGTGTTCGTGTCGAAGCCGTCCATCTCGACGAGGATCTGGTTGAGGGTCTGCTCGCGCTCGTCGTGCGAGCCGCCAAGACCGGCACCGCGCTGGCGACCGACTGCGTCGATCTCGTCGACGAAGACGATGCACGGCGAGTTGCGCTTGGCCTGGTCGAACAGGTCGCGGACGCGCGAGGCGCCGACACCCACGAACATCTCGACGAACTCGGAGCCCGAGATCGAGAAGAACGGGACGCCTGCCTCACCGGCGACCGCACGGGCCATCAGCGTCTTGCCGGTGCCCGGAGGTCCGACGAGGAGCACGCCGCGCGGGATGCGCGCACCGAGCGAGTTGAACTTCTCCGGGTACTTCAGGAACTCGACGACTTCCTGGAGCTCGGTCTTGGCCTCGTCCACGCCCGCCACGTCGGCGAACGTCACGACGGTCTTGTTGCCGAGGAACATGCGCGCCCGGCTCTTGCCGAACGAGAGCGCCTGATTGTTCGTGCCCTGGGCCTGGCGCATCATGAAGAAGATGAACCCGCCGATGATCAGGAGCGGCAGGAGCCCGGTCAGGAGCAGGCCGATCCACGAGTTGTCCTGGACCGGCTTCACGCCGTACACATCGGCATTGAGCGTCTGGCCGCCTCGTTCCGCTGCCGCCTGCATGTCGGCGAAGACGTTGGCGTTCGGCAGGCCGGCAAGACCCGGGACGTTGACCGAGTAGGTCGTGGTCTGGCCCGTCGGCGTGACGGTGAGGGTGTTGCCCTCCTGCACGACCTTCGAGACCTCGCCCTCCTGGACGTTGCTGAGGAACTGCGAATAGGTCGTGTCCGCGGCCGGCGTGTTACCGGACAGGAACGTGAACAGCAGCGCGGCGGTGCCAACGACGAGCACCAGCATCACGATGCCGTTGCGGAAGAACTTGGGGTTCAACGAGAGAGCCTCCGGGTGGAACAGGCGACGCCGCGCGCCGCCATGCATCGAGTATAGCGCCGGCCCCTGTTTCGACCGGATGACGCCATCGGCGCAATGCACTGGACGAATGGCGACGATCCGGCGCGACGGACCGGGTGGCGTCGAGGGGGATCGTCGACGCGCGCCGACTCGATGCGAAGGGTTCGGAAGGTGGTAGCAGGGACAGGATTCGAACCTGTGACCTAGCGATTATGAGCCGCTTGCTCTGCCACTGAGCTACCCTGCCACGGCACGGGATTGTAGCGTGATTTCGGCCGAACGGGCCTCAGCCGGCGCCTCCCGGGCCCCGCGAGCGGTCGATGAACTCACCGACGGTCATCGATCCGTAGCGCCCCGAGAGCTGATCCCGGGCGATCCGCCACATCGTCCGAAGCGGTCGCGGACCCGTCCGATCGAGCTCCTCCAGCCGCAGCGAGCCGAAGCGCTCGATCCCGGGGATGCCCCGCAGGTCGTTGGCGAGGCGGATCGCCGCGTCGTCGAGCGTCGTCTCCCGGTTGATGTCAGCGGACGCCGGCCGAGCCGGACCCGCGGCCGTGTCCGTGAGCGCGCGGTCCGCCGTCTGGCCGGCGCGCCGGAGCGCCGCATCGGCGTCGGCAAGGGCCGCATCGATGGCCTCCTGCGTCTCGAACCGCGGTGGTGCCGCCGCTCCGGCGGTTGCGCCCCAGGCCGGCTCGGAGGCAGGAGCCGCCGAGGGCGAAACCGCGTCCGACCCAGGTCGCAGGTTCGTGCTCGGCCACTGTCCGCTCGACCCGTTCGTGCCGGTCGCCGAGGCGGCGCCGCCGGTCGAGCTTGCGCCGGTCCCGGTGGTCGGTGCCGTGCCCCCGGTCGGTCGCGGCGGGCGCGGTGCACGAGTCGCCGGCCCGGACCCTCCACCGCCCGAGCCACCGGCCGCGCTCACGCCGCCGTTTGCGCCAAGGGCGTTGTTGAGCAGGCCCGGAACGTCGATGCCGGTCAGGCCCTTCACCGTCGCGCTCGCCTCGGTCACGGTCCGCGTCGTCGTTCTTCACCACCTCGGACGCGCCGTCGTTCGACAGCGACCGTCAGCGAGTCGATGCTTGCCATCGGCTCGGCCGCGGCACGGACGATCTCCGGCAGCATCGAGAGCACGGTCTGGATGATGGCCGCCTCGTTGAACTGGCGGTAGGCCTCGGCTCGAAGCGCGAGTGCCTTGGCCTCGGCCTCGCCCTTGCGACAGGACGATGCCCGCCTCGGCGTTGCCCTCGAGCGTCGTCTGCTTGGCGGTCGCCTCGGCGTTGACCTCGACGACGCGCGCCTGCGCCTCGCCCTTCGTGACCTGGTGACCGCCGCCTCGGCCTGGCCGGCCAGCTTCACCCGCTCGGCGTCGGCCTGGGCCGCGGCGATCCGCGCACAGCTTCTCGCCCTCGGCGCGCCGGACCTGCGCCTCTGCGTCGGCCTCGGCCGGTCGGACCGTGCTCGTGCGATGAGCTCCTTCTGCTTGCGCTCGGCCTCGAGCTCGGCCAGCTCGGTCTGCTTGCGGACGACCTCCTGGGTCGCCTCGGCCTCGGCGAGCGGGCCCGACTGCGCGGCCTTGCCTCGGCGGCCTGCGTCTGGGTCTCGATCTCGGCCGGCGGAGCGAGACGTCCCGCGCGGCGTTGATCTTGACCTGCTCGGCCTCGGCCTCGCGGACGGCGGCCTCCTGGTCGGCGCCGGCCTTCGCCATGCGGGCGTCCCGCTCGCGACGGGCGGTCTCCTGCTGGCCGATGAGGTCCATGTAGCCGACCTCGTCGCGGATCGCCTGGATCGTGAACGATGTCGATCTGGAGCCCGGACGTCGCGAGGTCGCCCCGCGCGGCGTCCTGGACCGCCTGCTGGAACTTCGCCCGGTCGAGGTTGAGCTCCTCGACCGTCAGCGTGCCGACGATCGAGCGGAGCGAGCCCTCGAGGACGTTCTTGACGATCGAGTCGACCTGGTCCTCGCGGGCCTCGAGGAACCGCTCGGCGGCGTCGCGGATCGACTCGTCGTCGGCGCCGATCTTGAACGTCGCGACGCCCTGCACGGCGACCTTGATGCCCTGCTGCGTGACCGCGTCGCGAGAGCTGACGTTGATCTGGCGGGCGGTCAGCTTGAGCCTGCCCGACCTTGTTGATCAGCGGCAGGACGATCACGCCCCGGCCGCGCACCACCTTGAGGCCCACGGCGGCCTCGGCGGACCTCGCTCGCGCCGGCCGCTGACGATCAGCGCCTCGTTCGCGCCGGCGACCTTGTAGCGGCTGCCCATGTAGGCGACGACGAGCACGACGACGACGATGATCGCGAAGATCGGGATCACGCCGCCCCCG
Organism: uncultured Chloroflexia bacterium; assembly: GCA_963759495.1. GTDB lineage: Bacteria > Chloroflexota > Limnocylindria > Limnocylindrales > CSP1-4 > DASTYU01. The sequence continues at coordinate 66,576 of CAVWZL010000004.1, read as the reverse complement.
ACGAAATCGACGAGACCGTCAAGCATCGCTCGGGCTCCCTCCTGCTTGGTCGGCGCCGGTCACGGATGGACGCCGCGGCTGGCGTGGTGGCGAGCGATTCGACGACGAGACCCGTGCCGGCGACGCCGATGACGCGGACGGCGGCGCCGGACGGGATGTCCGTCGGCGCCGTGGCGCCGAACTCGTGGGTCTGGCCCTCGGCCCGGACGTAGACGGTGCCGAGGCGGCCGGCCGGGATCCCGATGGCGACGAACGCCTCCGTCCCCGACGAGGTCGCCGAGTGGAGAACGGGGCGGCGCCTCGGCCCGTCGGAGCAGGCGGAAGAGGCAGTACGCGATGCCGAAGCCGACGAGACCGAAGACCGACGCCGATCAGCCGCCGCCTGGCCGCCGTGGAGGTCGAGGACCTGGGTGGCGAAGATCCCACCGACGCCGAACATCGAGACGAACGCCAGCAGCAGCGGCATGAGCGACACGCCGCCGATCGAAGTCGATGACGGCGCCGAGGATGTCGTCGACGAGGACCGTGATCAGCAGCAGCCCGCCACCGACCAGCGGGCAGACGACGAAGACGAGGTCCTCGACCGGGACGTCCAGCATCGGGCGAGCGCGGGCCTCCCTCGATGGCGCGACACGCCGGCGTGACGTCAGTCCGGTGGCGTCGCCCTCCTGGGTGCACGCGCGGACGGCCGGCTCGGACAGGATAGCCGCCAGGATCGCGCCACGACGAGTGGTTTCGCGGGAGGGCCGGCTCAGCCCGGCCCGAACAGCAGCTCGAGCCAGGCGTCGAGCGGCGCCCGTCGCTCGGGCGTCGGCGCCCAGCGCGGACCGATGCCGACCCGGGGCGTCGGCCGGCAGCGCCGGCGCGTCGGCCGCGAGCGTGAACGGGATCTCCGCGGGCCACCGAGGCCGAAGCTGCGGCCTGCTGGATGAAGTACTCGCTGGTCCTGGATGAGGCGAGCTCGCGCTCGAGGCCGCGCGACCTCGTTGCGGCAGCTCGTCGTTCGCGGCGCGTCGTCTCGGCGCGCCCGATGCCGCCGAGGCCTCACCGACCTGCCGACGAACACGTCGCGACGCAGCCAGATCGCGAGCAGCGGCGCCAAGCGAGCATCGGCCGAGCTGCCGGCGGCGCCGATGCCCGGCGATCGGCAGCGCGGCGAGGTCCGGAGTCGAGCGGCCGTGAGCCCGGCATCGACCGCGTCGGAACGCGCTCGCGTCGGGGTCGTCGCTCGGGCCGGGTCGGCGGGCGGGGACGCTGGGCGGTCGTCGGCATCCGGCGCAAGGGTAGCGTCGCGGCACGCTGACGTGTCAAACCGGCCGATGCTCCTGCCGCGCGCGGATGGCTCGTGACAGCCAGAGGTGGCACACCACGGCCTGACGCTGTCGGCTAGACTGCCGTCTATTCGAACATGTGTTCTAATCGCAGGCGGAGCCGCGATGCGCACCTACGCCCCCGCCGACACCGAGGCCGTGCTCGCGCGCGCTGCTCGAGGAGCCGTCGCTCGCCCGCGGCGTCATGCATCACGCGGTGCTCCCGCGCACGAGCGGCCGAATACGCGCCGTTCCCGGCGTGGCTGGACCCGCGGATCGTCGCCGGGCTCGACGACGCGCGGGATCGACCCGCTCTACAGCCACCAGGCGGAGGCGGTCGAGGCGGTCCACGCCGGCGAGGACGTCGTCGTCGTCACGCCGACCGCGTCGGGCAAGACGCTGTGCTACACGCTGCCCGGTCCTCCAGGCGCTCGCCGAGGATCCCGGCGTCGCGGGCGCTGTTCCTCTTCCCGACCAAGGCGCTCGGCCAGGACCAGGTCGCGGAGTTCGCCGGCGCTGGCCGAAGGCAGCCGCTGGACGTCGCGGCGGCCACGTACGACGGCGACACGCCGGCGCCGATCCGGTCCGCGATCCGGACGGCCGGGCAGGTCGTGGTCGACCAACCCGGACATGCTCCACTCCGCGATCCTCCCCCATCACACCAAGTGGTTCCAGCTGTTCGAGCAGGTCCAGGTCATCGTGATCGACGAGCTGCACACGTACCGCGGCGTGTTCGGCAGCCACGTCGCGAACGTCCTGCGCCGGCTGCTGCGCATCTGCGCCCACTACGGCTCCAACCCGATCATCGTGTGCTGCTCGGCCACGATCGGGAACCCCGGCGAGCTCGCCGCGCTGCTGACCGGTCGGCCGCCGACGCTGATCGACCGGAACGGCGCGCCGGCCGGTGAGCGGCACGTCCTGCTCGTCGATCCCGCCGCTCCTGGATCCGGCCGACCGGGGCGCGCGGGTCGGCGCTGACCCTCGCCCAGCGCTGGGCGCTGCCGTTCCTCCGGGCGGGCCGCCAGACGATCGTCTTCGGGCGGTGCGCGGGTCGCCGGTCGAGATCATCCTGACCGGCCTTCGCGAGGCGCTCCGCGAGCGCTTCGGGCCGCGCAGCCGGATCCGCGGCTATCGCGGCGGCTACCTGCCCACGGAGCGGCGCGCGATCGAGCGCGGGCTGCGCGACGGCGAGATCCTCGGCGTCGTCTCGCACGAACGCGCTCGAGCTCGGCGTCGACATCGGCGCGCTCGACGTCTCGATCCTCGCCGGCTACCCGGGCTCGGTCGCCGGCGACGTGGCAGCAGCTCGGTCGCGCGGGCCGCCGGCAGGGCACCAGCGTCGGCGTCGCTCGTCGCGTCGGGCGCGCCCGTCGACCAGTACGTCATCCACCACCCGGAGTTCCTGCTCGAGGGCACGCCGGAGGAGGCCCGGATCGACCCGGACAACCTCCACGTGCTGCTCGCCCACCTCCGCGCGGCGACGTTCGAGCTGCCGTTCGAGCCGGGCGAGGTGTTCGGGCCGGGCCCGGCGGACGACCTGCTCGCGTTCCTCGGCGAGGAGGGCCACGTCCGCCAGGCGGGCGACGGGCGCTGGTACTGGAGCTCGGAGAACTTCCCGGCCTCGGAGATCTCGCTCCGGACCGCGGCCCCGGAGAACGTCGTGATCATCGACACGACGCCGGACCGGCCGCGGGTCCTCGGCGAGATCGGACCTGTTCTCGGCCCAGGTGCTCGTCCACGAGCCGCGCGATCTACATCCACGAGTCCGTCCAGTACCACGTGGACAGGCTCGACTGGGGCGAGCGCAAGGCCTACGTCCATCGGGTCGACGTCGACCACTACACGTACGCCAACCGCGCGGTGACCCTCAAGCCGCTCGACGTCTTCGCCGAGGCGCCTGCCACCGGCGGGCGGCGGATCCACGGCGAGGTCATGGTCGCGAGCCTCGTCACCCTGTTCAAGAAGCTCAAGTTCGTCACCGACGAGAACGTCGGCTGGGGCCCGATCGACCTGCCGGAGCTGGAGCTCCAGACGACCGCGTACTGGCTCACCGCGGAACGGGTGCAGCGGCGGCTGGCGCCGCGACGACCTCGACGTCGCGCTGCTCGGCGCCGGCCGGGCGATCCAGACGGTCGCCGCCGGTGCTGCTGATGGTCGACCCGCGCGACCTCGGGCCTCGTCGCGCAGGTCCGCTCGCCCCACTCCGAGGAGCCGACGATCTACCTGTACGAGGCGGTCCCGGGCGGGATCGGCCTGTCGCGAGCGGCTCTGGGAGCGCCACGACGAGCTGCTCGCCGGCGGCCGCCGACCTGATCGCCGCTTGCGGCTGCGACGCCGGCTGCCCCGCCTGCACCGGCCCGCGCCTTGAGCCGGACATCGATGGCCAGGCACTCGCGCTGCGCCTCCTCGGACGAGCTCGGGCGCGGCGTCGACACCGGCCGCGGTCGGCGCGTGATGCGCCGCATGCCGAGCGCAGCGCCGACGCTCGAACGACGGCTCGCGAACTTCCGGACCGGGCGCGGCGAGTCCACGGCCGCTCGACACGCCGTGCGAGCCGCGCGGCCACCGCGGATCTGCGCGGAGCGACTGGCCGAGGCCGTGGATGGCGAGGTGCGTCCGGACGGCGCTCGGGTCGGTCGTTCGCTGCGAGACGCCGGCGCGCGAGATCGCCAGTCGACCGCGAACGCCTCGCGATGCTCCCGGGCCAGCCGCCGCCGGACGTGCCGCTCGTCTGCCTCGACACGGAGACGACCGGCCTTGCGACGGCGGCGGGCACGGTCGCGTTCCTCGTCGGGCTGGGCTGGTGGGAGGGCGACCTGTTCCGCCAGGTCCAGCTGCTGCTCCCCGACCATGCCGACGAGCCCGCGCTGCTGGCGCAGCTGGCCGACGCACATCCCGCGCGACGGCTGGCTCGTCACGTACAACGGCCGGGGCTTCGACTGGCCGCTGCTCGTCGCGCGGTACCGGCATGGCCCGCCGCGCCGCCCCCGACCATGACGGCCATCTCGACCTGCTGCCGCTCGTCCGGCGGCGTGTTCCGGCACCGCATGGCGGACGCGCGCCTGCGGACCGTGGAGTCGACGCTGCTCGGGCTGCGATCGGCACGGCGACGTCGACGGCTGGGAGATCCCGGGTCGCTACCTCGACTTCCTGCGCGGCGGCCCAGCCGAGCCGCTCGTCGAGGTCGTCCGGCACAACGACCAGGACGTCCGGTCGCTGGCGCGGCTCATCCGGCATGTCGAGCGCGGCTACGCGGACGACGGGGCGCGGGCAGTTGCGCCGACGGGCGATCTGGCTGGCCTGGCGCGGGCGTTCGCCCGGGTCCGGCCGTCACGACGAGGCGCTCGGCTGCCTCGACGTCCGCGATCGCGGCTGACGAGGTCCCGGCGCCGACCCCGGCCCGGGTCGCAGCCGCCGATGCCCGTTCCCGGCACGACGGGCGATCCGCGAGACGACCGGCGAGTGGTGGTCAGCCCGGGTACCGGGCCGACTTCGGGGGGCCGGCACGCCGGCCCGATGCCGCCTGCCTTCGCTGGAGCGGCCGCATGCGTTCGCCGCCCCGTGGAGCCAGGAGCGGATCTGCCTGGACCGGGCGCACGTCCTGCGCCGGCTCGGGCGGTATCGAGGACGCGTGCGAGGCGTGGTCGGCGCTGGCGGCGACACCGCGGCCGGCTCGGCGTGGTGGCCGCGATCGAGCTGGCAAAGCTCCGCGAGCACCGCCTCCGCGACCCGGTCGGGGCGTTCGAAGCGGCAACCCGGGGCCTGGCTGCCGCGGAGCGGCGGCGGCGGATCGGCCGGCCCGAGCCAGCCCTCGAGGCCGACCTCCTGCGACGGCTCGCTCGACTGCGGCGAGACTCGAGGCGCGCGGCGGGGGTCGGTCCGCGACCGGCAGGGCAATGAAGGCGCGAGCGACGTAGTCGTCCGGATCCGACCAGCCGTCAGTCCGTCGCGGCCGTCCGGAACCCCGACTCGGCCATGCGCCGGCGAACCGCATCGCGTGTCGGGACGCCGGCGAGACCGGGCCGCTCGACGACGAGCGACGCGGCCGCGGCCGCCAGCCGGAGATCGAACCGCTGACCGATCCGCCCGCCCACGAGCTGGGTCGAACGCGCGCCGCGAGAACAGCCGCCAGGAACACGTCGCCGGCGCCCGTCGGGTCGACGACGCGATCCGGCCGAATCGCCGGGTAGCGGTGGAGGCGCCGCGGGCCGTCGGGTCCCGCCTCAGCGACAAGTCCGCCGTCGGCGCCGCTCGTGACGAGGAGCGCTGCGCCCGGACGAAGGAGCGCGCACAGGTCCGCCGAGCTGGATCCCGTCGTCGACGTCGTCGCGGCTCACGCCGACGAGGTCCGCCCGGGCCAGCAACGCCGAGGCGCGTGGCGGGATCGCGACGAACGCGCTCGCCCGCGACAACGGTCGCGGAGGAGCCCTTGCCACCCGACGGCAACGAGCGCGCCGTCGGACGGGATCGCCGCCCACGCCTCGGGAAGCTCGCCGGCGACCGGCCCGAACGATCCACCCGGCAGCCGTTCGCCACGCCACGGGTACGGCGTCGATCGACATCGGCTCGGCAGCGCTCGTGCGCAGACCTGGCGACGCCCGGCTTCAGGTCTCGATGTTGTCGAACACCGGGCCGCGGGCGAGGGGCACGGTCTTGACCTGCACCCCCGCCGACCGCAGACCGTCCAGCTCCTCCGCGACAGCCGCCGGGCCGTCCGCCCCCACCAGCGCGGCGGTCGGCGACACCCAGCCGGGCCATCGTCAGCGCTCCGTACGACACGGCGCCACCGAGTCGCCACCCCCGAGGGTCGTCCGGCGCCAGATCGCGCGACGCGGCGCCGACGACGACGATCGCCGGCAGGGGCCGCTCGACCGCATCAGCCTGGGCGTTCGGCCGTGGCGCACGATCGTAGACTCGCCGATATGTTCTTCTACGAGCTGCACGAAGGCGACGACGAGGTCTTCTCGGACGTCCTCCTCGTGCAGCGACTCAGAGTGGGAGCCCGAGGACTTCTTCGAGCTCGTCCAGACCGTCCGCCGGCGGATCCAGGGCGAGCTACGACCGAGGATACACTTATCGAGGCGATCGCCATCGAGCTCGAACGCAACCATGGGTTCCTGTTCATCGTCGGACGATCGCCTGTCGCGCCGCAGTCAACGTCTCGACGATCGACGAGGACAACTTCCTGGCCGAGCTCGATGCCGACCTGGACGACGACGAGGAAGACGAGCGACGACGACCACGAGGCTCGATGAGGCCGATCCGGCGACATCGGGCGTGACTCGTCGACTGATCCGACGGCAGACCTCGACATCGACGGCACGCGCCGCCCGAACGCAGCCGCGCGGGCTACTTGCTGAAGAGGATCTCCAGGACGTCCCCGTCCTTCACCCGGTAGGTCTTGCCCTCCGACCGCAACCGGCCGGCCTTGCGCGCCTCGGCCATCGAGCCGAGCTCGATCAGGTCCTCGTAGGCGACCGTCTCGGCGCGGATGAAGCCCTTGCGCGAGGTCGCGTGTGGATCGCCCCGGCGGCATCGACGGCCGTCGAGCCCGCCGGAATCGGCCAGGCGCGCACCTCGTCGGGGCCGGCGGTCAGGAACGACACCAGCCCGAGCAGCCGGTAGGACAGCGCGATGACCCGGTCGAGACCCGATTCGGCGATCCCGAGCTCCTCCATGAAGACAGCGGCCTCGTCGGGCTCGAGCTCGCCCAGCTCCATCTCGATCTGCGCCGAGAGGGCGTCGACCAGCGCGTGCCGATGGCGTATATGCGGCCGTGATGCGGCCAACGAGGTCGGGCGCCGTCGCCAGGTCGCCCTCCCCGACGTTGAGCAGCACGAGCACGGGCTTCTGGCTGAGGAAGCGGAAGCCGCGGATGGCCTTCTCCTCGTCGGGCTCGAGCTCGACGTCGCGGATCGGCGAGCCGGCCTCGAGCGCGACCTTGAGCCGCCGCAGGACCACCTCCTCGCGCTCGTTCGACTCGCGCTCGGCCTGCGTGCCGTGCCGGCCGCTCGTGCTCGAGCCGCTCGAGCCGGCGATCGGCCATCGACAGGTCGGCGAGGATGAACTCGAGGTCGAGCCGCTCGAGGTCGCGGGCCGGGTCGACGCTGCCGTCGGGGTGCGGGTTGGACGGATCCTCGAACGCGCGGACGACGTGGAGCAGCGCGTCGGAGTCGCGCAGCCGCGCGAGGTGGTCCGCGGGCAGCTCCTCCGTGCCGACATGGCCCTCGGTTGAGGCGGGCGGTGCGGGCAGGTCGACGTACGTCACATCGGCCTGGACGATCTTCTTGGGCTTGAAGATCGCGGCGAGCGCGTCGAGCCGCGCGTCGGGCACCTTCACGACGCCGACGTTCAGCGTGATCCCGCCGTACCCGCCGGTCTCGGCGTGGCCCCGGGTCAGCGTGTTGAAGACGGTCGTCTTGCCCGATCCGGCAAGCCCGACGATGGCGGTCTGCATGCGGCGAAGCCTAGCGGTCGGGCTCAGTACCCGGCGGCGGGGTCCACCACGTTCAGGAGCGCCTCGCCCTGGCCGCGAACCGGCGCAGGTTGTCGCAGAACAGCTCCACGCTGCGATCGAGCACGCGACCGCTCGACCAGGCGGTGTGCGGCGTGACGATCACGTTCGGCAGGTCGTAGAACGACGACATCGGCGGCAGCGGCTCGTCCCGGAACGTATCCAGCACCGCGCCGCCGAGTGGGCCGTCGCGCAGCGCGCGGATCAGGGCCCGCTCGTCGACGAGGCGCCCGCGGGCCACGTTGATGAGCCACGCCCCGGGCTTGACCATCGCGAGCGTCTCGCTCGTCGATCATGTCCTCGGTCTCGGGCGTGAGCGGCGCAGCGAGGACGATGAAGTCCGACTCGGCGAGCAGGTCGGGCAGCGCTCTCCGGGCCGCCGACCCGGTCGAGCATCGCCTCGCCAAAGGTCGAGCCACGATCGTCGATCCGTGTCGCGTCCGCGGGTCACCGACGTCCGGGACCCCTTCGGTGTGCCCTCCCCCGGCCGCCGGCGCACGGCGACGACCCGGCAGCCGAACGCCGTCGCCAGTGCACCGACCGCCCGACCGATCGAGCCAAGACCCACGATGCCGACGGTCACGTCGCGCAGCTCGCCCCCTCGAGCGGCTGCCACGTCCGCTCGCGCTGCAGCTCGAGCAGCTGCGGGAGCCGCCGGCTGACCGCGAGGATCATCATCAGGACGTATTCGGCGATCGGGCGGCTGAACACGCCACGGGCATTGGTCACGACGAGCCCGCGCTCCAGCGCCGCGGGCGTCAGGGCCCGCTCGACGCCCGACGTGGCGGAGTGGACCCAGCGTCAGCCGCGGGGCGCGCGACAGGAGCCGGTCGAACGCATCCGCACTGAGCCAGCCGCGGAGCATCACCTCGACGTCGTCGACCGGCCCGTCGGCGAGGCCCTCGACCGACACGGTCACGATCCGGGCTCCCGGCGCCGCTGAGCGAATCCGTTCGAGGTCGCGCGAGCGGTAGCGGGCCGACAGGATCGGGCTGAGCGGCGATGGCGCTCGGAGCCCCGCCGTTCCGCGAGCCAGGACCGGCGCGGCGTGCGGACGTTCGTGCGCCGGTCACCGGCGCGCCGGCGTCGGGGGTCACGCCGTCCCGCCGGCCGGTCGCAGCACGCGCTCGATCCAGCGCTCGGGATGGTCGATCTCGCCGTGTCGCGGCAGGGTTTCGGGTCCTTCCCACAGACGGCGCAACGCCGCGGGGCCGCCCGCGGCTCGGCGATCGCCCGGACGAACAGCTCGCCCTTCGGTACTGCTCCATCTTCAGGTCCATGCCGGTGAGGCGCAGCATCGCGCGCTCGAACGGCGTCCGCCGCGTGCGCCGCTCGTGGAAGCGGGCGCTGATGCGCTCGACGCCCGGGACGAGGCCCTTGCCGACCTCGTCCATGACGTAGTCGCTGAACCCCTCGAGCAGGCTCATCACCGCCTGTGTCTCGCGGAACAGCGCGCCGCTGCTCCTCGCCCATCAGGCGCTCCATCCAGTGCTCGCCGTCGCCGTCGCCGCGCAGCGCGCGGCCAAGGCCGCGGATCGCGTCACGGCCGAGGCCCCGGGCGTCCTGCCGAACAGCTGCAGCTGCCGCTCGAGGCGCTCCGCGATGTACGGGCGCAGCCACGGGTGCGCCTCGAACTCGAACGCGTGGGTCGTCTCGTGGAGCGCGATCCAGGTCCGGAACGGCGTCGAGCGGCACGTCCGAGCGCCTTGGCCGTCTGGCGGATGTTCTCCTCGACGAACAGGAGCCGCCCGGGCGCGGCCTCGGCCGAGAGCAGCGCGAGATCGTACTGGCCGAGGACGCGGCCGCCCATGAACCCGAGCAGGAAGCCGAGCTGGCGGGTCGTGACCCAGCGGTTCGCCAGCGCCATCGTCGCCTGGGCGAGACCGCCGCCCGGCGGCACGACCTGGTCGAGGAGCTCCGCCTTCGAGCTCGACCGATGAGCGCCGGCGAAGGTCGCCGTGTTGGCACGGACCCAGCCGGCCCGGTCGACCACCTCGGCTCGCTCGACGACGCCCGGCAGCTCGGTCCCGAGCGCGGCGCTCGAGCGCGGGGACGATGCGGGCCATCGCCGCGCGGTATGCGGGCTCCGCGGCGCGCAGCTCGACGACGGTGAGCGGCCCGGGGCGGACGCAGCCGCGCGATCGCGACGCGCTCGACCCCGCCCCAGTCCACGAGGCCCTGCGCGCGGCCGTTCGGCTCCGCGCGTGCCGAGGACCGTGGCGGCGGCGCCGAGCGCCGAGCCGACCAGGAAGCCGGCCTGCCACGCGCGGTCGTCGCGCCAGCCGCGGGCCGCGCTCGCGCGTTGCGGCCGTCATGTCGTGGCCACCGCCAGCTCGACGCGCTCGACCTCCGGGAACGCCGTCCCGAACAGCCTGTTCGCGAGCGCCCGGAAGGTCTCGGGATCACCGGTCGTGAGCTGGACATGCGGTGCGGAGCTGCCGTCGTGGCGCTCGTGGCCGAGGGCACCGGGTCCGCGGCAGTTCACGGGTCGTGCCCGGCGCCTCGAGCCCGTTGACGCTCAGCAGCTCGGCCAGGGCCGAGGCCGTGGCGGTCGCCGAGTCGACGATCGCGACCCGTTCCCCGGCCACGCTCGGATGATCGGCCGCAGCAGCGGGTAGTGGGTGCAGCCCAGGAGCAGCGTGTCGACGGATCCGGACGGCGGGCAGCGGGAAGATCGAACTCGCCGTCGCGTCACGCTCACCGAGCAGCGGCGCGAGCGCCTCGGCGACCGCGGCCTCGGCATCGGGCCCGTCAGGATGCCCGGCCTCGACCATCGGCACGAGCGTCGGCGTGGCGTGCTCGTACACCTCGACCGCCGGGTTCTCGTCCTTGATCGCCGCGAAGTAGGCGTGGGATCGGATCGTCGCCGGGGTGGCGATCACCCCGACCCGCCGGTTGCGCGTAGCGAGCGCTGCGGCCGACGCGCCGGGCCGGATCACGCCCAGGATCGGCAGGTCGTAGCGACGTCGGAAGGCGCCGATGCGCGACGGCCGTGGACGTGTTGCAGGCGACGACGAGCGCCTTGACGTCGCGTTCGACGAGCGCGTCGAGCGACCTGCGTGGAGAAGCTGCATGACCTCCTCGTCGGTGCGGACGCCGTACGGCGCGCGGAGGTTGTCGCCGAGATAGATCGTCGATTCGTGCCGGAGTGCGCCGCAGGATCTCGCGCAGGACGGTCAGGCCACCGACCCCCGAGTCGAAGACCCCGATCGGTCGCGGATCGGACACGGGCAGGCGAGCCTAGCGCCGCCCGGCGCGCGGCCGGGACGCGCGGCGCGCCCGATCAGGTCGCTCGCCAGGCGACGCGATGTCCTTGCTGACCTGGGCGTTCGGATCGGCGAGCACGAACGGCACGCCCTCGTTGTTGGACCGCACGACGAGCCGGCCGTCCGAGACGACCTGGTGCTCCGGCACGCGCCCAGCGCCCGCTGCGAGGTCGTCGGGTTCGATGCCGCCGGAGCTGTCGGCGCGGTTCACGAGGTAGCGGACCTTGCGACGCCGGGTAACCGATCGAGCGGAACGTGTCGGCCATCGCGATCGTGTTGTGGATGGTCGTCGAGTCGTACGTGACGATCTCGATGATCGTGTCGCTGGCGTCGAGGAACGCGAGGTTGATGTCGTTGAGGAGCTCGACATGTCGATGACGATCGACGAGTACACCCGGCGCAGCAGCGACAGGATCTTCTCGAGGTCGCGGGGCGTGACCATCTCGGCCATCTCGATGCGCGGCGGGGCCAGCAGGATGTCGATCCCCGACGGGTCCCGCCACAGGACGTCGCCGAGATCCGATTCGGCGATCCGGTCGGTCGGGAGGTCGAGGATGCGAGGGCGCGTCAGCCGGGACCTTGAGCAGCGAGCGCAGGTCGCCGAACTGGAGGCTGCCGTCGATCAGCACGGTCCGCTGCTCGAGCTGGCCGAGGGCGACCGCCAGGTTGAAGGCGATGGTGGTCTTGCCGACACCGCCCTTCGGGGCGAAGACCGACATGACGCGCGTGGCCTCGACGGGATCGGTCGAGGCCGAACTCCTTCGTCACGCGCGATGATGCGGTTCATGAGGTCGAAGCCCGAGAACGGCATGGTCAGCACGCCGTGGATGCCGTTGCGCGGGATCGACCTCGACCGGGTTCTGCGGCACGGTCAGGACGATGACCGGCACGCTGAGCTTGGCCTCGTGGATCTGCTCGACGAGCTGGGGCCCCTTGATCCGACCCTGGAGCAGCGCGTCGACGAGGACGACGTCCGGTCGAAGCTGCGGATCTGGGCCATGCGCCTTGCGCGCCCTCCGTCATGACGTCGAGGAGCTTGACCGTGCCCTGGGTGTTCAGCAGGCCGCGGATGTACTGCGCGACCTGCGGCACGTCCTCGACGATCAGGAGGCGCGTCTGGTCGCTGCGATGCCATCGCCGCGACGATACCACGGCCCCTCGGCCGGAACCCAGCCGGAGGTCCGGCACCCGAGGGCCGGACGGGCGTCTGGCGCTAGGGCCGTACGGCCATGAGCACGGCCCGATCGCTGCCCGGCGCGAGGGGTGCAGGTCGTACCCGCCTGCGAGCGTCTCCACCCGCAGGCCGGCATCCTCCGCGAACCGGAGAGCTGTCAGCGGGCACGAGTCGAAGCGTGTCGTGACGGACCCAACGGACGGCCGGCTCGCCCTGGCCGCCCTCCTCGAAGATCGCGGTGAGCTCGACCGTGCTGGTTGCCGCGTCGTACTGGGCCGAGCCGGCCTTCGTCACGATCGTTCGCCGCGTCTCGGGCTCCGGCGCGGCCACTCGAGGATGACCCGGCCGTCGATACCGCGCGAGATCCTCCGCGTCGGGCAGCCAGACGTCCACGCCGCGACGCCGCCGGGCGCGAGGTGCGCGGCGAGCGCGCGCAACGCTGCCTCCTGGGCCGCACGCGTCCCAAGGGCCATCAGCGAGTTGAGGGCGAGGAAGCCCAGCCGGAACGTGACGGCCGTCGGCAAGGCGAAGCCCGACGATGTCGGCCTCGACGAGCTCGAGGCTTGGCCGCATCGATCCCCGCGTGCGCGGCACGCTGCCTGGCGCGGGCCAGCATCGCGCGGTCGTTGTCGACGCCGATGACGCGGTGGCCGCTCGGCCGCGACCGGCACCGCGACCCGGCCCGTGCCGACACCGAGCTCGAGCACCCATCCACCCGCCCGGTCCGCCAGCGCTCTGTACAGGTCCACATCGCCCGGGTCGTCGGCAAGATCCAGATCGTAGAGCCGGGCGAGCGCCGTGGCGGTCGCCTCGGTGGGGCGCTCCTTCACGCGCTCACCTCGGCCCGCACCCACCCGCCGGCCTTGCGCTTCACGGCCAGTGCGCTGATCGCCTCGAGTGCCAGCCGGTTTGCGGCCATCGCTGTCGTCTCGGCATGGTCGTAGGGCGGCGAGACCTCGACGATGTCCATGCCGACGAGGTCGACCGCGGCCACGACCTGGCGGACTGCGCGCAGGAGCTCACGCGTGAGCATGCCGCCCGGCTCCGGCGTTCCGGTTCCGGGTGCAAGCCCCGGATCGATGACGTCGATATCGATCGAGAGGTAGATGTGCTCGGGTCCGTCGAGCGCTTCGGCGATGGCGTCCGCGATGACGGCCTCCGACCCGCGCTCCTCGATCTCGGTCATGAAGTGGTAGCGCAGTCCCTGCTCCTGCATCCAGGCGAACGTGTCGACCGGTGGCCAGTAGCCGCGCAGACCCACCTGGACGAAGTTCTTGCCGAGGACCGCGCCGGACTCGATCAGGCGACGCATCGGCGTCCCGTGGCCGGCGAGCACGCCCCAGTCATCGGTGGCGGTATCGGCGTGGGCGTCGAAGTGGACGATTCCCACGCTCCCGGGCCGATGCACCTCTGCGATTGCGGTCGCGCTCGGCCACGTGATGGAGTGGTCGCCGCCGAGCACGATCGGGATGGCGCCCGTCTCGGCGACCTCGCGAACCTTGCGATAGATCATCGCGTGCGCCCGGTCGATCCACGACGGCACGATATTCGCGTCACCGGCATCGACGACGGTCAGGATCTCGAATGGCTCGACGCCGAGCTGGAGCGAATGGATCGAGCCCGAGGTGTACTGCGCCTCCCGGATCGCCCGAGGGCCGAACCGGGCGCCCGAGCGGTGGCTCACCGCGTCGTCGAACGGAGCCCCCACGATGGCCACGTCGACCGCCCGCCGGCGAAGCTCGAGCGGGTCGGTGATCCAGGGCAGCTTCATGAAGGTGGTCGGCCCGACGTAGGTCGGCAGGTCGAAGTCGTCGAAGACCTCGTATGCGGCATCCCAGCCGTTGCGGGTCGCGAAGTCGTCCGCGGACGGAGGGGGCTGGACGGGACGGTCGGCCACGGGGACCTCCGGGAGACGGGCGGCCTGACGTTGCCGTGCTCACCGTCTCGTAGGGGCGCCGCCGGTTCGCAGCCGTCGTCCAGCGGGGCGCCGGACGCATCCTACTCCACTCGCAGGGCGCCGGAGCCCGCCCAAGGCCTGCCCGCGCTCGCCAGCGCCCGTCCATGACCTCGCCGGACCTTGTCCCTCCGCGTGATGAGTGTTCGCGGCATAGCTGGCCCGCGTCGAGCCCGGCGCGACCAGCCGGCCCACGCGACCCGATGCCGTGAAATCCGCATCACCGACGGCGGCACGCTTCGTGGCAGCGGATCAACGTGCGCACAACGCGCCCCGGGCTTGATGCCGCGAACACTCATCACCAACAGGAGCAACGATCCGCGGCCCTCCCGCGGAGCCCGCTAGCCTGCCCGGAACTCCGCCCAGGCGGCCTCGACGAGCGCCGGGTCCGCGAAGAGGTCATACGCGGTCTCGGCGATGAGCGTGGCCGCGAGGAGGGTCACCTCGTCAGCCCGGGGCGTGGCCGCGGCATCGCGTGACTGGATCGAATGCCACGGGACGCCTTCGTCGCAGATCGCGATCGAGGGGTGAATCGTCGGCAGGACGAGCGACACGTTGCCCATGTCGCTGCTGCCCAGGTTCGCGGGATCGACCGGCACGGACACGAGACCGCGCGCCTCCAGGTTCGCGCGGAAGCGACCCCGCAGCACGGCGTTGTCCTTCATCGTGGTCGAGCCTCCGCTGAACACCACCTCGACCGTCGTGTCGGTCGCGGCCGCAGCGCCCTCGGCAATGGCCCGGAAGCGGTCGCGCATCGACTCGTAGTAGGCCTGATCGGTGCTTCGGATCATGAACCGGCCAACCGTGCGGTCCGGGATGATGTTCGCGGCCGTCCCGCCCTCGATCACGATCCCGTGGACGCGCGCGTGCTGGGGAAGCTGCTGGCGCCACAGGCCGATCCCGGTGAACAGCAGGACCAGCGCATCGAGCGCGTTCTTGCCCATCCAGGGGTCCGACGCGGCGTGCGCCTGGAGACCGGTGAACGTCACCTCGACGTCTTCCGAAGCAAGCAGCACGCTGTCGACCTGGGTCTTGTCCGCTGGATGGAACAGGAGGGCGGCATCCACCCCCTCGAACAGGCCGTCGTCGAGCATGAACTGCTTGCCGCTGCCGCGCTCCTCGGCGGGCGTGCCGAGGAACACGATCTCGCCGGCGAGCTCGTCGGCGATCGAGGCAAGTGCGATCGCCGCACCGACCCCCGACGCCGCCATCGTGTTGTGGCCACAGCCGTGACCGAGACCGGGCAGCGCGTCGTACTCGGCGAGGATCCCGATCCGTGGCCCAGCGACACCGCGTCCGCCGCGCCGGACCGCTCGCACGGCCGTTGGGAGGCGACCCGCCGGATGCTCGACCTCGAAGCCGTGTCGGGCCACGGCTTCTGCCACCCATGCCGCTGCCTTGTGCTCCTCGAACGCCGGCTCGGGATTGGCGTGGATGCGTTGCGAGAGCGCGATGATCTCGTCCCGATGCGCCTCAACGGCCTGGGCCAGCCTGCGCTTGGCCTCGGCGTGGGGCGGTGCCGGCTCCTGGCTTGCGAGCGTCACGGATCCTCCGGGCAGGGTTGTGGGGTGGCCGAAGCCTACCGCCGCGTCGCCGTCGAGGCGTCAGCGTTCCGCGGAGAGCGTCATCTCGGCGACGACGATGAGGGCCAGCATGAAGAGGACGATGGGGAGCACGAGCACGCCTTCGAGCCGGAGCAGGACGAGGACGGTCAACAGCAGCCCGACCCAGGCCCCGCGCCGGATTGCCCTGGTCCAGTCCCCGCGATATGCGATGCGGCGATGCCGTGCGAACACGAGCAGCCAGAACAGCGGGATCGAGGTGAGCCCGATCGCAAGCCCGATCAGCCCGGCGCCGACGAACCCTGCCCCCGGGTCCGTCAGGGGGTCGCGCGTCGTCAGCACGAGCCACACGAGGACCCAGACCACGGCCGCCGCAGCAAGGATCCCGAGATTGGCCGAGCGGTCGCGCGGTTCCACGCCCCGAGTCTAGCCGCCGGTCCGTGGCCGATCAGGTCGCGACGCTCGCCGGGCAGATGTCACGGAACGCGCAGTAGGTGCACGCGAGGTAATCCGGCCGCGCCGTGTAGTCACGGGCGCGGATCCCGGCCGCCGCCTCGGTGATCCGGGCGCGTGCCTTGGCCAGGCGTTTCGGCTCGACCTCAACCCGGCCGACGAGCCCGGACTCGAGGAAATGGAGCTGGACGGCATCGGGCAGCCGGCCCGTCATGGCCTCGTAGCCCATCGCGTAGATCGCGAGCTGGAGCGAGTCCCGGGCCCGCTGCCGCGCCTTGGCCGGATCGCGCACATCCGACGACTTGTAGTCCGTGATCGTCACCCGCTCGCGGCCGAGGATGCCGAGCGTCGGGCTGACGACATCGGCACTCTGGGTCGACGCCGGCTGCGTGTCGGGCGGGCCGTCCGCCGGCGGGGACAACGTCGACCCGGTCCCAGCGGCCACGCACGCGATCCCCATTGAGGATGAAGCTGAACTCCCGCTCGACGTAGGTCGGGATCACGGCATCCGGGCGCGAGCTGCGCCTCGCGAAACCGACGGAGCGCCGAGCGGCCCGCCTCGAGCCGGGCCTCTTCGTGCTCCCGGCTGACGAAGCCGTCGTTCGACCACGCCGACTCGAAGACCTCGATCAGCTCGGCGTCGGTCATCACGTGACCACGTGCGTGCCGGTGGTGGAACATCTGCACGGCCTTGTGCAGCGCCGCGCCGTAGATGATCGCGTGGTGCGGGGCGAGTGGCACCCGCAGCACGTGGGCGTACTTGTACTTGAGCGGGCACGTCAGGTAGTCGTCCACCTGGTAGAAGCTGAGCGAGAGCGGTTCGGTGATGGGACCGCGCGGCGCCTCGACGGACACGGCTGCCGCCTCGAACGCGGCCAGTCGCTCCAGCGGGGTCGATACTGCAGCGCCGGCACCCGGGGTCGCCGCGGTGGCCGGCAGGTCGAGCGCCTCCAGGACGAAGGGCGAGATCCGCCGTGCCCGCGCGCCACCGTAGTCCGCGGCGTGACTGAGGACGAGCTCGTCCCGTGCGCGCGTCATCGCGACGTAGAAGAGGCGGCGTTCCTCGGTCAGTGCCGTCTCGACGGTCGGTGGCGTTCCTCGCCCGAGGCCCGCCGGCAGGCCGAGCCCTTCGCTGCGGCCCGGCAGCGGGAAGCGTCCCGCCACGAGACCCGGCAGGAACACCACGGGAAACTCGAGCCCCTTTGCCTTGTGCACGGTCAGCACGGCAACCGCGTCGGCATCCGGATCGAGCTCGGCGGTGGCCGGATCGTCGCCGGCCTCGATCAGGGTCTGGAGGTGGCGCGCGACGAAGACGGCGCGGTCGTCGGCAAGAAGCACCGACTGGGCATGCACGATCTCGAAGAACCGGGCGATGTTCTGGAGTGCCTCCTCCGCGGCCACGGTATCCGTCCCGGCGAACCGAGCCAGCATGCCGGTCCCGCGCAGGAACGCGTACAGCACCTCGCCGGCCGGACGCTCGTGCGCGAGCGCGCTGTAGCTGCGCAGATCGGCGACGAGTCGTGACGCGCTCGCACGGCTGTCGGCGGCGATGCGGAGGATACCCGGCTGTCGATCGAGCTCCTCGAGCACGTCCCACACGGATCGATTGCGGCGCCGCGCCGTCTGCACGATCGCCGTCAGGTCCTCGCCGTTGAAGCCGTACAGGTCCGACGCGGCCAGCGCATACACGTCGACGCTGGAACCGAGGTCCGCGACGCTGCGCAGGAACGCCATGAGCAGCCGCACCTCGGGCCGGGCGTACAGCCCGGACGTGCCGGAGAACCGCCACGGGATGCCCGCGACGTTGAGCGCCCGCAGGATCGGGTCCGCATGGCCGTTGGCCCGGACGAGCACCGCGTGATCGCGAGGCCGTGCGCCGGCTTCGATCCGACGTGCGATCTCGGCGGCCACCCAGTCCGCCTCCTCGGCCCCGGTCGCAAATGCCTCGAGCCGCACGGGTGCGGGTGCGGCGACGACCCGTTCAGCGCGCAGCCGCTTCGAGATCCCGGTCCGTACCTCGAGCCGGTCCGGGTCGTTGAAGCGCACCAGGCGGTACGAGGCGTCCAGGACCGGCGCGTGGGAACGGTAGTTGCGTCGCAGCACCACGGTGCGTGCGCCGCGATATCGATCCTGGAAGTCGAGGATGTTGTCGACCGCCGCACCCCGGAACGCGTAGATCGCCTGGTCGTCGTCGCCCACCACGGTCACGTTCCGATGCCGTTCCGCGATGAGGCCGACCAGCTCCGCCTGCGCGCGGTTCGTGTCCTGGAACTCGTCCACGAGGACGTAGCGAAAGCGGTTCTGGATCGCCTCCCGGGCCGCTGCGGACTCGCGCACCAGCCGGAGCGCGAGCGCAACCTGGTCGCCGAAGTCGATGAACCCGTTCGACGCGAGCAGCTCCTGGTATCTGGCGTACGCACCGGCCAGCTCGAGCTGCCGGCGAGCGGTTTCGGCCAGGGCATCGGCGGCGTCACGATCGGCGTCCGAGCCGCCGTCGGGTGCGTCCGCGAGTGCCGCCGCGGCGGCCGATGCCTCGGCTTCGAGCCGGCGGGCATGGACCAGGTGCGCAGCGGGTGAGACGTCCTCGTCCTTGCAGCGGCTGAACAGGGTCGCCAGCGCGGAGAGAAAGCGGGTCGGATCACCCAGGGGTCGATACTCGTCGAGCCCGAGCTCGAACAGGTGCTCGCGAAGGAAGATCACGACCTCGGCACGGGACAGGACACGGACGTCGGGTGGCAGCCCCAGCTCCAGCGCGTATTCGCGGATCAGCCCGTCCCCGAACGCGTGGAAGGTCGAGATCGCCGTGTCCGTGTACCCGTACGGTGCGAGCTGATCCACCCGGACGGCCATCTCCTCGGCAGCCTTGTCGGTGAACGTGAGGGCGAGAATCTCCGACGGGCGCGCCCGACGCGTCGCGATGAGCCAGGCGATTCGCCGCGTGATGACCTGGGTCTTGCCCGTGCCGGCACCGGCGATGACGAGCAGCGGTCCCTCCCCGTGGGTGACGGCGCGAAGCTGATCCGGGTTCAGGCCGCCAAGGAGCGCATCCAGGCCCCCCGGGGCGTCGGCCGTCGAAGGCGACGTCAGGACGGGTGCCAGCTCGTTCCAGGCTGGGATCTGCTCGAGCGGGGCAGGCTCACGCCGCGTTCGCGTGCGTGTTCGGGTCATCGTGGATTCGGCCGCGTCGTCGGCCTGGACTGGTGCGTGCTGCGCTTGGGAGGTGGGGGCCATGCAGCGAGCATCTGCGACCGCCGTGCCACCTAGCCTGTCAGACCGGGCTCGGGGTTCGCGCGGAGGCGCCGGCCATCGCATCCTGGACCGCCCGGCTCTCCTCGTCCGAGAGCGCCGCCTCCGAGCGGCCAGCGGTCACGCCCTTCGCGTAGACCCTGGTCCCGGTGCGCGAGTGCAGGCTGCTCACGATGACGCCGTCGCCGTTCGCGTCGAGCAGCGCGAGCGCAAAGCTCTGGTTGCCACCGGTGTCCTCGAACGGGTTGAACCGCACCATGCCGATCCGCTGGAATGAGCGCCGCAGGTTCGTCTCGGCCATCGCGGTCCGGACCGTCAGCTCGTCGATCTCGCGCGAGACCGAGGACACCTTGTCGAGATGCGCGTGGAGCACAGCCCCCAGGTCCTTGCCGTCCTCGCCGCGGGTCAGCTGATCCAGCCGGCGGGCCAGTCGCCGGATACGACGACCCTGTGTGAGGACCACGACGAGCAGGAGCAGAACGAGGATGCCGAGGGCGGCCACGATGGCCGGCAGGTACGGGTCGACGAGCGCGTCGATGTCGATGCGACGGTCCTCCGATGGGGTGATCCGAGTCTAGCAGGGCACCTCTTGGCGCCGACGTATCGCCGGGTTCGCGGTGTATCCTCTGGCCCTCATCGCCGCCCCGTCCGCGGCCACGATCCCACCCGACCGATCGCCCCTGGAGGCCGTCCGAGCAGCATGGCGAAGCGAACACGCGGCAGCAGCAGCCGACCGGGCCAGCGTAGCCCCCTGCAGCGCCCGCCGCGCCCGGGAACCTCCAGCAGCGCGGCCGGTGGCCCCGCACCCGCGCCCGCGACACGCCCGGTCACGCTCACGGCCGAGGAGGAGGCGCGCGCCGCCGAGCTCGAGGCAAAGATTCTCGAGGAGGAGCGAACCGCCGAGACCGCCCAGCGTCGGGCGCGGGATCGCGACCGCCGTGGCACGGCTGAGAGCGCCGCCGTCAGGGCCTCGGCGCCCCTGGCCATCAGTGCTGCCGACGAGTACGCCTACGTGGCCCGCGACGTACGCCGCCTGACGATCGTGGTCGCCCTGCTCCTGGCGATCCTCTTCGGCTTCTGGATCGTCTTCCAGGCCACCGGCGCCGCGGGCTGATCCTCGCGCGGCCACCGATGCCGCGCTGTCTGCCTGGCTCCGCGTGAAGCCTCGTCCGCTCGTCGAGGTGCTTGCGTCGTCCCTCCGACTCGGGCTCACGTCGTTCGGCGGGCCAGTCGCCCACATCGGCTACTTCCGGCGCGAGTATGTCGAGCGTCGCGGCTGGCTGGACGAGTCGCGGTTTGCCGACCTGCTCGCCCTGTGTCAGGCCCTCCCCGGCCCGGCGAGCAGCCAGCTCGGCATCGCCATCGGGACGCTGCGCGCCGGTCGGGCGGGCGGCATCGTGTCCTGGCTCGGGTTCACCGTGCCCTCGGCAGTCCTGCTGGTCGCCTTCGCCCTCATCACCGGCTCGGGTCCGGTCTCGGACGCCGGGTGGATCCACGGGCTGAAGCTCGCCGCCGTGGCGGTCGTTGCGCACGCCGTGCTGTCAATGTGGCGGGCGCTGGCCGGGGACGTCCCACGTTCGGTCGTGGTCGTCGCGGCCGCGGTCGTGGCGCTGGTCCTGCCTTCGGCCGTGACGCAGATCGCGATCATCGCCGCCGGGGCGCTCATCGGACGGACCGTTCTCTCGCCGTCGGCACCCGCTTCTCCCGCACGTTCCCCGGCGGAAGCGGGAACTGGACCCGGTCATATCCCCCGACGGCGGTGGGCACTGGTCGCACTCGCGACCTTCAGCGTGCTGCTCGTGCTCCTGCCGATTGCTCGGGAGGCGGCCGGAAGCCAGGTCGTCGCCGTGGTCGACACCTTCTACCGTACTGGTGCCCTGGTGTTTGGCGGTGGCCATGTCGTGCTGCCCCTGCTTGACGAAGCGGTCGTGACGCCAGGCTGGGTCAGCGAGGATCGGTTCCTCGCGGGGTACGGCGCCGCACAGGCCATCCCGGGACCGCTGTTCTCCTTCGCCGCGTTCCTCGGCGCGTCGATGGGCCCGGCCCCGAACGGGGTCCCGGGCGCGACCGTCGCGGTCGTCGCGATCTTTCTTCCCTCGTTCCTCCTCGTCTGGGGCGTGCTGCCGTTCTGGGACGCGGTGCGCGGCCGCGCCGGCGTTCGGCGCGCCCTGACGGGCGTCAACGCGGCCGTCGTCGGGCTCCTGCTGGCGGCCCTCGTCACGCCGGTCTGGACGAGCGCCGTCCGAACGCCCCTCGACGCGCTGGTCGCCGCAGGAGCGGCGCTCCTGCTCGTCGGCCTCAAGGCGCCACCGATCGCGGTCGTCGTCGCAACCGCCGTCGCCGCCGAGCTGCTGGCCCGCGTCGCGTAGGCCGGGCGCTACCATCCGGCCATGCCACCGCGGCGACCCACCGGCGCACGTCCCGAGGCGCTCTTCCAGCCACCGCCCGAGCGCCAGCCGCTGGCCGCGCGGATGCGGCCCCGATCCCTCGACGAGTTCGTCGGCCAGGAGCACCTCGTCGGGGATCGTGGGCCGCTGCGACGGTCGGTTGCGCGCGGGCATCTCAGCTCGCTGCTGCTGTGGGGACCACCGGGCACGGGCAAGACGAGCCTTGCGCGGCTGCTCGCCGCCGAGATCGGTGCGCACTTCTCGACGATGAGCGCGGTGATGTCTGGCGTGGCGGAGGTGCGCGCCACCCTGGCCGAGGCGCAGGAGCGGCTGACCCTCCACGGAGCCCGCACCGTCCTCTTTCTCGACGAGATCCACCGCTTCAACAAGGCCCAGCAGGACGCCCTGCTGCCACACGTCGAAGACGGCACGGTGACGCTCGTTGGCGCGACGACCGAGAACCCCTATTTCGAGGTCAACGCCGCGCTGCTCTCACGCATGCGCGTGTGGCGCCTCGAGTCGCTGACCGACGAGGACGTCGCCACCGTGGTCCGTCGCGCGCTCGCGGACGCGGAACGTGGCCTCGCCGGGGCCCTAGGACCGGAGGGCGGCGCTGCGCTGGACGACGCCGCGTTCGAGCACCTGATCTCGCTGGCCGGAGGTGACGCCCGATCGGCGCTCAACGTGCTGGAGGGTGCCGTGGCCCTTGCCGAGGCCGAGAACGTTCGCGATGCCGAGGGTCGGGTTGCGCCCCGGCTCGAGGACGTCGAGGCGGCCGCGCAGCAGCGGATCCTCGGCTACGACCGCGCCGGCGACGGTCACTACGACACCGCGTCGGCGTTCATCAAGAGCCTGCGCGGCAACGATCCCGATGCCGCGCTCTACTGGCTCGCGTCGATGATCGCCGCCGGCGAGGACCCGAAGTTCATCGCGCGCCGCCTGATCATCTCCGCATCGGAGGACGTCGGCAACGCCGATCCGCGTGCGCTCACGGTCGCCGTTGCAGCGGCGCAGGCGCTCGACTGGATCGGCCTGCCCGAGGCGCAGTACGCGCTCGCGCAGGCGACGACGTTCATCGCGACCGCACCGAAGTCGAACCGGTCGGGATCGGCCTACTGGGCGGCGGTCTCCGATGTCGAGGCACGCGGCTCGCTGCCCGTGCCGCTTCACCTGCGGAATGCCGCGCACCGTGGGATGAAGCAGCACGGGATCGGGGTCGGCTACAGGTACTCGCACGACTACGAAGGCGCCGACGTCGACCAGCAGTACCTTCCCGACGAGCTTGCCGAGCGCCGCTACTACCTCCCGAATGACCAGGGCTACGAGGCGACCCTCGCGTCACGCATGACGGCCAGGGATGAGGCCCGTGCCGCTGCCCGCGCCGCCGGCCGAACGCCGCGCGACCGCAACCCCAGGCCACAGAACACCCCGCACGCCGGCGATGGTCTGCTGAAGACCCGCGAGGCAAACCGCAGGAAGCTCGCGGAGACCGAGAAGCGCGACGCGGAATGAGCGCACCCCCGCAGGTGCGGCTGGTACCAAGATCTGCGGTCTCGACTCGGCCGGAATGTCGGCGAGATTCCGGTCAAGTCCTGGCAACTGGCCTCGCTATCGTCGACACATGACGGCTGCCGATGACGGAATCCTCGTTGGCGACGACGCGGTGACGCGCTGCTTCTGGGCCGGGCTCGACCCGCTCAATGTCGAATACCACGACAGCGAGTGGGGGCGGCCGGTGGTGGACGACACGAGGCTGTTCGAGAAGATCTGCCTGGAGGGCTTCCAGTCCGGCCTGAGCTGGCTGACGATCCTTCGCAAGCGCGAGAACTTTCGGAATGCGTTCCACGGCTTCAGCCCCGAACGGATCGCCCGATACGACGACGCGGACATCACACGGCTGCTCGGCGATGCCGGGATCGTGCGCCACCGCGGCAAGATCGAAGCGACGATCAACAACGCCCGTCGATACGAGGCGCTTGTCAGCGAGTTCGGCAGCCTTGCAGCCTACCTGTGGCAATTCGAGCCGCCACCCGACTCTCGCCCACCCGTCCTTGATCGGGACGCCCTGTTCGCCATGACGACGACCGCCGAGTCCGTCGCACTCAGCAAGGACCTCCGGAAGCGCGGCTGGGCGTTCGTCGGACCGACGACGATGTACGCGGCGATGCAGGCCATGGGGCTGGTGAACGACCACGTCGAGGGCTGCTTCGCGCGGCCGGTGGTCGAGCGCGAGCGGGCTGCCCTGGAGCGCCCGACCGGCTGAGCGTCGCGCGCGGCCCCTCCCGCGCGTCATCATGCCGAGTGCGTCGCGCCCCAGGCGACGGAGGGAGGGCTTCACCACGGACGACCAGCCGCGCTCGGCGAACCGCTTCGGCCCGCTCGAACGGCTCATGGATCGGTTCCTGCCTCGTGGCGCGCTGCTCCTCTCGGTCCTGACGTTCGGCAGCTACCTCATGGGTCTGTTCCGCGACCGGACGATGACCCGCACGTTTGGTGCCGGCGCCGAGCTGGACGCCTTCAACGCCGCCTTCGTCATCCCCGAGCTGTCCCTCGGGATCGTGGTGGCAAGTGGGCTGGCCGCGCCGTTCATCCCGATCTACGCCGGCCTGCGGCGCGACTCCGAGACCGATGCCCATGCCTTCGGACAGACGATCTTCACCCTGGCGGTCGCGGCCATGGGACTCGTGGCGGTCGTCCTGTTCGTGATCGCGCCGCTCACCGTCGACGTCGTGGCCGGCGGCTTCGGTCCCGCCCAGCGCGCGCTCTATACCGACCTGTTCCGCGTGATGTGCCTGACGCCGATCATCTTCGCCGCCTCGATGGTGCTCGGCGAGGTCCTCATCGCGGAGCGGCGGTTCTTCTTCTACGGCATCGCTCCCCTGCTGTACAACGGCGGGCTCGTCCTCGGCGCCGTGCTGCTCAGCAGCCGTCTTGGCATCTTCGGACCCGCCGTCGGGGCGGTGATCGGCGCCCTGCTCCATCTCTCGATCCGGGTCATCGGCATCGTCCGGACGTCCTTCCGGATCCGGCCGAGGCTCGCGGTTCGCACGCTGGCAGTCCGCGACTTCCTGCGGCTGATGCTCCCCAAGACCGGCAGCAGCCCGGTCGAGCCGCTGACGTTCCTGTTCTTCACCAACATCGCGTCGGGTCTCGCCATCGGCAGCATCACGACGATCAGCCTCGCGCGGAACTTCCAGAGCGTCCCTGTCAGCCTGATCGGCGTCGCCTTCTCACTGGCGGCCTTTCCCGCCCTCGCCGCTGCGTACGCCGCCGGCGACCGGGGCACCTTCACGCGACTGGTCCGCACGAACATCCTCACGATCGGCGTGCTGACCGTCGGGGCTGCGATCGGGCTGGCCGTGGTCGGCGGCATTGCGGTCGAGGTGCTGCTGGGTGGCGGCGCGTTCGGCCCGGACGACGTGGGCCGGACGGCGACGGTGCTCGCGGTGTTCGCCATCTCGGTCCCATTCGAGAGCCTCGGGCATCTCGTGAGCCGGGCGATCTACGCGACGCGGCACACCCTGCTGCAGGTCGTGGCAACCCTCATCGGGTTCGCGGTCACGATCACGACCACGCTCGCGCTCGTCGGCACGCTCGGCGTGATCGCCATCCCGTTGGGCTTCTCGGCCGGGGCCGCGGTGCGCTTCGTGCTGCTGATCGCGGTGCTGGTCCCGCGCATTCGCCGGATGCCGTCCCGAACCCCCTGACCCGGACCGTCAGCCCTGCTGGTCGGCGTGGATCGTCGGGACCACCACGAGCCAGAGGCCGTCGCGATCCGGGTAGCGACCCTCGGGACGCTGCCACGGCAGGAAGTTGCGCTGCATCTCGGAGGTGTTCTGGAAGACGCCCGGCCCGTCGGACTGACCCCAGATCGAGGAGTTGCGCGGGTACCAGGGATCGAGGATGTAGGCGCCGGTGACCTTCACGTCATCGAACACGAGCGGGTCCGCGGTCGCCTTGTAGCCGGTCATCACCCAGGTGTGCGCGCCGCGCCATGCCAGGAGGATCGCCGGCGACTCCGTCTCGCTGATCGCTCGAGCAGCGTCGAGGAGCGCATCGTTGCGACGTTCGAACCCGCGAATCTCGTAGCCGCGTGCGCCGTATGCCTCGAGCGCCTGCACCATCGCACCCGGTCCCCAGCCGCCATTGAGGCTGTCGCGCCGGCTCTCCCATTCGTCTGACCGTCCGGACAGCGTGTGCTGGAACCGCTCCGTGTTGTCGGCGAGCCCGAGCGCCGCGAGCGTCATCTGGACGCCGGCGGGGGCGCACCAGTCCTTGGTCTGCTGCGAGATGAAGACGCTCTTCGGCTTCTTGACCACGTTCACGTCCACCTTCACACGCTTCGGCGGCGGGGCTGGCGTGGGCGGTGGCGTGGCCGGAGGTGCCGTGACCCCAGGCGAGAGGGACGGTGGCGGCGTGGCGGGGGGTTCCGCCGTCGGGCTGGCCTGGGCGACGGGCCGCGGCGTCGAGACGATCGTCGGCGCGGTGGGCCGGTCGGGCGGCGGGTCGATGAGGAGGTCGAGCCGCTCCAGCAGGCCCGCGAAGCGGTCCCCTGCCCCGAACGCGTTCGTGTAGACGGCCCCGCCGGCGGTCAGGGCGCCCGCGAAGACGAGCGCGACGAGGGACAGGGCGACCATGCGAAGACCGCGCCGCCGGGTGCGGCGTCCGGCGCGGCGAACGGGAGTGCGGGGGACGGGCCAAGTCATGGAGCTAGTGTCCTGTACGACGCAAACGGGCAGGCCGGATCTGCGGGCGCGGGCTGCGCAGTGTCATCCGGTCGTGTCTCCGACGATCGAGACACGATCGTTGTTCCGGTCGAAGCGTCACGCCGGCGCTTTCCCGGCGGTGCGGCTCCCTGCGAGGCGCACGGCTCCGGGGCGGATCAGGACGTCGATCGACCGCTCGTCACCCTCGGGTAGGGCCGTCAGCTCATCGTCGATCCGGATGGGCCAGCCGGCCGGCGGCACGAGTCGGACCCGGCTGCCACGTCGCACATCCAGGCTCGGCATCAGTCCGGACGCGGACTCGAGCCGGCCCCGCACGTACGCCTGGAGCCGCTCGCGATCTTCCTCGCGCAGCAGCACGAGGTCGAACTCGCCGTCGGCGACGTCAGCCTCGCCGGCGATCGGGACGTTCGGGCCCGACGAACCCGATGTTCATCACCTCCACGCCGATGTACTGGCCCGACAGGTCGTGATCGTCGAGCTCGATGCCCCACTCTCCGGCCGGGACCTCGCCGAGGAGCGAGGACAGCAGACTGCAGCGCCTGGTCCGTCTCGCGATGGATGCGTCCCGACTCGCTGCCCACCTCCGCTTCGCCGCGATCCACAAGCGTCGCGAAGAGGCCACCGCCGATCAATTCGACGAAGCGCTCTTCACCGAATGGCCCGACGGCCACGCCAAGGTCGAACCGCTCGCTCGTCTTCGTGGTCCATGAGCCCGCAACGGTAGCGACGTCACCGAAGACGCCAAGTGCCTTCCCGATGTTGTTCGCCGTCCCGAACGGCAGCACGCCCAGCGGCACATCGCGACCGGCCATCGCCTTCGCGACCTCCGCGACCGTGCCGTCGCCGCCCGCAACGACCACCAGGTCTGCCTCCGCATCGAGGGCGGAACTCCACTCATCAGCCGTGGACTGATAGCGCACCTGATAGCCCGCATCGGCGAGGATCGTGGTCAGTCGATCGGCCGTGATCGACCCATCGCCAGCGGCTGGGTTGTGGAAGAGCGTTACCCGCACGACGTACCTCGAGATGGCCCCGACGCAGGAAGGACGGAGCGATGCGCATTCTCATCGCGAATGACGACGGGATCTACAGCCCGGGTCTCGCGACGCTGGCCCGGGTGGCCCAGCGGTTCGGCGAGGTCCGCGTCGTGGCGCCCGACGTCGAGCAGTCGTCGGCCGGACACGCGATCTCGTCATCGAAGCCGCTGACGTATCGGCGCACCCGGGTGATCGACGGGGTCGAATCCTACCGGGTCAACGGGACGCCGGCCGATTGCGTGGCGCTTGGCGCCTTCCACTGGGAGACGGTCGATGTCGTGCTGTCCGGGATCAACCTCGGCCCGAACCTCGGCAACGCGATGTGGCACTCGGGCACGCTCGCCGCGGCGAAGCAGGCTGCACTGCTCGGGCTGCGCGGCATCGCGTTGAGCACACCGGTCTCCGGGGAAGATCCCGACGTGTCGCACCTCGAGTCGCACGTGGAGCGCGTCCTCGAGCTGCTGCTGCCCGATCCCCGGCTCCGTCTGGTCAACGTGAACTTCCCGCCCAGCCCCACGGAGATCCGCTGGACGCGCCAGGCCGTCGAGCAGTACGACGGCAAGGTGGTGCCCGGCACCGATCCCATGGGCCGGCAGCACTTCTGGTTCACGGTCTTCCCGCTGGAGCGGCACGAGCCCGACACCGACCTCTGGGCGATCCAGAACGGCTTCGTCTCGATCACGCCGCTCCGTCTCGACCTGACCGACCACGGGCTGCTCGACGACCTCGCAGCTCGGCACCCCGACCCCACGGGAGGCGTTGCGCCGGCGGTCTCCCGCGACGGATCGGCCTGAGCGCGTACGCTCCGCGCATGGAAGGTCTCCAGCCGAATCGAGTTGCGGTCGTCGGCGTCGGGAACGTCGGGTCCTCGTTCGCGTATGCCCTCCTGCTGTCGGGGCTGGCGTCGGAGATCGTGCTGATCGACGCGAACGCCCGGCGCGCCGAGGGCGAGGCGATGGACCTCCAGCATGCTGTGCCCTTCGCCAAGCCGACCCGTGTCTGGGCCGGTGACTTACGCGGATTGCGCCGGATCGGCGGTCACCGTCATCGCGGCCGGCGCCGCCCAGAAGCCCGGGGAGACCCGGCTCGATCTCGTGCGCAAGAACGCCGCAATCTTCGGAGAGATCGTGCCGGACGTGGCGGAGGCAAACCCGAACGGGATCATCCTCGTCGCGACGAACCCCGTCGATGTCCTCTCATACGAGACGTGGCGGCTGTCGGGCCTTCCCGCCGAGCGCGTCATTGGCTCGGGCACGATCCTCGACACCGCCCGGTTTCGGGCTGCGCTCTCCGAGCACTTCGGGGTCGACCCGCGCTCCGTCCACGCCTTCATCGTGGGTGAGCACGGCGACAGCGAGGTGCCGGTGTGGAGCTCGGCCAACATCGCGGGGATGCACCTGCGCGAGTTCTGCTCTGCGAACGGGTTGCGCTACGACCAGGACGCCATGAACGCGATCTTCGCCGGCACCCGGGACGCGGCGTACGAGATCATCCAGCGCAAGGGCGCCACGTACTACGCGGTCGCGGCCGGTCTCGTCCGGATCGTCGAAGCCATCCTCCGCAACCAGCGGACCGTGCTCTCCGTCAGCTCGCTGATCCACGACTACAACGGGATCGACGACGTCTACCTGTCGCTCCCGACCGTGGTGCACCGCCAGGGCGTCGAACGAGTCCTGCGCATTGACCTGTCCGTGGCCGAGTTCGACGGCCTGCGCAAATCGGCGCGGGTGCTGCGCGAGACGATCGCATCGCTGCACGAGCCTGCCCCGACCTGAGGGCCAGTGGCGTTGCGCCACCGAGGCACTCGTGAGTTTGGACAGATGCCCGCCGGGCGGGCACTCGTCACCGGCGAGCGAACCATTCCCTGCAGCCTCGTGCTTGGCTCCTTCGCGGCCGGGGCGCGTTTCCGGCAAGCGCCCGTTCCGCGCGACATCTGACAACGAGACGCCGACGAACGCCCGTGTGAGCGGCATCTGACAGAAACGGGTCCGGGGCGCGGCGGCGACGTACCGGCGACTACGGCTCCAGGTCGAACGCACGCACGTGGCGCGGGCGAAAGACGGCGATCGGTCGCCGGTCGAACGTGGCGATCCGGTGGACGTCGAGGCGCTCGGCGATGGCGACGAGTGACGCATCAGCGAGTCGGGGTCGGTGCTCGGCCGCTGCCACCATGAGCTCCGCCGCGCGGGCCAGGTCGCGTTCGGTCGGCGCGACGACCCGGATCGCCCCATCGATGACGGTCTGCACGAGGGCCAGGGTCGCGGCGGCCCCCAGATCGCGCTGCAGGACCATGTCGAGCTCCGCGAGGGTCAGGGCACCCAGGACCAGCGGCTCGTCTGCCCGACGGAACCACGCGACTGCGGCGGCGTGGTTGAGGTCTGCCCGGTCCGCGGCGGCCACGACCGCGCTCGCGTCGAGCAGGATGGCCACGGTCAGCGGCTCGGGGGCCGGCGCCCGGCCTCGCGGCGCGCGATGGACCGGGCGTCGAGCGACAGCCGCCCGTGCCCGCTCTGGCCCACGGCAATGAACCCGAGCTCCGGGGGTGCATCGTGCTCAGCAAGGTAGGCCTCGAGCGCGGCCGCGATGACAGCCGTCCTGGTCGTCCGAGTGCGGTGTGCAAATCGGCCGAGCCGTTCGAGCAGGTCAGGGTCTGCCAGAATCGTCGTTCGTCGTGTGCCCATATGACGACATATATGACCTACTGGCGATCGGGCGTCAAGTCGTGCGAGCATGCCGCCACGTCCCAATCCAAGGAGTCCTGCCCGTGACCCGTTTCGAGCCAAACCTGCGCATCCCCGGCCCGACGGCCTTGCCGCCCAGCGTCCGCGAGGCGGGTGCGCGCCAGATGATCAACCACCGCGGGCCCGAGTTCGCAGCAATGCTCGGCCGGATCCTGGACGGCATGAAGCCGTACTTCGGCACGACCTCGGACGTCGCGATGATCACCACGGCGGGCTCGGGCGGTCTCGAGGCCGCCGTCGTCAACGTGCTCTCCCCCGGCGACCGAGTCCTTGGTGTCAGCATCGGCTCGTTCGGCGATCGCTTCGCGAAGATCGCCGGGATCTACGGCGCGGACGTGACCAAGGTCGACGCGGAATGGGGCTACGCCGCCGACCCGAACGAGATCCGGGAGCGGCTCCGCTCCATGCCCGACGTCAAGGCGGTCCTCCTGACCCACAACGAGACCTCGACCGGCGTCATGAACCCGATCCCGGAGCTCGCCGCGGCCGTTCGCGAGGAGCGGCCGGACGCGCTGATCCTCGTCGACAGCGTGTCCGGTCTTGGCGCCGTGCCCTTCGAGATGGACGCCTGGGGTGTCGACGTCGTGGTCACGGGCTCGCAGAAGGCCTGGATGGCGGCACCGGGCCTGGCGATGATCGCGGCATCGGCGCGCGGCTGGGCCGCGATGGAGACCGCGCGCATGCCGCGCTTCTACCTCGACCTCCGGGCGCACCGCGACGCAGCGGCGAACGGCCAGACGCCGTTCACCCCGGCGATCGGCGTCGTGTTCCAGGTGGACGAGGGTCTGCAGCTGATGCAGGCCGAGGGAATGGATGCTGTCTTTGCCCGGCACGTGGTGTGCGCCGCTGCCTCGCGGGCCGGCCTCGACGCACTCGGGTTCGAGCTCTTCGCCGACCAGCGGCATGCGTCCCGGACGGTGACTGCAGCGCATGTTCCCGAGGATCTCGACTGGAAGGCGTTCAATGGGGACCTCAAGAAGCGCGGTCTCGTCCTGGCAGGCGGCCAGGGAAAGCTGACGGGCAAGATCTTCCGGCTCGGCCACCTCGGGTCCGTGACGCTCGACGAGATCCTCGGCGCCATCAGCACGCTGGAAATCGTGTCCCTGGCCCACGGCCGCCATGTCGAGCCGGGCGCGGCGGTCGGTGCGGCGCAGCGGGCGGCCGTCACGGCCATGGGGGTCGTGCCCGCGCCGGTCGGAGCCGGCGCGTGAAGGTGCTCGTTGCCGAATCGGTCGCCCAGGAGGGCCTCGAGCGGCTGCGCGCCCACCACGAGGTCGACGAGCGCATCGGCCTGAGCCGCGACGAGCTGTGCTCGATCCTGCCCGACTACGACGCGCTGATCGTTCGAAGCCAGGTCCAGGTCGACGCCGACCTGATCGCCGCGGGCACCCGGCTCGTCGTCATCGGCCGGGCCGGCGTGGGCGTGGACAACGTCGACCTCGATGCCGCGACCCGGGCCGGGATCACGGTCGTCAATGCGCCCACCGGGAACACGATCGCTGCCGCGGAGCACACCCTCGCGCTGCTCTACGGGCTTGCCCGCAAGATCGTCCCCGCGGAGGCGTCACTCCGGCGCGGCGAGTGGAAGCGGGCACAGTTCACCGGCCTCGAGCTACGCGGCCGGACCCTCGGGATCATCGGCCTCGGCAAGATCGGCCAGGCGATCGCCGTTCGCGCCCGCGCCATGGAGATGCGAGTCCTCGGCGTCGATCCGTACATCACCCCGGAGCAGGCCGAGAACCACGGTGTCGAGCTCGTCGAGCTCGACGCGCTGCTCGAGCAGTCCGACGTCGTCACGGTCCACGTGCCGTTGAGCCGCAACACGAAGGGGCTCATCGGGCGCGAGGCGATCGACCGAATGAAGGACGACGCCATCCTCCTCAACGTCGCGCGCGGTGGCGTGATCGACGAGACCGCGGTGGCAGAGGCTCTGCGCGATGGCCGGCTTGGCGGGGCCGGCATCGACGTGTTCGAGAACGAGCCGCCAACCGACTCGCCGCTGCTCGATGCGCCGAACACCCTGCTCACACCCCACCTCGGTGCATCGACAGTCGAGGCCCAGGTGCTCGTGTCCGAGGAGGTCGCGATGCAGGTCATCGACATCCTCGACGGGCGCAGCGCCCGCTACGCGGTCAACGCGCCGCTCCTGACGCCCGAGACGGCGCGCGCCATCGCGCCGTACCTGCCGCTGGCCGAGGTGCTTGGGAAGTTCTTCGCCCAGTTCTGCCGCACCGCGGTCCGGACGATCACGCTCGAGATTGCGGGTGACCTCGCCGAGCACGACGGCACGCCACTCACCGCGGCGGTGCTGCGCGGGCTGCTCGAGACCACGACCACCGAGCGGGTCAACCTCGTCAACGCCGGGGCGCTCGCGAAGGCTCGTGGCATCACCGTCATCGAGCGCAAGACGCCCGATGCGGGAGCGTTTGCCTCCCTGCTCACGTTGTCGGGCGAGTCCAAGGGCGAGACGACGACGGTGGCGGGGACGGTGGCGGCCGGCGAACCGCGGCTGACCCGGCTCAACGACTACCGGCTGGACATGGCGCCGGCCGACGTGATGCTCATGACCCGCCACATGGACCGGCCGGGAACGGTCGGGCGCATCGGGATCCTGCTCGGGCAGGCGGACGTGAACATCAGCGCGATGCACCTGGCGCGGACACGGCCGCGCGAGGACGCGCTCATGGTCCTGGCCCTCGACGACGACGTGCCGGCCGGCCTGGCCGACGAGATCCGGGATCATCCGGCGATCGTCGACCTCTGGACGATCCGGCTCGGAGGCGAGCGCTGAGCAGCGGGCCGCCCCCGGGTGACCAGCCGTTGATCCCGGCCGGGCTCGAGGCCACGCTCGTCCTGCTCCGCCACGGCGAGTCCGAGTACATCGTCGAGGGGCGCTTCCAGGGACAGGCCGAGACGCCGCTGTCTCCCACCGGACTCCGCCAGGCCGAGCTCGCGGGCCGGCGCCTCGCCCGACCGCATGCCTCGCCGACAATCCCCGTCCCGGCGGGGCCCCCGCTTGAGATCGTGCACTCCCCCCTGCGCCGGACGGCCCAGACGGCCCAGGCGTTCGCCACGGCCGCGGCAGAGCCGACGGCCTTCGGCGTGGAGCTCCCGACGCGCCCGGAGCCGGGCTTTCTCGAGATCGGCCAGGGTGACTGGGAGGGCCTCCACCACACGGTCATCGCAGACCGGTACGCCGCCGAGATCGCGGCCTGGCGCCGCACGCCGCTCGAGGCGTGGGCCCCGGGTGGCGAGTCACTCCCCGAGGTACAGGCACGGGTCCGACCGGCGCTCGGGACGCTGCTCGCGACACTGGCTGCGGCGGGCGAGCCGGGCAGCATGGACCGGCCCCAGGTGCAGGGCTACCGGGAGGCACCCCGCACCCAGCCGTGGTCGGTCCTGGTGGGACATGACGGCGTCTTCAAGGTGACGCTCCTGACGCTCTTCGGGCTGCCGCTGGACCACTTCTGGATGTGGATGTTCGACCTGTGCGGGATCAGCGTCATCGAGTTCCGGGCCGGCCGGCCGGTCGCACGCGCACACAACCTGACCGAGCATCTCGCGCCACTCCTCGACGAGCGGGCGCAACAGGCCAGCGAGGCTAGGCAGGGGACCGGCGCGCTCTAGGCCTCAGCGCGGACGGCGCTTCCGATCGCCGCGTCGGAGCAGCAGTCGAAGCAGCCCGACCCGCAGCCGCCGCTGGGCATCCCCGAGGGCCGCCATCCGGTCAGCACCGAGCGCTCGCCGGCCGTACGCCACCTCGACCTTTGCCTGGGCGACGGTCTGGATCTCCGGCCGTGACTGGGGCAGCACGTCACTCAGCGCGCCCGCGAACTCGTAGACGGTCTGGTTGGCACGCGGGCCGAATCCGAGCCGTCCCGCCATGCGCGTCAGCGCACCGTAGGCACGGTCGGGCGTGAGATCGCCACCCGAGCCACGCTGCCAGGCGAAGAATGCGAGCCCGGCCACCGCCGCAAACAGCAGCAGCGCCACCGCGACGAGGACGGCGGTCGTGCCGGTGTCGGCCGGTCCGTTCGGGGCGCCGGTCACGGGCGGACCGACCTCGCCCTCCTCGAACAGTGGCGGACGGGTCGCGATCGGCGCCGAGGCGCCCGGCGCGAGCGACGGAGCGGGCGTTGCGGGCGCGACCTCCTCGCCGTCCGGCAGCTCATCAATCTGGCCCGGCAGGCTGCCGCCGGTCGGGTCGAACAGGACCCAGCCGTAGCCCGGGAAGTACGCCTCCACCCAGGCGTGTCCGGCCTGGAACTCGATCGTCTCGACGCCATCCACGCGTGTTGCGGGCAGGAAGCCCGACACGTAGCGGGCGGGGATGCCGGCCATGCGCAGCATCACGACCATCGTCGTCGCGTACTGCTGGCAGAACCCGACCCGCGTGCTGGCGAAGCACTCGGAGGTCGAGAGACCATCGCAGGCCAGGCCGCGCAGATCGGTGCTGTAGTCGAACTCGGACGACCGAAGGTAGCGCTGCATCTCGATCGCGATCTCGTACGCGTTCTCGGGGTCCGAGACGCCGGTCATGATCTCCTCGAGCAGGGCTGCCGTATGACCGCCGGCCGGCGCAACCTCGTCGGGCACGGCGAGGAAGCGCTCGCTGACGTCGATCGGGTAGACCCGCGAGGCCGCCCTGAGGCGATTGGCCGTCAGGCCCTCCGGGTCTTCCTCGTCGCCCACGACCGGGACCAACGCTGTGATCGTGTACGGCGCGTCGCCGTTCCCTTCCATCGTGGCGAAGAAGCCGGTCGTGCCCACAACCGACAGCCGCACCGGCTGGTCGACCGACAGCGGCGTCATCGGCGAGAGCAGCTCGCTCTCGGTGTATTCGGCCGGAACGACGCGGAACGTGACCTCTTCCCGGCCTTCGGCGGTCACCTCGTCGCTGCCGCCATCCAGGAGCGGCTCGTTGGTCTCGCGAGGGTACGCCAGGCGCTCGCGCTGTCGCCACGTCCGCGGCTGGACCTCGTCGTACGTGGCAGCCCGCCAGTACATCCCCTCGGGCGCGTCGTCCGGCACCTCGATCCGAACAGCAACGCCCTCCGCGAAGTTCCAGCTCTCGCTGATGCGCGCCTCGGCGCCGAACGAGATGCCAAAGGTCCGATGGGCGCCACCGCTCGGGAGGAATCGCTCGAAGTCGCGACCCCATTCGATGACCTGGTCGCCGAACCCACGGAGCGTGCCGGCAAGTGGCGCGGACGACGCGGTCTGGGTCAGGACGAGCGATCCGACGACGGCGATGGCGATGAACGCGGTGCCACCACGGAGGTAGATCGTCGAGACGGCCCGCGGCTCGCCGATCCGTCGCCGGACCCACTCGGTCTCCTCGTCGAGCGCGTGGAACCGGATGAGCAGGAGCAGCGCGGCCAGGCTGAAGATGACGATGAACGTGAGCTGGTCGTTGAAGGTGAAGCCCATGTTCCCGACGAGGACCAGTCCCACGAGGATGATCGCGTTCAACGGCCGGTGATGGCCGAAGGTGGTGAACGAGGCGAACACGGCCGTGCCCCAGATGAACAGGCCGAGCACGAGCAGGAAGTGGCCGTACTGCTGCGTGACGCTCTGGTTCTCCAGGGCGAGATCGCGATACGCCTCGACCATCGCGCGCGCTGTGGCCTGGTACTGCGTGACCCAGTCCGCCTCCGGAACGAGGATCGCGCCGACATAGACTGGCACGACGAGGGCGGCCACGATGGCACCGGCGAGGTACGTCGGCCAGCGGCCGAGGCCGATCTTTGCGCCGAGGAAGCCGATCGCGACGCCCCACAGGACGGCCTGTGCCAGGAAGTCCAGGTAGCCGGAGCGACCGAGGACCCACGCGGCGTCATCCATCGACCACGCGATCGTCGACACCATGACGGCGACGAGGACCAGGCTGAGCCAGCCCTCGGCGGGCGAGCGAGGGAAGCGCTGCGGGCTCGCGTTCATCTAGCTGAGCATCTCCCCCAGGGGCCGGTTCGGTTCGATCACGTACGTCTTCAGCTCGTATTCGGCGAGTGCGTGGCGCATCGCGCGCATGCGCTTGGCAGCCGTCTCGTCGAGCTCCGCGTCGGCGAGGACGGGCGTGCCGGTCGCGAGTGCCCGCTCCTGCTGTGCGTGCCGATCGAACGCCTTGACGTCGAGGAGCACGACGACGCAGGCAACACCGCGTCCGCGGAGCGTTGCCAGCACCCGGACCCAGGCGGGGTCGAGCGATGGGGTGATCACGACAGCCGTCATGCCGCGCCGGAGACGCCCGACCGTATTGATCAGCGCCTCGACCAGTGGCGCTTCGCCATCGGGCTCGAGTGCCGCCAGCAGCTGCATCACCTTGAGGTGCTGGCGGCCGCCGCGGTCGGGCGGCAGCTGGGTGGGACGGCGAGCGTTCACGCTCATCCCGACTGCGCGATTCTCGATGAGCGCCTTGTCGGCGATCGCGGCGGCTGCGCGGATGCCGGCCTCGGTGGTCGACTGGTCGCCACGGCCGGCCTGGGCTGCGCGCTGGAGGTCGATGATGATCCAGGCATCGGCCGTCTGCTCGAGGTCGAACTCCTTCACCTGGATCTCGCCATGGCGTGCCGTCGCCTTCCAGTGGATCCGGTTCATGCTGTCGCCCGGCGCGTACGGACGCACGGTCATCGCGAGCGGCGTCGTCTGCTGGGTGCGCTCCGGCGCGGCGTGGCTGCCCTCGACGTTCGCGGCGGGCAGCCTCCAGGCCGGCACGGCCTCGAGCCGCGGGTAGACGACCACCGACACGCCCTGACCGACCGCGGCAGAGGCCTCGAAGAAGCCGAATGGATCCCCGGTGCGAATGGCAAGTGGGTCGATCCGGAAGTGGCCGCGGCGCGTCAGTGGAGCCCGGATCAGCCACGACCGTTCCTGGCTCCCGCCAAGCGACAGCGCGCGACCGGGCAGGCCGCCGGGGAGCGTCGTGGGGTTGTGGACCTCGAGCCAGAGCTTGGGCACCCGGCTCGCATTCCGAAGGGTGTACGTCACCCGGAGCGGATCACCGACGTGGCCGTGGAGCTGACTCACCGCATAGCCGGCCTCGAGGTCGGTGAGCCCCAGCCGCACGAGGACGTACGAGCCGCCGATGACGAGGATGCCGAGGTAGAGCAGGTAGAAGAGGAAGAGCTGCCCGCTGGAGAACGCGGCGAGCACGAGGATCGCCGCGATCACGAGGAACTGCAGTCGCCGCATCATCGGCCGTGCCCTGTCGTCGTGGCCCTGCGTGGGTGTCCGGTCAGGCGCCCGGGGCCTGCGCGGCGCCGGTGTTGGCGCGGACCTCGCGCGGACCGCCGCCGGTCGGCCGGATCCCGTCGATCGGCGTGGCGTCGAGCAGCTCGCGGATGACCTGTCCGGCCTGGACGTCGTGGATCGACGAGCTGGTCTTGATGATCAGCCGGTGCGCGAGCGCGGGCTCTGCGAGGCCCTTGATGTCATCGGGGATCACGTAGTCACGTCCCAGCAGGCCGGCCAGCGCCTGCCCGGCCCGGTACAGGGCGATCGAGCCGCGAGGCGAGGCGCCGAGGTACACGTCGGGATGGCTGCGGGTGCCGTTGACGAGCCGGACGATGTAGTCCGACACGGTGGAGTCGACATAGATCTCACGCACGGATGCCTGCAGCCCGCGCAGATCCTCGACGGTGAGCACCTCTTCGAGATCCTCGAGCGGATGGGTCCGCTTCTGCTCGTCGAGGATGACGATCTCCTCGATGGGCTGCGGGTAGCCGAGGCGGAGCCGGATCATGAATCGGTCGAGCTGCGCCTCCGGGAGCGCGAAGGTGCCCTCGTACTCGATCGGGTTCTGGGTCGCGATGACGAGGAACGGGTCCGGCATGGGGTGGGTCACGCCGTCGATCGTCGCCTGCCGCTCCTCCATCGCCTCGAGCAGCGCGCTCTGGGTCTTCGGGGTCGCCCGGTTGATCTCGTCGGCAAGGACGACCTGGCTCATGATCGGCCCCGGTCGGAACTCGAACTCGCGCGTCTTCTGGTTGAAGATCGAGAGACCCGTGACGTCCGACGGGAGGAGGTCCGGCGTGAACTGGATCCGCCGGAACGTGCAACCGAGACTTCGGGCGATCGCCTTGGCGAGGACGGTCTTGCCGGTACCCGGGACGTCCTCGATCAGGAGGTGGCCGCGACACATGAGCGCCACCAGCGCGAGCCGCACTTCGTGATGCTTCCCGACGATCACGCGCTCGACGTTGGCGAGTACCTTGTCGCCGGTCTCCTGGATCTTCGTCATCGGCCTGTGGCTCCCCTGGCGGGATGGGCGAAGCCACTGCGGCGACGCCGGCGGTCGGTGGGTTGGACGGGACGGCGCAGGGGCCGCCTGGGGGTGTTATCGCATAGTACGTCGGGGCCCGGATTCCGGTTCCCTGCGCGTTTCTCGTGCCGCGCACAGATGGACGCCGGCGGCCTATCACCCGTTCTTCTCGGAACGTGCCCGTGCGCGGACGGGAGGTCGCGGTTGCACGACATGCACGGAGCGAAGGCGCCACGAACCGGTGACCGGCAATTCCTGCCAATTCTGTTCCCCAGGTGCACGGGGGAAAGCCCAGCGAGCCCTGGGCGGCCGCCTTCTTGCATGGCACGTACATTCGAGACGACCAACTCGCCTCGGACGGCCGTCATGCGCACCACATGCAAGGCCAGGTCGAGATCGTGCACCGGGGGCAAGGAAACGACGAGCCCACCGCCGAGCTGCCCCTACCCCCGGAACAGGGTGATCGAGCCCACCCAGAGCGTCATCAGGCAGCCAATCGCGCCCATGGCGGCCAGGAAGACCTCGCCACCGACCCACGCCGCGCCCGCGACCGTCCCGAAGAGCACCGCGAGCACGAGCGCAATCAGGGCCAGGCCGATCCGCTCGATGACGGGTCGGCGACGCGCCGGCTGCGCCGCGGGCCGGACGGGCTCCTCGTTCATCGACCGAAGAGCTCGAAGTACGTGTCGAGCATGTCGCCCGCCAGGGGGGCGGCAACGACTCCGCCGCGGCCGCCCTGCTCGACGACCACCGCGATGGCGACCCGCGGCTCCGTCACGGGTGCGAAGCCGATGAACCACGAGTGGGGCTCCCCTTCCCCGCCCAGCTCTGCCGTGCCGGACTTGCCCGCCGTGTCGATGCCGCGCACCTTCGCGCCCGAGGTGAACTGCCGGCCGAGCTCGCCTTCGACGGCGCGTTGCATCGCTGCCTGGATCGCCCGCGCGTCGCTGGCCGAGATGACCCGCTCCACCTCGTCGGGACCGATGGTGCGGGTCGCGTTCTTGCCGCGGATCGAGGTCACGAGCCGAGGCCGCATGAGAACGCCGTCGTTCGCCACCGTCGACGCAACGAGCGC
The DNA here is from genome assembly GCA_963759495.1 of uncultured Chloroflexia bacterium. Taxonomy (GTDB): domain Bacteria; phylum Chloroflexota; class Limnocylindria; order Limnocylindrales; family CSP1-4; genus DASTYU01. The sequence continues at coordinate 26,870 of CAVWZL010000004.1, read as the reverse complement.
CATCTGCAGCGGTGTCACGAATGTCTCGCCCTGGCCATACGCGGCACTGGCCAGCTCGACATCGTCGAGGAAGCCCCCCGGCTGGTTGCCGCGACCGTTGGTGATCTGCGACACCGCGGTCGGCAGATCGAACGGGAGCGGGGCGCCAAAGCCCAGGCGGCCCGCAAACTCGCTCAGCGCCTCACCGCCCGTCGCGAGCCCGACGAGCGCGTAGTAGATGTTCGAGGAGACCTCTGTGGCCTCCTCGAGGTCGAGCGCCTCGCCGCGGCGCAGGTCGTGGCCCTCACGGATCCGGGAGCCCTGGACCAGCAGGCCGTCGACGCCGGCATCGGCCTGCTCCTCGAACGTCGTGCGCGGGCTGATCGCTCCGGAACCCAGCCCGGCGATCGCCGTGACGATCTTGAACACCGAGCCGGGAACGTACCGCCCCAGGGTCGCACGCGGCAGGAGCGGATTCTGGTTGTCGTCCTGGAGCGCGGCCATCGTGTCCGAGGCGCGCGCCGGATCTGCGACGGCGGAGGCGTCGTAGGTCGGGGTCGACGCGAGGGCCAGCACCTCGCCGGTCGTCGGATCCAGCATCACGACCGCGCCGCGCCGGTCCCCGAGGGCGCGGACCGCGGCTCGCTGCAGGTCGTACGACAGCGAGAGGTGGAGATCCTGCGGGTTGTAGGGGTTGCTGCCGAACTTGCGCAGCGCGTCCGCCACGGGATCGACCGCCAAGCCGGACAGCTCGGCGTTGTACGCGCGCTCCAGGCCGGACGTGCCGAACCGACGGGAGTAGTAGCCGAGCACGTGGCTGACCGCCCGGTTGACATAGATGCGGTAGATCTCGCCGTTCTCGTCCCGCGCGTTGTGGGCGAGCTCGACGCCGTCCCGGTCGAATATCTCGTCCACGTGACACGGTCCGGGACGGCGGCAATGACCGCGGGATCGCTCGCTGACCGGGTCAGGTCGGGCGCGCGAACGACGCCCCAGTAGCCGGCGGCGGCCGCGAGCGATCCGAACGCGATGGAGATGACGAGCAGGACGTGCAGGATCGTCTGCCCGAGCGGCCGTCGAGCGCGATCGCGGGCAAGCATCAGGCAGCTCCGCCCCGTCGGAGCACACGCGCCAACCGCCCCGGCTCGCGCGGCGGCGGTGGCGGCTCCACGCCCTTGTCGGAGATGGCCAACAGCAGGCCGATGACGAGACCGTTGGCAAGCAGTGACGACCCCCCGTAACTGATGAACGGGAGCGTGACCCCGGTCAGCGGCAGGACCTTGAGGTTGCCCGCGGCGATGATGAACGCCTGGATGCCGACCACGAGCGCGAGACCGGTAGCCAGCAGGCCGCGGAAGTCGTCTGCCGCTGCGGCGCCGATCCGGAGGCCGCGCTCGATGATCACGAGGTAGACGCCGAGGATCGCCAGGACGCCGATGAGCCCGAGCTCCTCACCGAGCGCCGCCAGCGGAAAGTCGGTGTGGACCTCCGGGATCGTGACGCGCCCCCCGATCGTCGGGAGGCCGTTCCCGAACCCGACACCGATGAGACCGCCACGCGCGAACGCGTGCAGCGACTGGACGATCTGGTAGCCGCTGCCGAGCGGGTCGACGAAGGGGTCGAGCCAGATCGCGATACGGGTCCCGATGTGCTCGAACATCGTCGCGAGGACGGCACTGCCGGCGAAGAACGCGACAAGACCGGCGATGACCAGGCTGATCCGCGCCGTGGCGGCATAGAGGAGCAACAGGAACACGCCGAAGAAGAGGAGCGCCGCGCCCAGGTCCCGCTGGACCACGACGATGCCGAGCGCGATCGCCCACATCGCGGCCATCGGCACGAGATACGGGATCGGCGGAAGGCGCAGCGGCCCTACTCGAGTGTCCTGCTCAACGAGCAGGGCCCGGTTCTCTGACAGGTAGCCAGCCAGGAACACGACGAGGATCACCTTCAGGAGCTCCGAGGGCTGCCCGCTGATCGGCCCGATCGACAGCGTCAGCCGTTGTCCGGCGATGACGGTCCCGAAGGCGAAGGTCAGGAGGAGCAACGCGATGCCGGCCGCCGCCCACGTGTACTTGTAACGGCGGAGCCAGCTGTCCGACCGAACGATGATGGCCGTGGTCGTGGCGACGACGAGCGACAGCAGCAGCCAGACGAGCTGCACCTGGCCGAGGCCGCGCGCACCGAAGAACCCCGAACCGACGACGTCCTGCGGAAGCCGCTCCATGAGCAGGAGGCTGATTCCGCCGAGCAGCCCCACGGCCGGGAGCAGCACCTGGTCGGTTCGACGGCCCGCGACCACCTGCGCGAGATGGGCCAGGAGCAGCGCGCCCAGGTAGATCAGCAGCGCCACCGGGTCGTAGGGTCCCCAGAGGTCGAGATCAAGGAGGCTCGTCCCCTCCTCTGGTCGACCACGCACGGTTGCTCCAAGGGACACGCTGCCGACGACCAGGACCACCGCAACCAGCGCGAGCAGTCGCAGCTCGAGCCATCGCGTGCGCGGTCGGATACCGCCCCGGCCGCGCGCCATGGCGGTCATCGACGGACTCGTTCGAGCCGGAGCCGCACCTGTCCGATCTGCAGCTCGTCCCCGAACCCGAGCGGCGCAACGCCGTCGACCCTGTTGCCGTTGACGTACGTGCCATTCGTGCTGTTGAGGTCCTCGACATACCAGTCGCGGCCACGGAACGTCAGGACGGCATGCTCCTGCGACGCGAACGGGTCGTCGATCACGATCGAGTTGTTGACGTCCCGCCCCAGGGAGGTGATCGCGTCGAGCGAGAACGCGACGCCATTCGGCGGGTCGCCCGAGGGCGAGGCGAGCACGTGCAGCCGGCCGAGCTCCGCGACCGCGCTCTGGGTGGCCGCGCGCAGGTCGCGTACGAGCGCGCGCACGACCTGGAACAGGAAGAGATACAGCAGCCCCAGAAACAGGAGACGCACGGCCCAGAGCAGGACCAGGAAGCCGTCCATCAGCCTTCGTGAACGCGCAGCGTGTCGACCACGATGACCGAGTCGCCGACCTCGATCCGGTCTCCCGTCCCGAGCACCACCTCGTCCACGCGGTTGCCGTTCACGCGTGAGCCGTTGGTGCTCTTCAGGTCCGTGTAGACCAGGGCGCCGCGTCGGACAGAGATCCGACCGTGGTGGCGCGAGACACGGCTGTCGCCGAGCACGAGCATGTTGTCCGTCGCGCGACCGAGCGTCATCACGCCACCCTCGAACGGCACCTGTCGTTCCGCACCGCCCGGACTCACGAGACGGAGCCGCGCCTGTGGCGCTTCGGGCTTCGGGATCTCGAAGACCATGGTGTGCTGGGCTTCCCGGGGGTCGAAGGCGTCGTCAGCCGGCGGTCGAGTCGCGGGCGCAGGGCCACCGGTGGGCGGCGGCGATGGCGGTCGAGTCGCCACAGGGTCCGCAAAGCGGGCTCGCACCACGATGTCGGCACGCGCCACCTGGGGGTCGCCCACGAGCTCCACGCGCGGCCGGTCGACAAGTGTGTACCGGTGCGACCGCGCGAACACGAGTGCGCCGTCTGCGAGCTCGGCCGCCATCGTCTCCGAGAAATCCCCGAACGCGGCCAGGTCGTCGGGGTTCAGGTGGACGACGTACCGGTTCGGAACGAGCGTGCGGTCCGCAGCGGCGAGCCGTTCGGACTCCATCGCGCGCTCGATTCGACGCTGCAGCTGGACCGGCTGGAGGCGCGTTCGGAAGAACCGCGCTGTCGGGCGCTCAAAGAGACGTTCGAAGAACCGCTCGAGGGCGGCCAGCGGCGGCATGGTCGCAGGCGACGATACCAGAGGGTCCGGTGCAGGCCCGGCGGCGGCCCATTTCGAGCACGCGACGGGACCATCCGCGTGGCTTCGCCCGTACCGACGTCCCGGGAGCCACCAAGACCCCGCGCTATACTCTCGGACTGTTCGGACCTGCCGTCCTGAACGCGCCTGTCCAGCTTCCCGGGGACCAGATGCCCGAGATCCTCACCGAGTCCTTCTGCGAGCGCTGCGGGACTCGCTACACCTTCGAGTCCGCGGCTCCGCGCGTGAAGCCCCTCCGCGGCCTCAAGGTGCTCGGTCGGGGGCTGAAGAACTTCGTCCTGTCGGACGACTCGAGCGTCGGCGAGGCGATGGCCGCCGCCCGCAGCGACGCGGATCGCGCGGTCACGACGCAGCAGCTCGACGCGTTCCACACCACATTCAACTTCTGCATGTCGTGCCGGCAGTACACGTGCGCGAATTGCTGGAACGAGGCGGAAGGCCGCTGCCTGACCTGCTCGCCGCAACTTGGCCGCGAGATCATGCCGGCTCCGTTCCCCACCCTGGCCGTCAACGGGCCAATGGGTGCGATCGCCGAGCCGCCCGCCGGCCCGGCCGGGGTTGTGGATGGGCCGACGGCGTGGCCCGAGTTCGACATGAACGCCGTCCCGGAACCCGAGACCGTCGAGGCCACCGACCTGGAGGTCGAGGAGATCGACCTGTCCGCCCGGTTGCGGTCGCTCGACCTTGCCGATGGCGCGCCCTCCGAGCCCACGGCCGTTGCCGAGCCGATCGAGGCGGAGCCGGAGGCCGTTGCCGAGCCGATCGAGGCGGTCGCCGAGATCGAGGCGGAGCCGGAGGCCGTTGCCGAGCCGATCGAGGCGGTCGCCGAGGTCGAGGCGGAGCCGGAGGCCGTTGCCGAGCCGATCGAGGCGGTCGCCGAGATCGAGGCGGAGCCGGAGGCCGTCGCCGAGCCGATCGAGGCGGTCGCCGAGATCGAGGCGGAGCCGGAGGCCGTTGCCGAGCCGATCGAGGCGGTCGCCGAGGTCGAGGCGGAGCCGGAGGCTGTTGCCGAGCCGATCGAGGCGGTCGCCGAGGTCGAGGCGGAGCCGGAGGCCGTTGCCGAGCCGATCGAGGCGGTCGCCGAGGTCGAGGCGGAGCCGGAGGCCGTTGCCGAGCCGATCGAGGCGGAGCCGGAGGCTGTTGCCGAGCCGATCGAGGCGGAGCCGGAGGCTGTTGCCGAGCCGATCGAGGCGGAGCCGGAGGCTGTTGCCGAGCCGATCGAGGCGGAGCCGGAGAGCATGTTGAGCCGAGCCGTTGAGCGGTCGCAGAGACTGCGGCTGAGCGGGTCGTTGTCGTTGACGACTTCGACAGCGAGCCAGAGCCCGAGGCCGTCGCGTTCGACCCCGCGGACGACGTGGAGGAGATCGACCTTTCCGCCAGGCTGCGATCGCTCGATCTGACGGATGAGACACCGATCCCTGAGGCCATCGCCGAGGCCGAGCCAGAGGCCGTTGCCGAGGAAGAGCCGGAGCCCGAGGCCGTTGCCGAGGCCGAGCCTGAGGCCGAGCCGTTGCCGAGGCAGAGCCAGCTCGTGCCGAGGCAGAGCCCGAGGCCGTTGCAGAGCCGGAGCTCGTGGCCGAGGCAGAGCCCGAGCCCGAGGCCGTTGCCGAGGCAGAGCCCGAGGCAGAGCGACCGAGGCCGTTGCCGAGCCGGAGCTGGGCCGTGGCAGAGCCGGAGCCCGAGGCCGTTGCCGAGCCGGAGCTCGTGGCCAGAGGCGGAGCCCGAGGCCGTTGCCGAGGCCGAGCCTAAGGCAGCTCGTGGCCGAGGCAGAGCCGGAGCCCGAGGCCGTTGCCGAGGCCGAGGCAGAGCCGGAGCTCGTGGCCGAGGCAGAGCCGGAGCCCGAGGCCGTTGCAGAGCCGGGAGCTCGTGGCCCAGCAGAGCCGGAGCCCGAGGCCGTTGCAGAGCCGGAGCTCGTTGCCGAGGCAGAGCCCGAGCTCGTTGCCGAGGCAGAGCCGGAGCCCGAGGTCGTTGCCGAGGCAGAGCCGGAGCCCGAGGCCGTTGCCGAGCCGGGGCCGCGGGCGGCGTCCCAGCTGATCGGGCAGCGTTCCGACCAGACCCTCGAAGAGGCCCTCGCGGCATTCGAGCGCGCCCAGACGGAGGCACCGGCCGACCTCGACGGCGCAGCCGAGCAGGAGCCTGTCGCCGCCGAGGCGCAGGGCGAGACCGAGCTGGAGCCCATTCCCACCGCTGCCGACCTGCCGGCCCTGACTGCAGAGCCGGTCCCGGTGGAGGTGGAAGGCGACATCGCGGCTACCGCGGAGCCGGTCCTCGCCGACGCCGAGGTCGCGCCGGAGGCTGAGGCTCCGGTCGACGACCGGATCGCGCAACCGGTCTGGCTGCCGGTCGCACCCGACAGCGACGTGACGGCAGACCAGGGCATCGCGGCGACGGCCGCTCCGACACCGGAGAGCCGCCCACAGACCCCACCAGAGTGGCCGGCGCAGCCGCAGTGGCCGAACCAGCCGCAATGGCCCACGGCGCCGCGCCAGACGCCGCGGCCGAACACGATCCTCGGTCGCCCGATCGTCCAGGGCGGTGGCATCGAGTCGCTGTGGGCTGCATCCAACCAGGAAGTGCTCGGAACAGCCCCGGGCGGCAATGGCTCCCTCCCGGGCGGCAAGCCCGCCCCGGCCGCGGCGCAGCCATGCGTCAACTGCGGGCTGTCGCTCTCCGCCACGGCCCGGTTCTGCCGCCGTTGCGGCACGCCGCAGACCCAGGGCTGACGCCGACGACGCAGAGGGCCGCGTTCAATCCGGCTGCGCCCGGCGACGGACGGTCTACCTCGACGACCCTGCCAGCCGAGGGTCCTTCCGCTCGCCAAGCCCCCGGCAATTGGTTCTCGATCGGATACCTTCTGCTCGAAGGAGCCCGAACTCGGTCAGGGCGTCGCGGCGACACCTCGGGCAGTCGCGCGGTCCTCTGCGACGCGCACGCACGAGGCACCGATCAGCAGGATCTGGAACACGAACGACAGCCAGGCGAGGGCGATGAAGGCCGCAGCCAGCGACCCGACGACCGCGGCAGCCCCGACCAGGAGCGGTACGAGCATGCTGAACGCCTGTGTCAGCAGGGCGATGGCAATGCCCACGACCGCGGCGAACGGCAGGATCGAGCGCCAGCTCGGGGGATCGACTGGCAGGACGCGGAACGCCACGGCCACTACGCCGATGGCGATCGCCAGCATGACCAGCGGCGAGCCAATGATGTCCGCGATCGTGCCCGCGGTCGGGAACTGGCCCGGCAGCAACGTCGCAACGAACGTGGAGATCGAGCCGACGGCGACCGCCGCGACGACGATTGCAACGAGAGCCAGCACCCACAGGAAGCCGCGCAGTGTCCGCCGTGCGATGTCCCGCTCGGGCGTCCCGCTGAAGATCCGCGCGAAGGCCGTGTCGAGCGTCGCGTAGAACTGGCTCACGCCCCAGATCAGGCCGATGAGGCCGAGGATGGAGCTCACCCCGGCGCCCGTCGCAAGGGCGGCCATCGCCTCATCGATCAGCTCGGCGAGGGGCGGGAACGTGGCCGCGAGCCGCGAGGCGAGCTCCTGCTGGAGAGTGGAATCGCTCGCGATGTACCCGGCGAATCCGAGGACGAGCAGGACCGTGGGAAGCGACGCAAACAACGCCGCGTACGCCAGGCCGTTTGCGAGCAGCCCGCCCGCCACGCCCCCATAGACGTCGAGCACGTTCTTGGCAAAGTCGACCGCCGGGGTCGCGAGGAGACGCTCGAGGACGGACCGCGGGTTCACCAGCGGCGGGTCAGCCCCGCAGGTCCTCAAAGAGGCTCGGCTGCACGTCGTCGACCCGAACCCGGCGCGGCCCGGCAATCAGCGCGCGCAGTTCGCCACGGCGGACGAAGCGCCGTCCCCCCAGCTTGATGCTCTGCAGGCGTCCCGCGCGGGCCCAACCACCGATCGTCGCCGGCGCAAAATGCACGTTCGACGCGGCGAGGATCTCGGCTGCCTCGGCGAGCGTGATCCAGTCGGTCGCGGCGGGCATCAGTCGTTGCTGGTCGTCGAGGACGAGGAGGAGGACGAAGCCGGCGTCGAGGACGGCTTCGAGGACGCGTCCGTCGACGACGAGGAGGTCGAGTTCGACGATCCGCCGTCACTGCTCGAACCCGATGCCGCCGGTGTCGCGGAGTCGCCGGCGCCGTCCTTCGAGGGCTTCGCAGCCTCGTCACTGCTCGTGCCGGATCCCTTCGAGGCGGGCGCGGTTCGTCGATCCATCTTGGCCCAGCCCGACCCCTTGAACAGGACGGTTGGCGCCACGAACGCCTTCCGAACGGGTCCGCCCCCGCAGTTGCGGCACGCGGTCGGGCCCTCGGCGAAGACGCCATGGACCACCTCGAACCGGGTGCCGCACGCGACACACGCGTAGTCGTAGGTCGGCATGGACGGTTCGGTCAGCCGCGAAGGAGGCGCATGCCGCACTTGGGGCAGTAGAACGCGCGCTCGTGGGCAGATGCGAAGCCGCAATGGGCGCAGACCAGGCCGCCCCGCCCCGCTGCGGGCACCGGCCGTTCGATGCTCGTGATCCCGAGCGCGTACTGGCTCGCGAGGATGTTGGTGAGTATGCCGGCCAGCAGCTTGGCTCCAATCCGGTCCGTGTCACCACGCACGCCGCGACCGCCCCAGCCGACGACGCCCCGGCACACCATGTCGCCGGTTGCCTCGTCCCAGTGCGAGGCGACGCCACCGATGACCGCGTTGTACTCGGGGTAGCCGGAGGTATCGGTCTCACCATCGAGCAGGGTGCAGACGAAGGTGTCGAACGCAAGATCGACCGCGTCGATCGACTCGAGGACGACGAGCGCGTGGCGCGTGATCGGCGAATGGATGTGGTGGGCGTTGAGCCACTGCATGGCCTCGGACGGACGGACGATCGTCGGCGTCGCCTGGCTGAACTCGATCGGCAGCGGCTCGACGACCTCGACCTCGCTCTTGCCCAGACCCGCCAGCATCGAGGGCAGCTCGTTCATCGCGTTGGGGCCGGCCTTCATCCGGACGCCCTCGCTGCTTTTGCCCGCGTAGTAGAGCTTGAGCTGGTACTCCTGGGCGACGATCTCCTCGGGCAGGGCCGTCGAGGGGGTCGGCGTCGACGCGGCGGCGGCCTGGTCGTCCTGGTTGCCGCGGCGCTTGAGAAAGTCGAGTGGCACGAGTGGCGACTCCCGACGGAACGGTGGCGGATCGGCCGCCATGGTAGCAGGGGTCCGAGCCGGATCGCGCACGGGGTGCACGGACGCGCCCAGCGCCACACGGCAGTACCGGGACGTGGCGCGCGGCGGCCGTTTGTGTCTTGACGCGCCTACGGTCGCGTGGATTAATGCGCGTTACTGACGCGCGTTAGTCGACATGGTCGGAGGAGGCCGTCGCGACGTAGTCGGGCACGGATGGAGGCTTGTGTGCGATGGCCCGAGCGCGACCGACGAGCGCGGACGTGGCTACGCGGGCGGGCGTGTCGCGGACGACGGTGTCCTTCGTGCTGAACTACCGGACCGATATCCAGATCAGCGACGAGACTCGCCAGCGCGTGTTCAGGGCCGCGTCCGAGCTCGGCTACCATCCGCACGCCCCCGCCCGCCAGCTGGCCGGCGGCCGGAGCCACATCCTCGGCCTCGTGCTGCGGCAGTCCGCCGAGCAGGTTGCGGGCGACGCGGTCCTGGCCGAGACGTTGCGGGGCCTGGCGTCCGCGGCTCGTGCAGCGGGATCGCGGGTGATGGTGGAGCCCCTCGCACCGGAGGGCACCTACGACCGGCTGCTTCGCTCGCAGCACGCCGACGGACTGATCGTGTCGGGGCCGCGCCTCGATGACCCATCGCTCGCCGAGCTCGTGACCGACGACTTTCCACTGGTCCTCCAGGGCTTCCTGCCGGGTCTCGCCGTGCCGAGCGTCGACGTCGACAACGTGGCGGGCGCGCGCGGCGCGGTCGAGCATCTGCTGTCCCTCGGACATCGCCGGATTGCCTGCGTGACCAACGCGCGGCTGACGTACACCTCGGCTCGGGAGCGGCTCAACGGATACCGGGAGGCGCTCGCGGCGGCCGGCGTTCCCTTCGAGCAGGACCTCGTTGCCGAAGGCGCCTTCGACGCCGCAAGCGGGGCCAACGCGACGGCCGAGCTGCTGCAGCGGACGTCCTTCACCGCGATGTTCGTGGCCAGCGACGTCCTGACCCTCGGCGCGTTCGGCGCCCTGCGCGAGGCCAACCGGCGCGTGCCCGACGACATCTCGATCGTCGGGTTCGACGACATTCCGCTCGCCGCCTACTTCGATCCCCCACTCACCACGGTCCGGCTGCCGGCCTTCGAGCTCGGGCAGGCTGCCGGACGGGCACTCCTCGATCGGATCGCCGATCGGGCCGTGCCGCAGCGGACGCTGCTTCCAACCGAGCTCATCGTTCGAGGTTCGACGGCCCCACCGTCGACGCACCGGGATCGGCGCATCAGCTGACCCGGACCAGGAGGAGTGGGCGCGCTGCAGCAAGCGGCGGCCCGTGAAAGGAGAAGCACATGGCGAGCTACCAGGGCCGGCGACGCCGGCTCGTCGCGCTGTTCGGCGCAGCGGCCATTGCCGTTGCGGCGTGCGGCGGTGGCGGAGGCGGCACAGCCGCGCCCGGCGCAACCACGGGTGGAGGCACCAGTGCGGCGCCCGCCACGTCCGAACCGGGCGGCAGCCCGAGCGCCGGCGGCAGCCCGGGCGCAGGCACGGGCTTCACCTGCGAGAACATTGGCGGGGAGGTCACGGTCTATGCGACCTGGACTGGCGCCGAGCAGGACAACTTCGACGCGATGATGGCCCCGTGGCTTGAGTGCACGGGCGTGACCATGAATTACACCGGCCAGCGCGACCTTGCCGGGGCGCTGACGGCGGCGATCGCCGGCGGCAACCTGCCCGACGTGGCCGGCCTTCCGGGTCCGGGCCTGATGCAGCAGTGGTATGCCGACGGGCACCCTCAAGCCGCTCGACTTCGTCGACCTCGCCGCCTACGAGGCAGCGACCCCACCGGGCTTCGCGGCCCTCGGCAGGCCGTCGACGGCAAGCTCGCGGCATCTTCACCAAGGCCGCCGTCAAGGGCCTGATCTGGTACAACACCGAGACCTACGACGGGACGGCGAGCCGGCCACCTGGGACGAGCTCAAGACCGCGGCGGCAAGTGCCGATCCGGCGACGCGAAGCCTGTGGTGCATCGGCCTCGAGTCGGGCGGCGACTCCGGCTGGCCGGGCACCGACTGGATCGAGGACTTCGTGCTCCGCCAGTCCGGCCCCGATGTCTACGACAGCTGGGTCGCGGGCGACACCAAGTGGACCGATCCCGCCATCAAGGCGGCGTTCGAGGCGTTCGGCGAAGTGATCGGCCAGACGCGCCGGCGGCGGACGTTCGTCAACGCGACGAACTTCGGCAACGGGGTGCAAGCCCGCTGTTCGCCGACCCGCCCGGCTGCCTGTTCCATCCACCAGGCGAGCTTCATCACCGACGTTCTTCAAGGAGGCCGGGGGCGCGACGGAGGGCGAGTACGACTTCTTCGTCATGCCCGACATCGACCCGGCAGTACGCCGGCGCGATCACCGGCGGCGGCGACCTGTTCGGCATGTTCAACGACACGCCGCAGGCGCGCTCGCTGATCCAGTACCTGATCACGGCCGAGGCCCAGGCAGATCTGGGTCGAGCGCGGCGGGTTCATCTCGGCCAACAAGAACGTGCCGACCTCGGTCCTACCCGGACGATGTGTCGCGCAAGTCGGCCGAGATCCTGTCACCGCGCGAGACCTTCCGGTTCGACGCGCGGCGACCTGATGCCGGCGGCTATGAGGCGCGCGTTCTTCGAGCGCCATGGTCGACGTCGCACCAGACCCCGCGAATCTCGACTCGATCCTGGCCGACCTCGACGCCGTCCAGGCAGACGCGCCTACGCGAGTAGCGTCTGTTAACGGGACGGGCCGGCGGCCGGCGCCGCCGGCCTCGTTCCTCCATAGGAGGGCGCTGCGATGGATCTGAGATCATCCTCGGCGGTGATTCGCGATCGGCATCGTCCCGGTCGTTCTGATCGGCTACATCCTGCTGATCGAGGGGGTCGTCCGGCGCTCGCCGCGACGCGCGGCCGACAGCTCGCGGCCGTGGCTGTGGCTGCTGCCCGCGGTTGACCTTCCTCGTCGTCTTCCTCGTCTACCCGACGATCGCCACGATCGTCCGCGAGCTTCCAGAACCGAGCCGGGACAACGACTTCATCGGCCTGGACAACTACGTCGGTTCTTCAACCAGACGCGACACGCTCGACGCGCTGCGCAACAACTGCATCTGGGTGGTCCTCCTGCCGCGCTCGTGGTCGGGCTCGGCCTGCTCATCGCCATGCTGGTCGACCGCGTCCGCTACGAGGCGGTGGCCAAGTCGATCGATCTTCCTGCCCCTCGCCATCAGCTTCGTGGCGGCGGCGGTGATCTGGAGCTTCATGTACGACTTCGACCCCGAACGTCGGGCATCCTCAACGCGGCCGTCACGGCCGTCGGCATGCGATCCCGTCGCCTGGCTCCGCGGTCACGGCCCTCGAACAACACTGTTGCGCTCATCGTCGTCGGGCGCGTGGATGCTGACCGGCTTCGCGATGGTCATCCTGTCGGCCGGCCTGAAGGGCATCAGCGCCGAGCTGCTCGAGGCGGCGCGGGTCGACGGCGCGAACGAGTGGCAGGTCTTCCGCGCGGATCGTCTCTGCCCCTGCTCGCTCCCGACCATTGCGGTCGTCGCGACGACCGTGGTCATCTTCGCCCTCAAGACGTTCGACGTCGTCTACATCGATGACCAACGGCAACTTCGACACCGACGTCATCGCGAACCGCATGTACAAGCAGCTGTTCGACTTTCGGCCAACCCGGACGGGCCAGCGCGACCGCCGTGGTCCTGCTGCTCGCGATCATCCCGGTCATGTCTATCAACATCCGGCGCTTCCGCGAGCAGGAGGCGATCCGATGACGGCAGCGGTCAGCCGCGCCAGTCGCGCGCACCGCCGTCGCACACGACGCGGCCACCAGACGACGGCGCGTCACGGCCCGAGGGCCGCCTCGCTGCTGCACGCTGTCGCTGCTCGCGATCTGGTCGATCTGGGCTGATCCCGACGCTCGGCCTGCTGGTCAGCTCGTTCCGGCCCGCGGCGGCGATCTCGCACCAGCGGCTGGTGGACGGCGTTCCTCCCGCCGTGGCAATTCACGCTCGAGAACTACGCAGCACGTCCTCGGGCGTGCGGCATGGGCCAGGCGTTCATCAACAGCTTCATCATCACGTCCCGGCGACGATCATCGCGTGATCGCTCGCCGCCTTCGCCGCGTACGCATTCGCGTGGATGGAATTCCCCGGGCGCAACTTCCTGTTCGTCGTGGTCGTCGGCCTGCTCGTCGTGCCGCTGCAGATCACGCTTCATCCCGGTCCTCAAGCTGCTTCCGCGACTGCCAGTCGGCGGGATCGGATCAACGGCACGTTCCTCGCGCGTCTGGCTGGCGCACACCGGGCTACGGCCTGCCGTTCGCGATCTACCTGCTGCGCAACTACTTCGGCGGCGCTGCCACGGGAGGTCTTCGAGTCGGCGCGCCATCGACGGCGCGAGCCCGGCCACCGTCTTCTTCCGCCTGGCCCTGCCGATGAGCGTGCCGGCGACTCGCCTCGCTGGCCATCTTCCAGTTCCTCTGGGTCTGGAACGACCTGCTCGTGGCCCTGGTGTACCTCGGCGGCGAACCGCAGGAACCACCCGTTGTCCGTCGTGCTGGCGAACCTCACCACGTCCTTCGGCGGCGGCTGGCAGTTCCTGACGGCGGCCGCGTTCGTCTCGATGGTCGTGCCGATCATCGTCTTCGTCTCCCTGCAGCGCTACTTCGTGCGGGGCATCACCGGCGGCGCCGTGAAGGGTTGACTCCTCCTCCCCTCCCGGTTCCAGGCGGCGGCGTCCATTCGGGCGCCGCCGCCGCGCGTCATCGGCCGGGCGGCCTGCCTCGCCCGGCGGCGTGGCATCGGCTCGGCGGCCGAGCCGCTCCCGGAGCCGCGCAACCAGGTCGACGAGCTCGGCCTCGCGGGCGCGGGCACCGTCGACGACGGCCGGTGGCGCCTTGTCGATGAAGCCGGCGTTCGCGAGACGGGCCCGTGCCGACTCGAGCCACCCCTCTGCCTCGGCAAGCTCCCGTTCGAGCCGGGTCCGCTCCTGCTCGCCGGCGTCGGCGGCACCCGTGACGACGGTGGCCTCAAAGCCCCCGCCCGGCAGCACGATCTCAAGCGACCCGGCCGGCCGTGGCAGGTCGGCCGCGGAACGGTGCAGCTCGAGTGGCCGCGCGCGGGTCAGGCGAGCCAGCGCAGGCGCGAGCTCCTGGACGAGGTCGTGCAGATTGGCCGGCGGCGCGACGTGCGTCTCGAGCCAGCGCGGCGCATCGACGTTGGCGGTCGCACGCGCGTTGCGGATCGAGGTCACCAGCTCGAGGACCTGATCGACACGACCTTCGAGAGCCTCGTCACGATCGCGAGGCCCCGGCCAGCGGGCCACGATGAGCAGGTCCGGATCCTCGTCGCGGTGCGGCAGCGCCGCCCACAGCGCCTCCGTCACGAACGGCATCACCGGGTGAAGGAGGCGCAGATAGGCGTCGAGCGCTTCGACGAGCGTCCACCATGTGGCCTCGCGGACCGCCGCGGGCAGCGTCTCGTCCGCGAGCCGCACCTTGGCGAGCTCGAGGCCCCAGTCGCACAGCTCGCTCCAGATGGCGTCGTAGACGAGCCGCGTCACCTCACCGAACGCGTACTCCCCCATCGCGTCGTCGACGGCCTGGGTGGTGGCGGCGACGCGCGACAGGATCCAGCGCTCGGCCGGACCAAGATTTGCCGCGTCGGGCGCGGCCCGTTGCGCATCCTCCGGGATGGCCGGCGGTCGCGCGCCGACGACGAACCGCGTGGCGTTCCACAGCTTGTTCGCGAAGTTGCGGGCGTTCTCGAGCTTGGCCTGGCCGAAGCGCTGGTCGAGCCCCGGCGTCGCGCCGTGGATGAGCGCGAAGCGAAGCGCATCGGCCCCGGCCTCGTCGATGACGCCGAGCGGGTCGACGACGTTGCCCTTCGTCTTCGACATCTTCTGGCCCTCGGGATCGCGGATCAGGCCCGAGAGGTAGACGGTGTGGAAGGGCTCGCGCCCGGTGAGGTGGATGCCGAGCATCATCATCCGGGCGACCCAGAAGAAGATGATGTCGTAGCCCGTCTCCATGACCGAGGTCGGGTAGAACGTGCGCAGGTCCGGCGTGTCGTCGGGCCAGCCGAGGGTCGAGAACGGCCACAACCCCGAGCTGAACCACGTGTCGAAGATGTCGGGGTCCTGCTGGAGCCGGTCCGCGCCGGTGCCACAGACCTCGCAGGCAGTCGGGCCGGCTTCGTCCGGGGACACCGTGACGTGGCCGTCGGGGCAATACCAGGCGGGGATCCGATGGCCCCACCACAGCTGGCGCGACACGTTCCAGTCGCGGATGCCGGTGAGCCAGTGCTCCCAGGTCTTCTCGAAGCGCTCGGGCAGGATCTGCGTCCGACCTTCGCGGGTCGCCGCGAGGGCACGCGCCGCGAGTGGCTCCGTCCGGATGAACCATTGCGTCTTGAGCCGCGGCTCGATGACGTCGTTGCTACGCTGGCAGCGGCCGATCACCATCTCGTGCGGTGCCGCCGCCTCGAGATCGCCGCGGCCCTCGAGCTCGACGAGGATCTGGCGGCGCGCCTCGTACCGGTCCAGACCCGCGAAGGGCCGCCGGCCTCGTTCATCGTCGCGTCGTCGGCGAGCACCGTGATCATCGGCAGGTCGTGGCGGCGTCCTGTGGCGTAATCCTCGGGGTCGTGGGCCGGCGTGATCTTGAGCGCGCCCGTGCCGAAGTCGCGCTGAACCACTTCGTCGGCGATGACCGGCACGTCCCGCTCGGCGAACGGGACGCGGACGCGACGGCCGACGAGCGTCGCGTAGCGCGGGTCCTCCGGATGGACGGCCACGGCCGTATCGCCGAGGAGCGTCTCGGGGCGGGTGGTCGCCACCGTGATCCAGGCGGCAGGGTCGGGTTCGCCCGTCGTCTCGTCGAGCAGGTGGTAGCGGATCGACCAGATCGTGCCCGTCTCCGGGGTCGGGATCACCTCGAGATCGCTGACGCTCGTCCGGCAGCCGGGGCACCAGTTGATGAGCGCCTCGATCCGGTAGGCGAGCCCGTCGCGGTACAGCCGGTCGAACGCGACCCGGACCGCCCGGCCGGAGCCTTCGTCCATCGTGTATCGGAGCCGGCTCCAGTCGGCCGAGGCCCCGACGCGGCGCTGCTGGGCGAGCATCACCGGACGGGTCGAATCCGAGAAGGCCCGCATGCGCTCGAGGTACCGGTCACGACCGAGTGAGGCGCGGCTCTCGCCTTCCTTCGCCAGGATCCCGTCGAGCACGAACTGGGCTGCAATCGACGCATGGTCGAGCCCGGGCAGGAACAGGGTCGGGTGGCCGCGCATCCGGGCGTGCCGGATCATCAGGTCCTCGACCGCGGTCCGCTGCGCGTGCCCGAGATGGAGCGAGCCGGTGACGTTCGGTGGCGGCTGGATGATCGTGAAGGCCGGCAGGCTCGGGTCGGCAGTCGAGCCGGCACCGTCCGGTGCGAAGACGTCGGCGGCCAGCCAGCGCTCGTAGATCGGCCCTTCGACATCGCGCGGAACGTAGGCCTTTGGCAGGTCGCGCGTCGTGTCGGTCATCCGTGCCGCTCCCGTCTCAAACAAATGCCCCGCTCGTCCAGCGGACGAACGGGGTCGTGGTACCACCTGCTGGTTCGATGCCGTCGTGCCCGGCGCGCGGGTCGGCAGCATCCTCCTGGCGCGCTATCGGGCGCCACCCGCACGGCTCGCGAGCGACCTTCACGCCGGTGGACCTGCGCGGCTCGCACCGTCCCGCGCTCGCTTCGGGTCCAGTCCCGGCCCTACTCCTCTCGGTCGTCGCCGTGAGGCCGGGAGTGTAGCACGAGGTCCGGGCCGCTCAGCCGCCGGGCGGCGTGGCGCGCGTCGTCCGGGCCGCGGCCCACACGGCAATCTCCGCCCGTCTCCCGACCCCGAGCTTGGCCATGATGTGCTCGACGTGGGCACCGACCGTCCGCGGCGCGATGCCGAGCTCCTCGGCGACGGCCGCATTCGTGTAGCCATCGGCCACGAGGCGCGCCACCTCGAACTCGCGACTCGTCAGGGGCGCCCAGGGCGCTGCATCGGGGTGGCGGGCACGGGCCGCATCGAGCACGACCCGGGCGCGGTCGGCCAGCGGTCGAGCGCCGACGGCCGTCGCCGCGTCGATGGCCTCCTGCGAGGTCGACAGGGCCGCGACCAGACGACCGGCCCGGAGGCTGCAGCCGGCGGCGTCGATCGTGGCTGCGATGGCATCCGGCACGCGACCGACCGCAGTCCATCCCGCGGCGGCGGCATCGAGCGACCGTTGCGCGCGAGCGAGCGATCCATGCGCCTGGTGCAGGAGACCCTGCGCGTGGTCCAGCGCCGGCAAGGTACCCGGAATCCGGCGTCGGGCGAGGACGGTGGACACCTGTCCGACCCACGATTCGGCGGACGCGACGTCGCCGACCGCCAGCCGCGCGCGCGTCCCGGTGACGAGGAACGGAAACAGGTACGCCGCATCGTCGACCGCCATGGACAGGGACCGACCGGTCTCTGACAGGCCTACTGCGTCAGCCGAGTTGCCGGTCAGGAGCTCGAGCTCCGCGAGGCCCCAGATAGCCGGTGATCGCCGCTGCAGCTCACGCATCGATTCACCCAGCGCGAGCGCCTCGTCCAGCCGGCCCCGGGCCGAGGCGGCCTCGCCCCGACCGAGCGCCACGTAGCCGAGGACGAGGAGCGCCGTGATGCGCGTCGTGATCCCGCCACGGCCGTCGGCAAGGGCGTGCAGCGCCCCAGACTCGGCCTCGTCCCAGCGCCCGGTTGCCCAGCGCACGTGGGCGAGGTGCGACGCCATGTAGTGACGGTGGTTCCAGAGCTCGGCCTGCTCGGCAAACTGGATCCCGGCAGTGAGGTAACCGTCCGCGCGGCCGTACTCGGCCAGCACCGACGCGCAGGAGCCCGCCATGCGGTACGCCCGCGCGGTCTCCTCGTCCAGCCCCTGGGCGCGGGCGTCGCGAATGCTCGTCTCGAGCCGCTCCCACCCTTCATCCATGCGCCCGCTGAACACGAGATCCGAGCCGACGGTGATCCGCGCGTGCAGCTCCCGGGCAGGGTCGCCAAGCCGGCGCGCGAGCGTCTCTGCCGCCCGACCATGCTTCATGGAGGCCTCCAGCCGGCGATCGAGCATGTAGGCGGCCGACAGCTCTGCCAGGACGCGCAACCGCGCTGACTCGACCCCTGGGTCCGAACCCAGCCCCTCGAGCTCGGCAAGTGCCGCATGCAGCGGTCTCGTTCGGGCGTCGAGGTTATCGCCGAGCAGGTGCCGGACGGCGACGAGCGGTGCGACGACGCCCGCGGCTTCGATGGGGCGGTCGGCACGCCGGTAGTGCGTGCGTGCTCTGGCGAAGAGGTCGGCTGCGATCTCGTTGTCGTCCAGGGCGGCGGCTTCGACGGCGGCTGCTTCGAGCACCGTCCCCCTGGTCAGCTCGTCGACCTCCTCGGGCATCGTCCGGAGCGCGCGTCGATAGAGCTCGGCCGCCTCGCGATGCGCGGATATCGCCGCGGCCTGGCAGGCACCCCGAACCGCCGCTTGGTACGCCTGCAGGCGACGTCCCGCAAGCTCGAAATGCGCCGACGTGAAGGCGTCGCCCGTTTCCGGGAGCAGGTCGCGCAGCTCGGCGACCCGCCCGTGCAGCCTGCGCCGGACGGGCTCCGGGACCAGCCCGTAGATTGCGTCGCGGATCAGGACGTGGCGAAAGTCATAGAGCCCCGGCCGGTCCGTCTCAACAACCACGTACTGATCGATCAGCTCCTGCAGTGGCCCGCTGAGCTGCTCGGTCGGCGTGTCGGTCATGCCGGCGATCATGTCGACCACGAAACTGCGACCGACGACCGAAGCGGCCTCGGCCAGTGCTCGAGCCCTCGGCGTTCGACGCTCCAGGCGTTCGCGCACCGCGAACTCGATCGTGTCAGGGACCTCGGGCCGGGCGATCGCGTCATCGATCGTCCCGGGTGCCGAACGCAGGACGCCGAGCAGCTCCTCGACGTACAACGGGATCCCGTCGGTGCGCCGATGCAGCGCCTCGACCACGGCTCGCGACGCGGGCAGGGCCGCCTCGAGCAGCAGCGTGGTCATCGTCCCGATCTCGTCGGCTGTCAGCCGCTGGAGACGCGCCTCCTCGGCCAGACGCTGGGTGACGAGCCGGGTCCGCCACTCACGCATCGGCACCCGTGGGAACAGCTCGTCACTTCGATACGTGCCGACGACCAGGACCGGGAGCTCGGGCGCCCGTGCAGCGACGGCGGCGAGCACTTCGAGGCTCAGATCGTCGGCCCAGTGCAGGTTCTCCATCGCGATGAGCACCGGCCCCCGCGACGGCAGGCCTGCGAGGGCGTCAGCGATATCGGTCACGAGCAGTCGCCGGGCGCGCGCCTTGTTGTCAGGAGCGGCCGCCTCCGTTGATCCGCCGTCGGACAGGAGCCGGTCGCGAATGACGTCACTCACGGGTCGCAGGGATGCGTGACGCGCCATCGACCGGGTGAGATCGAGCAGTGGCGCGGCGGGCACCTCGACATCACGCGGCCCGACATCGCCGGTCACCACGACGAAGCCACGCAAGGCGGCCTCGCGCATGACGGAGCCAAGCAGCCGGGTCTTGCCGATCCCCGCTTCCCCGGCGAGAAAGAGCACGTGTCCACGGCCGGTCGCTGCCTGCTCGAGTCGTCGCTCGGCGAGGGCGAGCAGGTCGTCACGGCCAACGAGGACCGGACAGATCAGCGTGCCGACACCGTTCACGGTGCCCGAGTGTAGGGCACGCCCGTCTGGGGTCATCGGGAGAACGACCGATGACCGACGTGCCGCGCGCCGCCACGGTGAAGGCCGATGGCGCCGATCACGGCGCTCGAGCAGGAGGCCTGCAATGGCACGGTTCATGGATGTTCATTCGGGGTTCGTCGGCGTGACGGCGGATCAGCTCAAGGAAGCGCACAACCGCGACGTTGCGATCCAGCACGAGGAAGGAGCCGAGTTCACCCACGCCTGGCTCGATCCCGAGTCGGGCAAGGTGTTCTGCCTGTCCACCGGTCCCTCCAAGGAAGCCATCATGCGCATCCACGAGCGCGCCGGCCACCCCACGACCGAGGTCTACGAAGTTCCGATCGAGGTGGCCTGATGACTCCGACGACAGGCCGGCCCGCTCGCCGGCACCTCCTCATCGGCGCGATCGCGGTCGCGTCTCTCTTTGCGGTTCTCGGCGGGACCGTTGCGATGGCCGGCGGTCAGTCGCAGCTCGCGTCGGTTCGTGCCGCGACCGAGCGGTTCCACAGCCTCGACGTCGCGAAGGCGGCCGGCTACGGCGAGTTCTACATGTGCACGGACCACGTGACCGACGGCACGATGGGCCAGCACTACGTCAAGGGCGACCTCGTCGGCGACGGCGCGATCGATGCGCTCCGGCCCGAGGCGCTCGTCTACGAGCCCAAGGTGAACGGCGGCTACCGGCTGGTCGGCGTCGAGTACGTCGTGTTCCGCGAGGCGTGGGATGCGGCGCACGACGAGCCGCCGTCGCTGTTCGGCAGGACGTTCACGATGATCGAAGCCGGGAACCGGTACGGGCTCCCCGACTTCTACGAGCTCCACGCATGGATCTGGCGCCCGAACCCGAACGGCATCTTCAGCGACTGGAACCCGAAGGTGACCTGCCGCGGCCAGGGCGATCCCGCCTGACCGTCACTCCCCGCGTCGACGCCACTCGAGCAATCGAGTGGCGTTGACGTCTGCCCAGACCAGACCCGGCTGTTCCGGCACTGGCCCTCCGGTGACGATCGCCGCAGCCCAGACCCGCGACGAGCCTGGAAAGCGGCTCGCGAACACCTCCGGGTAACGCGCGACGAGGGCACGGTTGCGCACGGTGGCCCGGATGATCCAGAGGCTGGCCGCCCTTGCGTCTGCGCCCCAACGGCCCACTGCCACCTGCGCGAGTTCGCCCCGCTTTCTGTCGGTGGAGCGCATTCCGGCCCCGATGTCGCCGATCGAGTTCCAGCACTCACAGACCAGGATCACCCGGTGGCGCTCCGAGGTCAGGGCGACATCAACGGAGCGCCACGGCTCCGCGGGTCGAGTCGGTAGCTCAACGGCCGTGCCCCACCCAGCGCGGCGGCCGAGGCGCAACACGAGCTCCTGCATGGCCAAGTGACCCGCATCGAGCGGCGCTGCATGCGGGTCACGCCCAAAGCCGACGTCGACTCGCAGCCCCAGGGCAAGACCGAGGCGGAAAAGGGCGTCGAGGTCAAGCCGGGTTCTGGCCAGCTCCATCCGACCGACCACCTGCCGCCCGACGCCCTCTCGTGCTGCAAGATCGGCTTGCGTCCAGCCCCGACGCTCGCGTGCCTGACGAATCTGCTCGGCGACCTGGGTAAGACTCTCCGCAGCACGCCGGTCCGCTTCCAGGCCGAGCTTGCTGCGGCGCGCCCCGCTCACGTGACGTTCGTTCGCGACATGGTCGGCACATGATCATTTCGGGCGCTTCACCGCGACTCCACTCGCCTCGTCGCCGTCGCAACCGCTGAGGGACGCTCATAGGACCGTCCGTGGTCACCGAATGACCACGAAGTCCGACATCGAGGGCGTTCACCCACTACCGTCCGTTGAAGTCGCCTCGAAAGCCCCGAAAAGGTCATGCAGCGACCGTGGGGCGACGATAGCGCCGGGATGGAAGGGTTCGGGGCCGGGGGCTCTCTTCGGCCCGGACGCCCTCGGCCGATGGCCTCGGCGCATGGGCAGGGACCGCGCCCGCCCGCGGGGCCTACGCGCTGGCGCCGCGCTCGGCCAGCCACTCCTCGTAGTTGGTCTCGTCGACGCCCTTGTCGACGTCGGTCTTCGTCAGGAGGAGCGGCACGCGACCCTGGCGGATCGTCTCCTCGGTGATGATGCATTTGCGGACGTCCGACCGCTCCGGGATGTCGTACATCACCTCGAGCAGGGACTCCTCGACGATCGAGCGCAGCGCCCGGGCACCGGTCTTCCGGTCGAGCGCGACCTCGGCGGCGGCGCGAATGGCCCCGGCCGTGAAGACCAGCTCCACCTTGTCGAGCGACAGGAACTTCTGGAACTGGCGCGTGACCGCGTTCTTCGGCTCGGTGAGGACGCGGACCAGGTCGTCCGCGGTCGAGCGCGGTGAGCGTCACGATGACCGGCAGCCGCCCGATGAACTCCGGGATCAGCCCGAACTTGAGCAGGTCCTCGGGCATCAGCTTCTCGAGCAGCCGGCCACGGTCCGCAGGCGTCATCGCGGCTTCGGAGCCGAACCCGATCGAGCGCTTCCCCACCCGCTCCTCGACGATCCGTTCGAGCCCGTCGAACGCGCCGCCGCACATGAACAGCACGTTCGTCGTGTCGATCTGGATGAAGTCCTGGTGCGGGTGCTTGCGGCCACCCTGCGGCGGCACGTTCGCGACCGTTCCCTCGAGGATCTTCAGCAGCGCCTGCTGGACGCCCTCGCCGGACACGTCCCGGGTGATCGACGGGTTGTCGGCCTTGCGGGCGATCTTGTCGATCTCGTCGATGTAGATGATCCCGCGCTGCGCCCGCGCGACGTCGAAGTCGGCCGCCTGGATCAGCCGCAGCAGGATGTTCTCGACGTCCTCACCGACATAGCCCGCCTCCGTGAGCGACGTCGCGTCGGCGATGCAGAAGGGCACGTCCAGCACCCGGGCGAGGGTCTGGGCGAGGAGGGTCTTGCCCGAGCCCGTGGGTCCGACCAGGAGGACGTTCGACTTCTGGAGCTCGACATCGTCGATCTGGTGACCCGCGTTCACCCGCTTGTAGTGGTTGTAGACGGCAACCGATAGGACCTTCTTGGCCCGTTCCTGGCTGATCACGTACTGGTCGAGCGCGTCCTTGATCTGGTGCGGGTTCGGCAGCTTCGCTGCCGCGGCCTTGGGCCGCGGCGTCTCGAGCATCTCCTCTTCGATGATCTCCTGGCAGAGGTTGATGCACTCGTCGCAGATGTAGACGCCCTGACCCGGCGATGAGCTTGCGGACCTGCTCCTGGGTCTTGCCGCAGAACGAGCAGCGATACGGGACCTTGGGTCCCTTGCTGCCGCTGGTCGAGCGTCACGTAGATCCCGGCTCCCCGTGCAGCTCTTCGCCTTCTTCTTCGGTCGCCTCGGGATCGACGTCATCGTGCGTCGACCACGGCTGCCACCCTCGCCGCCGGCGAGGCCCTCATCGTGCGCCTGCGCGATCAGTGAGTCGCCCGCCAGGCTGATAGACCGCATCGATGATGCCATAGTCCTTGGCCTCCTCGGGAGACATGAAATAGTCCCGGTCGGTGTCCTGGACGCACCTTTTCCAGCGGCTGGCCGGTGTGGCTCGCGAGGATCTCGTGGTTCACGCTCACGAGGCGCTCCCATTCCTTCATCTGGATGACGGCGTCCGGGGCGTTGCCGCGGAAGCCGCCGGAACCCTGGTGGATCATGATCCGGCTGTTGGGCAGGGCGTAGCGCTTGCCGGTCGCGCCGGCGGCGAGCAGGACCGCCGCCATCGACGCGGCCATCCCGATGCAGATCGTGGTGACGGGCGCGCGCACGTACTGCATCGTGTCGTAGATGGCGAGACCGCGAGTTGACGACGCCGCCCGGCGAGTTGATGTACAGGCTGATGTCCTTCTCCGGGTCCTCGGACTCGAGGAAGAGCAGCTGCGCGATGACGAGGTTCGCGACGTGGTCCTCGATCGCGTCGCCCAGGAAGATGATCCGTTCCTTGAGCAGGCGCGAGTAGATGTCGTAGGCGCGCTCGCCTCGGCTGGAGGACTCGATGACCATCGGCACGAGCATGGGTTGACTCCCTGGTGCGATTGCGGGTGTGGCGGTTGGTGGCTGGTCAGCCCGCGGCGGCGGGCTCTGTCTCGGTCTCGGTCGGCGGCGTCGGCGTTCTGTCTCGGCCGCCGCGGTCGTCGACCGCGGGGTCGGCGCCTTCGCCGGCAGCACCGCTCGCTGCCGCTCGGGCAGCTCCGGCGGCCTCTGCTTCGGCCGCTTCGGCATCCTCGACGTGCGGCAGCGGCGGATGCTCCGGGATGCGCGGCCAGCCACTCGTCGACGAGCTGCTCGACGGTCTGGCGTCCGGCGCAGCGTGCTGCGGATGAAGTTTCGGCCCGCGCTCCGATTCGAAGTACTCGAGGAGCCGCTTGTTGTCGCGCGTAGCGCTCGCGACCGCGGGCGACCTCGGCCTCGACGTCCGCCTCGGGCACCGTCGACGCCCTCGGCTCGGCGATCTTCGACAGCACCAGCAGCACCTTCACGCGCTTCTCGGCCTGCGGCCGGAACTCGGCGTGGAGGTCGGCCTCGGTCTGGTCGGTGACCTTGATGTAGGCCTCCTCGGTGATGCCCTGCCGGGCGAGGCTCGCCCGGAACTCGTCGTGCATGACCTCGGTTTCCTGGTCGACGAGGACCTCGGGCAGCTCGAGGGTCGCGTTGGCGACGGCGTAGTCGATGATCTTGTCGGCGAACTCGTGGCGCGCCTTGTCGAGGGCGTTGCGCTCGAGCCGTCGCCGGATGTCGTCGCGAAGGGCCGCCAGCTTCTCGAAGTCGCCGAGCTGCGCGGCGAAGTCGTCGTCGAGCGCGGGCAGGCACCTTCGCGCGGAGCTCCTTGAGCTCGACCGAGAAATGGGCCTCCTTGCCGGCGAGCGTCTCCTCGGCGTAGTCCTCGGGGAACGTGATGTCGAACTCGGTCGTGCCGCCGACCTCGAGCCCGACTGCAGGTGCGCCTCGAAGCCGGGGATCAGCCGGTCCTGGCCGATGATCAGCGGCATCCGCTCGGACGTCCCGCCTTCGAACGGCTCGCCGTCGCGCGTGCCGGCGAACCCGATGACGGCGTAGTCGCCCTCCTTCGCGCCGCGATCCTCGACCGGCGCAAGCGTCGCGTTCTGGTCGCGCAGCTCCTCGACCACCTTGTCGACCTTCGGGTCGTCGATCGTCTCGATCTCGGGCCGGAAGTTGAAGTTGGCGTAGTCGCCGAGTTCGACCTCGGGCCGGACCTGAATGGTCGCCTTGAAGATGACCGGCTTGCCCTCCTCGGCCTGGACGACCTCGACCTCGGCGTGGGTCAGCGGCAGGATCGATGCTCGATCAGCGCGGCACGGTACGCGTCCTCGACGAGATGCTCGACGGCCTCCTCGAGGACGACGCCGGGGCCGAGGGCGCGCTCGAGCATGGGCCGTGGGGCCTTGCCGGGACGAAAGCCGGGGACCCGCGTGCGACGGCCAAGCCGGCGGACGGCATCCTCGACGGCGCGCGTCGAGACGCTCGGGCGGCAGCTCGACTTCGAGGACGACGGAACTCTTGGGAGCGGGGGTGGTGGTGACCTGCATAGCCCGGGAAGTATAGGTCGGGCGGGCGGGGCGGGCCCGTTTGGCGGGCGTGGCGGGGCCCTCCGAGTCGTCGACCCGTGGGAGGGGGTGCTGGTACGCCGGTTCGCGACGGGCGCGCCGCGCTCGCGGAGCGAGCAGGTCGGTCGGGGGTCCGGCGCGAGGCGGGCGCGAGGCGAGGCTGCTCGCGTAGCGAGCAATACGTCGGCGCGGAGGCCGTTCGGGGGGCGGGACCGCCCGTCCGGCGAGCAGCTCAGGGGCTCGAGCCGTCGGATGGCTCGCTGGGCGTGCAGTCGCGACGCACGAGCCGCGCTACTGAACGCTGGGCGAGCACGGCCCGGGAGGAAGCCACGGGCCCGTGGCGGGAGCAGGGCCCGTGGCGGGAGCACTGCCCTGGCCGGAGCACGGGCCCGTGGCGGGAGCACTGCCCGTGGCCGGAGCACGGTCCCGTGGCGGGAGCACTGCCCGCGCCGGGGGAGACCCCAGAGATCAGTGAAGTAGGCGAGGTCGGGGTCGAACCGACACGCCCCTCACGGGGCACCGGCTCCTAAGGCCGGCGCGTCTGCCATTCCGCCACTCGCCCGTGGCGAGTCTAGCGGCGGGTGCCCCCAGTGTCGCTGCTGGCAGCCTTCGCCGTGTCCTCGGACAGCGGCTCGCCTGACGCCGACTGGCGCGTGCGCAGCTTCTCGAGCTGAGCCTGGAAGCCCTGCTGGTCGGTCCTGGCGAACCACTTCGCCGCGGTCTTCACGCCACGCTGCAGGAGCGGTCCCGTCACCGCCCCGATGAGCACCTCCTGCACGGCCGGCCCGCGCTTCTTCTGGGCCTGCTCGACGTAGTCGGCGAAGTCGCGTTCGAGCGTGCCGCGCACCCGATCCCCGTCGGCGCCCAGCTTTCGCAGCACCTTCTCGACCTCATCGGGCAGCAGGCGCTCCGGCAGCTCCGGCTCAGGCCCGACGATCGCCGACTTGGCGCGCTTGAACAGCCGCTTCGGTCAGCGAGTGTGTTGAGCAACACCGAGATCAGGCCGAGCGCCACGAATTGCAGCGCAGGGTGACCGCCGGCTGGGTCGATGAACTGCGGAATGAAAGCCAGAAAGAACGCCGCGGTCTTCGGGTTCAGGGCTTCGACCAGCACGCCCTCGCGAAACGCCTGCCGCGCGCCGGCCGGGCTGATTGCCTCCACCATTGCCTGTCGGCCCTCGCGAAACGTCCGGATGCCGAGCCAGATCAGATAGAGCGCGCCGGCGAGCTTGAGCGCCGTGAAGAGCTCGGCGCTGGCCAGGATGATCGCTGACACCCCGAGAGCGCCCGCGATCACATGCACGAGGCCACCAAGCGCGGTCCCCAATGTCGAGGCGATGCCGGTCTTTCGGTGCCCGACAACGTCCTTGCGGCGACATAAAAGATTCCGGGACCAGGCACGAAGGCGATGATCAGTGCGGCGGCGAGAAAGAGCGAAAAATTCGTGCCGCTCATTTAGTGCGATCCTGCCGTAGGATGGGTCGAGCGCAGCGAAACCCATCACCTATCCGCAAAATCGCAATTGATGGGTTTCGCTTCGCTCTACCCATCTTACAAGAGAAGACACGCGCA